>CAYYUP010000016.1:10899-57289 GCA_964474905.1 uncultured Nannocystis sp. | reverse complement strand
GCTGCGGGAGGACAACTTTGCTGAGACAGGGGGCTACCTAATCGATGCACAGTGCTGAAGTGGGCAAGCTCAGGCGTCTACTACGTCCTCTGCGACACGTGTCGGACCTGCCACTTCGTCGGCTTCTTGCGCCTGCGTGGTCTGGATTTCCACAGGGTTAGCGTTGCCTCCGCTACCGCGGACGGCGTCCGAGCGCGCGAGGCTCCCTAGGATCCTCGACCACCCACCCTGCCTGTGCGGCCAAACCGCTACGCCGAGGGCTGCAAACATACTCGCTCCGTAGAGCGTTGTCATGGCCGGCACGCCCGCTCCAGCGAAAAGGACAGCGCCGATCCCGACAGCCGAAGGAATGCCGAGAGTGAGCTTGATGTTGCTAATGTTGTGGTGATAGGCATCAGCCATGTCGAGGACCGCGGGCAGCGAGCCCAGATCCTCGAGGATGATCTGCGCGCGATGAACCGCCTGAGGCGACGCATGCGATGTCGTCATCGATACCGCTGCTCGCGAGAGAGCGAGACAATCGTTGATCCCATCACCGACGAAGCACACCGTCTTGCCCGCGGCCTGGAGTTCGTCAATGAAAGCTGCCTTTGCATCCGGGAGCATCCCCGCCCGATAGCTATCGAAACCAAGCGCCTCGGAGAGTGCTCGCGTCGGACCCTCGCGATCGCCAGAGATCGTGTGCAGGGAGACACCACGGGCGCGCAACGCCGCGATCACCTCCAGGGCCTCGGGGTGTAGCTGTGGCTCGATCTCGATCGTCCCGAGGAGTTCAGCATCGCGGGCGACGTACACGGAGGTCGCAAGTCCCTGCATTTTCTGATCGATCGCTCTATCGACAATCACCCCTCGTTTGGTGAGGAAGCGTAGGCTGCCCACCCGAATCGTGGAGTCCCTCCAGCTCGCCGTCAGGCCGAGTCCGAGTTCGACCTCAATCGCTTCGACCCGCGGAACCTCGAGACCTCGACGGGCCGCCTCGTCGACAATCGCCCGAGCGAGAGGATGGACCTGATGCATCTCAATCGCCGCCGCCAAGCAGAGGATCTCGTCCTCGTCACACCCACCGATCGAATGAACCCCAATAACCTCGAGCTGGGTATCGGTGAGGGTGCCCGTCTTGTCAAAAACAAACGTATCGACCTTCGGCAGCACCTCCAATGAGCGCCCGTCTTTGATCAGGATGCCTTCTGCGAGTGCCTCACCGAGGAAGTTCAGCATCGAGAAGGGGATGAAGAGGCGCATATTGTCAAGAAAACTCGAGCTGAACAGGGCCACGCTCCCGGACGTTCCCACCACCGGGTTTGCGAGTACGCTGAGCGCGAGGGTCGGGAGTGCGAGCTCATCGGCGATCTTTTGCCCCTCAGCCTCAAGGTTGCCGGTGAATTCAGCCGTCCGCGCGAGCGCCCCCTCGATCTCGGCAGCGACCGTCTCCTCTCCGGTTGTCTCAACACACACGCGCACGCGCCCAAAAGAGACCATCGTAGCGGCATAGACACGATCGCCGATCTCTCGCTTGACCGGCACCGACTCGCCCGTGAGGATGTGCTGATCGACGAGGCAACACCCCTCGACGACAACGCCGTCGGCAGGGATCGATGCGCCGGCCTCGATAACGACAACGTCGCCGACCTCGAGAGAGGCCAACGAAACATTGACCTCGACATCACCGCGAACGACCCAGACATGCTCCGCGTGGCGAACGAATGCCTCGGCGAGCTGGCCTTCGACCACACGCTCACTTCGAAGTCGAAGCACTCGGCTGCTCGAGTAAACGAAGGAGATGAAGGATGCTGACACGTAGTGACCAGCGGCGACCGTCGCGACGACGCTGACGGTGTCGAGCACCTCGGCGCCGACCCGGTGCTCATCGAAGAGGAGTTCCTTCGCCCGTCTAAACGCCGGGATCCCAGAATAAAGCACAAGCACCCCGCTCAGCACCTGGAGCCGCGGCGCAAAGAGCCGGGCTGCCGTCGCGATGCCCATACACGCCAACGAGTTGATGTAGCTCGCCTCGATCTCCGCACGTTCCTCGGCGCGCCGAACCGCAGCATCGGGCTCCTTCGCGGGCTCCGCATTCGCGCCCTCCCCAGCACCCGGCGGTTGGCGCCCTGCCTCCCTCGCAGGCTTTGACGCGGGGTCGATGTAGTGACGCCCGTAGTAGACGCCAGCAGCAAGAAGACAGAGTTGGATGAACATCGACGCCGGCCCGCCCAAGCCATGACGGCCTTGCCGGGGGTTGCCCCCCGAGCCACTTGGACGCTCGCCCCAAGCTAGCGACCACCTGCGCGCAGTGTCAAGGAATCGAGGGTGCTGCAACTCGCCAAACCGACTATAATCTACACTTCGTGAGTAACAAGACCATCGTCGAACGTATCGGCCAAGCGGGCACAATCGTCCGCCTCGCGGAGCGACTCTCCTTCGCCTGCGGCCTCGTCCCCATTCCGGCGCTCGATATGGCTGCCGTCGCGGCGATCCAGCTACGAATGATCCGCCAGCTCGCCACCCACTACGGCGTCGATCCGGCGGGCGGAGCCGGTCGTCCGCTCCGAACCGCGCTCATCGGTGCACTGGTGCCTGTCTCGCTCGGCACGACCTTCTCCCGCTCCGTCTTTCGCCACGTTCCGGGCCTAGGTCCGCTGCTCGGAACGCTCTCGATGCCAGCGTCACTCGGCGCCGCAACCCGCATTGTCGGCCTCCTCGTCGCCCATCACTTTGAGACCGGCGGAACCCTCGAGGACTTCGATTTGGGCAGTCTCGTCCGCCCAACCACAACAACACAGCAACACGCCGCGACCGCACCACAGCCCGCCGCAAAAGCATCGCTGCCCGACGATCTCACCAAGATCGAAGGAATTGGGCCGAAGATCGCCGCCCTCCTCGCAAGCGCAGAGATCCGTACTTTCGCCGACCTCGCCGCCTCCTCGCCCAAAAAGCTCCAGGCGATTCTCACACGTGCCGGCCCGCACTACCGCATGCACGATCCTGTGCCATGGCTAGGCCAAGCCGAACTCGCCGCACAAGGCAACTGGGACCAGCTCGACGACCTCCAAAGGGCTCATTCGGTAACTGACGCCGACGCCTCCCCAAGCGCGTAGTTCGCGACCTGCGGCGAATCATCCGCTTGCGGAGCGTCGTAGCTGCGAAAATGCGGCAACACAGAGGTCACCACACTAACGCTGATACCGACGCCGTAGAAACCGACGAGGGTGGCAATACTAAATCCGGCAAAGATGAAGCCAAACGCGTTAATTGCATTGACCGAGAGTGCCGAGCCCATCAGCAACCGCTGATCAGATCGGAAGTCCTCGCCGAGCTGCAAGAGCGACACCAATTGGCCAAGCTCACCACCACTCAGGATGATCTGAGCACTCTCAAGGGCCATCATCGACGAGCCCGCGAGAGATACCGACACATTGGCCCGATGCATCGCGAGCGCGTCATTGATTCCATCACCCACAAAGCAGACCACCCTGCCCTCCTCCTGCAACTCAGCGATTACCTGGGCCTTGGCCTCCGGGAGTGCGCGGGCAATGTATCGATCGATCCCAAGAAACTCCGCGAGCGCTCGCGTCGGCGCCTCTTCATCGCCGCTGAGAATCATGACATGTAAGCCTCGCGCGCGAAGAGATTCGATGAGCGCACTCGCGTCAGGCCGCAGCTTTGACGTGAGCACTACACACCCGGCAAACTCCCCGTCGATCGCGATATGCACTGTCGTATTGCCGACCCCCGCAGCATCCTCGAGCACGCCATCGAGTTCTGCCGGCAGGTCGATGCCCTCGGCTCGGAAGAGGCGAAGGCTTCCGATCACGAGATCATGGCCACCAGCGCGACCGAGAACGCCGTAGCCGATCACCGTTCGCCGCCCCTCCGTGTTCGGCAGCGGACGAGGATCACGCAGCGCGGCCGCAACGATCGCCCGTGCTATCGGGTGGTTCTGGAATTGTTCAATGGCCGCGGCAAGGCGGAGAATGGTGAGTTCGTCGCGGCCAGCACCAACCCACACGGAGACGACTTCAAGATCGTCATAGGTAAGGGTTCCGGTCTTGTCGAAGACCACCGTATCAACCCGTGGCAGAAGCTCGAGCGAACGACCGTCCTTGATCAAGATCCCAGAGCGAGCGGCCGCGCGAATGCTGTTGAACATCGACTGGGGCGCACTCATCCACACCATATCGAGACTGTTCGTCCAGAGCCCAGCGACAACGCCGACAGGACCGCGGGTGACCAGGCCAAAACCAGCAAGGGCGAGGGTAGGACGGACTGAGCGCTCCGTCACCGAGGTCACCCGTTCGGTGAGCTGCTGCTCGTACGAGCTCGCGCTCGCAAGGAGCGCCTCGACCCGCGCCATCACCGTCTCGCGTCCAGTTCTCTCGGCCGAAACGATCGCCTCACCGCTGAGCACTGACGTCGCAGCATGCACGAGATCTCCCTCGGCAAGTTCACAGAGCGCGGCCTCGCCAGTTAGGGCGCGCTGGTCGACGCCGACGACCCCTTCGACGATCTTGCCGTCCACAGGGACGACGTCCCCGCTGCGAATGACCACCCAATCACCCACCTCGATGGCCTCGATCTCTCGGAGCACCTCAACGCCTTCGCAGAGAACCCAAGCACCGGACTCTCCCTCTGTAACGGAGGCGACGAGTTCGGCTCGAGCGCGTCGCCGAGTGGCATAGAGCACTCGCTTGCCGCCACTGTAGAGTAGCCACCCGGCCGCTGTCAGGAGCACCTGACCAACCGCGAGTTCGGCGGTCGCCTGGAGGATCTCGAGACCTGAATATGTCAGGCGCCCAGCCTCACGCGACTGCCGATAGGCCCGCCTTGCCGGCGGCACAATGCCGACGATCAGCAGCGGAATGCTGAGAAATGGAAGACGTGGATGAACAAGCCAACCGAGCGTCGCCGCAACGAGGCCCGCCGTCGTGAATGCGAGAGTATGATTCGAGACTCGGAGTTCGTCCTCCTCCTCTTGGTCGACACACTCCTCCGAGATCGAAAGGACGAGGGTCTCGTCCTCATCAAGCGGCATCGGCTCGACTTCTTCCTCCCCCTCACCTGCGTCAGTGGATCCCCCAGGGGGGAGTTGAGCAGGCGACAGCTCCTGCTGGAGAAAGCGAACCACCTCGCGACTCGCGAGGTAGGCAGCTCCCATCCATATGAGCTTATGCAGGAGCATCCGCCCTACGCGTCCTCCAAGACGATTCGAACCGTACCGGAGTCACCATCGACCTCGATGAGGCTGCCGTCGACGATGGCGGTCGTCGCCCCGCGAGCGCCGACCACAGCCGGGATGCCGTACTCGCGAGCGACCACGGCAGCGTGGCTGAGCACGCCGCCTACGTTGGTGACCACTGCGGCGACCCGACCAAAGTAGGCCGTCCAGGTCGGTAGGGTGGTCGGCGCAATCAGGACGTCCCCCGGCTCGAGTGTTTCGGCATCCGCAAGGCTCTCGATGACACGCGCCCGCCCACGCGCAATACCCCCTGAGCCCGGGAGCCCGAGGATCTCGTTCGGGGCCGTTGACGGCGCATGAAATGCTCCCGAGAGACGCTCGTTCGCTCGAAGGATTGCGTTGTCACTCGCTGGCAAAGCGATCATTTCGCCGAGGAAGGGTGCCGGGATCAGGGCCCTATTCTGCTCGTGCGCGATCCGGCGAGCGCTGACACGAGCCCGAAGCTCTGCGGCACGAGCGACGATTGTCGCGGCATCCCCGAACTCGCCGCGACCGAGAAAGAGCACATCGTCCACCGCCTCGAGGACCTCTTCTGTCACGAGTCGTTCCCCAAGCGCGAGGCATGCCTGGCGAGTGAGGGCTGCGATTTTATTGTCGAGCCAGAAGTTGTGATCTTCGCGCAATACCGTGGCAACCTGCGCGGCCCCGAGGAGCGCCTCGAACTCTGCAACCACGGCGCTCGGGAAGTCCTTGAGCGCCGCCCGAACCTCCACAAGACGGGCCTCTCGATGAACAGCGAGCGCAGCAAACTCCCCATCTAAGTCGCGTTCAGGGCTGAGCACGGCGTCTCGGAGTGCCTGAAGAGCCGGGGTCGGGTCCTCGATCCAAGTGGGCGCGTCGAGATAAAGATTCGCATTTCGCTCACCAAATTCCTCGAGATACGCGACGAGTTCCTGCCAAAGCGCACGCCCTGCTGGAACTGTCGTAAGTGCCTGACGGAGCACCCCTGGGCTGGTCTCCTCGATCAGCACCCGGAGCTTCGGATCCGCCGCAGCGCGCTTGCCGAGCCTCCACAACCCGAGGTTGCCCTCCATGGTCTTGTTGGGAAAGCCCGCGAGAAGCTCATACGCGCGAAGCGGCCCGGCCTCCGGGAAGAGGTCGCGGAAGGCGTCATCGAAATCGCTGAGCGCAACCGTCATGGGAAGCAGGAGCACAAAGTGGATCTCCCACAGGCGATCGATACGGCGGCGAATGTCGTCGAGATGAGCTAGGTGTGCCTCGAGATCGAGTGCCCCAAGGTCAACACAGCGAATCGCCGCAAGGTGCTCTTGAGCCTCGGGGAGCCATGATGAGGCCCAAAGGTGATCGAGCTGTGCTGCCGCCTCCCGCACCTTTACCTCGGCCGTCGCTAAGCTGGACTCGACCTCCGCTGGCGAGGTGCCATCGAAGATCACGTTGAGGTAAACGTAGGAGTTGAAGCGCGCGGGCACGCTGCGGACCGCGAGGCCATAATGCAGATTTGCGTAGTTCTGGCCATGAACGCGCGAGCTAAGGAGTACGTCGAAGTCGAGTGGAGTCATCGGCTCGCGGTTGTGAACCTCATCGAAGACCCAGGTAGCCCTCGAATCAGCCTCTTCTTCCCAGGCGATCGGAAAACCACATGCAGGTCCTGCCTCGAGCGCGAGACCGATAGCGAAGCTTCGAATGTGCTCTGCAAGAGCCTCGACGTGGGGTGAGCGGAGCATGGTCATATGACCACCTGACACAGAGGCCGTAAGGACCTCCCCCCGCGTACTCGCCTCCCAACCCTCCGTCGTCACCTCGCGCCCGCCGACGAGGCTTCTCGCCGCAAACACTACCAGCACACGACTGCGGAGCGGAGTCGCCGGAGCGTACTTGGCGACCATCGACACAAAGCGACGGTTGACCGCGACCATTCGCCGAAGGATCGCCTCGCCTCCCGATTGGGGGAGGAGACCAGCATCCGTGACGAGTCTCGTCGCCGCGGCCCACCGCGCCTCCTCCGGAAGATCGGCGATGCGATCGATCGCATCGTCCATCGTCGCCTCGAGGGCCCGATTGACCACCTTTAGATAACCGATGAGAGTCCCAGCCCCCACCCACGAGACACCTTCACCGCTGTCTGGGCGTGGGCCAGGAATATCGAGCGCCGCGAGATCAACCCGCTGTCCCCGAGCCTCCAGGAGCTCCGCAGCCGCAAGAGCCACACGAGCCCCTGCGGAGTGACCGACGAGAACATAGGGGCCCTCGGGTCGAATCGCCTGGATCGCATCGACGATCGTTTTCGCCAGCTCCGCCATCGACTCACAGCCGAGAAGCTCGGCATCAGGCCCCAGGGGCTGGACTCCGTAGGTCGGACCGATACCACCGATCGCCTCGGCAAGCGACGTAAGGTAAATGTGGTGAACGCCGAGCCCGGCAAAAAGGAAGATCGGCGGACCGCTGCCGCCAGCCCGCATCTTCGACACAAGCGGACTCTCTTCTGTCGAGGAGCCTTCGCTGAAACGCTCCGCCAACGCCTCGATCGTCGGTCGTTCGAAGAGCGTCGCAACCGGTAGCCGCTCCCCCATCTCGGCGGCGATCCGCTCGATCAGCGAGACCGCGATCAACGAATGGCCGCCAAGATCAAAGAAGCTGTCACGAACACCGACATCAGGGACGCCAAGCATCTCGGACCAAATCGCAACAAGCGCCGCCTCCGTCGGATTCCGCGGCGCCACTCGAGCGTCCCGGGCGAACGAATCCGTATCCACTTCGGGCAGCTTCCGACGGTCCACCTTGCCATTCACGTTGAGCGGCAGCTCATCGAGCTTGATGAAGAACGTCGGCAGCATCGCCTCCATAAGGTACTCCGCTAGCCATGACCGCAACTTCCTCGCTGTTGTCGGTTCCGAGGCACTGGCAACCCAATAGGCGACGAGCTGCGTATCACCGCCGCGACCCTCGCGAACCACGACCGCGGCGGCTGCGACCCCGGAGGCACGCCTGAGAACATGCTCGATCTCGCCGAGTTCGACCCTGAAGCCCCGAACCTTCACCTGCTCGTCGAAGCGGCCGAGAAACTCGATGGCGCCATCTGTACGGTAGCGAACGCGATCACCCGTGCGATAGAAGCGCTCTCCGCTGGCCATCCCCGGCAGGTCGACAACAAAGCGCTCCGCTGTCAATTCAGGGCGCCGATAATAGCCGATCGCAAGCTTTCCACCGCCAATATAGAGTTCCCCGGGAACACCGATCGGAACCTGACGACACCGGTCGTCGAGAACTCGGAGGCACGTTGCCGCTAGCGGCAAACCGATCGGCGGCGGCGTATCCTCGTCGAGGAGCGCCAGCCCCTCACAGATCATCATCGTCGAGCAAATCGTCGTCTCCGTCGGCCCGTAGCCATTGATCAGTCGACGACCTGGCGCCCATGCACGCAAAAGCCCCGGCGGAATCGCCTCGCCGACGATCAGGATCACCTTGAGATCCGGAAGGCCTTCAGGGTCGAGCTGACGCAGGGCCGATGGCGATATCATCATGTGGGAAATCCGCCGCTCGCGGAGGAGCCGGTGCAACGGTACCCCTGGCACCATCAACTCGCGCCGGGCGATGTGAAGCGAAGCGCCGTAGGCAAAGGCCAGCGCGAACTCTCCGGTCGATCCATCGAAACCCGGAGAGAGCAGATGGAGGACGCAGTCAGCGGGCTTCACCGGGACATACTCAGCGACGCCAACGGCAAAGCGAGCATAGGCCTGGTGAGAGATGAGCACCCCCTTGGGCCGACCGGTCGATCCCGACGTGTAGATCATGTACGCAGGATCTGTGCCCCTCACGACCCGCTCGCAGGGGCGCCGAGGGGCCGTCATGATCTCGGGCCAGAGCGCCGCGAGGTCGATCGTTTGTCGCGACCCCTGAAGTCGCTCGAGACCTCGCCCGGCAGCAAGCACGAGAGTGCACTCGGCGTCGTCGATCATGAAGCGATGGCGCTCATGCGGGAGATCAGGATCCAGCGGCATATAGACCGCCCCGCATTTAAAAAGCGCGAACATTGCGACCAACAACTCGACCGAACGATCGAGGCAAACGCCTACGACACTGCCGCGCATAACCCCCAGACGCTCAATCGCCACCGCAAGCCGATCGCTGAGCGCATCGAGTTCGCCGTACGTAAGCACTGTCTCACGACCGGATCCCGCCACGATGATCGACTCGCCCACGACTGCCAGCGCGTCAGGATCACGGGCGACGTGTGCACCAAAAAGATCCAACAGCGAGGGCATCTCAGATGCCAAGACAGGACCTTCACCAAAACGGAGGAGCTGCGCGCGCTCTGCGTCCGTAATGATCTCGAGAGCAGCGATCTGCGACCCTCGCTCGTCGGCGAAGGCCGCGAGCGCACCGATAAGGTGACCACATAGACGATCGATCGTCGCCGGCGAAAAACGATCGCAGGCGTAGTCGACGTTTAACCGAAATTCGGCTCCCGGTACCCCCGAAATGACCAAAGGGTAGTGAGTCGCACTTTCTACCCCGCCGTAGCTAACCTTCAGATCGCGATCCGCCAGGGCGGATGTGTCCAGCGGGAAGTTCTCGAGCACAAGCGTACTCTCAAAGAGCTGAGTTCCGGCTGGCACATCGGTGGCCCGCTGGATCTCTACCAGGGGAAGATGCTGGTGCGCCCGGGCCTCCGCCTGCTCCGCCTGAAGGCCGCGGAGCCAGCCCCAAAGTTCGGCATCCTCATCGATCCGTACCCGGGTCGGGATATTGCAAATAAAGAGCCCGACCATCGACTCAATCCCCGCAACATCGATGTCTCGACCCGACGCCGCGACCCCGAACAGAACGTCATCGAGCCCCGTGTATCGGCTCAAGACGAGCCCCCATGCCCCCAGCAGCACAGTGTAGAGCGTGACGCGCTCGCGCTCCGCGACCCGCCTGAGCGCGGCGGTCGTCGCAGAATCGAGAACGACGCTGCGCGTTGCGTGACCGGTCGCGCCCGCCACCCGGCGATCCACAACAAGCGGTGTTGGCTCCGCAAAGCCACCTAGAGTCCTCCGCCAATACGACTCGGCTTCGAGCTGGTCCTGTCCTTGGAGCCAGCGAAGATAGGCTTCGTAGGATCCCGACCGGATCGCCCGGGGAGCCGTGTCGGCGACAATCGAACGGTACGCCGTGACGAGTTCGCGGAGGAGCACTGCACCGCTCCATCCATCAAAGACAATATGGTGCGAAGTCCAAAAAAGGCGGTACCGTTGGTCCGCTGTACGCACCAACGTGAAGCGGGTCAGTGGCGCCTCGTCGACGGAGATCGAGCGCATGCGAAGCTCACTGCGGAGTGTACCAAGCGCACTCTCTTCATCTCGGGTACCGCGCAAATCGTGATCTTCCCACGGGGTCGCGACCGCGTCGAGAACCACCTGGACCGGAGCCGCAAGCCCCTCCCAAAGAAAGACGCTGCGCAACAGAGGATGAGCACGGGTTAGATGGTCCCAAGCGGCCCGCAACGCCGCGACCTCGATCGACCCCTCAAGAACCAACTCGAGCTGCGTCCCGTAGACCGACGCATCACCAGCGTTCCCCATGTCGACAAGCGAATGGAAGAGAATCCCCGCCTGGAGTGCGGTCAATGGGTAGATCGCGTCGACCCGCGAAGAACCGCCAACTCTCTCGCAGACCCTTTTTAAAGCATCGGCATCGAGCCTGACCAAAGGCACATCACTCGGCGTCAAAGCGCCAACTCCGGGTGCACATGCGTGCTCGATCAGCGCCTCCACCTCGGCGAGGAAATCGGTGCAGATGCGCTCGACCGTCGCCGGATCGATCCGAGCCGCAGCGTGCTCTAGGGCGACATGGAGACGACCACCAAGAATCTGGACGTTGATGTTGATCGCGTGGCTACGAGGACCCTTTGCCGCCTCTGAAGGTCCGACGTCCTCACTTGCAAGGCCCCGCAGGAGTTCGCCTCCGAAGTCACTCGCGGGCCGCCCAAGGTAGTTAAAGCTGACCTCAGGAGCAGGCCAAGTGATCGCAGCCCCATCCGGGTGGAGGTAGCGGAGCAAGCCAAAACCAACGCCTCGCCGCGGCACCGCCCGCACCTGCTCCTTGATCGCCGGCAATGCAGAGCCGGGCTCTGGTGCCTCTGGAAGTTCGAGGCGCACCGGGAACATCGATGTGAACCACCCCACCGTACGCGAAAGATCCACCCCCTCGAAGAGTTCCTCGCGACCGTGCCCCTCGAGATCGACCCAGAGCACGCGATCCCCGGTCCAACGCGCGAAGGACCGAGCGAGTGCGGTCAAGAGCAGCTCCTGTGGTCGCAAGCGATAGGCCGCGAGCGCTTCGCCGAGAAGTGACTCCGTGGCGGCCGTCCCTAGCTGAGCGTGCACGACCGACACCGTCACACGATCATCCTCGGCCTCCGGATGATCCAGGGGCAGCCCCCGCGACGGCGGTGCGGCCATGAGAGCCCGCTCCGCGCTGAAGTCGAGGGTACCCACGGAGGCCACGAGGAGCTCTGACCAACGCTTGAAGGATGTCGTCTTCGCCGGCAGTACCGCGACCTCGCCAGCGACGGCCGCCTGATATGCGGTCTCAAGATCCTCGAGAAGTACCCGCCATGACATCGCATCGACGACGAGGTGATGAATGACCCAGACAATCCGTGCTGGCTGGCCGTCCCCGAGGCGCAGTAGAGCAGCCCGCATCACAGGACCTTGGCTGAGATCCAGACTCGCTTGCAGACGCGCAGCGGAGTCGCGGATCGACGCTGCGAGCTCCACCCGAGGCGTCATCGAGAGATCGATGACCTCAACTTCGATCTCGGGGCTATCGGCGATACAGCTCTGTGTCCATGTCTCACCATCGCGGATAAAACGATGCCGGAGGGCGTCATGGTGAGCCTCCACAGCACCCAGGGCGCGACGCAGGCACACCTTGTCAACATCGGCTCCCGTCTCCAGGATCACCGCCTGGTTGAAATGATGCGGCACCGGCAAGTCCCGCGCGAAGAACCAGCGTTGGATCGGCGACAGGGGTACATCGCCAGCGATCTCTGCCTCGGCCTCCGTCTCTTGGACACCAACAACCGCGACGTCCGCGAGTTCGCCGATCGTCTGGTGCTCGAAAATCTGACTCGCGCGAAGCGAGATCCCACTCGCCCGTGCCCGTGCAACCACCTGCATACCGACGATCGAATCACCGCCAAGGGCGAAGAAATTATCGCGAACGCCGACGCGCTCAAGCCCCAGGAGTCCACACCAAATCGCTGCCAACTCGCGCTCTGTCGCAGTCTCGGGCAGATCTTCACCGGCCGAGGCTCCGACATCGAGATCTACACGTGGCGGAGGCAGAGCATGCACGTCGACCTTCCCGTTGATCGTCAACGGCAACGAAGGCACGAGTACAATCGCCGAAGGCACGAGATGTGCAGGCAGAGAGGCAGAGAGTTCACGACGGAGCTCGATGCCGAGTTCGCGGGCCGCCGCACCGCCGAGCGGGTCATTCGCGAGCTCTGTCGGCAGCGGCTCCCCAGGCATATGGAGCTCACGCGGGGCCATCGCTCCGGCCGTCGACAGCCAGACGTCGAAGGAACCATCATCTCGACCAGCGGCGCAGCTCACCTCAACCTCAACCCCGTACGTGCTCGCAAATGCGAGGATATCATCGGGGTCACAGGCCTCCGTATGGTCGCCCATCGCCGGTTCCACAGCGAACTCCGGGAAGAGTCTTCGCTCAAGAGAGACCTCGCGAAGGAGACGAGAATTTGGCACGCCCCGGAGACCGAGAACGAAGTCCGCGCTGTCCGCATCGACGAGCACAGCACGCAGCCGATCCAATGACCAACAATCGCTGCGCCAGTCCTGCCAAACGACTGTCGACGTCGGCGGTGATTCACCGTCGATTCGCAATGTCACATCATAGCGGAAGAGAGAGAGTTCGTTACGATAGTCGCCCCGCTTGGGAGTGATTCGCAGCGAGCACACCCGCGATTCAGCCTTCGCGAGTTCGCAGAAGAACGCAGGATGGACGACGAGTTCGTTCTCATCACGCAATGCCTGCTCGACCCGGCGGCGAAGCTCTGCATCGGCAACATCATCGCCGCTGCGAGCTGCCGCGACAGCGGAATGATAGGCCCGCAGAAGCGCGTGGCTACGCACATCGCCGATAAACACCACCCCCGGGCCATCGACGATAGCGATCGCCCGCGAGACCACCTCGCGAAGGTACGCCTCCGAGGGAAAGTACTGGATCACCGAGTTAATAACGACCGTGTCAAACGAACCCACAAGCCGACCGAGTTCCTCGCGAGCAGGCCCATAAGACGTACTTACTCCTTCGAGACCTTCGATCGACCGACCCAGAGTGTCGATCTGCGCAACTGCGTGCCGTGAAAGATCGCTACCGTGATAGTGCTCGACCTGGGGGGCGATCCGAGTCAGGAGCATCCCCGTACCACAGCCGATCTCGAGAACCCGCCGCGGGCGAGCTGCGAGGATCGACGCGACCGTCGCCTCCACCCACGCCCGCATATCCTCAACCGGGAGCGCCTCTCCGGTAAAGCTGCTCGACCATCCGCGGAGATCGAGGGTCGGATCGCTGCCCTGGGGACGATCGAGCGCATTGCCGTGCATCGACTCCCAGTACTCAACTCGCTCGTTCTCGCGACGAGGCTCATGCCCCTCCACCTTTGCCACCACATATGCCACGAGCTGCTTGGCGCTGCCCCCCTGACGCACGACGACAACGGCATCCTGAACCCGTGGTGATCCTCGGAGAACATGCTCGATCTCCGAGAGTTCAACCCTGTAACCGCGGATCTTCACTTGCTTGTCAAGACGACCAAGGAATTCGAGAACAAGGGCTCCGTCGTCGCTAGCCCGCCAGCGCACACGATCACCCGTACGGTAGACCCGTCCATCCCCGAAGGGATTGGTGATAAAGAGGCGCTCGGTCAGCTCTGGACGCTTGAGGTAACCACGGGCCACACCTAGCCCGCCGAGATAGAGTTCACCGGGGACCCCCAGCGGGGCGAGACGACCCGCGCGGTCGACGACATATGCGCGAAGGTTTGCGATCGGCCGCCCGATCGGCGGCGGCCTGCCGTCGGCAACACACCGCATCACCGTCGCCGTGATCGTCACCTCGGTGGGCCCGTAGATGTTGAAGAAGCTGCGGCCGCGGCTCCAACGGGAGACGACCTCCTGAGAAACGACGTCCGCCCCGGTCGCGATCGTATGCAGATCCGGTAGCTCCGCGTCCTCGATCGCCGCCAGCATTGCCACCGGCATGATCGAGTGCGTGATCCGCTCATTCTTGAGAAGCGGAACAAGACCGGGACCCAGCGAATCGGCATCACGGGGAACGAGATGAACCGTGCCTCCGGCGCAGAGCATCACCAGGAGGTGCGAAAGGGCGGCGTCGAAGTTGAGTGAGGTCAAGTGAGCGATGCTCGATCCAGGACCCGTCTCAAATATGCGGATATCGGACTCGATCGAGTTGACCAAGGACCGGTGCTCGACAAGCACACCATTCGGCTCGCCCGTCGACCCCGACGTATAGATCACATAAGCGAGGTTTCCTGGCCCCGAAACCGGTGACGGTCGATCGATCGGCTCGCCATCAAGATCCCGATCGACGTCGATGCTCCGAAGACCCGCCGGCGCCTGCCGAACCCGTGCTTGCGAAACGACAAGGCTCATCTCAGTATCTGCCACCATCATCTCAAGACGGCGATCCGGATGGTCCGGGTCGAGAGTGACAAAGGCCCCGCCCGCCTTGAGAATCCCGAGCAATCCCACGATCTGCGCCGCCGATCGGTCGCAATAAAGACCCACCATCACCTCAGCACCAACACCACGGCTGCGGAGGTGATGAGCGAGTTGGTTTGCCCGACGATCGAGCTCTGCGTACGTCATGCCAAGCGCTCGCCCGGATTCACAGTGGTCGACGATCGCGAGGGCGTCGGGCGTGCGCTCGGCCCAGGTCTCAAAGAGATCGTGGATACAGGCATCCGCGGAGAAGGGCACCTTCGTCTGGTTCGGTTTCTCAAGCAAGCGTCGCTCCGCAGCGTCGACAAGCTGGATCGCGCCGATCCGTCGCTCTGGGGCGCTGACGGCCTCCTCAAGGATTCTCTGGAGATGGCCGCTCATCCGCAGGATCGTCGACATCTCGAAGAGATCAGCGTTGAACTCGACGATAACCTCGAGGCCCGTCGGCATCTCCGTGATCATGAGCAGGAGATCGAGCTTCGCCGTCCTGAAGCTGAACTCCTCACGCACAACCTCAAGACCGGCAAGCTCAACCCCCTGAGCGGCAAAGTTCTGGAGGGTGAGGCCAACCTGAGCGAGCGGGTTTCGATCCGCGGAGCGCTCTGGAAGGAGATCGTCGACGACCCGCTCGAAGGGTAGATCCTCGTGCTCTGTCGCCGCGAGCACTGCAATCTGTACACGATCAAGGAGTTCAAGGAAGGTCGGATCACCCCCCAGATCAACGCGGATCATCAACGTATCAACAAAGAAACCGATCAGCCCCTCGAGCGCCGGATGTCGGCGATTGGCCGTCCCGCTGGCAACAACAAAGTCTTCTTGCTCGGCGTAGCGTGCAAGAAGAACGTCGAAGGCGGCAAGAAGGGCGACGTAGATCGTCACCCCGGCGTCACGGCTGAGCTGGACCAGCCCATCTGTCAGGTCGCGATCGATGACGAAAATGTGATGATCGCCCCGAAACGACTCGACGGCTGGACGCGCATGATCCGTGGGCAGCTCGAGCGCCGGCGCGCCGGCGAGGGTCTCGCGCCAAAAGACGAGATGCTCTGCCGCTGTCGGGGCAGCACAGCGGGCACGCTGCCAACGGCTGAAGTCAGCGTACTGAATAGGCAGAGGTGGCAATGGCGAAGGCTGCGAATCGAGAGCCGCTGCGTACTCCTGGGTCAGCTCCCGCTCGAGGACCCCCAACGACCAACCGTCGGCGACAATGTGGTGGATCACGAGGACAAAAACATGCTCTTCGGGTGCGAGTCGGAGAATCTCTGCGCGGAGAAGCGGCCCCTCCTCGAGATCAAATGGCCGATGGACGGCGGCGTCAATCCGCTGCCGGAGCTCGCTTCGCCGTGTGGCCTCATCAAGCCCGGAAAGCTCGACAACCCGAAGGTCAACAGGCATCGGCGGACCGATCACCTGGATCGGCCCATCGTCAGCCAGGCGGAAGCTCGTCCGAAGGCTCTCATGACGGCCGACAATCCGGCTGAGGCCGCTGCGGAGAGCGCTGACATCGAGCTTTCCACGGAGCCTGAGCGCCATCGGCATGTTGTAGGCAACGTTGGCCCCGGAAAGCTGGCTGAGGAACCACAGGCGCCGCTGGGATGGGGAGACGGGAAGTTCACCGTGATGGGGCTCCTGGCAAAGATCGGCGTAGTTCGCCGACATGCCGAGCTGTGTCCTCCGCGCTTCGTCGATCCGGGCCGCAAACCCTGCGACCGTTGGCCGATCGAAGAGCTCGCGCAGCGGCATCTCAACCTGGAAGAGCTGCGGCAAACGAGAAATCGCCTGTGCGGCAAGAAGGCTGTGGCCTCCAAGGGCGAAAAAATCGGCGTCCACACCGATGCCACTGCGACCCAGGAGCTCGGCCCAGAGATTGACAAGGACAATCTCTGTGGCGGTCGTCGGCGCGCGCACCTCAGCCCCCTGAAGCTCGCACTCCCCCAGCTCCGGCAGCCCCTTGCGATCGATCTTGCCATTGAGGGTTCGAGGCAAGGTATCCAGACAGACGTAGATTTCGGGGACCATGAAACCCGGCAATGTCGCCGCAAGCGCAGCGCGCAACGCCTGAGGATCAGAATTTCCGCCGGCCTGCAGGGTCCAGTAGGCGACAAGGCGCAGGTCGAGCCCAACTCCGCGGGCGCAGACAACCGCCACTTCGACGTCCGGTATCCGTTCGAGCGCGGCTTCGATCTCACCGAGTTCGATCCGAAAACCGCGAAGCTTGATCTGATGATCGAGTCGCCCGAGAAACTCAAGATCGCCGTCATCGCGGAAACGAACTAGATCGCCCGTGCGATAGAGACGACCGTCACTGAAGGGATTTTCGATGAAGCGCTCGGCGGTTAGCTCGGGGCGTTGGTAGTAGCCCCGGGCCACGCCAATTCCGCCGATGTAGAGTTCGCCTGCAACGCCGAAGGGCACCGGCTCTAAATAACCGTCGAGAACGTAGATCCGGGCACCGGGACACGGACGACCGATCGCAGGATCACCGCCCCCCCGAGGGATCCGAGCGAAGGTCGCGTAGATTGTCGCCTCGGTCGGCCCGTAGACGTTGTAGATCTTCATGTCCTCGCGTTCGCCGTAAACCCGACGAACGACATCCGCAGTAACCCTCTCGCCCGCGAGATTGACGACCCGAACTCCAGGCGGAAGACTGCGACTGCGAATCACCTCGACAACCACCGACGAGACCATGTTGAGCATGGTGACCTGCTCGCGGGCTGGCAACGTCGAGAATGCGAGTGCGTCGTCTGCGACGATGACCGTGCCCCCGACCACAAGCGGCGTGAAGAGCTCAAAGGCCGAGATATCAAAGCAAATCGAGGTCGATGCGAGTACCCCGCGAAGCTCCTCCCGCGAGTAGGTCGCGCTCGCCCAGAGGAGGAATGCGACGACGCTGCGGTGCTCAACCACCACAGCCTTCGGTACTCCGGTGGAGCCCGATGTGTAGAGGAGATAAGCTGTGGCCCCAGCACCCACAGAGCCCGCGAGGGCCGTGGACTCCTCGGTAAAGATCGATTGTGCATCGCGATCAAGAGCGACGACGCGGACAGCATCACCCTCGACAAGCCCCTCCACCAACGCCGCACGGGTGAGAACAACACCCACTTCCGCATCGCTGAGCATCCATCGCTGACGCTCCCGAGGGTAGCCGGGGTCGATCGGAACATACGCGCCGCCAGCCTTGAGCACCGCCAGCAGAGCTAGTAGCAGCATTTCGCTGCGATCAAGAACGACACCAACCCGGACTCCAGGGCCAACACCGGCCCGCTGGAGGTAGCGAGCGAGCTGGTTCGCCTGGCCCTCGAGTTCGCCATAGGTCAGCTTACGCTCGCCGCAAATCACCGCGATCGCCTCTGGCGACTCGGCGGATTGACGCTCGATCATCCCATGGACCGTCACTTCGTGCGAAAGTTCGAGGTGCTCCCCGCTGAGCGGCCCCAGAAGCTCCTGGCGCTCCTTCGGCCCGATGAGTTCCAAGCGCGCGACCGACTGGGTAGGGTCGGCGACGATCGCCGCAAGCAACACCTCGAAGTTGTCGACAATCCGTGCAGCAGCCGAAGCCTCGAAGAGGTCGCTGTTGTAGCGCAGCGTCACAGAGAGGCTCTCCGCCAACTCATGGATATCGAGCACGAGGTCGAACTCGCATGTTTTATTGGGCAGGTCGATTGACGAGAGGCGAAGGTTGCCGATTGTCGTCGTACCACCACGAAGGATCTCGCGGGCCCCCCCTCCCATTTCCTGCTCGCGCTGGTACACGACCATGACCTGAAAGATCGGCGATCGGCTCGGGTCGCGCTCGCTAAGCAGATCTTTGGCCAACCACGGAAAAGGATAGGCCTGGTGCTCGATCCCGGCCAATACACCGTTTCGAGTGCCCTCGAGAAAGGCCAGGAAGTCCACCGCGTCGTCGGTCTGAAGCTCAGAACGCAGGACGATCGGATTGACCATATAGCCGAAAACGTCGCCCTCATCCACATCCTCCCGCCCAAGCGCAGGTGAGCCGATACAGAGGTCCGCCTGACCGCTGAGACGGTGGAGAAGCACCTGAAATGCGGCGAGCAGAGCTACGTAGAGAGTCGTCCCGCCACGCCGGGCGACGTCCCTCAAACCCTGTGTCAATGTCGAATCGAGAACTCGGGTGTGGGCACCACCGCAGAAGGTCTGCCGCACCGGCCGGGTCCGGTCGGTGGGAAGATCGAGCGCTCGAGGAACACCCTTGAGCGACTCCTTCCAGTAGCTGCGCAGGCTCTCGCTGTGCTCTTCGAGACGCTGATGTCGCGACTCGATGCAGCCGATGTAAGTGCGCCTGATCGGCCGAAGCGGGTTCGTCGTCCCCTGTGCGCCGAGGAGTGCGATGAGTTCATCGGTCAGCATCCGCATCGACCAGCCATCAGCGGCGATGTGATGAACACACAGGAGGAGCGCGTACTCCCCGGGAGCGACGGGCCCGAAATAGACCCGCAAGGGAGGATCACGCTCGAGGTCAAAGGGGCGGAGGTGGAGCCGCGAGAGCGTCTCTTGGAGCGCCTCTGGGGTCCCCACATCGCCGTCAAGCGACTCTAGGTCGAGCGACCCCGCAGCCTGAATCACTTGCTGCGGCCTCCCCTCGATAACGGGAAAAGTCGCCCGCAGGACGAGGTGTCGATTGATGAGTTGTTGAATCGCCCAGGCCAGCGCTGGCCTCGGATCCTCGGTCGACTCGACACAAAACGCGAGGCCGATATTGTAGGCCACGCACTCGGGATCGCCGCGCTGGATCAGCCACAGCGCCTCTTGCCCTGGCGACAGGGGAACCGCAAAAGATACCTCAGGCAGCGCCTGCAGGATGGCCGCCTTGTCTTCGCGAAGCGCCTCCTTTACCTCGGCTGTTAGGAGACCGCTCCGTGCACGGACTCTGAGTCTGTCCCCCTCGGCCCAGAGTTCGGCGCCCGCGAAAAGCAGAGTGCGAATGAGGTCTCTTGTGTCGTTCATACAGAATTCAACTGTTAGTTTGGAGGCGAGCGGCATTCAGCACCACTCGCCCCCCTGCGCTCTGTCTTAGGCGTTGGCGTCACGTCGGAAGCGGTCCGCTAGAATCGAACGAACATCCCGCGTATCCAAAACCTTAGTCGTCCCAGCAAAGGGCGGGTACGCCAAATACTTCGCCGGCAACGACTGGAACAGGATTTTGTACGATCGTTCATCCACAACGGGTTCACCACCGATACACCACGTGTCATTCTCGCGGGTGACATTCGCCAACTGAACGTAGCCGCCCGTCCCCTTGCCGGCCTCGCCCATGTCGAGCAGTGCCCGCACATTTGAGCCCGGCATGTTGAGGAGGCTCAGAGCACCGTTGATCGGGAAGACCCGAACGATGTCGTAGAACGTCACGTCCCCCGGCGGAATCATCCCATCGATGCGGATCATGCCGGCACCGTAGATCACCGCGTCGGCTTCCTCGACTTCATCGAGGAAGGTCTGGGTGATCAACTGGGTCAGGTTCGTGGGGCGGTTGCGAACCTCAGCTTCGCGACCGTCCAAGAGTTCCTTCGCCTGACCGAGCACCTCAGTCGGTTCGGTCCCCTGCGCGCGAAGGGTGCTGTAGGTCATCTTCTGCCACTTCTCGACCACGGCCGCGGTCACGGGCTCGTTCTCGAGTTTGTCGTCGATGCTACGTAGCTCGGTGTGGAGCTTTGAGACGCCCGTGTTGAGGTCGAAGCGGAAGCGATGAATGCAGGCCGAACGAGCATTCGAATCGGCTTTGAAGATCGGAGTTTTATCCTCGCCGACGATCGCCGTCGCCGCTTCGTGCTCGTGCCCGCCCAAAAGCACGTCGAGGCGAGGGACCGCGGCGCCGAGCTCCATGTCTTCGGAGATCTTCAGGTGGGTCATCGCCAGGACGACATCAGCCTTTCCCTTAAAGAACGACACCTGCTCGCGAGCGCTCTCAATCGGGTTCTTGTACTTGATCCAGGGCTTCTTGACCATCTCAAGACAGACACCGAGAAGAGCGACCCGGGCGGTCCCCCCGTCCTTGTTGGAGAACTCGATCAGCTCGTTGCGGGCGACGCCTGGAAACGGCTTCCCTTCGCCGTCAGAGACGTTCGAGCACACCCACTTGAAGTCACTCTCGCCGATTCTGGCGACGAGCTCAGAGTGGCCGACGTCGAACTCGTGGTTACCGATCGTGGCGTAGTCGAGGCGCATCGCGTTGAGGGCCTCCACCATGTGCTGGCCGCCGTCTCCGGTCGTCGAACCGATCACTGAAGGAGCCAAGAAATCTCCGATCATCACACTGATGAGGTTCGGATTCTCCGCTTCGAGCTCTCGTCGAAGGGTTGCGACCCGAGCGATGCCGCCGCGACGCCCTCCCTCGACAGGAGTCGCATCGTAGACATCGTTGAGCTGAAGCACAATAAAATCGACGACGTCGTCCTCGCAGGGACCGGTCACCTCGTCGACGGACTCCGCGAGAACCAGGGTGATCTCCGGCTCGTCTGGACGCTGCCGCGACCGGTCGCCGTACGCGAACTCCTCAACGACAGCCCCCCCTCTGTCGGTGAGGGTCGCGACGTCCCCCTTGTTGCGCCAGATCGGCCGTTTTACACCAAAGGCAAAGCCACCCGAAGATGGCTCATAGCGATCCGTGAAGACTCGGATGAGCTGCCCCGGTTCGAGCACAACTCCCACCGGAAAGAGAAAGTCAGTCTTGATCGAGCGCGAGGTAAGGCGCCACCCCGAGATATCCGCAGCGATGTTTCCCTCGTTGGTAATCTCGACATACTCGTCGGCCTCGGAGCTGGCAGCTCCGTCGTACTCCACCGTGGTAATCACAACCTTGCACGCCAGATTCACCGTGGCCGCGGCGATCGAATACGCTCGGTCACTCGATCCTGAGAAGTCCGTCGGGTGTCCCCATGCAAATAGTACGCGACCCTTAAGATCGCCGGTGTTCCAAGGACCCTGCGTAAGATCGTAGGCAATCGAGCCAGTGCCCGGTGTATGCCAGCCTATCATATCTCCGGCAAGAACAGCGAACGGTGCATCGAGAATGAACTCATTCGCACCGACCGACGGCCGAACCACTCCGCTGCGACCGACCACGCGCAGGGAACCGGGCTCACCGCGATAGACAACCAACTCGACAGCGCGAGTGTTCTTGGCAAAAACCTGCCATGAAACGAGGGATCCGTCCTGCAGTACTTGGGTGGCAGTATCTACGTAGTAGACGTTGGCACCCGAGTCCGCCCAGCGACGCCCCTCGATGGAATTTCCGATTTCGTGCGTATCATTCTGACTGTTTTGTCTCATATTACCTCCTGCGTATGTCGCACCCACTCTGCGGAAGACCGACGAGACACCCCATCGGTCCTCACAGCCTCAACGACAATACAAACGCGATGACGATCGTCCGACGTCCGCCATCCGCCATCGTCGCAAGATAGTGGATCTCCAAGGCGATGCCTAGCTCGATCTTCGGCCGCATTCTTGCTTGACATAGAGGGATCCCTCCCCAGATAATCCCGTGCTCGCGTTGTCTGATCGTGCGACTTTGTACGCGCATCGCCCAATCAGCGCGGTTTTTTCGAGCACTGCGCTGGAGTGCATTCTATGGTCACTCGTACCCTACCGCCGCCAACTCATCACACCGATGATGGCGCGACATCGACCGTCAAGAGGGGTCGACTCCGACGCTTGCTCCCCCCCGCGATCCACTGGGGGGTCACTCTGGCGCCCCTCGGGCTAGCCGGACTCATCACAGCCACAGCCCCATGGATGCTCGTCCCCATAGCCGCCACGTTGGGCCTCTACGGTATCGCTCTCTCCGAGCCCTGGCGCTCACGTCCTCCCCGTGCCAGCGAACGAAAGAGCCGTCGGGTCGCGATCATCGGCGCCGGACCATCTGGCCTCACGACCTTAAAAGAGTTTACGGCATCGGGGCACGACGCTCTCTGTTTTGAGGCAGGGAACAGCGTTGGCGGAGTCTTCGCCCAATGCTACGACGGTACCCGACTCACCTCGTCACCAGCAGTAACAGCGTTCTCCGACTTTCCACCCGAGCGGGGAGACCATCAGCATTGGTCCAAACGAGAATACGTAGACTACCTCGAACGCTATACGGAGAATTTCGCACTTCGGGATCGAATTCGACTCCGCAACCGAGTTCTCACGACAAACTACGAAGAGGGTGCAGGTTGGACCCTCCGCATCCGTACAGAGGATGGGGAGCGCCTCGAAGGCCCCTTCGACACGCTGGTCATCTGTACGGGCACCAACCAACAACCAAACCTGCCAAAAGCCGACCGCAATGGCTTTTCGGGGACGGTCCTGCACTCTAAAGACTATCGAAACGCAGACGCCTTCACGGGAAAACGGATCGTCGTCGTCGGCCTGGGTGAGACGAGCGCAGATGTGGTCGCAGAGCTTGCCGCCGTCGCCTCCGAGTGCACGCTCTCGATCCGTCGCGGAGCCTATGTCATCCCGCGTATCAACCCGCTCACGGACTACCCCAACGACTACGACAGCAATCGCCTCCGCTACGCGCTGCCAAAGTGGGCGCACGATCTCGCAGTAACGGTCTGTGATGGCGCGTACACCCGCTGGGGAGCAGCCCGCCCGAGCGACCGCCTCCGCACCGCACTCCTCCGCCGGCCGCACACGCCCGCCCCCTTCCGTCAATTCGCTACAAAGTCAGACAACTTCATCCGCGCGCTCGAAAGCAATCGCTGCCGGCTGGGCGGTAGCTTCCGTGGCTTCACCCCGAACGGCGTCCTCCTCGAAGGGGAAGCCGGGGACGAGGAGGTCAAGGCCGACGTAGTTCTCTTCGCAACGGGCTTCAAGGCCAAGAGCTTCGATTTTTTGCCCGACGATGCAGCCGGCTGTCCTTCGCACCTATGGCACCTCATGTACCACAAGGAGCATCGCGAACGCCTGGTCTTCGTCGGCTTCGCCCGACCTTCACTCGGCGCCCTGCCACCGGTATCCGAACTTCAGGCGCGCTACGCAGCACTCATCACCAGTGGCGAGCGGCAGCTCCCCTCCGCGCCTGAGATGGGACGTGCGATCGTCGAGCGCAAACGTGCCCGCGTTGCGAGCTTCGACGACAAACGTCTGGTGACGCTCGTCGATTGGATCCCGTACATGGACGCGCTTGCCGATCGCATCGGCTGTCGTCCACGCCTTCGCGACCTCCTCTCGCGACCGCGCCTGTGCTGGCAGATCGTCACCGGACCGATGCTCGTAGCCCAATACCGCCTCGCGGACCCCGACTCCACGCCCGAGCTCGCGGCCCGCAGCCTAGATTTGCCTGGTGGCATGCGCCTTCGCGACAAGCTCTGGTATCTGTCGATTCACGGGTTGGTCGCGGTCTGCACACCGTGGGAAATTCTCCCCCAACGCCGCCGCCACCGCTCCTGCGCGATCGTCTGACCACGTCCGGCCCGACTCAATTTCCCTGGGCATGAACGCCAACCGCCACCGAAACTAGTCTTTCTTTGGGGTTGCTTTTCTCTATCAAAATAGTACAAAATCGGTCTGTGGCGGCAGAGTCAAACGATCGCAGCGGCACGTCCAAGCCGGCGCCAAAAAAGGCTTCGGCAATGCGAATGATGCCAGGGCTCGAGGTCGTCGGACGCGGCATATTGCTCCGCCCATACCAGCCCTATCAGCTCGCGAAACTACTCTTTCCGAGGGACTCCGAGCGCATCGTCGCTTCCAATGAAACCGGCAAGAGCTACCTCCTCCCGGAGGGCTATGAGATCAATGACAGCCCCCCTATGCCGATGAACGAGGCGCTTAATCAGTCGCTGATCGAAGAGTCATGGGAGCGCTTTGAGACCCACATCGCGATGGATGCCAGTGCCGCTGCCGGGGGGGGTTCTTTTAGCGTAAGCGCCACAGCGAGCGCAAACAACCGCCTCCGCGCAGAGCAAGAGGCCTTCTACGCGGTCCGCTCGTCATTTGTTCCCCTCTGGATGACCTACATCCCCGACCCTAGCACCTGCCTCGAAGTCATCCTCGACCCCGATCTCCCCGAAGAGTTCAGCTCGGCCGACCGACGGCTCTACGACGACTTCTTCCGCACTCACGGCTCGCACTACGTCCGCGGAGCCTGGGTAGGAGGAAAGTCCATGCTGGTATTCACAGTACTCAAGTCGGCCCAGCTCAACAAGAGCGATATCCAAGCCGGGCTCAAAGCCAGCCTAGGTTCAGCCAAGGCCGCGGTCAACGTCAAGCAACAACAAAGCAAAGAAAAGCTCCTGAGCAGCTCACAGTGCACGGTCATTGGTAAAGGCGGTGATGAAGTCCTCCTCGCCGAGATGAGTTCGCTAGACCAAGAAGCCTACAACAGCTGGCTGAAGACAATCCCGAACAACCCGCAGGTCATCGAGCTCGACGTTGCCGGTATCTGGACCCTGATTCGCAACCCAAAGAAAGCCGCCGCACTTCAGCAGGCCTACCGTGAGGCCGTCACGTTCGACCCGATCCGCGCAGTCTTTGACCTCGAATCACACCTCTACTTTCTCCGCAGCGGAAACTTTATCACCTACAATCGTAAGACAAAGGAAACCTCGGACTCACGCTCACTAGCCGATGCATTTCCCGCTCTCAATCAAATCGGTTTCGAACGTATCGACGATTCTTTCCGCGGCCGAACCCTGCACGACGCCGACGGCAATTCTCTCGAAAACAAGCTCTTCGTATTCCGCCAGGATCGCGTGCTTCGCCTCGATCTCGAAACGCAAACCGCAGACGAAGGCTACCCGCGTTTGATCCACGAGGAATTTCCGGGAATGCCCTTTCCCCGCATCGATGCCGGCCTGATCACCAGCAGCGACTCCCTCTACTTCTTCTACGGCAATCAATACGCACGCTTCAACCAGGTCAAAGGCTGCTTTGACGAGGGCTACCCCCAACCGATCGCCAAGCGCTGGGTCGGCGTCACCTTCGACCGCATCGATGCCGCAGTGTACTGGGGTAGCGGCAAGGTCTACTTCTTCCGTGGCGACCAACATATCCGTTACGACCTCGCCAACTACCGCAGCGATCCCGGCTACCCCAAGTACGTGATCGGCAACTACGTCAGCGATTGGCAATTCATCGAATAGCGACCGCCTCTGCGGTCCCCTTGGTTGCGCCATGACAACTCCAGAAGCCACCAGTACTCAGTCGGAAGATGCGGCCCGCGTCCTCCGAAGTCACGTGATCGCGACCGCCGCGGCGAGCCTCGTCCCCAACCCGGCACTCAACATTGGCGTGCTCTACGGTATCCAGCTACGTATGCTCAAAAAGCTGGCATCCGTCTACGATATCGAGTTCTCTGAGCAGCGCGCAAACAGCTTCATTGGCGCCCTCGCGGGCACGAGTCTGAGGATCACCTCGCAGGGCCTCCTCAACTTGCTCGGCCGCTCGCTCGCAGGGCTCACGGGGCCAGTTCTCCCGGCAGCAACCACCTACTCGCTCGGCAAAGTATTCATCCGACACTTCGAGTCCGGCGGCACGTTCCTCAACTTCGATCCCTCGCGAGCAAAAGAAGAGCCCGAGGAGCCCGAGACAAACGAGGTCGTCGCCACTCACGACTACGCGGGCGTAAAACCATAAACCCAATAATCCGTACACAGCGGGTCTAGACAGCCCCCACGAGTACTTGCTAAGGTCCTCGCCATGGGCGCGACGACCCGACGCGGTACATACACATATCCATGAGCTGGTGGACAGACCTCAAAGAGTATGGCCGCGAGATCGCCTGTGATCTTGATGCTATTGCGGATCGTGTGGGAGCGACGCTCGACCGCAATGTTGCACCGGCTGTACAGGGTGTCGCGACATCACTCGATCAATCGATCGATCGCGTTTTCGCACCTGGCGGAGTTCCTCTTAGTGAGCGAATTCGAACCAGGGCAATCGCCATTGATCAGCGATACCAAGAGTTTATGGTTAGCCGCGTCGATCCGCTTTTCGGCCAGGCGCGCAACCAGCACTTAAAGGACGTCGGTACTGTCGAAATCAGCGATCGTGAAGTGATGCTGAACCGGCAGATCGCGATGGCCGGGACCGCGCTCATTGTACTAACTCTCAGCCGAGCCTTCGCTCCCGCGCTCCTTTTCATCGCCGTACCGGCATCATTCGTCATCGCGCTCCCGGTGTTCGGGATGGCCGTCTCGTCGGTTAAAAAGCAGCGCCGGGTGACCTACCACGTCGTCAGCGCGATCAGTACAACCGCGATCTGGATCCGCGGATACTACATTCCAGCCCTCTTCGCGACGATGGCGTTCTACATGGGCGAGAAGCTGCTCATGGTCACCGAGGACCGCTCGCATAAGGGCCTCATCTCCGTCTTTGCCCAGCAGCCGAGGACCGTGACCGTCGTCGTCGAAGACGATGAGTTCGAGTGCCCGCTCGCCGACATCTCCGCTGGGGACGTCGTCGTCGTTCACGCAGGCGGCTTCATGCCCGTCGACGGAGTTGTCCTCACAGGCGACGCAACCATCGACCAACACATGCTCACAGGCGAGGCTCAGCCGACCGAGAAGTCCCCAGGCGATCCGGTCTACGCCTCGACAGTGGTCCTCGCCGGCAAACTTCATGTCCGAGTCGACTGCGCCGGTGCCGATACCGTCGCGGCGAAGATCGGCGACGTCCTCAACAAAACCGCAAGTTACCAGCTCGCCCTCCAGTCAAAGGGCAGCAAGATCGCCCACGACTCAGCACTGCCGATCCTCCTGCTCAGCGGCCTCGCTCTCGGCACCCGCGGCCCCGAAGGAGCCCTAGCGGCGCTCAACTCGTCGATGGGCGTCAGCCTGCGCGTGAGCGGCCCGGTGACGATGTTGAACCTCCTCAACATCGCCTCGCACAACGCGATCCTCCTCAAAGACGGCCGCTCTCTCGACCTTCTCGGGGATGTCGACACCGTTGTGTTCGACAAAACCGGAACCCTCACACTCACCCAACCAAACGTCGGGCGGATCATCGCCCAGGACGGCTTCTCTGAGACTGAGATCCTCACCCTGGCAGCCAGTGCCGAGCGCCAACAGAGCCACCCGATCGCCCTCGCGATCCTCGCTGAAGCCGACAAACGAGGCCTCGAGATCCCGACGATCGCTCACGCAAGTTACGAGATAGGCTACGGGATCACGGTCGTTCTCAACGACCTCCAGATCAAACTCGGCAGCAGCCGCTTCATGACCCTCGAGGGCATCACACTGCCGCCGGATGTGGTCGAAGAGGAGAGCCGTTGTCACCAATTTGGCCACTCCATGGTCATGCTCGCGATCGACAACCGACTCGCCGGTGCGATCGAGCTCCAGCCGACGATCCGCCCAGAGGCCGAGAAGGTTATCGCCTGCCTCCGCAAGCGCGGCCTCAATATGGTGATCATCTCCGGCGACCACGAAGAGCCAACTCGCCGACTCGCCGAGCGCGTCGGCATGGACCGCCACTTCGCCAACGTCCTGCCCGAGGGCAAGGCCAGCCTCGTCGAGCAGCTCCAAGAAGAAGGGCACGTCGTCTGCTTTGTCGGCGACGGCATCAACGACTCGATCGCTCTCAAGAAGGCGAACGTCTCGGTGTCACTCCGGGGCGCAACGACCGTCGCCACAGACTCGGCCCAAATCGTCCTGATGCAGGAGAGCCTAGAGCAGCTCCCCTTCCTCTTCGAACTCGGGGACGATATGGCGTGGAGCATGCGCTGGGGTTACATCGCCGGCATGATCCCCGGCGTAGTCTCGCTCGGCGGTGTCTTTTTCCTCGGCTGGGGCTTCGTCCAAGCGATCAGTCTCAGCATGCTGAGTCTCGCCACGGGCCTCGGCATCGCCATGTATCCCCTCTACAAACACGGCGAACTCGGCCCACCTCCAGCCGCCGACAAAGCGAGCACTCCGCTTCCCAAGATCGAAGGACATGCGCCCTAAGTCGACACCGCCGCTCGATGACGAGAGCCCCGACCTGCCCAAAGACGCGACACGAGGAGCAACATGCGACACTCACGGGTCGCTTCTCGCGAGGATCCTCGAATTGCTCGCAACCCGGACCGAGAGCGAGCTCGTCGACCTCAGCCCCCATCACCGCTTCAGGCGCCTAGGACTCGACTCGATCGGGGCAACCGCGATCCTCGAAGTACTCAGCCGCGAGCTCAGCCGCCCCCTCTCGCCCACGCTGATCTGGGAACACCCAACACCCGATGCCCTCGCGCGCTACCTCTCCGGCACAGAGGCAGCGGTGGGCGCGGCGACCACCGAACAGACAACACACGCCAGCGCCGATCACGAGCCGATCGCGATCGTCGGGATGGCCTGCCGCCTGCCGGGCGCGCAAGACCTCGACGCCTACTGGGACCTCCTACAAGAGGGGCGCGACG
Source organism: uncultured Nannocystis sp. (assembly GCA_964474905.1). Taxonomy (GTDB): domain Bacteria; phylum Myxococcota_A; class Polyangia; order Nannocystales; family Nannocystaceae; genus JADJRG01. The sequence continues at coordinate 28,014 of CAYYUP010000016.1, read as the reverse complement.
CGATCACCGAGGTCCCCCCGGACCGCTGGGATGTCGATGAGCACTACGACCCGGACCCCGTAGTCCCCGGCAAGATGAACACCCGTTGGGGCGGCTTCATCGCCGACGTCGCCGGCTTTGATCCTGGTTTTTTCGGGATCTCTCCGCGCGAGGCAAAACAGCTCGATCCCCAGCAAAGACTCGCCTTAGAGCTGTGCTGGGAAGCACTCGAAGACGCGGGCATCGCCCCCAACAGCCTCCGCGAGAGCCGCACAGGGGTCTTCTTCGGGGCAATGTGGGACGACTACGCGAAGCTCTCCGCGGGGGTTCCAGAGTCTATCGTCCAGCACACGGCGACCGGCCAGAACCCGAGCATCGTCCCGGCACGGATCTCGTACACCCTGGGCCTTAACGGACCGAGCCTCGTCGTCAACACAGCTTGCTCCTCGTCGCTCGTCGCCACTCACCTGGCAATCCATAGCCTCCGACGCGGGGAATCGAGCCTCGGCCTCGTCGGCGGCGTCAATCTCATGCTCTCGCCAGAGAGCTCGATCGTGATGGCAAAATTCGGCGGTCTGTCTCCCGACGGTCGCTCGATGGCCTTCGACGCCCGCGCCAACGGTTATGTCCGCGGCGAGGGCGGCGGTGTCGTCGTCCTCAAGACGCTCTCCCGCGCACTCGCAGACGGCGACAGGATCTACTGCCTGCTCAGGGGAAGCGCCGTCAACAACGACGGCTTCAGCAATGGCCTCACCGCCCCGAGCCCGCGCGCTCAACAGAGTGTCCTCCGAGATGCATACGCCGCGGCCGGCGTCGCGCCCCACGAAATCGAATACGTCGAGGCCCATGGCACCGGAACAATGCTCGGGGATCCGATCGAGGCCAATGCCCTCGGCGCCGTTTTCGGCCCCGGACGGGAGCCTGCGCGTCCGCTCCGTGTCGGCTCGGTAAAGACCAACATCGGCCACTTAGAGGCTGCCGCCGGAATCGCGGGCCTGATCAAGGTCGCCCTGGCGATCAAACGCGGCGCGATCCCCCAAAGCCTCCACTTCAAGACCCCCAATCCGCACATCGACTTCGACGCCCTCAAGATCCAAGTCCAAACCCAAAAAGAACCCTGGAAGAGCCGCGATGGTCGAGTACTCGCCGGGATTAGCTCTTTCGGTTTCGGCGGGACCAACTGCCACCTCGTGCTCGAGGGCCGCGACCCTGAACGGCGCCCCCCAGTCGCCTTTGTCTTCAGCGGACACGGCGCCCAATGGCGCGGCATGGGTCGGGCACTCCTCGCTGAGGATCGCGCGGCCCGCGAGGCCTTGCGACGCTGCGACCACGCCCTCCGCCCCTACGTCGGCTGGTCCCTGATCGAACGCCTCGAGTCGGGGGAGGAGGCGCTCTTCGACCGCGTCGACTTTGTCCAGCCTGCCACCTTCGCGCTCCAGGTGGCGCTCGCGGAGGCCTGGCGCGCCCGGGGGATCATCCCGGACGCCGTCGTCGGCCAGAGCATCGGCGAGGTTGCGGCCGCGCACATCGCCGGGGCCCTCAGCCTCGATGATGCTGCGCGGGTGATCGCCAGAAGTAGCGCGAGGATCGCGACGACAGCCGCAGGCCGCGGCGGAACAGCTCTACTCGGCACCTCCCGCAGGACCGCGGCAAGATGGATCGCTCCCGCCGGCGCGAACCTTTCGATCGTTGGCGTAAGCGCACCAGAGCTAACACTCATCGCAGGCGATGAGCAGGCCCTCGCTCAACTCGCAAAAAAGGCTCGAGACTCCGACGTTTTCTACCGCCGCGCGCGGATGGACTACGCCTCCCACTCTCCGCATGTTGAGGCCCTGCTCCCTGCCTTCGCCCGCGATCTCGAGCCGCTGGTGGCACGACCGGGCGCGATCACCTTCATCTCGACGGTGACGGGAAAACCGGCCGCCGACGAGAGCTGCCCCCTCGACGCCGTGTACTGGCAGCGCAATCTCAGAGAGCCCGTTCTCCTCGAGTCCGCACTCACCGAGCTCGCACACCGCGGCTTTGAGATCTTCGTCGAACTCGGCCCCCACGGGGTCCTCTCCCGCCCCATCGCCGACTCTCTGGCAGCCGCAGGTCGGCGCGCAATCGTCGTTCCATCGGCGCTCCGCGGCGAGCCCGAACCCCAGGTCCTCCGCGACGGACAACGTGCCCTCTACGACGCCGGCGTTGTCGGGCGTGCCCACGAGTGCACGCCACCTAAGTTCGATACACCGGCGGATGACCCGGCACTCTTCCTCTTCTCGGCGAAGAACAACTCGGCCCTCAACGCCCAAGCCGAACTCATGCGTGCGCACCTAGAGGCGCGCCCAGAGCTTTCCCTCAACGACCTCGCCCGCTCGCTAGCGATCGGTCGCGAGGCGATGAGCCACCGCCTCGCCTTCACCGCATCGTCACCGGGCGAACTCCTCGACAAGCTCGCCCGCGCCGCACATGGCGACACCCCGGGCCGTGGTGAACGCAAGCGCATCGGCTCCTCTGCGCCGAAAATCGCCTTCCTTTTCACGGGTCAGGGTGCCCAGCGTCTCGGAGCCGGGCGCGCCCTCTACGGCCGTTGGCCCGCCTTCCGCGAAGCCTTCGATCGCTGCCTCGAACTCTTCAATCCTGCCCTCCCCCTCCCCCTCCGTGAGGTGATGTGGGCCGCAGAGGGAAGCTCCAAGGCTGCGCTCCTCGCTCGTACCGACTTCACCCAACCGGCCCTCTTTTCCCTCGAGTACGCCCTCCACGCGCTCTGGAGTTCCTGGGGCATCCGCCCAGATTTCCTTATCGGCCACAGCATCGGCGAGCTGGTCGCCGCCTGCATCGCCGGGGTCTTCTCGCTCGAGGACGCAACCCGCCTGGTCGCAGCCCGCGGCGCGTTGATGCAGAGCCTCCCAGAGGGCGGCGCGATGGCCTCGATCGCCGCACCTGAGCCCGAACTCACCGCCGCCATCCGTGAGCACGCCGACGAACTCTCGATCGCCGCCGTAAACAGCCCCGGGCAAGTCGTGATCTCAGGTACCCAGCGGTCCGTCGACAGTGTCGTCGCATCCTTCAGCGAGCGCGGCGCACGAACCAAAAAGCTGCGGGTCTCGCACGCCTTCCACTCGCCACTGATGGAGCCGATGCTCGAGGCCTTTGGCGAGGTCGCGACGACCGTCACCTACCGCCCACCCACGATCCCCCTGGTCAGCAACGTGAGCGGTGAGTTCGACACCCATGCTTTCTGCTCACCGGAATACTGGGTGCGCCACGTACGCTCGGCTGTGCGCTTCGTCGACGGCGTGCAGGCGCTGCGCCTGGCCGGTACCGAAGTCTTTCTCGAACTCGGGCCGCAAGCGACCCTGGTCGGACTTGTCTCCGCAGCCCTGCCCGACGAAGATCTCAGCCTCTACCCGTCCCTGCAACGCAAGCGCGGAGAGACTGAGAGTGCCTTGGCGGCCCTTGGCGGGATCATCTGCAACGGCGGTGAGGCGGACTGGACAGGGGTCTTCGGCCACAGGCAGAGCCGAGTCGATCTACCGACCTACCCGTGGCAACGCTCCCGCTACTGGCTCGACGAGCAAGCACTACGAGCGCGCACCGATCCGACCGAGAAGTCGATCTACCGCACCGCGTGGCTCGATCGTACCCGCCCGACCGCCGACGTGCCGCACCAGTCCACCGGCGCCTGGCTGGTGCTCCGCGAAGTGGATACGAGCAGCGCTCCGCTCATCGAGGCTCTCTCCGCCCACGGCTGCGAACTCACAATCCTCCCGAGCAACGCGGACGACCAGGCGATTCAAGACGCCCTCGCCAGCGAAACGCGCTGGCAAGGGGTGCTCCTTCTCGGCCGCCAACATGCCCCCCCCGAAGGCCCCGAAGGCCCCGAAGGCCCCGAAGGCCCGACAAGCGCCGCAGAGATGGTCACGAGCACCTCTCGCGCCCTCGCCCCCCTCCCCGTGCTCGCTCGTGTCCTCGGCGGGTCAAAGAACCCCCCTCCCCTCTGGATCATCACGCGCGGCGCCTGCTCGATCGGCGAAGAGGCCGACGTGTGCCCCATCCAGGCGGCGCAATGGGGCATGGGCCGTGTCTTCGCGCTCGAGCACCCGGAGGCCTGGGGCGGCCTCGTCGATCTCGATCCCGCACACCCCGTCACCGACGGAGATGTCACCGCACTCCTACGCGAACTCCTCGATCCCAACTCCGAGGATCAGATCGCCTTCCGCAACGATCAGCGGCTCGCCCCGCGTCTGATCCGGGCCGCCGCCACCGGGCCTGGGGCCGCCGCCACGATCTGCGCCGAGGGTACGTATTTGATAACAGGAGGGCTTGGATCGATCGGCCTGCAGCTCGCCACCTGGCTTGTCGAAAAAGGCGCTCGCCACCTGCTCCTCACCGGTCGCCGTGGCCTCGAAACACCGGGGGCCGCCGAAGCCATCGAAGCTCTGCGCGCCCGCGGGGCGGAGATCCGCGTGGCCGCGGTCGACGTCGCCCAACAGGAGGCCATGGAGCCACTCCTCTCCGCACTAAAACCGCCCCTCCGGGGAATCTTCCACGCCGCGGGCTTTGGCCCCCACGCACCCCTCTCAGAGACGGACGAAGCCCTCCTGGCACGAACCCTCGCACCCAAGGTCGCGGGGGGCTGGGCGCTCCATCAGCTCACAAAAACCCTCTCGATCGATTTTTTCGTCTCCTTCGCCTCCGGAGCCGGAGTCTGGGGAGGCGCCCATCAAGGGGCCTATGCGGCCGCCAACGCGTTCCTCGACGGACTCGCACACCACCGCCACGCCTGCGGTCTGCCAGCGCTGAGCGTCGCCTGGGGCATGTGGCGTGAAAGCGGCATGGCAACCCCCGAAAACCTCGCCGAGCTGGCGGAGATCGGGGTCCTCGGCATGCCCTCCAAGCACGCGCTCGCGGTGCTCGACCAGCTCCTCCGCGGAGGCGCCGTGCAGCGCACGGCGACCCGCATGAATTGGCGGCGCTTTGTACCGGTCTACGCCTCCCGTGCACGACGTCTGTTCCTCTCGGAACTCGCCCCGGCCGAACAGATGCCCGCCGAGTCGGTTGACGACACAGACGCGACCGCACGTTGGCGAGGACTCTCGTCACAGGAGCTCCGAGCGCAACTCCGCGAAGAGGTCGGCGAAGCCATCGCAGAGGTGCTCGGCTTCGACGACCGAAGTGCCGTCGACGATGACGCAGGCTTCGCCGAGCAGGGCCTCGACTCCCTAATGGCAGGAACACTGCGACTGCGACTGCAGCGGGCGCTCGGTGTCAGGCTGTCGAGCACCGTCGCCTTTGACCATCCAACAGTCCTTCGGCTGACCGAACATCTCCTCACCGACATCCTCCAGCTCGAGAAGGCCGACACCCCAACACCCACCGCCAGCCACCGCGAAGATGAGCCAATCGCGATCATCGGGATCGCCTGCCGCTTCCCGCACGCCGACGACCCCGAGTCTTACTGGAATCTCCTCCAACGCGGTGAAATCGCCGTCAGCGAGGTGCCCGAGAGCCGATGGCAGTCCGAAGACTACTTCGACCCCGATCCGCAGGCGCCCGGGCGAAGCTACGTCAAGGTCGGGGGGTTTATCTCCGGTATCGAGGACTTCGAGCCGACCTTCTTCCGCATCTCCCACCGCGAAGCTGCAACCCTCGACCCGCAACAGCGCCTGATGCTCGAGGTGATGTGGGAGGCCCTCGAGAATGCGGGCGAAGATCCAAGCGCTCTCCGCGGGAGCGCCACCGGCGTCTTCGTCGGCGTCGGGCCCAACGAGTACGCCGAACGCCTCGAAGAACTCGCTGATCCGGGGATCGCTCAGTACGGGGCAACCGGCTCGCCGGTGAGCTTTACATCGGGTCGAGTCTCCTTCTTTCTTGGCCTCCAGGGACCGAGCCTCGCGGTCGACACGGCCTGCTCTTCCTCCCTCGTCGCCCTGCACCTCGCATGCAAAAGCCTCCGCAGCGGCGAATCCGAGCGGGCAATCGCCGGCGGAGTCAACGTCCTCGTCTCACCGCGGTCGTTCGTCGCCATGTCCAAGATCCGAGCGCTGGCGACAGACGGCCGGTGCAAGACCTTTGGAGCCGACGCGGATGGCTACGGGAGGGCCGAGGGCTGCGGAGTTGTCATCCTCAAGCGACTCTCGGATGCGGAGCATGCCGGAGATCGGATCCTCGGTCTGATCCGCGGGAGCGCAGTCAACCACGACGGCCCCAGCAGCGGTCTGACCGTGCCCAACGGCCCCGCCCAACAGGCGCTCGTGGCAGCCGCGCTCGCCGAAGCCAACGTCGCCCCGGACAGTGTCGACTTTGTCGAGTGCCACGGAACCGGCACCTCCCTGGGCGACCCGATCGAGGTCCAGGCGCTCGCCGCCGTCTACGGTCAAGATCGGCTCGAAGCGCAGCCCCTGGTCATCGGCGCCGCCAAGGCAAACCTCGGCCACCTCGAGCCCGCCTCCGGGATCGCAGGGCTCATCAAGCTCGTACTGATGTTCGAACACGGGGCGATTCCAGGGCAGCCAAGCCTTGGCGAACTCAACCCCCTCCTCGACTGGGACGACCTGCCCGTCGTCGTTCCTCGCGAGTCGCTCCCCTGGCCGCGACGAGCCGAGCGACCGCGCCGCGCCGCGGTGAGCAGCTTTGGACTCAGCGGCACCAACGCTCACCTCGTACTCGAAGAGCCCCCTGCCCCTCCCTCGCGGGCAAACACACCGACGCGCTCGACCGAACTCCTTGTCCTCTCAGCGCGAACCGAGGCCGCTCTCAACGCCCAGGCAGGTCGCCTCGCCGCACATCTGCAGGCCCACCCAAAACTCGCACTCGGCGACCTCGCCTGCTCCCTCGCGACCGCTCGTGCGGCGCTGCAACACCGCTTGGCGATCGCTGCGAGCCAGCCCGAAGCGGCCATCGAGGCGCTCACGCTCGCCGGTAGCGGCCAGACCCCGATCGGCGCCTCGCGACAACGATCGAGCTCCAGTACGCCCCGCATCATCTTTGTCTTTCCCGGACAGGGCTCGCAGTGGATCGGCATGGGACAGTCACTCCTCCGTGACGAGCCCACGTTCCGCGCGACGATGGCGACCTGTGATGCCGCCATCCTCGCAGAGTCCGGGTTCTCCGTTCTCGAAGAGCTTAGACGCCCCAAAGAGTCCTCCAAGCTCGGCGCGATCGATCTCATCCAGCCAACTCTCTTCGCCATACAGGTCGCCCTCGCCGCGACTTGGCGCTCCTGGGGGATCGAGCCAGCGGCAGTCGTTGGCCACAGCATGGGCGAGGTGGCCGCAGCCTTCGTCGCCGGGGCCCTGTCGCTGGCGGATGCCACTGCGATCATCTGCCGCCGCAGCCGCCTGCTCCGACGGGTCAGCGGCCAGGGGGCGATGGCACTCGTCGAACTCTCCCAAGAGGGGGCAGAGCAAGCACTCCGCGGCCGCGAGGACCGCCTGAGCGTCGCCGTGAGCAACAGCCCACGATCGACGGTGATTTCCGGCGAACCTGCCGCCCTCGAAGTCCTCCTGGGCGAACTCGAAAGTGCCGGGGTCTTTTGCCGGCGCGTGAAGGTCGACGTCGCCTCGCACAGCCCGCAGATGGATCCCCTCCGCGAGGATCTCTTGACTGTGCTCGAGGGCCTCGCTCCGCGACAGGCGGCACTGCCGATGCGCTCGACCGTCCGCGGGGACTGGATCAAGGGCGAAGAGCTGACCCCCGAGTATTGGGTCGACAACCTCCGCGCTCCGGTCCGCTTCGGCGACGCAGTACGCACGCTCGGCGAGCCTGGGTCCACGCTCTTCCTCGAAATCAGCGCCCATCCGATCCTCCTGCCCTCGATCGAGGAGATCCTCGGCGACGAAGAACTCGGTGGCACTGCCGTGGGCTCGCTCCGCCGTGGACGCGAAGAGCTGGCGTGCCTCCTCGAATCTCTCGGCACTCTCTGGACGCGGGGCACTGCCGTCGACTGGGCCAGCCTCTACCCGGAGGGCGACCGACACGTTGCCCTCCCCACCTACCCGTGGCAACGCGAACGTTTCTGGATCGATCGGCCCAAGAGAGCGGCATCAACCGACCGTGCATACCGCGGCGGGCACCCACTCCTCGGCACCGCGTGTGTGCCTGCCACCCAGCCAAGCATGCGGATCTGGGAGACCACGCTAGGCCTCGACCGCCTTCCCTGGCTCGGTGACCATCGTGTCCAGGGCGCAGCGCTTCTCCCAGGCACGGCATACCTGGAGATGGCGCTCACCGCCGCGGCCGAGCTCGCCGCCGGATCGCGCTGGCAAGTCGCCGAGATCAGCTTCATCGAAGCGCTGGGCTTCGCCGAGGGAGTTCGCGTGACGGCTCAGACCGTCGTCAACGAGGAGGAGCCAGGGCGCGCTCGCATCCAGATCTCGAGTTTTGCCAACACTGCCAACACGGTGCCCTCACGCACCCATGCCCGCGGCATCCTCCGACGCAGCCTTAACCCGGTGCCAGAGCAACTGACCGCGGACGCCTTGTCGGGCATCCTGGAGCGGCTCGCGGACCATCTCTCCGCCGACGAAGTCTACGCCGAACTCGCGGCGCTCGGGCTCGCCTACGGACCAGCCTTCCGCGGGATTCACGAACTCCATCGCGGCAACGGAGAGGCTCTCGGGCGAATCCTGCCCTGCGAAGCCGCCGGTCCTCTCGACGCCTACACCGCGCACCCCGCCATCCTCGACGCCTGTTTCCAAGTCGCGGCCGCCGCCCTCGGAGGGCGAGGCCAGACCACGCCCTGGATCCCCGTCGGCGTCGACATGATCGAGCTCCACGCCCAGCTAGGCGGCGACCTCCTCTGCCACGCAACGCTCCACGAGGACGAAACACCTGACCTGCAGCGCGCCGACCTCCGGGTCATGACGTCGACAGGCGAGCCCGTCGCTAGCATCACCGGCCTCGCGCTGAAGCGGCTCGCGGACTCCGTCGATCGACGCGAAGTGAACGAGCTGTTCATCGACCTCGACTGGGAGCGAGCACCGACGCCCGATCCCGCGATCTCAACCGGTCGCTGGCTTATTCTCGGCGCTGGCGGCGGCCTCGGCAACGCCCTCAAAGAAGCCCTGAAGCGCGAGGGTCAGGAGGTCGTGCACGCGCTCGCAGCCCCGCAAGATACTGACCCAAAGGACATCTTTAACTACGATGCTCGCAGCCTTGGCGCGCACCTCACACTCCTCCAAAAAGCCTTCGCCGGGGCGCCACCAACCGCTGTCGTCCACGTCGGCAGCCTCGACGCCAGCCTCGGCTCCAACTCACCCACCCCCGAGAACGTAGAGACCGCCCTCCAGTGCGGCTCCGACAGCGCCCTTCTTGCGGCCCAATCCCTAGCCTCCGCTGGCTTCCGGGACACGCCTCGACTATGGCTGGTGACCCGCGGCGCCGAGGTGATCGAGAACTCGGCGATCGACATCGGTCAATCTCCGCTCACTGGACTCGCTCGAGTCATCGCCCTCGAGCACGCCGAGCTGCGATGCAGCCTCATCGACCTCGACCCACTCTGCCCAACCGACGACGACGGCGAAATCGACGCCCTCATCGCCGAGCTGCGCGGCGACGATGTCGAGCAACAGGTCTCGCTCCGAGGAGATTCCCGTTGGGTCGCCCGCCTCAACTACCGATCGTTTCGCGAAGGTAGACGCGAGTCTCTGGAGCCCTCGAATGGCCGCCCCTTTCGTCTCGAGATCGATGCCCCAGGGGTCCTCAAGCGCCTCGCGCTGCGACCGATGACGCGACAACTTCCGGGACCGGGCGAGGTCGAAATTGCAGTCGATGCTGCGGGCCTCAATTTCCTCGACGTCCTCTTAGCTCTCGGGGTTATGCCCGACGATGTCTCACGCCCACCGGGGACCCCGACCCTGCTCGGAGCGGAGTGCGCTGGCCACATCGTCGCTCTGGGCGAAGGCATCGAGGGACTCACCATCGGCCAGCCCGTGCTGGCACTCGCTCGGGGATCGTTCGCATCCCATGTGATCGCCGCGGCCGATCTCGTCGCACCCCGTCCATCCAGCCTCTCGGCCATCGATGCCGCCGCGATGCCGACCACCTACCTGACCGCTTGGTACGCCCTCGACAAGGTCGCCCGCCTCGAGCCCGGAGAGCGCGTCTTGATCCACGCGGCCACCGGCGGCGTCGGTCTCGCTGCCGTCCAATGGGCCCAACACCGCGGCGCCGAGATCTACGCGACCGCAAGCACCCCAAAAAAACACGCCTACCTCCACTCCTTGGGAGTCACACATGTGAGCGACTCCCGCTCAGATCGATTTGTCGCCGACGTACTCGAGTGGACCCACGGTGAGGGTGTCGACGTCGTCCTCAACTCGCTCTCGGGCGTCCTCATCGAGCGGAGTTTCTCCCTCCTCCGCGCTTACGGCCGCTTCGTCGAACTCGGCAAGCGCGACTACTACGCCAACAACCAACTCGGCCTGCGACCCTTCCTCCGCAACCTGTCCTTCTCGCTTGTCGACCTCCGCGGAATGATGATCGAACGTCCGGCCTGGGTCCGCCGCCTGCTCCAGGAGCTCCTCGCCCAAGTCGCCGCGGGCGCCCTCCGGCCGCCGCGGATCGAGACCTTCCCGCTCAACCGCGCCGCCGACGCCTTCCACCACATGGCCCAAGCGCGCCACATCGGTAAGCTCGTGCTGACCGCAGAAGAGCCCGTTACGCTCCGCGTCCCAGCGACAGGAGTCCAGGTCCGCACAGATGGCAGCTACCTCATCACCGGTGGCCTCGGCGGCCTCGGCCTGCGCACCGCCGAGTTCCTCGCCGACAAGGGGGCCGGACATCTGATCCTGGTCGGCCGCACAGGCGCGCGTCGCCCGGACCAGCAAGAGGCCGTTCGAGCACTCCGGGCAAAGGGATGCGAGGTCACTGTTGCCGCCGCGGATGTCAGCAACCGGACAGCTCTCGAGGACGCCATCAGCGCCGCACTCTCCGGACGCCCGCCGCTGCGCGGAGTGGTGCACGCGGCCGGTCTTCTCGACGACGGCATGCTCCCCCAGCAACGCCCAGAACGCCTCCGGACCGTCATGGCCCCCAAGATTCTCGGCGCACTCCATCTCGACGCGATCACGGCGCGCGCGCCCCTCGACTTCTTCGTCCTGTACTCCGCAGGTGCGGGCCTCCTTGGCTCACCGGGACAATCAAATTATGCGGCAGCCAATACCTTCCTCGACGCCTTCGCCCACCACCGCGTCGCCCATGGTCGGCCGGCGCTGAGCATCGATTGGGGGGCCTTCGCCGAAGTAGGTCTTGCCGCCGCAGAGGCGCAACGCGGCGCTCGCCTAGCCGCCCGCGGAATGCGGAGTTTGCTCCCCGACGAAGGCATGGAGGTGCTCGAACAGCTGCTCGAAGCGGCGGAGACCCCCCAGATCGGCGTCATCCCCCTCGATGTCCGGCAGTGGATCGAGTTCTACCCCGCGGCGGCCGGCTCCCCCGTCCTCTCGCGACTGCTGAGCGCGCAAGGGGACAGGGCGTCCGCGCCCAAGGGCGACCGCGAAGTCGCAGAGCGCCTCGCCGACGCCCCGCCCAAGGAACGCGCCAGGTTGATCGAGACGATCCTCCAGACCCAGGCCTGCCAAGTCCTCCGGGTGCCAGAAAAAGACCTCGACGTACACGCGCCCCTGACCAGCCTTGGGCTCGACTCCCTCATGGGCCTCGAGCTGCGCAACCGGATCGAGCAGACCCTCGGGGTCAAGGTGCCCACGACCCTGCTGTGGACCTACCCGACAGTCTCTGCGCTCGCAGCCCATCTCTGCACCGAGATGACCCCCGAGTCAAAGCCGGCCGAGGCGGTCGAGGGACCGCTCGACGACACCGAAGACACCGAAAACATCGAAGACATCGAAGACATGTCCGAAGACGAGCTCACTCGCCTCATCGAGGAGGAGTTCGAGGCACTCGAATGAACGATCCCAAAAAACCGACACAGCGTGATCAGGCCCTCAAGCGGGCGGCCATCGTCATCCGCCGACTCAAAGAACAAATCGCTGACTTCGAGGCGGAGAAGGCGACACTCGCGGAGCCGATCGCGATCGTCGGGATCGGCTGCCGCTTCCCCGGCGGCGCAGACAGCCCCGAATCGCTGTGGCGCCTGCTTGACGAAGGCCGCGATGCGATCAGCTCGCTCGCGGAGCGTTGGGCCCGGGTCGGAGCTCCGACCTCGGGGGGGAGCCCTGGCTGGGCCGGCCTCCTCACCGAGGCGATCGACGGCTTCGACCCGCAGTTCTTCGGGATCTCCCCGCGTGAAGCGACGAAGATGGATCCCCAACAACGCCTCCTCCTCGAGGTCGTCTGGGAGGCACTCGAGGACGCGGGACTGCCCGCGCCCTCGCTCGACAAGAGCCGGACCGGAGTCTTCATCGGCGCATGCACCACCGACTACGCCGATACGATCGCCCTCGAACCAGCGACCGAGCGCGACGCCTACAGCGTCACGGGCAACATGCTCAGCGTCGCGGCGGGGCGCATCGCCTACACGCTCGGGCTCCAGGGCCCGTGCTTGACTGTCGATACCGCCTGCTCGTCGTCCCTCGTCGCCACGCACTTGGCTTGCCGCAGCCTCCGCGAACAGGAGAGCGACCTGGCCTTCGCCGGAGGCGTCAACCTCCTCCTCTCGCCGGCGACCATGGAGGCGCTCGCGCAGACCCAGGCGCTCTCACCGGACGGACGCTGCCGAGCCTTTGATGCCGGGGCCAACGGCTTCGTCCGCGGCGAGGGTTGCGGCGTCATCGTCCTTAGGCGACTCGCCGATGCCACCCGCGACGGTGATCGCATTTGGGCAGTGATCCGCGGCTCTGCGGTCAACCAAGATGGGCGCTCGACGGGGCTCACAGCTCCGAATGTCCTCGCCCAAGAGGCGCTCCTGCGCGCGGCCCTGCACCACGCTGGAGTCGACGCCAAGGCGATCGGCTTTGTCGAGACCCATGGCACCGGCACGTCCCTCGGCGATCCGATCGAAATCGAAGCACTCCGGGCCGTAATTGGCGCTGCGAGGCCCGCCGACACCCCCTGTGTACTCGGAGCCCTGAAGACCAATATCGGTCACCTCGAGGCCGCCGCTGGAATCGCCGGTTTGATCAAATCGGCACTCGTCCTCGCCCACAAGAGAATCCCTCGCAACCTCAATTTTCGCACCCTCAACCCGCGAATCCGGTTGGAGGGCACCGCCCTCGCCCTCGCCAGCACGCCGCGCCCGTGGCCCTGCAAGCAACCTCGCTTCGCCGGGGTCAGCTCGTTCGGTCTCAGCGGTACCAACGCGCACATGATCCTCGAGGAGGCTCCCCACCGCGACGCAGCCCCGAGCCACGACCTGCAACCAACGCTCTTCGTGCTCTCCGCCAAGACAGAGCCTGCGCTCATCGGGCAGGCACAGCGACTGCACGAGCACCTCTGTGCCCACCCCAAACTCTCCTTCGACGGGCTCGCCAACAGCCTCACGGCGACTCGTACGGCGATGGAAGTCCGTCTGGCGATCCCCGCCAGTTCGCCCGAAGAGCTCCTCGCTGCACTCGCCGAGACCGCCAAGGGAAAGACACCGCCCGGCGCATGTCGCGACCAGGCACGCACTTCCCGGGGCAAACTCGCCTTTCTTTTTACGGGCCAGGGCTCTCAGCTCGCGGGCATGGGACAAGGCCTGCACAACCGCTGGCCCGCCTTCGCCGAAGCCTTTGATCGGGCCGCTTCACGCTTCGACGCCGAACTCGCGCGGCCTCTTCGCGAGATCATGTGGGCCGCCCCAGGGAGCGCAGACACCGACCTGCTCCATCGGACAGATTACACCCAACCCGCGCTCTTCGCCCTGGAGTACGCCCTCTTCGCATTATGGCAATCCTGGGGCATCACCCCGGACCTGATGGCAGGGCACAGCATCGGCGAAATCGCGGCCGCCTGCGCCGCGGGACTCTTCTCCCTCGACGACGCGGCACGGATGGTCGCCGCCCGCGGCCGGCTGATGCAGGCGCTGCCGACCGGTGGAGCGATGATCTCCATCGCCGCACCGGAGCAGCAAGTGCTCTCCGCGCTTCAAGACCACCGGGATCAACTGGCCGTCGCTGCGGTCAACGGACCTGCCCAGGTCATCATCTCTGGAGCAACCGACGCCGCCCAGGAGGTTGCAGAGCACTTTGCCGCCCTCGGCATCCGCACCAAAGCTCTGCGGGTCTCGCACGCCTTCCACTCGCCGACGATGGACCCGATGCTCGCCGACTTCCGGCGGGTCGTCGAAACAATCCGCTTCACCCCGCCCTCGATCCCGCTGATCGGCGCCCTTGATGGCCGCGTCGACACCGGAGCGATGGCATCGGTCGACTATTGGATCCGCCACGTCCGCCACACGGTTCGCTTCGCCGACGCACTCACAACCCTCCACGACGCGGGCGCAGACACATTCCTCGAACTCGGCCCAACCGCGACCCTGCTCGGCTTGGCCGCGACGTGCCTCGCCAACACCCAGCCCTCGCTGCACGCCTCTCTCCGCCGCGGCCGCGACGAGGCCACAAGCGCCATCTCCGCGCTCGGCAGCCTCTGGTGTCAGGGTCGCCCCGTGGACTGGCGGGCCCTCTCCCCCGAGGCCACACGCGTCCCCCTACCGACGTACGCCTGGCAGCGAACGCCCTTTTGGGTCGAAGTCGATCGCACGACCACCGCCCCCACCGGAAAACAAGGCACTTGGCCGCTCTCTGGGCTCCGCGTCCCAACTCCCGACTCCGTCGTCCACCACGTCACCAGGATCGGCGCCAGCCTTCAGCCCTACCTCTCGGATCACCGCATCTTCGGCCGTATCGTCGTCCCGGGCGCCTTCCACCTCACAACCCTCCTCGCCGTCGCCGCCGAACGCTGGCCGGGACGGGGACTCGATCTCCACGACATCGAATTCCTCCGCGCGCTCCCTCTCGGGGACGACGAAGAGATCGATCTGCACATCCTCCTCCGCGACGATCCTCGCGGAGGTCCGGACAGTCAATTCGAACTCGCCTCCCAGGGATCCGCCCCTGGACAATGGACCTCCCACGTCCGAGGCCTGATCCAACCGACAGATGCGCCCCCCGGATCGCTCGCGACGCTTGACGAGTTCCGTGCAAAGGCCCTTCGGGAGACCTCGGTCGACGCCTTTCTCAGCAACCTCCGCGCGCACAACATCGACTGGGGTCCGACCTGGCAAAAAATCGAGCGAGCACTCCTCAGCGACACCCGTGCTCTCGCCTATCTCGCCCCATCGAGCAACTCTGACGCGCCTCTCCACCCCTGCCTGCTCGACAACAGTTTCGGCGCAACGACCTTCTGTGCGAGCACCCGCGAGACGGAGGACGCCGTCCCTCGCCTACCCTTCGCGATCGATCGCCTGCGATGGTGGCAAGCCGCCGACGGACCGGTGCGCTGCGGCGTCCTGGCCCACCCCGTACATGAGACCGCAGACGTCTCAACGAGTGACATGGTGCTGTGGAATGAGCGCGGCCAGGTGATCGCCGAGGTCGAGAGTTTTGTCAGTCGAAGGGCACCGCGAGCGGCCTTCTTCCGCGAGAGGCGCACGCCGGCAGAGCACCTGTATCAACTCAGCTGGCTTGAGGAGCCCAATCCCGGCCCGAGCGAGGCTCACATGCCATCGTCGGAGCACTGGATTGTCGTCGGCGATCCAGGCTCCGATCGCGCAGACACGCTGGCGGCGGCGCTCCCGGGGAGCAGCCGAACCGCAGTGGCCAACCTCGGCTCGGCCCTGGACAGCGAGCCCCCGCCGGCCGGATTGCTCTGCGTCTGGGAGCCCCGCGAAGGCGAATCTGTCCCCCAGACCAGCCTTCGCCTAGCAACAGAAGCACTGGCACTCCTCAGCACCCTGCGAGCACACCCCCACCCGCCAAAGCGCACTGTCTGGATCACGACGATGGCCGTGCACACCGACGCCCAGGACGCGACCGAGCCCGCGGCTGCAGTCCTCTGGGGCCTCGGTCGCACCGCAATGTTGGAGCGCCCCCAGCTCGGCCTGACGATGATCGACCTCGGTCGCGAGGCATCCCTAGAGGCGCTCCTCCACGAGGTCGCAACCCACAACGCCGAACCACAGATCGCCCTGCGAAACGACCGACGCCTCGTCGCACGCCTCGTCGCACACCTGCACAGCGCCGGCCCAGATGGGAATACACCACCACCGCTCGCCCGCGGGACCGTACTGATCACCGGAGGCCTCGGAGCGCTCGGACGCCATGTCGCTACGTGGATGGCAGAGCGGGGCGCGGGGCTCATCCTAGTGGGACGCAGCGGCGCACAGGACCCGGGCGCCACTGCCTTCGTCCAAAACCTGAGAGCCCTCGGCACCACCGTCGACGTCGCCACCGTCGACGTCGCCGACCGACAGGCACTCCGCGAACTCCTCGACTCACTCCCCGAGGAGCGCCCGCTCCGCGGCATCATGCACGCCGCAGGCACCCTCGACGATGGGCTCCTCGAGGAGCAAAATGCCGATCGCTTCGCCCGGGTCTTTAAAGCAAAGGTGACCGGCGCCTGGAACCTCCACGAGCTGACCGCGGACTGCAAACTCGACTTCTTCCTCCTTTTCTCTTCCACGGCTGGACTCCTGGGCTCGGCTGGACAAGGCAACTACGCCGCGGCCAACACCTTCCTCGACGCCCTCGCAGCCCATCGCCGCAGCCGCGGGCTGCCAGCGCAGAGCCTCGCCTGGGGCCCCTGGGCAACAGAGGGAATGGCCGCCGAACTCGGCCAACCCCTGCGCGAGCGCCTCGGACGCCTCGGCCTCGGCACACTCGACCCGATCGAGGCACTCGCCTTGCTCGAGGAAGCTCTCGCCCACAACCTCCACAACCTCGCACTTGTCGACCTCGATCCTGAGCGGGCCTCGCACAGCCAGGGCGCGCCGCCGGTGTGGCACAATTTGCTCGCGAGTCCAGCCGGCCAAGAGACCTCCGCATCCCCCCTGTGGGCCGAACACCTCGCAGGCCTCCTGCCCGAGCAGAGGAACAAAGCCCTCCTCGCTGGCGTCCAAAACGAGGTCGCCAACGTCCTCGGAATGACCCACGCGCAGGCTGTCCCGATCGACAAACCGCTGATGGAGCTCGGGATGGACTCGTTGATGGCTGTCGAGCTCCGCAACGCACTCGCTCGACAGATCGGCGCCTCCCTGCCCGCGACTCTGGCCTTCGA
>CAYYUP010000016.1:0-10799 GCA_964474905.1 uncultured Nannocystis sp. | reverse complement strand
CCTCGACGGCCTCGACGCGATCGCGATCGTCGGCATCGGTTGCCGCTTCCCGGGAGGAATTATCGATCCAGAGAGCTTCTGGCAGCTCCTCGAGGAGAATGTCGACGCGATCCGCGAAGTCCCCGAGGACCGCTGGCCGATCGACGCGTTCTACGATCCCGATCCAAACGCGCCAGGCAAGATGACAACCCGATGGGGCGGCTTCCTCAACGACGTCGATCGCTTTGAGCCCGAATTTTTTGGGATCTCGCCGCGCGAAGCCCCGAGCATCGACCCCCAGCAGCGCCTCCTCCTCGAAACGACCTGGGATGCGCTCGAGCGTGCCGGCCAGACCCCCGAACGACTCATGGGAAGCGACACCGGGGTCTACGTCGGGATCTGCGGCAACGAATACCAGGCAATGGCGACCTCGGACATCGACGCTATCGATGCCTACTCTCTACTCGGGAGTTCGCACAGCGCGAGCGTCGGACGACTCTCCTATTGGCTCGGCCTCAAAGGTCCCAACGTCCCCATCGACACGGCCTGCTCCTCGTCGCTCGTCGCCGTCCACCTCGCCTGTCAGGCGCTCCGCGCGGGGGAGTGCTCCCTGGCGCTCGCCGGAGGGGTCAATGTCCTCCTCGCGCCAGCTGTCACTGTCTACTTCAGCCGCCTGCGGGCAATGTCACCGACCGGCCGATGCCGCGCCTTTTCGGACGACGCTGACGGCTATGTGCGCAGTGAAGGCTGCGGGATCGTGGTCCTCAAACGCTTCGCCGACGCCCGTCGCGACGGCGACCGAATCGTCGCAGTCATCCGCGGATCCGCGGTCAATCAAGACGGACGAAGCAGTGGATTGACCGCCCCCCACGGCCCCTCCCAAGAGCTGGTGATCCGCCGCGCTCTCGCGCAAGCCCAGGTCGCCCCAGAAAACGTCGGCTACCTTGAGGCCCACGGCACAGGAACTCCCCTCGGCGATCCCATCGAGGTCCAAGCCATCGCCGCCGCGCTCGGCGAGGGTCGCCCCGCTGACGCGCCCCTGGTGATCGGCTCCGTCAAATCCAATTTTGGTCATGCCGAAGGCGCCGCGGGAATCGCAGGGCTGATCAAGGCGGCGCTCTGTCTCCAGCGCCAGACCATCCCGAGCAGCTTGCACTGCGAGTCGCTCAATACCCATATCGACTGGAACACGCTCCCGATCCGCGTGGCCTCTGAAACCCAGCCCTTTCGCGAAACACAGGGAGGTACCCGCTACGCTGGGGTCAGCTCCTTTGGCTTTAGCGGGACCAATGCCCACGTTGTGCTCGCCGATGCGCCAGCCACTCCCGAGCGACCCCCCGCGCCAGAGCGCCCAGCACATGCCTTTGTTCTCTCGGCCAAGGGCCCCAAGGCGCTCCGCCTGCAGGCGGCCCGTCTCCGCGAGCACCTCGAACGCGCACCCCAACCAGCCCTTGGCGACCTCGCGTTCAGCCTCGCGACCCGCGCGGTCATGGAGCATCGGCTAGCGATCGTCGCCGAATCCCTCGAGGCACTCAAACAATCACTGGACGCGGCCTCTGAGGGACGCGAGGTCCCTGGCACCGTCAGCGGTCGTGCCGAAACTGTGCCCGGCGGGCGAGCCTTCCTCTTCACAGGTCAGGGCTCGCAGATGCCGGGCATGGGCCATGCGCTCCACACCGCGTGGCCGGTCTTCGCCGAGGCCTTTGATCAGGCAGCCAAGCTCTTCGACGACAAACTCGAGCGTCCCCTCAAAGAGATCATGTGGTCCGAACCTGGGAGCCTGGAGGCGTCGCTCTTAGACCGAACCGATTACACCCAGCCGGCCCTCTTCGTCTTCGAGTTCGCCCTCGCAACCCTATGGCGCACGTGGGGTCTAGAGCCCGACCTCCTCGCCGGGCACAGCATCGGCGAGATCACAGCGGCGTGTATCGCCGAAGTGTTCTCGGTCGAGGATGCGGCCCGCCTCGTCGCAGCCCGCGGCCGCCTGATGCAAGCCCTGCCCGCGGGCGGAGGCATGGCGGCGATCGCCACGACCGAAGCGGAGCTCCTCACCGCCCTCGCTCCATATGCGTCCAAGCTCTCCCTTGCCGCCATCAACGGTCCCGCCCAGGTCGTTCTCAGCGGCTCACTCGAGCCCCTTTCGCAGATCGTTGAGACCTTTAAAGAGCGCGGGGTATCGACCAAACTTCTCCGCGTCTCGCACGCCTTTCACTCGCCACTAATGACACCGATGCTCGAAGAATTTCGTCGCGTCGCCGCGTCCATCACCTACAAATCACCGCGCCTGCCGATCGTCAGCAGTCTCCTCGGCTGCCTCTGCGACGATGCGCTCGCCACCGCAGATTATTGGGTCCGGCACGTCCGCGAAGCTGTTCGCTTCGCCGACGCGGCGCAAGCCCTCCACGGGGCGGGCGCGCGGAACTTCCTCGAAATCGGCCCCAGGGCAACCCTGCTGGGACACGTCGCCGAGGTCCTCCCCGACGCGAAGCTCACGCTCCAAGCCTCCGTCCACCCCAGAGAGAGCGAAGTTCAGGGGGTCCTCGCGGCTCTCAGCAGCCTTTTTTGCCGAGGCGCCAAGGTCAACTGGAGCGCGTTCTTTGAGGGCCGGGGACGCCGTCTGCCGCTGCCCACCTACGCCTGGCAACGGGAGCGCTACTGGCTCGACGCGCCGCGAATGAGGCGCCGTCATAGCGTTGGGCACCCCCTGCTCGGCGAATCTCGGGTACCCGCAAATCGAGCGACACTCCGGATCTGGGAGACCCCGCTGGATCTCGAGCGCATCCCCTGGGTCGCCGATCACCAAGTGCAGGGTCAGGTCATCTTCCCCGGCGCGGCCTACCTCGAGATGGCCCTAGCCGCAGGTTTGGAGGTCTTCGGACGAACTCCGCGGGTGCTCAACGTCGCCTTCGTCGAGGCACTCAGCCTGGTGGCGGGCGCCGTCGACCTGCAGGTGATCACAACAGAGGACATCCCCGGTCGCCTGCGCTTCCTCATCGCGAGTCGCCCCGCTGGTGGGGCCGCGGACGACTGGGTCACCCACGCCCACGGCGAACTCACCGAAGACGATGTTGAGAAACCGTCTCCCATCGACCCAGACAAACTCCGCGCGCGCCTCACAGAGCACATCCCGCACGAAGAAACCTACGCGACGATGGCGCGAACCGGACTCATGTACGGCCCTGCCTTCCGCGGTCTGCTCGAGTCATGGAGAGCCCCAAACGAAGCCTTTGGCCGGGTTCAACTCCCTGACGCCGCAGCCGGTGAGAGTGCCTACAGCCTCCACCCCGCACTCCTCGACGCTTGCTTCCACGTCATGACGGGCGCCTTCCGTGACAGCCCGGGCACACACCCACAACACACCTGGCTCCCCGTCGGGGTCGGCTCGATACGGCTCTTTAATCGACCGAACCGAAACGTTCTTTGCCACGTGCACGGAGTCTCGGAGGAGGACAACGCGGGCTCCCTCTCTCGCCGAGTGCAGATCTCGCTCTACCGACCGGACGGCACCCCAGTGGCCGAACTCCGTGATTTCCGGGTGCAGAGCCTCTCCCGTGCAAGAGGACTCGACGAACGATGGTTCCTCAAACCGACCTGGGAGCCCTCTCAGATCCCGGCGCAGACGGACCGCAGGAGTGACCGGGTGGTGCTCGTCGGCAGCGGACACGGCCTCGATGAGGCGCTACGTGCAGCCCTGGAGTCTGCAGGATCCATCGTCACCGCAACTACGACGATCCAGTTGACTGCGCTCCTCAAGACCACCGACCCACCCGTGGCGACAGTGGTCTATCTCGCGGGGCTCACAGAGCCCGCGACGCCGGAGTCCCGCGATCCTGCGAACGTGTGGCACACAACCAGCGCAGGGATCGACGGCCTCCTCGGCACAGCGCAAACACTCGCCGAATTCAAGGGAGATGCACCGCGCCTCCTCCTGGTGACCCGTGGTGCACAGCCGAGCCCAGGGGCCGACATCGCCTTCGAGCAGGCTCCCCTCCTTGGCCTCGCCCGTACCGTGCAAGCGGAGCACCCGGAACTCTGTTGCGTCTGCGTCGACCTCGATCCGGACTCGACAGATCTCATCAGTGACGCTCAGATCCTCTTTAAAGAGCTCACCGCCGAAGACGCTGAGAGCGAGCTTCGCTGGCGCTCGGGGCGGCGTGAGGCGTCGCGGATCGTCCGTTCAAGCACAGAGGTGGACGAGCCTATCGAGCCCGCTGCAGACCGCTCGTACCGGCTCGAGATCGACGTCCCCGGAATGCTCGACCAGCTCGTTCTCCGAACCTTCGAACGCCGCCAACCGGGGCCACACGAAGTCGAGATCACGGTCCAGGCAGCGGCACTGAACTTCATCGATGTAATGAAGGCCATGGGCATCTATCCGGGCCTCGGCGACGGACCTGTCGCTCTCGGAGGAGAATGCGCTGGAACGATCAGCGCCTTGGGAGCCGGGGTGGAAGGCCTCCACCTCGGCCAGGCGGTCGTCGCGATGGCTCCCCACAGCTTCGCCAGCCACGTCATCGCCAAAGCCCACGCGGTCACGCCCCGCCCCGCGACATTGAGCGCCGAGGAGGCAGCAGCTGTGCCCGCCGTCTTTATGACAGCCTGGTACGGACTGGTCCACCTCGCGGGCGTCCGCCCTGGGGAGCGTGTTCTGATCCACTCGGCCACCGGCGGCACCGGCCTCGCCGCGATCCAGATCGCCCGCCACCTCGGCGCCGAAATCTTTGCCACCGCGGGTACCGAAGAGAAGCGTGCATGGCTCCGTGCACAAGGGATTCGCCACACGATGGATTCGCGGAGCATCGACTTCGCGGACCAAATCCTCCAGATCACCGACGGCGAAGGGGTCGATGTGATCCTCAACTCCCTCTCCGGCGCGGCGATCGAGGCGAACCTCGCCTGCCTCGCCTACGACGGCCGATTTATCGAGATCGGGAAGACCGATATCTACTCTGATCGGGCAGTCGGACTCGCCCCCTTCAAGAAGAGCATCACGCTCAGTGCAGTTGACCTCGCGGGCTATGCCGAGCGCCGGCCCCGGCGCCTCGCGGCCCTCTTCCTGGAGGTCATGGACGCCTTCACCGCAGGGATACTCCAGCCGCCGCTCATCGAACTCTTCCCGATCGAACAGGCGTCGGATGCCTTCCACAAGATGGCGCAGGCAAAGCACAAGGGAAAGCTCGTGCTTCAAGCGGGCAGTCCAACGACCCTGGTCCGAGCACCGAAGAGGGTGACGATCCGCCGCGATCGGAGCTACCTCGTCGTCGGCGGCCTCGGCGGCCTCGGCCTGAATGTCGCCTGTTGGCTCGCACAACGCGGTGCCGGCCGAGTCGTCCTTATGGGTCGCTCGGGGGTGAACGAAGCACAACAGCGCGAGACACTCGACGCACTCGCAACGTCCGGCACGCACATCACGGTCGCCCGCGGAGACATCACATCGCAGACGGACCTCGAGAGCGTGCTCGAGACCATCCGCAATGCGGGCGAGCCACTCGCGGGGGTCTTCCACCTCGCGGGCATCCTCGATGACGGCCTCCTCGCCCAGCAAAGCGCGGACCGCCTGCAAACTGTGATGGCGCCCAAGATCCGAGGAGCCCTCCATCTCGACGCCCTCACGCGAACTCTGCCGCTAGACTTTTTTGTCCTGTACGCATCCGTCGCAGGCCTCTTCGGCTCCGCAGGGCAGTCGGGCTATGCAGCGGCCAACGCCTTCCTCGATGCCTTCGCCCACCACCGGCGTGCCCTCGGTCTGCCCGCACTCAGCGTTGACTGGGGCGCCTTCGCCGATGTCGGAATGGCCGCAGCGGACGAGAACCGCGGCGCCCGCCTCGCGCAGCGAGGGCTCGGCAGCCTCAGCGCCCAGGAGGGATTACTGGCCCTCGAGCGCCTGCTTGAGCGGGGAGACACGCAAACCGCCGTCATCCCCCTCGATGCCCGCGCCTGGGCGGAGTCCGATCCGACCGCAGCGGCCTCGCCACGCCTCGCACCTCTCTTTGCCGACGCGGTTGCGGGCGACCCGGACGATACCTCTCAAAGCCTCCTGCAGCGGCTCGCGACTGCAACCCCTGAGAGCAAACGGCGGCTCCTCGACGATTTCCTCCGCGAGGTTGCCGCCAGAGTGCTACGGATCGCGAGCGAGAAGATCGATCCGGATGCCCTGTTGACGAGCGTCGGATTCGATTCTCTAATGGGGCTAGAGTTCAAGCAGAGGCTCGAACGTGAAACCACCGTGAGCATCCCGGTCGCTCGGATCCTCCGCGACAGTAGCCTCACGACAATCGCCGCTCACATCCTCGAACACCTTCCCAAGTCCTCGGACGTCGCTCCTACAGAAGTCCAGGAAGGGGCGGACGAGGACTGGGTTGATTTCGAAATCTAGCGGGCTGCGGTGAGCGTCCCGCGTAACGTCAGCCCATTCGATTTTAAAATGGTGCGTTTGTTCGCAAGCGCGCGATGATTGATGGGTCTTCTGGATCACCCTGCCGTCCAAAAGACAGCCCGCGAAACTTGAACTCTACGACTCGCTCTCGCCGGAACTTGCCTGGGGCTCTGCGGTCGCCGCCTCTGGCTTGGCCGAAGCCCCGCCAACGACAGAGCGCAGGGCATCGATGCCAGCAAAGTGCTTGAGCAAGCTCTTGCCCGTGACCGACGTCGAGTAAGAGTTGGCGATGACGAGGCCCATGGCGACAGGACCCAAGGCCACCTTCGACCACAGACCAACGACTAAATGAGCGCTCCCTTCGACGATTTTGCCGTCCATCAACAGGCTTGCACCCGGAGCAAGGCACTCTCCGGCAAGTTTGATAGCGTTCTCGACAACCTTCGGCTTCACCACGCTATTTAGAGCCTCAATTCCGTCGGAAATACTCACCAGCGCAAGCTATCAGCCGCTCGACAACGCAGTCAAATGGTGAGGACGCAATTCGACTCGCCTTTAGGAGAGCACCCGGACGATCCCCGAACCACCATCGACTTCGATCAACTGCCCGTCCGTCAAGACCTCAGTCCCACGCACGGTGCCAACCACCGCCGGAAGGCCGTACTCCCTGGCGACGACCGCAGCGTGACAGAGCACACCGCCAATATTCGTGACGATACCAGCGATGCTTGCGAAGAAGGGCGTCCAGGAAG
Organism: uncultured Nannocystis sp.; assembly: GCA_964474905.1. Taxonomy (GTDB): domain Bacteria; phylum Myxococcota_A; class Polyangia; order Nannocystales; family Nannocystaceae; genus JADJRG01. The sequence continues at coordinate 3,692 of CAYYUP010000016.1, read as the reverse complement.
GCAAGGTGAACGCTGTCACCATGATATCGCCGGGCTGGAGCCTGGAGGTCTCCTCAATCGTATGGATGATCCGGGCGGGGCCCCTCACAATTCCGCCGGAGCCTGGCATGCCGACCAAGTCGGATCCTGGTTCCCCGGGTTGCTGGAAGATGTTTCCGCTGAACTTCAGGCTCACTCGCATCACGGCACAGTCCATCGGCAAAAACGGACGCGGCACCCCGAGGATCATCGGCGGCGTTCCCCTAGAAAAACGCGCGATATCGTTCTTCCTCTCGATGATACGCTCGCGTAACGACGACATGAAAGTTCCCTCCTCGAGAGTCAGGATCTCCTCGAGTGCGAGGTGGAAGACATCATCAACATCGTCGAGCCAACCCCGCATCTCAAGCCGACGCCCAAGTTCGAGCGCGACACGGCGAAGATGATGGGTGATCTTGCAGTCGATCCAAAAATGATGGTCTTCCGTCAAAACCGTGCTCATCCGCGCCGCATCAAGGAGTGTCTCGTACTCCTCGACGACAGCGCTGGGAAACGATGCGAGCGCCGCACGGATCTTGGCGAGTTCGGTATCGCGACGAGATGTGAGCGCCCCGATCTCTCCCTCGAGGTCGCGATTTGGTTGGAGCACCGCCTCACGAAGCCCCCGCAGCACTGGCGTGGGATCGTCACTCCAAGTCGGATGGTCGATGTACAAATCGTCGCTCCGCTGACCGTACGCCTCGAGATATTCCTCAATTTTCGCCCACAGCGCCCGCCCCTCAGGAACCTCCATCAGGGCGCTGTACAGCCCTTCTTCGACCTTTGTCACAGCCACTAGCTCACGCACCACTGGCACTTTCGCGGTCTCCCGCCCGATCTCCCAGAGCTTGAGGTTTGCTTCGGTGGTCTTGTTGGGAAGACCGCCGAGCAACTCGAACACGTCGAGCTGGCTTGCCTCAGGAAAGAGGTCACGGTGCATTTCTTCAAAGTCGTGCATCGCCAGAAGCGACGGAAGCAAGAGGTCATTGTGAAGTTCCCAGAGAGCGTCAACCCGATCACGAAGCATGACGAAGTGCTCTCGTAGTTCATCGAACGAAGCCCCACCGAGATCGAAAGAAGCGAAGGTATCCAAGTGCGCACGAACTTCGGGCAGCCAGGTCCCCTCCCAGCGTCCCTGGAGATCCACGTACGACCCGCGAACACTCTCATCACAAGCCCTGAGAAGCGCGGGCAGAGCCTCGGGATCAAGCGGGTCGTTGATGATCTTGTTGTAAATGAAGCCGTTAATCAGCTTTGGAGTCGTGCGCACGGGGAGACCGAAACGCCCATTCGATCGGTTCGTCGCGACGATGAATGGATGCATACGCAGGTCGTAGTCAAGCCTGCTGATCGGTGTCGGACAGTGGACAAGATCAAGAATCCAAAAGGAGTTCGCGTCCTCTTGGTTCTCCCACTCGACGAGGAAATCACATGGACTCTCATTCATCAGCTCTCCGCCTCCTCCAGGCAATATATCGTAAATGGCACGACAATGTGCGGCGGTACTCCGCCCTCATCAAGCATGCAGAGAAACAGGAGCGCTTCGTCAAGCCGACCCGCGAACATCTCGTTCATAGCTCGATGGCAGTCGTAATCGGGCGGCATTGGACGAGCATAAGTTTGTCGCCTCGAAGAACGCATTCGATATCCACCGGGCGACCCACGTCCGCCTCCAGATCCAGCGCGAGCCGCCCAAGCGCCTCGACTTGAGCAGACGACAAGCAGGGCCGCTTTCGCAGTGTGCGGGGTACAGCAACCTCTCGCGTACCGCCACCCTCCGCGTAAATCGTCATACTTGCCTTCTCACCGACAACGAAACGAACAACACCGAGGTCGGTACGCCGCAGGTACCACGTGTCAGGACTCGCGAGACCACCGACAACACTCTCTCCGAGCCCGTAGTTGGCATTGATCAGCACCTCCGCCGGATCGCCCGTTGGGCTGGTGCTAAACACGACGGCAGAGGCGTCCCCCTTCACCATCAGCTGGACAAGAACGGCGACACCAACCTCTTCGAGCCCGCGCTCCGCTCGGTAGGCCTTGACCCTCGGATCGTGGGCAGACGCCCAACAGCGTCGAACCGCCGCAACCGTGGCGTCGACGCCCCGAATATTTAGACAAGAAACGAAGAGGCCTGCAAAGGAGGCCTCAAGGCCGTCTTCGTCAACCGCTGACGAACGGACCGCAACCACGGGGTCGAGGTCACCAGAGCGCTCCGCCAGAGTTGCGAGTCCACCGCGCACAACTCTCTCCAACTCAGTGGAGTTCTCGCCACACTGCACCGTAGACGACCAGAGCGTGTAGGCTGCGACGGTCAGGCAAAAACCCGGCGGCACAGCATATCGCGCAGCCAAACGGCTGAGGCTCGCAGCTTTGCCCCCTACGCGAGGAACAACCTGGGCCTCAGCCTCACCAAGCCAGAGGATTGGAACGAAGCGGCAATCCATCGCCGAATTTGACACGCCTACTTCCCCAGAGATGAGCCTATTGCTTCTCTCTTAAGAGCTCGCGCTCTCAGCCGTGTCCGCGCTCTCAGTCGTGTCCGCGCTCTCAGCCTCAGTCGTGCTCGCGCTCTCGCTATCGCTCTTCGACGCCAGCTTGAGAAGACTCTTACCGGTCGTCGCAGTTGTGTAGGAGTTGATGCACACAAGCGCCAACCCAACCGGTCCAAGAGCAGCTTTTGCCCACAAACCAGCGAGAAGATGTGCACCGCCGGCAAGAACCCGGCCGTCGAGAAGCAAGCTCGTCCCTGGCGCGACGGACTCCCCAACAAGTTTGATCGCATTACCGCCAACGCTGTTACTCATTTTCATTCCCTCAATTCTTCTCGACACCTTACCCGTGGGCAGCCTGCTCGTCAATGGCCATGTAGAGCAACGAACAGCGTTACAGCAGCCTCCGAACAGGATCGCTCAGGATCTCAGAAAAATTGCCGCCTTCGTCTATAGGCAACGACCGAACCGCGAACCGCGAATCGCGGAGCTCTTCCGACACGAGTCCGCGTTGACGACGTCTCTGGAGCCCAAAACAGATATCGAGCTTCCCCTTATAGTTCGCCGAGAGCAAACAAGAGGATCAACGGCGAGCGCGTCGCCTGCGGCGCAGACGAGTTCAAGCGCCGGTCTCGCACCGGGGTTGCCTCCGCGCGCAAGCACCCGGAAATGATCACCTGCCTCCAAGCCGCCCGCAAACTTTGGGTAGGAGCCGTACTCAGGAACTTCGAGAGGACAGAGAGCGCCTGAGGGCATTACCGAAGGCCTCTCCCTCGAAATGGTTGTACGTGAACAGATCGGTATGTCTCAGGATCGTTGCCAGCTGCGCGTTTTGCGCGTTTTGCGCGTTTCTCGAGAGGTTGATTCGCGACCGGTTCCGGATTGCGGCAGAGCGCGACCGGATCACAGTTTCGGGTGGGGCCGCTTCATCCTTCGGGGTGGCGAGTTCATGCCGCTACGTAGACGCGCTTGCGCTTGGCGAGGACTTCGATGTGTCGCCCCTCGTGGCGTTCACGTGGGCTGACGTAGCCCGCGAAGAGCTCTCTGAATACACATACACAGAACTCCGCACACTCGTCTGTGCGGTCCTCCGCGCCGGCTCTTCACGCGGCGCATCGGCGCCATGAAGTACCTCCAGTGCACGCTGCGAAGCCTCCGCGAAACTCAGGCGGGTCGTCAGCC
>CAYYUP010000015.1:54937-99327 GCA_964474905.1 uncultured Nannocystis sp. | reverse complement strand
CCGCCCCAAAGAAGAAGGCCGCCACCAAGAAGAAGGCCGCCCCAAAGAAAAAGGCCGCTCCAAAGAAAAAAGCCGCTCCAAAAAAGAAGGCCAAGAAAAAGGCCGCCCGCTAGAGCTGGCGATCATCCAGTGAGCTCAGAAGGCGTCGTGCAACTGCACGGCGCCTTTTGCATGTCAGCCTAGTGAGTGCCACCGAGCAGCCGGGCCAACGCGATCCCCAGGATCACGCAGAGCATGCCGCCGAAGATGTGAGCCGCGAGTTGGAGGCTCATCAGGCTCCAGCGCCCGTTCTCTGCCATGCCCACGGTCAGCAGCGCAAACGCGCTGTAGGTCGTGAAGCCCCCGAGCAGACCGGTGAGAATCGCCACCCGAAACACACCGTCGGGCAGCAACGCTGACATCATGCCGATCACAAAAGATCCGATGAGATTGGCCGCAAGCGTGCCGGCATTCGGCAGGACCGCCGCGTAATGGACATCGACCGCGCGACCGAGCATCAAGCGGAGGCAAGCCCCCGTCCCGCCGGCGCAAAAGACCGCGACCAGCTCCTTCATGCCCTCAACCTCGCCGCGTTCTTGTCCACCCGCCACGGATAGCGCACGCTGGGACCGACGAGCAAAATGCCTGCGAAGCGAGCCAGAGAAGAGGAGCCGAACGAGCGCGAACGAACGCGCCGGCGTCGTCGTCAGGGGACCTTAAGCCGCCACTTCAGCGGTCGCATCGATCCCTTTACCAGCGCCCTGCTGATCTTCCCGCTCTTTCTGACCTACCAGCTCGGGATCCTCAGCCGTGGCGGTCGCGGTCAAAACGGTGTCGACTTTGTGACACGCTCGCTCATCGAACTCTGCGAGCGTGATCTCAGCAACTACCTGCTGGTGCTAGGCGGTCTGTGCATCGCCTATCTCGCGATCCTGGTGCTCCTTCGGCGCACCGGCAGCTTCTCCGCGCGGGCGTTTTTGCCGGTGATCCTGGAGTCCGCGTTTTACGCGACGACCATGGGCACGCTGATCCTCTTGGTGCTCCAGCGCTTCCTCGACTTCGCCCCCGGGCTCGCGCTGGCCAGCGGGCTCCTGCCCGTAGACGTCTTGGTGATTGCCGCCGGCGCGGGACTGCACGAAGAGCTGATCTTCCGCCTGCTCGGCATGGGCGGCCTTGGCTGGCTGCTCGCCGGGCTGACCGGACGCCGTCGCGCATGGATCGCAGCCCTCGTGATCTCGTCGCTGATCTTTAGCCTGGCCCACCATGTCGGCCCCGCCGGCGAGCCCTTCACCTACGACGCATTTGTCTACCGCAGCCTGGCCGGTGTTTTCTTCGCGATCGTCTATCAGCTCCGTGGCTTTGCGGTCGCCGCCTGGACCCACGCGCTCTACGACGTCTACGTGCTCAGCCTCGGCTAACAAGCTCGTGCACATCACACCAGATTTAGGCGGAGGAAACTTCAACGCCTGAGCGAGTCAGCAGCACCCTCGCCTGCCGACGCGGATCGAGCAGGAACCCGGCGACCGCGAGCACCTGCTCGACGTTGACCGCCGAAATCCGCTCGCGGTAGCCCCGAAAACGATCCGCCGGCAGGCCACAGGCGACCGCGAAGGCGATCTCGCTGGCGATCCGCGAGCGCCGTTGGAGACCGATGTCGTGCTGGCCGATGAGCCAGCTCTTGGCCCGCGCGAGCTCCTCGTCGGCGACGGGCTCGCTGGAGATCCGCCGCAGATGCCCCTCGATCGCCGCCAAGGCGCGCCCCAGCTTGTCCTGGCTGGTCGCGGCGTAGATCGTTAAATGACCGCCATCGAGCCCCTCGGTGGAGCCCGCATCGACGGTGTAGACGAGCCCCTCCTGCTCGCGCAGGGCGAGAAACAGACGCCCCGATTGGCCGCCGAGAACCACGCAGAGAACATCCAGCGCCGGCACCCTCGGATCGCCGTGCACAAGCCCCGGAAAGCCGATGGCGATGTGGGCCTGCTCGCGATCTCGGTGCACTAATTTTCGCCGAGGTCGCTTGATCGGCCGCGGCCCGTCCCCCGACAGGCAAAAGCGCTGGCCTCGACGACCGGTACCACAGCGAGCCTGGAGCGCGTCGATGATGGGTTCGACCTCGATGTCGCCGGCGATGCCGAGCACCGCCTGTCCTATCGGATAGTTGCGCCAGCCCTCCCGCAGCAGCGCCCCATCGATGCTGCGCAGACCCGAGCGAGTGCCACGGAGAGAACGAGCGTAGGCGTGCTTGCCGTAGAGCAGCTTTTGAAGCTCGCGAATCGCCACCTGACCGAGATCATCCGCAGCCGCCGCGAGTTCCTCGAGCGCGACCCTCCGCTCGTCAAGAACCTCATCGTCGGGGAAGCTCGGCGTCAGTGCGCACTCGAGGAGGTGACCCAAAACCTCCGGAAAATGACGGGCCATCGACTCACCGTGCAGGCCGATGCTATTGCGCCCGGCAAAACCGCTGAGACCGCCCGCCATGCCCTCGATTTCGCGGCTCAGGCTGTCACCATCGAGCTGCGCATTGCCCCGGGCGAGCATCGCCGCGGTGATCGATACGAGGCCCGCGTGCTCGACCGGCTCAGCCCGAAGCCCGCCGAGCCAGATCAGCCAAGCGCCCGCAACCGGCACCGAAGCGTCCGGCAGCAGCCGCACCCGCAGGCCGCACTCCAAGTCGACCTCGTGGTTGCCCGCCCGCACCCGGACAGAACGCCGAGCCCGCTTGCGTTGGCCACAGGCGAGCAGCTCGCGACGAATGACCCGAGCCGCAGCAGGGTCGATGCGTTCCTCGGGCAGCAGCACCGAGAGTGCTGCGCTCTCCGCCGGCATCCAGGTCTGGACCGCCTGCTGCACCGCCTCGGGTGTGAGCGCTGCGAGTTCGCGATAAAAACGTTGCTCGCGCTGCAGATCGCCGGTCTGGCTGGCGTAATACCCGAGCGCGTAGGCCTGCCCCTGCACCGTCTCGCGCCGATAGACGAGGTCACTCTCGAGGCTCGCGCGGGCCCTGGCGAGTTCCTCTGCAGAGATCAGCGTGCTCCGCAGTCGCCGGAGCTGTTCGTGGATCGCCTCCGCGGCGGCGACGATCTGAGCCGATCCAGTGCGGGCCCCGAGCACAAAGGTCGACGCTTCGCGACCGACATCCAGGCTCGCGTACACATCGGTGACGACCTGGGCACGCCGACGCACATCACGAAAGAGACGCGAAGCATCACCGTGCCCGAGCACGCTGGCGGCGACGTCTAGGGCGGCGATGTCCGGATGATCGAGACCCGGCGCTCGCCAACCAAAGAGGAGATGGCACTCGCTCACGTCAGCGCGGCGCACTGTGGCCCGGATCTTCGCCGATTTGGCCGCAGCCCCGACCGTGAGCCTGCTCGCCTCCCGAGCGGCCCCGAGCAGCGGCTTTGCCCGGGCGAGCACATCTTTTGGATCCACCGGGCCGGCGACGACTAGGGTCAATCGGCTCCCCGCGTAGGCGCGACGATGAAAGGCCCGGAGGCGGCGCAGAGAGTGCGCGCGGACCTCTCCGACCCTGCCGAGCACCGGCCGCGCATAGGCGTGCTCGGAGTGCACCCGGGCCAGCAGTGCCTCCGCCGCACGCGCCCCGGGATCGTCGTCGTACTGCTTGATCTCTTCGACGACCACCTCGATCTCGCGGGCCAATTCTTCGCGTTCGATGCGCGGCCGGAGCCCCGCCCAAAGGATCCCATCGACTGCCTGAGCCCAGTTTTCGGCCGGAACCGTAGCGTAGAGCACGGTTTCGTCATGGGAGGTAAACGCGTTGGCATCCCCGCCCAGGCCTTCGATCAAAAGCGCCAAATCCCCCGCAGGACCACCCGCTGCGAAGGGTTTAAAGAGCATATGCTCGAGCAAATGGGCACATCCGTGCTCACTCGGCCGCTCCACTGCGGTGCCTGCCGCGATCCAGAGCTGAATGGCCACTGGCGCCTCGCCGGCCACTGGCAGGCAAAGAACCTGCGCTCCATTGCGCAGACGTCGGCTCACAGGGGCCACCGGTGGGCGCGGCTCGGTCGGGGTCGTTCGCGGTCTTGGCACAGAGCTCTCCAGCACGCTGTCAGCGGCGCGCGGTGGCGCAGTATGCCCGAGATCGACGCTCCGTGCCGGACCCTTCACCCGCCTGGGAAAGGCTGCAAGACCGACGTTTTCGAAGAGACGCGCAGCCTCGCCGATCACACATCAAGGCACCCACCACCGACGATCTCCGGAACCCGACGCGCATTTTCCGAGGTGAACTCGCGACCACAAGCCCACCGCGAAATCGGCGCACAACTACAGCGATCCGCACCGAGCGAAGAGACGTCCGCAGGGGCCGATCTTTTCTGCCGACAGGAGCAGCGGCTGGCTTCCCGAGAGCGATGAACATGGTAGGGTCGCGCGGCTTGATTTTGCGCCTTTGGGCGCAGGAGGCTCGTAGATGTCCAAGAGCGAAGCAGCGGCCGCACAACACCCATCGCCGCTCGGCCTACCCTGCCCGCTGCCCTCAGCAGACTCCAACGAGCCCGCTGAGCTCACAGCGTTTCGCCAGGGCCCGATCCACGACTCTACCTTCGTCAAGCTCCGGCGACGCTTCCGAGAGTCCGACGACTGGCGCTCGCTGGCGACGCTTCTCGTCCTCTACGCCGACCACCTCGGCAAGAGCGACCAGGATCCGAGCCGCAACGCGGGCAAAGTCGCCGAGCTCTCGCACCAAGCCCACGAGCTCTGGCTCGACCGGGTCAAGGATCCCGCAGAGGCCGCCCACGCCCTCGCCCGCGCCGTGCAAGCCGCCCCCGAACACGAGCGCGCTGTTCGGCACCTCTACGAACTCTACTCCGAGCTCGGCTGGCACACAGAGCGGATCCTCCTGCTCCGCTGGCGGATCCGTCGCTCCGAGCGGACCACGCCCGCGGCGATCCCAGCCCTGCTCGTCGAGCTCGCGCAGATCCTCGACGAGCACTTCATGGCGATCAAAGAGGCGATCGCGATCTACGAGCGCGCCCTCCACAGCGATCCAAAAAACCGCGCCGCCAGCGAGGGGCTCATCCGTCTCTATCTGCACGCGAGTTCCTGGGACCGCGCCGCCGAGCTGATGACCGCCGAACTGACGCGTCTAGATCCCGGCAACCAGCGCGACCGGGTCGCCGAGCTTCACCTCCGCTTGGCCCGCATCGAGCACGAAGTCCACGACAACATCGCCGGCGCCGCGGTGCATCTGCAATCCGCCCTCAAGGCGATGCCCGACAACGTGCGCGCCCTCCGTGCCTTCGGCGTCATGTACCTGGGCTCCGGCAAGGCGAGCGACGAGGGCATGGCCAAGGCCGCGGATATCTTCTTCCGCGCAGCCAAGCTCGCCCACGCCCAAAACGACGAGCGCGAGGCCCTCAAGCTCCTGCGCCGCACCCTCAATCTGCGCCCCGATCACTACGACGCGGGCATCATGCTCGCCGAGATTTTCAGCGACCACGAGCGCTGGACCGACCTCGATGCGCTCTACGCCCAGTGGATCGATTACGTCGCCCCCGAAGATGCCTATTCCCTGTGGATACAGCGCGGCGAGCTTCTAGAGGAGCACCTCGTCCGCCGCGAAGACGCCCGTCTCTGCTACGAGACCGCCGCTCAGTACGAAGCGCCCGGGGGGCAAGCCTGGCAGTATTTAGAGCGCCTCTACGCCAGCCTCGGTGACTTCGAAGCACTCGCTGGCCTCTTCGAGGTGCACGTCGAGCGAGAGCCCGCATCGATGCCCACCGACAAGCTCCTGCGGGCCGCCGAGATCTACCGCGAAGAGCTGCACAACGACCAGCGTGCGTCGTTCTTCTTTTACATGGTGCTCGAGCGCGAGCCCTTCAACGCGGTCGCCTTCGAGGGCTACAAAGAGCACTGGCGACGCAAAAACAAATGGGCCCACCTCCGCGATCTGATCTTCTACCAAATCGAAGAAGCGACCAACTACAGCGGTCCCGACAACCCCCTGCAGAGCCCCTCCTTTGCCGAGGAATTCGCCGAGGTCGCCGAGATCTGCGAGAAGCGCCTCGCCGACCCCGACGGTGCACTCGATGCCTGGCAGCGCCTCCAGAGCGCCTACCCCAACGACCGGCGTCCGCGCGAGCAGATCGCCCGCCTGAGCAAGCGGATCCGCATGCTCGACCAGATCGCCCGCACCCAGGGCCTAGAGCTCGCGCGGAGCAGCGATCAGCAGACACGACTGGGACTACTTCGTCGTTTGGCCGCGGTCTATCGCGAGCGCGTGGTCGATCCAGCGCGGGCGATCGATCACCTGCACGAGTCGCTGACCATCCAGCCCGAAGACAGCCCGATCGAAGAGATGCTCGCCGATCTCTACTCCCGCGTCGGTGACTCCGAGGGGCTGATCGCGATCCTCCGACAGCACTACGAAGCCGCCCGCAGGCCGGCCAAACAGATGCTGCTGCTCCGCCGTATGGCCGCGATCTGGCACGACGATCTGCAGGACCACGACAACGCGATCTGGGCCTGCGAACAGCTGCTCTCTTATAAGAGCGACGACGCCGAAATCATCCACCGCCTGCAAAACCTGTTCTATGAGACAGGCCGACAAGAAGAACTCTACACCTCGCTGGAGCGCGAGCTTAGGATCACCACCGAGCCGCGCGCGCGCTCGCGGATCCTCTTGCGCATGGGCAATATCGCCGAGGTCCAGCTCGGCGACAAGCGCCGGGCCTCTCGGGTCTACAACGATCTGCTGGCGCTCGATCCCCACAACCTCGAGATCATCGACAAGGTCGCCGGCATGTACGAGGCGGACGGACGCTTCGACGACCTCGCCAACCTGCTCGGAAAAGCAGCCGCCTCCTCCAAGACCCCGCCGATCCGTCAGCTCGACTACCTGACCCGTCTCGGGCACCTGGCCGAGGGCTCGCTCATGGATCCCGATCTCGCCTGCTCGGCCTTCGAGAAGGTACTGCGGATCCATCACGACCACCGCGACGCAGTCGAAGCCCTGACCCGTCTCTACCGCACCATCTCCGCCTGGCACGGCCTCGCGGCGATGCTCGGCAACCTCCAGGATCTCGTCGACTCCGACGAGGAGGTGCTGCGCCTGGGCCTCGAGCGCGCCGAGGTGCTCACCGACAATCTCGACAACGCGAGCGCGGCGGCCCGGGTATTGGAGCACCTGGACGCGACCATCGCCCCCGGACATCCCGAGATCCGCGCCCGCCTCACCGCCACCTACAAGGGCGCAGGGGACCATCGCAAGGCGATCCGGCACGCCGAAATCCTCCTGCTCGCAACCCCCGAACGAGCGGAGCGCCAGAGCCTCTTCGAGGCGATCGCATCCTCTTGGATCGCCCTCAACGAAACCAAGTCGGGGCTCGCCGCCTTCGCCCGCTTTGTCGAGGAGGTCGGTTACGATCCCTCGGTTCTCCGCCTCCAGGCCGATCTGCAGGAGCAGGCCGGTGACTTCGCAGGCGCCCTCCAGACCCACGATCGCCTGCTCCGCGAAGAGCCCGATCCAAGACGCAATGTCGCCACTCTCGAGCGCATGGCCGAGATCGCCGAGGACAAGCAGGGGCACCACCGCCGAGCGATGGCCCTGCTCGGCCGCGCCCTCGGCATCAACCCCACCGACAGCCGAATCCGCGAGAAGTTAGAGGCACTCGCCGCCCGCCACAGCATGTGGAAGGACCTCCTGGCGGCCTACAGCGAGCGCTACAACGAGATGAGCCATCGGGCCGATAGCCGCGGCCAAATCGAGCTGTGCATGAACGCCTCGAGGACCGCCGAAGAACATATCGGCGACTTTGATCTCGCCTTTGCCTGGGCCAAGAAGGCCTATCTCGTGGCCCTGGAGGCCGGCCATGAGGCCCAGATCAGCCGTCCCCCGCGCGATCGTCTGCGAGAGCTGGCCCAAACCCACGATCTATGGCGCCAGCAGCTCGACGTCTACGAGCAAGAACTGGCGCTGCAGCGGCAGGACTCGAGCTTCGGCGACTTCGACAGCTTTGAACTCCTGCTCTCCGCCGCCGACGTCGCCCGCGAACGCCTGCACGAGCCCGCCCGCGCGATCGGATTTTTAACCCGCGCCCACCGGATCCGCCCCGAGGACGGCGAACTCGGCAAACAGATCGAGGAAATCGCCGAACGCCACGAGCTCTGGAAGGAGCTTGGCGAGCACTACGAAGGGCTGCTCACCCGGGGAGAGAGCGCCCTCAGCCACTTCGACGCCCACGTCGCCCTGGCCCGCCTCCTGGAGCGCAAGCTCGACGATGCAAAGGGCGCGGCAACCCGTCTGCGTACCGCCTGGGAGCAAATCTACAGCGACGATCGATCCCTCGCCGAGGAGGCACTCGACCTCGCAGTGTCGCTTTGCGAGCGCCACGAACTCTGGGAGGAACTCGCCGACATCCGGCAGGCCGCGGCCAGCCGCCTCTTCGACCGACGAGCGATCCCCGAGGGTCTGCGAAGCCTCTGCCAGGCCGCCACCCTCTTGGATGAGCGCTGCGGCGATCCACTGGCCGCCCTCCGCACCCTCCGGGGCGGCCTCCGCTACGACCTCACTGGCGCCGGCATTCTTGGGCCCCTACGCGCCCTCGCCCAACGCAGTGATGATGCCCGCGCCGATGGCGAGCCCCCCCTCGGCACCCTCACGATCCTCGGCGCACTCCAAGAGCTGATCGCGGCGACCGACGATCCCACGGCCCAGATCCGCTGGCTCAAGGAGCGCGCCGAGATCCGCGAACGCACGCTCGACGATCGCCGCGGTGCGCTCGCGGAGTGGCTGCGGATCCTCGGTCTCAACCCCGCCTCCGAAGAGGCCCGCTTCGAGCTCGATCGCCTGGCCGAGGCCGGCAACCTCTGGGACCTGATGCTCCTGGTGCCGGCCTGGGATCTGCAGCAGATGCGCCGCGACCGATCGCCCGCCACGCCGCTGACCCCCCGCCAGCAAACCCAAGAAAACACCCATTGGGAGCGCATCGCCGAGCTCTACGCCGACTATCTAAACCGCCCCGAATACGCGCTCCGGGCCAAACTCTGCACTTGGCGTCTGCGCCGGGAGCTGCCGCCCACCGAAGGCGACCTCGGACCGCTACACGGATCGATCTGGCACCACGCCCGCACGATCGGCACCTACACAGCACCGCCTGTCCACCAGGACACATTGCTTTGGCCGCAGGTCCGCGCCCCCGAGATCGATGACGACGCGCTTTGGCGCAAGCTCGGCCTCCACCCCACAACCCTGCGTCCGCGTCCAGGCAGAGCCCAAGCGCAAACGAGCACACCGACGACGACCGCCGTCGACCTCTCCGAGATCGAGACCCTCGACGAGCCCCCAGAGGTCACCGGCATCCTCGACTTCACCGAACTCGAACCCCTCGACGACGATGCGATCCCCGAGGTCACCGGCATCCTCGACCTCACCGAGATCGAAGCCCTCGACGAGCCCCCTCCCGAGATCACCGGCGTCGTCGAACTCAGCGAGATCGAGCCCTTCGACGATGACGATGACGATGACAGCACGGCGACCGTCGACCTCGCCCCCGACGACCCCGGACTGCTGAAGTTTAGGGCCGCCACAGCGCGTGATCCCGATGCGCCGATCACCCTCGACATCGCCCCCGACGATCCCGACTTGCTGGCTTTTCGGGCAGGTTCTCTGGGCTCCGATGCGATCGCCGCTAAAAAAAGCACACGACCACCGCCGCCCAGGGGTGGCCCGCCAAGACCCCCGAGCCGCCCGCACGCAGCTCCGCCCAGACCCCCGAGCCAACCCCATAGCGCCCCGCTTAGGGCAGCTCCACCCCGTCCCCCGAGCCGCCCGATCGCGGCCATGACCCCGGCTCCGCCACCGAGCCTGCCGGCACTCACCGCTGGGCTGCCCGTGATCCCCAGCCTGGAGGCTCCGATCCTGCAAGCTCGCCCCAAGGTCTCAGGGCCGTGGCAGGAGATCGAGGCCGCCTACCGCGAGGTCACGACGCCGAGCAAAGAAGATCGGGCAAGGCTCGCGCTCGCGCTCGCCCGACTCTACGACGAAGGCGCGGACCTTCCAGAGCAGTCCTTCGCGCTTCTCGAGGAGGCGCTGATCCTGCTCCCAGAGCACACCAAGGCCCAGGCTGCCCTCGACGCGTTAGCGCTCCGTCGCGGCGACAACGAGCGCCTGATCGCGGCCTATTCCCTCCTGGTCAGCGAGGTCACGCTGCCCGAGCACATCGTCGAGTACTCGCTGCGCCTCGCCGAACTCCAGCGCGAAGCGGGGCACGATGACGCCGCCGAAACTGCCTACCGCGGGGTGCTCGGCGTACTGCCGCAGCACCTAGGCGCGCTCCATGCCCTCGCATCGATCTACGACGCTAGCGGGCGTGACCGCGAGTACGTCGAGGTCCGCGGCCGACTCGTCGACCTCCAACTCCCCGAGGCGCCAACCGCCGAACGCGAGGCGCTGCTCCGAGGCCTTGCCCGTGACCTCGACCAACGCCTCCACCGGATCGACGCGGCGATCAAACGCCTGGAGCCCCTCGCTCGCGAACTCCCGGCGCGCATCGACATCCAAGAGGAACTCGCGGATCTGCTGCTCCGCGAAGAGGAGTGGGCAGCCGCCGCGACCGTTCTACGCCAGGCCCTCGCCCACACCGAAGGCGGCTGCGACGAGCACCTGCGCCTGCTCTCGCGCGTCGCTCTCCTCGAAGAGAACAAGCTCGACGAAAGCGAGGCCGCGATCGAGCGCTGGCAAGAGATCCTAGGCACTCGCGCCGAGGACAACGAGGCGCTCGCCCACCTGCAGGGGCTCTACCTCGGCAAAGAGCACTGGCAAGAACTCATCGAGATCATCGATCGCCGCCTGGCCCTCGCCGGCTCCGCTCGCGACGAACGCATCGCCATCCTCGTGATCAAAGCCCGCGCTCTCCAGGAGGGTTTTGATGACGAAGCCGCCGCGACCTCGACCCTCGAGGCGCTGGCCGTCGAAGACCCCGAAAACGACGCCGTGATCCTCGGCCTCAGCCGTCTCTATCGACGCAGCGGACGCACCGACGAGGGCATCGCCCTGCTCCGCCGCCGCTTGGGTGAGCTATCCGCAGACGCCCACGAAGAACGGGCGACCCTGGCCCTCGCGTTGGCCTCGATCCAGAGCGACGAGGTCGGCGATTTAATGGAGGCGACCGCGACCATCGAGGAGGCCCTCGGCGAGAATCCCAGCCACCGCGAACTTCTGCGGAGGCGAGCGAGCCTGGCCCGGCAGAGCGAGGATCTACCGGTGCTCGTCGATACCCTTGAGCGCCTGGGCGACGCCGACGATCTGCTGGAGGCCGCCCCCATCGCCCGCAATGCGCTCGACGACGCCGAGTGGTCCGCGCGGCTCTACGACAAGGTGCTCGCGAGCGAGCCAGGAGCCGATGATCCCAAGGCGATCGGCCGCATCGCGACGGCACTCTCGGGCCTCACAGAGCTGCGAATCGCCGCCGGTGATCGAGCCGGTGTCGATGCCCTGCTCGCGGAGCGCATCGCCGCCCTGCCGACGCCTCTGCACTCCCGAGTGCTCACCGAATTGGGCCGCACCCTTTGGCACTCGACCGCCGACATCGACCTCGCGACCGCCCGCTTTAGCGCTGCCCTTGTGGCCGATCCCGACTGCGCGCTCGCCAGCCACAGCCTCGGCGAAGTGCTCTTCCTCGCCGGCCGCTACGACGAAGCCGAGCCGATCCTCGAGGAGGCCGTCGAATCGCACGTGCTCACCCGCGACGGCACTCACCTGGTCGAGGCGCTGGTCCTGCTCGCCCGCCTCTTCGAGGCCACCGATCGCTGCGCTGACGCCTACCGCCGGCTCTCCTCGGCCCTGCATCAAGATCCCTCCAGCCTCGAGATCCGCTGCGCCATCATCCGCAATCGCTATCACGTCGGTCGCTGGCAAGAGACGCTCAGCGCGATCGCCCAGCTCGATGAGTTCTTAGGGACAGGTGTGGTTCTCAGCCGCGAGGAGCATCGTCAGCTCGCTCAGATCTACGCGCTCGCGTCCTTCGCCGCCGCCGAAGTCGGCGATGAGACCCGCGAAATCGTTCTCTTTGAGCAGGCCCACGGCCACGATCCAGAAAATATCGAGATCCAAGACCAGATGATCGAGCGCTGCCGTGAGCGCTGCCTCTACGACCGCCAGTCCCGCTACACAGCCGCTCGGGCGCAGCACTTTGCAGAGCCCACAAAACGCGGAGAGGCTCTGCTCGGGGCCGGCATGCTGGCCGCTGACGCTGCTGCCGAGATCGAAGAAAGCGCTGAAAACGAAGGCCGTGATCCCAGCGAAGACGAGCTTTTTGCCGTCCGAGACCTGCGCGATCGTGCCTTTGTCTCTCTCCGCAGTGGCATCACCTTGGTAGGCGAAGAGTCAACGCCTCTGCTCACTCGCCGTCACCTCGAAGTGGCCTTTTGGGTGGCCTCGAGCCGTGATACCGCGACCGCGCTTAAATGCCTCGACCGCCTGGTGCTCCGCGACGACCTACGAACAGAGAGCCGCCTAGAGCTCCTTGTCGAGGGTGTTCGCCTCTCCCTGGTGCGGGGACATGAGGGCGACGATGACAGCGCCCAGCACTACGCCCAGGCCGCTTGCGACGCGTTTCCCCGCCGATCTACTCCGATTTCGGCGATGTTCGACGCCCTCGAGGCCAAAGGCGACCACCAAGAGGACATCGAGCGTCTGGTCCTGATGTTCTTCAACCGCCAGGGTCTGCGAAGCGATCAGGGCGAAACCGAAGACGCACTCCGCTCGGCGCTGCTGATCCGCCTCGCCGAGACCCAGCACGAGCATCCCGAACGGGCGATCCGCCTCCTCGAGCGGGCCGCGACCCTCGACGCCCGCGGCCTGGGGGTCGCCGAGCGCCGTCACCTGACCCAGCTCTACATCGCCGCAGGCACGGAGAGCAGCCGGATCCGCCAAAACTACGAGGCGATCCTCGAACTCGATCCTACCGACACCAAAAACCAACGCGCGCTCCTCGAGATCTGCCTGCACGACGGCGACATCGACCAGGCTGCGGCGCTCTGCGGGCTCCTCCGCGTGCTCGATCCCGACGACGCAAAGACCCTTGCCCTCGCCGGACGTCTCGGCGTTGAGGTCCATGATCGCGAGAGCTTCGACATCAACGCAGTGCTGCCGCGCAAGCTCCCGAGCGGCGGCATGATCGAAGCGATGCACCAACTCGGGCGCGGCGGCGCGGCCATCCTCTGCGCCAAGTTGCCCCGCCTCGACACCGACGGAGCGCTGATTCCCGGGGCTGACAACGTCTTCTGTCGCACCTGGACCGATACCCGCACCCGGATCGGTGCGCCGCCCTATCCGGTGGTCGACGCGGCCGCGGTCGCCTTCGACATCGACGACGGCTGGCTCCTGCCCCACTGCCAATACCCCCCGGTAATGGTCGTCGGTCCCAAGGCCAAGTACGAAGAGGCGCCCGGCCATCTGCGCTTCGCGGTCGGCCGCTCGCTCTTCTTTGCCCGCCCGGGCAATCTGCTCTGCGAAGCGCTCGATCGCGAGGAACTGGCCAAGGTTTTGGCAGCGGTTTTGCTGGCCTTCCACCCCCGTCACGCGCAGCGCCGCGAACTCATCCAAGACGATGACGAGGCGGTACTTCAGCTCGCCCAGCACCTCTCCCGCAAACTGCCGCCCAAGGTCTCGGGGGCGATCGCCACGCTTCTCAAAGAGCACCAAGAGGAGAGCTTTGACAGCCGATCCTGGCGCTCTTGGGTGCGACGAGGCGGCAACCGGGTCGGCCTCTGTGCCTCTGGAAAAATCGAGATCGCACTCGAATTCCTCGGCCTGCCGCCCGAAGCCAAGGCCCGAGCCCAGGCGATCCGCGAGCGAGCGAACAACAACGACGAAGAGCTCCGCGATCTGCTCGGCTTCTCGGGTAGCGCCCTCTACGCCCGGGCCCGTCGAGGCCTCGGCTACTGCGCCCTCCTCGACGGCGCCCAAGCTGCGCCCCAGCAACCTGTGCCCGACAACAGCCCGCCACCGAGCACAGACGATGCCGAAGTGGCCGACGACCCGCCGAGCACAAACGATGCCAACACTCCCGGCGCGCCTGACACGGACAGCATCGCCTTCCAAAGCCAAGACGAAGCGGAGTTCGACCTCCTGCAGGACCCCGAAGACCCCTAAGGGCATGCATCCGCGAAGGCGGGGATTGCCCCCGGCCAGCGCGGCAACGAGCGATGACCCGCGACCCGACGCTGCTATGATCGCGGCATGGTGGCAATCTCGGCGTGGCTCGGCATCGTCCTGGCCCTTGAAGCAGGTGGACTTGACGCGATCAACGATCGTCCACCGCCGATCCAGCCGATCTACGGTGGCTCCGCTGTCGACCCTGGCGATTGGCCCTCAGTCGTCGCCATCGAGGTCGGCAGCCAACTCTGCACCGGCACCTTGATCACACCGCGCCTGGTTATGACCGCTGCGCACTGCCTCGTAACCTCGCCCCCCAATACAAAGGTCCACGTCCAGTTCGGCGACCACTCGGTGCAGCCGGCATTCGAAACCACCGCCGGCTCCTACGGGCTCCACCCCGACTTCTGCGCCGACGCCGAGACCTGCAAGAGCGACCTCTTCGACTTCGCCTACGTCGTGCTCAAGGATCCTGCACCCGCCGATTTCCCGCCGGCGACGATCATGACCACCCAGGATCAGTGGGACGATCTGATGCGCATCGACGCAGCCGTGATCTTGGTCGGCTTCGGCAAGGACGAAAACTGGGTGAGTGGCATCAAGCGCGAAGCCGAGACCGTGCTCACCCGATTCAGCGACACCGGCCTCGAGTTCCAAGCCGGCGGCATGGGCATCGACTCCTGCCAGGGCGACTCCGGCGGACCCGCATTTATGTTCGACAAGGACGGCGACCCGCTGCTGGTCGGCGTGCTCTCCCGGGGCTACGCCTGCGGCGAGGGTGGTTTTTACGGGATCCCCTCCTCTGTGCTCTGCTGGATCTCCGACGAGAGCGGCATCGACGTGCGCCCGAGCGGCTGCGAGACCTGTGACTGCCTCGATCCCGACCCGGATCGCAGCGGCTGTGATCGCTGCGCCGTCGATTCAACGCGCCCACTCGACGCCCTCGCCGTACTGCTTCCGCTCGGCATCGCCTTTGCCGGCAGACGACGCCGGCGCCGACCCTAGCCGAGCAACCAGTAAAGCGTGTCCTCGATCGAGCCGCGAAGCAGCGCGAACTCGAGGGCCGCGATCGCCAAGAAGGGACCAAAGGGGATCCGCGCCCCCATCACGCCCGCCTCCGGATCCTCTTCGCCGAGTTCGGGATCATCGCCGTGCACCTCGGTGAGCGTTGTGTTGGCCAACCGACCACCAACGAGCAGCAGCGGCACCGCCACCAGCAACCCCTGGATCGCCCCCGCGGCGACGCTCCAGATCACACCGCCTGGACCCATAAAGGCCCCCACCATCACCAGAAGTTTGGCGTCGCCGAGCCCGAGCGCCTCGATGCCGCGCCGCTTGAGGTAGATCCAACGCAGGCCAGCGATGAGCCCGTAGCCGCCGAGCGCCGCGAGCAGGGCCTCGACCGGCAAGACCCCGAGGATCGTCGGATCGACAAACGCAACGCCGAAACCCAAGGCCGCCACCGGCAGCACAACCGCGCCCGGGATCACCCAAAGATCGAGATCGGTAAAGGTGATGATCAGCAACGCCAGGCCGAAGATCGTCCACAGCAGCCACGCGCCCAGAGCAGGCCCGCCGCCCTCGACCAGCGGCCGGACGACGTGCAGCAGATAAAAGGCGAAGGAGATGAAGCCGCCGAGGATCTCGACCACGAGATAACGCAGCGCCAGCGGCTCCGAGCAACGCCGACAACGACCCCGCAGCAGCAAGAACGAGAGCACCGGGATGTTGTCGTACCAGGCGATCGCGGCCCCGCAAGAGGTGCACGACGAGCCCGGGCGAACGACGCTCATCCCCCGCGGCACCCGCCAGATCACGACGTTGGCAAAGCTCCCCCACAGCAGGCCCCAGGCGAAGGCGCCGAGCATCATCGCCGGCCCGAGCAAGATGCCCACGATCCACGGATCCACCGCGACGACCCCGTCGGTCCATATTTCGGGGCCTAGCACCGGCAGGCCTCGCCTCGGCGATCCACCGCGGCAGTGTATCAGCCCCTCGCGTCGCTGCTATGCTCTCGCGCGTGCGGCCCCCGAACGCGCCCCTCCGCTGCAAACTCGCCGCAGGATTCGCCGCGCTCTCGCTCTGCGCGGGCTCCTCCGCTTGCGGTGACGACAACTCAAAGCACGACGCGCAGGGCCAGGAGCTGCGACCCAAGACAGCCCAGGACCCCGACGAGGTCTTCGACGCACCGACCGTCGAGGGCCTCTTGGGCCTGCTCTCCCGGGGCCATCGCAGCGCCCGCCGTGCCCTCGGCCGCCACCGCCTGAGCTACACCGCGGACTTCTCGCTGCGACCGCCTGCCCTACCCAGGCCAAAACCCGACGAGCATCCGCCGATCCCACAAGAGGTCCACGACGAGCTGCTCCTCGAGTGGGCCGCCGACAACGATCGCGAGCCCGCCCTGCATCTGCGTCAGGGCCCCAAAGAAGTCGCCTCCCGCGAACTCATCATCATCGGCAAGAGGATCTACTCGCGGCTGCCCTATCGCGGCTGGCTCCACCGCGAACTCGACTCTGAGATCCATTGGACCTGGCTCGATGATGCCGAGCACTCGGTGCACGACCTCGTCGCCTTTGCCGGACCTTCGCTCGCGATCTCGGTCGCCGCCAGCGACGAGGATCGCGTCACCTTTGACCTCTCGCTGGCACCTTCCCGCACTCCCACGCCGGCCGCAGAAGGCCTGGAGGCCTGGCGCACAGGGGTCGACTTCTCGGCGATCCAAGGCCGCGTCGAGGTCGATCGAGAGCACGGTCTCTGGATGCACGCGACGATCGACGTCGCCTTCAGCCTCGAGGATGTCGAAGGGAGAACACTCACGGGTAAGGCGACGCTCAACGCAGAGCGCGAGTTGATGCCGGGGCTCTCTGTCGTGCCTCCTGCCTCAAGCGCGCCCTTCCCAGAACGCATCCGCTACAAAGAGGAGCGACGACGCCTTCTCGACGGCCTCTCCCGCTGAGCCCCGACAAAGCCCCTGCGACCCCCCAAAAGCCTCCCGCGACCCCCTCAGGCAGGGCTTGCCCGCCCACGGAGGCCGCGCTACAAGCAGCCCGTGAAATCCGCTCCTACGCGCGAGGCGTTGCCCGCCCCGCTCAAGCTGGCCCTGGAGGCCGCGCTCGACCTCAAGGCGCTCGCGCCAAAGATCCTCTGCGTCACCGAGGTCGCCGGCTACACCGACTACGTACTCATTCTCTCGGGTCGCTCGGATCGCCACGTCCGCGGCATCACCGAGTCCATCGTCGACGCGCTCCGCGAGTCGGGACGCCGCGCGATCGGCAGCGACGGCCTGGACCAGCACCTCTGGGACCTCCTCGACTACGACGATTTTATCGTTCACGTCTTCTACCACCCGGTGCGCGACTACTACGACCTCGAGAGCATGTGGAGCGACGCCCCGCGGGTCGAGCTCGATCTGCCCGCCGAGGTGATGGACGTCTCGGGCCTGGGCATGCTGCCGCCCCCCGACGTCATGCCCGGCCACCAGGGCGCCGAGTTCTCGGCCTTTGAGGGCGAGCTCGACGAGTACGACGACGATTACGACGACGACGATTACGACGACGACGATTTCGACGACGACGACGACTTCGACAACAACGGCACTGTCGATGCCCCCGACGCCAGTGCCACAGAGCCCGCGACGGCCGAGGTCAAAGAGAAAGAGACCGACGACGAGCCGGTCGCCGACCCAGCGCAGCGCAAACTCCCCTGATGCGCCTGCGCGTCGTCGCCGTCGGCAAACTCAAGGACGCGGCCCTCCAGGGCCTCTGCGACCGCTACCTCCGCAGGCTACGACCGCTCTTTGCCACCGAGGTGATCGAGGTGCGCAGCCTCGACGCCCTGCGCCAGAGCTGGAAGCGCACGCCGGGTGTGCACGTCGTGCTCGACGAGCGCGGCGACCCTATGAGCACCCGCGAACTCGCGACCTGGATCGGCCAGCAACGCGATCTCGGCTCTCCCAAAATCTCTCTCTACATCGGCGCCGCAGAGGGTTTTGATACCGCCGACCGAGCCGCGGCCGACCGCCTGCTCGCGCTCTCCCGCCTCACCTTTCCCCATCGCATCGCCCGCCTGATGCTCATCGAGCAGCTCTACCGGGCGGCGACGATCCTCGCTGGGCACCCCTATCACAACGATTGATCAGCCGATCTCGCTGACAAATACCGAGCCATCCACGAGGAAGCGTGCCTCAAAAATAGGCAACCCATCGGCGAGATGGGCGATCGTCTGCCCGAGCTGCTGCGCCCCGAGCTCCGCCATACGCTCGGCGATCTTGGCGTCGTGCCCCTCCTCGATCCCGACCTCCGAGTGGATCGAAAAGAAACCTGCGACCTGTCTTCGGAGATAGGTGACGACCTGCGGGTGATTGACGAAGATCTGGATCGCACCCGCCGGCGGGATCAAAGGCACCCGTGTGAAGGGCCAGATTTCCCCCTCTAGCACGATGTTGACCACCGCTTGCTCAGCGTGCGCCCCCTCGAGAACCACGTACTCGATGCCGCTAGCGCCGGCCCAGAGTCGCCTGAAGTAGGCGCTCAAGAAGGCCGCAACGAGCTGCCGCCGGAGCCCGTAATCCGCGGCATGTTCGGTCATCAGGCGCAGGTGACCACAACCGATATTGCCGGGCTCGATCAAGAGCCCGAGCAGCCGATCTCGCACCTCAACCGGGGGCGAGCGAAACCACTGCGCCCACTCGTCGCTCTGCGCGGCCGAACCAGGTAGCACCGCCGCGACCTGCGGATCGGCACGCATCGCCTGGATCCAATGTTCGACCGCGTGCCGGTCGGTATGCATGTAAAAGCGCCCAAAGGTCTCGAGGTAGTCGTCGAGCAGATCCGCGACTTTCTCCGCCCCAAACTCGATCTCGGTCAGCGACTCGATCGCCGCCAAGGCCAGGAGAAACTCGCCCGCGTCGCCACCCGGAGTCCCAACCACGCCCTGGGAGTCGCGACCGTCGACACAGGAGGTCCGACTCTGCATCAAGAAGGCCGCCATCTTGGCCCACCGCAGGGCCACGGGATCGCCGATGTGGGCGACGATATCGTCGACCGAGAGGCGCTCCCCCATCACAGCCTGGCCCGCCTCCGCACCTCTGTCCGGCACTGTGAGCGTGTAGGTGTCATCTCTGCGCGACACGCCGATGCCCCGGGCCCGCCACTCCTCCATGCCTCCGAGCATCGACGCGACCCTCGTCATGCCCTCGCGCTCGAGATCAATGGCGGCCTCTGCCGATCGTTGGCCACGACTCGAAACCAGCACCAGACGCGTATCCAAAGGCAAACGACCGAGGGCCGCACGAACCCCATCGAAGGGCACAGATATGGCCCCAGGGACATGTCCAAGAGGACCTGACAGCTGCCGGCGCTCGCGGAGGTCGACGATCATCACATCACGTCCGAGCTCGCTGACGATCTCAGGGGCTAGTACCGGCACACCGTCTCGGCTCCGGTAGAGCTGCGGGTGCCACCTTTTGGGCGTGGTCGGGGACTTGGAAGGGTCGCTCATCGACGCCTAGTATGCCGCGCGAACGCTCGTACTACGTCGCCGAATCGTCACCCTCCAGCTCCGCCTCGCTGTCGCCAGAGTCCTCAGCTGCGGCCTTTGCAGCCGAATCGGTGGTGGGCCGGCCGCGCAGGCTGTGCCAGAACACCGCAAAGATCACCTGCGGCACCAGCAACACGGCTGGCCCCGCGAGCAAGTTCATCACCAACATAAATCGCCGCAGGATCTCAGGATGCGTCGCCGACAGCTCCAGGACATTGCCGATGTACCACTGCAGGATCGACAATCCAAAGGGTCGGCGTCCCGGCACCTCCGGGAAGCGCAGATCCTCGATGGTCGACAGGAGCCAAGGAACATAGAGAGCCCGGACAATTTCACGTTGGAGACGACGTCCAGCACCCCGCTGCGCGACGCCGCGGCCGCGCCTCTGCTGCCCCTCGAGCCATCGCTGCAGGCTCTTGACCTCGAGCGCCGCCGCCGACATGCCCTGCCCGTAGATCGGGTTAAACGAGCAAAGCGCGTCACCGAGAACCAGGTAGCCGTCGGGAAATCGCGACATCTTCTCGTAACGTCGGCGGAGGTCCGAGGGCACAAGGTGCGAGTGAATCGCCGGAGCTGGTTTTGCCTCATCGAGCAGGCTCACGAAGTCGGGGACCGGCAGCGACCGCGCAAACTCGGCAAAACCATCCGGGTCAGTCGGTGGATAATCGCGGCACCAGCCCCCTAATGTCACCATCAGGGTCTTGTCGTCGATCGTGAACATGAGGCCCATGCGATGGGTCTCCGGCGGCTTGGGAAAGACCGCCAGCGGTAGTCGGCTGAGATCAAAATTCCTCGGCAAGCGATAGACCCGCGAGGCATAGCCAATGCTCATGCGGATCTCGGTTTCCTCAACCCGCGCAAAACCCAGGCCCTCGAGCCAGCGCGGCGAACGAGAACCCCGACCGCTGGCATCCACCACCAAGTCAGCCTCGATGCTCTCGATCGAATCCTCGCCCTTACGCTGGAACTTGACGCCGGTGATCCGATCGCCTGCCTCGTTGACGAGAAGGCCCACGGTGTCACGATCGTCGAGGATTTCGATGTTCGCCCAGCTGCGGACACGCCGGCGAAGCGCTGCCTCAAAGATCATCCTGTTGGTCAGATAGAAGGTAATGCCGCTCTTAACACGCGCCTTCCAGACCCCGAAGTGGAACCACCGGAGATCCTTCGAGGCGTCCACCGGCACAGCCCCCGCGCGTCGCATATCAGCGCCAAGCTCTGGAAACAGCTCCTTTAGCACCGCTGCCCCGGAGGCCAGGAGGATGTGGGAGTGCCGATACTGTGGCGCCCCCTTGCGCCCGATCGGCCGGTCGTAGAGGTAGTCCCGCTCGATGATCGAGACCCGCTCAAAATGCTCCGCCAGGACCCGTGCCGTCAGCATGCCGGCCACACTGCCGCCGATGACCACCGCCCTCTTGCCGAGGAAGGGCCCCTTCGGAAAGATCCGCGACTCGCTCGCAGCCCCGGGGCGACGGGCCGGCGCATGGATACGCGATCGCGTAGTGGTCCGCGGACGGCGAGGCGGGATCAGCTCAGCCATCGCCGACTACCCGGCTCGATCATCGATAGCGATCACGAGCCCCACCTTTCGCCACTACCTGTCCAACGAGACATCATCGGATCGTTCCGCACGGATCGCAGACGGTCGGTGACGATGGATCTCCACCGCCCCCTGAATTGACCGCCGACGGACGATATGCGCAGCTCAAAGCATACCCGAGGCTCGCTCTCCTGACCCCTAGAGCGGGTCCGAGCCCCCACCATGTCGATACGAGCGGAGCCGCGAGTGCGACGCAAGTCGGTCCCAAGCTCGGCGCAAACCCGGGCGAAAATACCTGAGAACACAGGCCCGAGTCTAAGAGCGCACGCCGCTGCGCTGCGACGCTCTCGCCCGAGCGGAACGCCAAACACCCCAGGTGCGATCGTGATCGCCAGGGCACATCTAGGGGCAGTCTAGCGCTCGTCGGGATGCTCGTTAAACCAGGTCGAGATCGACTCTGCCGTGATCTCTACCGTGAGCGGAGCATCGCCTACCCGCACCTGACAGCCCAGGCGCGACGACGGGCGGACATCAAAGGCCATGTCGAGGCGATCTTCTTCGGCGTCCGAAGCCTCCTCGAGGTTCTCCGCCCCCTCTGTGATCCACGCGTGACACGACGAACAGGCGCACACACCCCCGCAGGCAGAACCCATGCGAACGCCATTCTCTTCGGCGAGTTCGAGGAGGGTGATGCCCTTGGGCGCATCCACCTCAACCGTGCGATCGGGCTCGATAAAACGAATCTTTGGCATGTCTGTCTTACTCCTCGATGAGCTCGGCGTTGTGACCACCCCGGCGCTCGTCAAGCGTGTCTTCTTCGGCCAGCGCCGACTCGATCTCGTGGAGGCTGTGACCCTCCATACCGGCGAGTAGCGCCCGCTCCATACGGCGCCGAGCGAAGGGCTCAGAGAGCGACTCGACGGACTTACGAGCCCCGTTGATCTTCTCGGCATCCGCGTCGCTGGTGGCCATCGCCTGGTCGGCCCGAGCGAGTGCTGCCTCGATCTGCGCTCGCTCCTCTGGCGACAGCACATCGACGAGATGACCGACCTCTGCGATCGCGGCCCGCACCGCGAGCGCGACCCGGCCGAGTTCGACACGGGCCTCGGCGAGGCTGCGGGCGGCGTAATCCTGAGAGGCGAAGTCGTAACTCTCTGTCACCAGCTGGTCGACCTCCTCTTCGCTGAGGCCGTAGGTCGGTTTGACCTCCACCGATTGTTTTGTGCCGGTCATCAACTCGCGGGCTGTGACCGTGAGCAACGCGTCGGCGTCGAGCTGAAACGTGACCTCGACGCGGGCCATCGATGGCGGCAAACGGGGCATGCCCCGCAGCTCGAAGCGGGCGAGCGAACGGCAATCCGTGACCAGCTCGCGCTCCCCTTGGACCACGTGGATCTGCATACCGGTCTGCTGCTCCGAATAGTTGGTGAACACCTGCCGAGCCGAGATCGGGATCGTCGCGTTGCGCGGGATGATCTTCTCGACGATGCCCCCCATGGTCTCGAGGCCGAGGCTCAGCGGCACGACGTCGAGCAGGGTCACGCCCTCACGCGCCGAGCCCGAGAGGATATCCGCCTGAATCGCCGCTCCGTAGGCGACCACCTTATCGGGATCGATGTCGGTGAGCGGCGGCCGCCCAAAGGTCTCCTCGACACGCTCGCGCACCTTGGGCACCCGCGTCGAACCGCCGACCAGCACAACGCCATCGAGCTCACGCGGGCGCAGAGCGGCGTCACGGAGGGTCCGCCGGCAAGCCTGGACCGTGCGCTCGACAAGCGGCGCGATCAGTCCCTCAAAGGTCTCACGGTGGATTTTGACGTCCTTAAGACCGCAGGCGGAAACGCTGATGACAACACTCTCATCCGAGCTGAGGGCCTCTTTGGCGGCCCTAGAGGCGACCCGTGCGGCCTCTCGCTGATGCAGTGTCGGCTCGGCGAGTTCCGCGAGATCGAGCAGGTGCTCTGCGAGCGCCCGATCAAAATCATCGCCGCCGAGCGCCGAATCACCGCCGGTCGCCAACACCTGAAAGATACCTTCGCGAAGGCGAAGCACGCTGATATCGAAAGTACCGCCGCCGAGATCGTAGATCGCGAAGAGCCCCTGACCGCCGCGATCGAGCCCGTAGGCGAGCGCCGCCGCGGTCGGCTCGGCGAGCAGGCGGTAGACATTGAGCCCGGCGATCCTGCCCGCGTCGCGAGTCGCCTGTCGCTGGGCGTCATCAAAGTAGGCGGGCACCGTGATCACTGCGCCGTCGATCGCCCCTCCGAGCTCGCTCTGCGCCCTGTCCCGAAGGACACGCAGGATCTCAGCCGAGACCTCGACCGGCGTCAGCCGCCGCGAAACCTCGCCCTGGCCCACCGCGATCCGGAGAACACCCCCGCCCTCGCCCACATCCAGCGCGTAGGGGTGGGTAAAACGGATGTCGCCAAGACCCCGCCCCATAAAGCGCTTGACGCTGCTGATGACCTCGCGGGGATGCTGCTCCTGCCGGGCCAGCGCTCGCTCGCCGACGACCGGCAGAGCATCGCAATAAGAGACCACCGAGGGCAGGAGCGGCCGCCCCTCAGCGTCCGGTAACACGCTCGGCGAGTCCCCCTGCCGAGCCAACGCGACGAGACTGTGGGTCGTCCCTAGGTCGATGCCGATACCAAACCCGGGACGGCGCACGGCGGCGCTCTGCTCCTCAGGCTCTGCGATCTGAAAGAGGGCCCCAGTGTCGTGGAGAGAGACCTTGCTGTTGCTCATTGCACCTCGCGGCGGCGGCCAAAGGGGCTCGCCTTCGCCGGGTTTAGGTCGATAGGTCCGTGGCTGCAGCGTCGACTTCGTCGAGAAAGCGCTGCAAATAGCGGTAGATCACAAGGTGCCCTGCAGCGACCGAGATATCGTCGCCCTCGAGCGCGTCGATACCTGCATCCAGGACCTGCTCTTGACGATCTTCGGTGGTGATACGAAGTTCGCCAAGCGCCCCCGAGCCGGCCTTCGCCGCCTCTTCGAGTGACTCGCGAAGCTCGATCATCTCGATGAGAAACCCCTGCCCAGGATCGGGAGCTCCGCCCGCAGGGTCGCTGCGATCGAGATCGATACCGCCGAGTTTGATCAGATACTCCGCCCGCTGCACCGGATCGCGGAGCGTGCGGTAGGCACGGTTGACGAAGCTCGATCGCTCGACCGCGAGGCGTTGCTGCCGGGCGGTGCCGCCAGCAAATCGATCGGGATGCACCTCGCGGCTGAGATCTAAATAGCGGTCCTCGAGGGCATCACGGTCGAGCGCATAGCTGCGTGGCATGCCGAAGCAGGCGAAGAAATCCGCCTCAGGAGCGAGCGATGCGGCGACAGACATCGGCCTCAGAACGTGATCGACTCGCCGCAGCCGCAGGAGTCTTCGACGTTGGGGTTGCTAAAACGAAAGCCGTGACCGCGCATTCCGGTTTCGAAGTCGATCTCGGTGCCGTCGAGCATGCGCATGCTCTTTGGATCGACCACCAGAGTAATGCCGTCTTTGGTGTAGACGTGGTCGCTCTCTCGCGACCCGCGATCCTCAAACTCGAAGAGGTACGAATAGCCCGTGCACCCGCCCCCGCGGATCCCGAAGCGAATCCTCGCTTCTGGGGTTCCACGGCGCTGGAGCTGGTCGCGCATCACCTTGGCGGCGCGTCCGGTAATCGTGATCGTCGGCATGGCTCGGAGGTCTTTGGCGGCGGACATATTAACGGCTCCTCTCTGCGAATCGGCTCGCTCAGCGCTCAACCAGCGCTCTTGGCCCCGTCGGCGTTCTCACCCGCGGCGGCCCCGTGTTTCGCCTGGTAGTCCTTGATCGCCGCCTTGATCGCATCCTCGGCAAGCACCGAGCAGTGGATCTTGACCGGCGGCAACGACAGCTCCTCGGCGATCTGCGAGTTTTGGATCTTGACCGCATCATCGACGTGCATGCCCTTGACCCACTCGGTGACCAGACTCGACGAAGCGATCGCCGAACCACAGCCGTAGGTCTTAAATTTTGCGTCTTGGATCACGCCATTCTCGACGCGAATCTGCAGCTTCATGACGTCGCCGCAGGCGGGTGCGCCGACGATACCGGTGCCGACCGCATCGTCGCCCTTGTCGAAGCTGCCGACGTTGCGCGGATTTTCGTAGTGATCGATGACTTTTTCGCTGTACGCCATGTTGTTTGCCTATCTATCGAGTGTTGGTATGAGCACGATCAATGGGGAGTCCACTGGATCGACTCGAGGTCGATGCCGTCCTGGACCATCTCCCAGAGCGGCGACATCTCGCGCAGGCGCTCGACCTGCTCCTTGACCCTGTCGGCGACGTAGTCGACCTCTTCGAGGGTGGTCATGCGGCCAATGGTGATCCGCAGACTCGAGTGGGCGAGCTCGTCGTTGAGCCCCATTGCCCGCAGCACGTAACTGGGCTCTAAGCTCGCCGAGGTGCATGCCGATCCAGAAGAGACCGCGATGTCCTTGAGCCCCATCAGCAGCGACTCGCCCTCGACGTAGGCAAAGGAGATATTGAGCGTGCCCGGCAGGTGAGCGTCGAGCGTGCCGTTGACGATGCTGTGCGGGATTTCGTCGATAAAGCGGCGCCGCAGATGCTCGCGAATGCCGAGAATCCGCGCCGACTCCTCGACCATCGATTGACGCGCCAGGCGAGCCGCTTCGCCAAAGCCGACGATGCCGGGCACGTTGAGAGTACCCGAACGATTGCCGCGCTCATGGCCGCCACCGTGGATCTGCGGCGCGAGTCGAACCCGCGGCCGCCGACGCCGGACATAGAGCGCACCGACGCCCTTGGGCCCGTAAATCTTGTGGGCACTGATGCTCATCAGATCGATGCCCATCTCCTGCACATCGATCGGCACCTTGCCGAAGGCCTGAACCGCATCGCTGTGGAGAAGCACCTTGCGCTGGTGACAGAGTTCGCCCACCGCTGCGATCGGCTGGATCACTCCGGTCTCGTTGTTGGCGAACATCAGCGACACAAGCACAGTGTCGGGGCGCATCGCCGCGGCGACCTGCTCTGCCGTGACCAAACCATCGGTGCCCACCGGCAAGTAGGTAACCTCGTAGCCCCGGCGCTCCAGATGCTTGCAGGGATCGAGCACCGCTTTGTGCTCGGTGAGCGCGGTGATGATGTGGCGACCCTTGTCGGCGAGGTAGTCGGCGACACCCTTGATCGCCAGGTTGTTGGATTCGGTCGCACCGCTGGTGAAGGCGATCTCCTTGGGATCGGCGTTGATGGTCGTGGCGATCTCGCGCCGGGCGGCCTCGACCGCCTCCTCTGCGCGCCACCCAAACACGTGGGTGCGGCTCGCTGCGTTGCCGTAATTTTCGGTGAAGCAGGGCAGCATCGCCTCGAGAACCCGGGCATCGACCGGACAGGTCGCGGCGAAATCGAGGTAGATCGGCGTTTTAACGGTCATTGAAGGTCGATTCTTTCGTTGTCGTGATCGCGGCCGCGCGCCTGGCTGGGCCCGCGATGGATGCCTGCAACCAGGCTCGGCGCCGGCTCAGCGCCGTGGCGATCGCTCGTGCAGGAGGTACAGGCCTCGGGCGCAGCAGGCTCGCTGCATACCCGACAACCCTCGAGATACGAGAGGCTCTCGATCAGATCACGCTCGAGATCGAGGAGGCGCATCACCTGCTTGCGGGTCTCGTCGAGCTTCGCCTGGAAGAGCTCCCGGACCCCGTGCATCGCCTCGGGAGCGGTCTCTGAAGCGGCCACCGACGCGAGCAAGGATTGGATCTGAGGCAGGCTAAAACCCATGTCCTGAAGCTTGGAGATCCAATAGACACGGGCGACCTCGTCGGGGCCGTAGAGGCGAAATCCACCGCTGGTCCGGGCCTTTGGCTCGAGAAGGCCCATCTCTTCGTAGAGATGCAGCGCCCTTGCCGTCTTGCCGGTCATACGGGCGAGCTGGCCGATCTTCAGCCGAGTCAGCCCTTGCTGTGCTTCTTTGGACATCGCGAGGTCAAAACTCCACACCTTACGTTTGGGTAAGAGTCTGGCAGGCTGGTTGCCACAGCGCGGAATCCCTGTCAATGCCAGAGAACCCACCGTTTTCCGCTAATTCTACCTTGCGCCGAGACCCATCGACTCTCCTCGGATATCAAACTCTCACGTGAGGGTTAAGTTAAGCGCGATGAAAGCCGCATCCAAAACGCCTGCGCGATTACCGCAAGCGCGATCGAACAGGACTCTAGTGCCATGCGCACGCATCGATCTCGCACAGCGATTGCCGACTCGCCAGCGAGGAATCCATGGTGTGATCGTCAGCGGCGAGTCACGCCCTCGCCGATCGGATCCAGATGCCTGATGTGGATCTCCCCAGCGTCATCATCGCTACGCTCGCCAACGACGGCCGAGTGCTCCGGATCTCCGGCAGCCAAGAGCTGCTCGGATTGAGCGCAGAGTCGGTGATCGGTCGCAACGCCGAGACGCTCATCGAGCCCATGGATACCGCCGCCGCGAAGGCTGGCTTTGCGATGCTGCTGGCCGGCGAAGACGTCCGGGATCTCGAGCTCCGCTGTCGGCACCGGGATGGGCGCGAGCTCTTCATCACCCTCTTCGGCCGCCGAAAGAGCCCCGGCACTGTTCGCATCGCCGCCTTTGATACGACCGCACAACACCTGCTAAAGCAACGCCTCCGCCAGGAAAAGCTGCGAGCAGAGGCTGCAAAGGGGGCCAAGAGCAACATCCTCGCCCATATCGGTCACGAGATCCGCACGCCGATGAACGGCATCCTGGGCATCGTCAACCTGCTCGCCGACAGCGGCCTGGAGTGCGCCGAGCAAAGGCTCGTCGAGACCCTCAGGTCATCGACCGATTCGCTCATCGCCCTGCTCAACGACCTCCTCGATCTCTCCCGCGCCGAAGCCGGCAAGCTCGTGGTCATCGACGAAGCGGTTGACCTTCGGCACCTCGCCGCCGGCGTCTACGACCTCTTTGTCCCAACCGCCACCGCGAAGCGAGTCGAGTTTGTGCACAGGGTCGCCGCCGAGGTGCCCGACGCGGTACGCCTAGACCCCCTGCGTCTTCGCCAGGTGCTCGTCAACCTCGTCGGCAACGCGCTTAAATTCACCAAGAGAGGCTCTGTGCACCTAAACATCGGCTGCGAGCCCATCGACGCGGAGCACGTCCGCCTGCGCTTTGACGTGCTCGACTCCGGCATCGGCATCGCCGAGGACAACCTCGATCGCATCTTTGAGGAGTACGAACAGGGCGAGGTCCGGCGCTACAGCGGCAGCGGTCTCGGCCTCGCGATCTGTCGCCAAATCGCAGCGGTCATGGGCGGCACACTCGCGGCGACGAGTAAGATCGGACGCGGCTCGCTCTTCAGCTACAGCATCGACGCCGCGATCGTCGAGCCGACCGAACAAAGCCCGAGTCCGCCACAACCACAGCCGACCTCTCGCCCGCTCTGCATCCTCATCGCCGAAGACAACGAGGTCAACGCCCTCGTCGTCACGGCAATGCTCGAGAAACTCGGTCATCGCCCAACCCGGGTCGAGAACGGCGCCCTGGCCCTCGAAGCTCTCGAATGCCAACACTTCGACGCGGTACTCATGGATTGCAATATGCCGGTAATGGACGGCTTCGCAGCGGCCACGGCGATCCGATCGGATCCGCGTTGGCACGGCCTGCCGCTGATCGCCCTGACCGCAACTTCAATGCCCGAAGATACGCTGCGCTGCCCCAGCGTCGGCATGGACAGGATCCTGCTCAAGCCGATCGACATGGTCTCCTTGGCGGCAATCCTGGCGACCGTCGAGATCGCCGACGAAGATAAATTCGAGAGTTAAGCCCTGTATAACGTCCTCCGCAGCCACAACGGCCCTCAGACTAGCGCGACGATGGGCCCCACTTCTTCGACAATTTCTTACCGGTGGCGATCTCTTGGGGCGTACTAAAGAGCCAACCCGAACTCGCCTGAATCCCGGCTGCGCTCAGGATCTTCTCGACATAGCGAGCACAGTTGATCGACTTGTTCTTGAGATCGAGCATGCTCCGCCCCGTACGACGGTAGATGTATTTCGATTCCGAATCCTCGCTTTGGTTGATCCGCTGGACGTCGCGCGCCTTGGCGAGACCGGCGTCGATTCGGCCCTGACTGACCAGCCAGCTCC
Source organism: uncultured Nannocystis sp. (assembly GCA_964474905.1). Classification (GTDB taxonomy): domain Bacteria; phylum Myxococcota_A; class Polyangia; order Nannocystales; family Nannocystaceae; genus JADJRG01. The sequence goes on along the minus strand of CAYYUP010000015.1, from coordinate 70,025 downwards.
GCTTGTTCTCCCCGCCCGCGAGGCGTTGGAGGCGGGTCGAATCACCCTGAATATCGATAACCGCAATCGGCGCGACTTCTCCGCCCTTGGCCCCGCCTGAAATGTCACATCGCACGGTCTTCGGCACCCCGTTGTCGAGGTATTCGAGGGCAACGAGCGCATGGATCTTGCCGAACCACCGGTCATTGCTAGTCGATGCCGCCGTGATCACGCCAAAATGTTCAGTGATGGCGAGCGTCGGGTCAGCGTGGCTGGTGAACGAGTCCGCGGTCCCTTCGTAGCGCTCGCCGACGTCGGCGAGGCGCGTCAGCAGGGATTGCATCGCCATCGGCGTCCGAATTCTAGCCTTCATCGCCTCGATCTCCTCCTCCTTACTGTCGTCGGTCTGCATCGCGACCAAGCGATCGTTGAGGAAGTCCATCATCCCGCTGAGGTGGGTCCCGAGCCTAGTGATGTCATCGCCAGCGTCCACGACGTGGCTCAGCTTGTGCTTGATCGCGTCGAGGAGATTCTGCCCGGACTTGTCGACGATCCCAGTGCTCGGGTTCGTGATGATCTGGAGAATCGTGTGCTCCGCTAGCTCGAGGTGAATGTCACGAGCCGCGCTCGCCGTATGCGCAACCAGGACCCTCTGAACGACCGGAGTACCAGCGCCGCAACTGCGCTGCTGCTGCACATGTGAGAGTTCGTGGGCGAGCAATCGTTGCCCGCCGCTGGTGTTGGGGTTGTACGTACCCTTGCGAAAGAAGATGTCGTTGCCGGTCGTAAATGCCTTGGCGTTGATCGATCTACTGAGCTTGTCTGCGCGCCCCCCGGTGTGCACTCGGACGCCGCTCAAATCAGCCCCGAAGGCCCGCTCCATCCGCGACTGAACCGGCTTGGCGAGCGAGCTGCCGGTACCCCGCTCACGGGCTAGGGAGGAGGCGAAGCTCCGCTGCACAAGCGTCGGTCGACTGCTCATCGCATCGCGGCTCAACGAGCCGCGGGGAACCGATGAGAATCGAAGCCGCGAATCATGCTCCCCAGAGCCCCCGGAGTCGATCCGCTGGAGAACCTCCCCCGCCCGCAGGTCGGCCTCGCGCTCAGATGCATGGTCCGGCGCGACGATCCGAGGTGTCGGCAAGCTCGGCCCAAAGAGACCGCGCAGGCACCCCCCGGCGATCGGGCTCGTCGCTCGTCGCCTCGGCGGACGGCTGCGGCCTCTCGGCCCGGCAGTTCCCCCACGATCACCTCGCGACCCACTTGTGCCCCGTTCCCGCCTGAGATGTTCCCGACCCATCACAACCCCCTACGCCAAGGCTTCACTCGGCTCCGCACACCAGAGTACCAGCACAAGCGTGCGCGGTCCTGCCTCTGCAATCCCCCTAATGCCGGCCCGCCGACCCGCGCCCTTCGACCCCCGGAGCCAGCTCTCCTCGCCCTCGCGAACGTACATTTGGCTGCGACCGCCGGCAACCAGGACCACGCGACAAGCCCGAATCCGCCACGCAGCAACGACAGAGGGCTCTACGGGCACGAGCAGACGCCACCTGCGAATCACGGCCCCCAGGGTGAGCATCCCACTCAGCGAGATCGCCAAAAACACCGTCGAGACTCGCGACTAGTCGTCAACGTCTGCGACTGAGACAGCGACTGAAACATGCCCGGGGTCGACATCCACAGGCACCACCGTGCAACAAGCATTGACACTCGAAGTCAGTCCAAAATGGACTCCTAAATTGATGCGAAAGACCATCTACCACTGCGCTTTGTCGATTGTTTTCGCTCCCCCTCCCGCGACTGACGAATGGCGGCCCTATCCCCAGCTCTAAATCCGCCGTACCATCGCCGAGATGTGGATCCGCAGCACTCTGATCGCCCTGATGATCGTCGGCTGTGTCCGAAGAGACAGCAACATGCGCCCCCTCGTGGCCAACACGCCGCCAGCGACGTCTCAACCCGCGACTGCGCCCGCGCCCCCGGAGAAGCCGCAAACGCCCTCCAGGCCCGCAGTTACGCTCGCAGCTGCGCCCGAAGAGCCGCCGCCGATGGTCGAGAAGCCGGCGAGATCGCCGATCCCCCTGTCCCTTCAGGTAGAGGCAACGGTCAAACTTCAGCCTAAAAAAGCCCGCACCTCGGCGAACCTGGTCGAGGGATCCGTCGATGACCTCGCGTTCTTCGGTGAGCACAGCGAGTACCTGGTCGGCGGCGGCAACGACGATCGCGTGCACCTGGCCGAGATCGCCAGCGGACGCGAGATTTGGGTCTCCAAAAAGCTCGGCAAGGATATCCAGGCAGTGGCCGCCTGCGGTGAGTTCTTCGCAGGCAGCACCTATCACAATCGCCTCGCGCTCTACCAAAAGACCCAAAACGGCCGCGTGCGCACAGTGTCAACCTCGCGCTACGGCGGCAACGAATGGCTCGCGTTCACAGAGGATTGCCAACACCTCTTGATGCCCGAATTCCTCGGCCAGCTCTTCATCTACAAGCGAAAAAGCGGCGCCCTCGCAGCCGAGCTGCCCTCGGACGGATATCGCAGCTTCGGCTACAGCAACGGCCGCGTCGTCTACCGCCGACGGGGCGATGACCAACAAGAGCACTACATACTCTATACATGGGACCAGACACCGGCGCAGGGTACAACCCGCGAGCTGCCCTACGTGACCGAAGACGACGATTTAGGCCTACTGGTGCAGGTGCAGCCAACCCCCTGGGGCGGTTTACTGCGCGAGTACTGCGACCGCGAACGCTGCCGCGTGATCCTTGGCGATCGCGATCAGGTCGTCGATTTTGCCATCGTCGGGGGTGTCTGGAGCCTCTCCTTGGGATCGGAGCTGGCCCTCTCCCGGGGTGGTGAATTCCTCGCCTGGTACCGCGACGGCCTGCCGGTGACAATCGTCGAGCTAGCCACCGGCAAACGAGCCACGCTGCCGCCCGTTCAACGGACGATGAGCGCGACCGTCACCTTCGCCTTTGACCCCCTAGATGCCCACCGCCTCGCGGTCGCGATGGATCCCACGCCCAACAAGGCAACGGTCTACCGGCTCGGCGATGCTCCGATCACCGGCCCCAACGGCTCCACTACTAACAATAAGCAAGGCCCGCGCGCGCAGCAATGAGCTGTGCGGCGGGCCTCGCAGCGCGAGCAACCTAGCTCGGCTGACGACCGACTCGCTTGGGCCGAGGCCGCGGCGTCGTCGGCTCTTCACTCGGCACGGTCGCCGGCTTCTGCGGAACGGTCGGCCGCGGCACACCGGTTGGATCGGCGCTGTCAGTGCTCTCCGGTCGCTTCGGCGGATCCGCCTTCTTGGATTTTTTCTTGGTCTTCTTGGTCTTTTTGGGGGTCTTCGGATCCGCCTTCGGGGTCTCCTCCGGCGTCAACTCGGGGTCCGCCTCGATGGACTCAGGAGACGTCATACTGACATCACCGATGAAGAAATATGAGGCTGCACCGACACCCGCGAGCGCGCCACCGATCGCCGAGCCGATGAGATCGCCCGGGTTCTCCCCTGCCCGCGACGTGTAGGCGATAAGCCGTGGTGAGTCGGGGTAGCGAGCCGCCAGGGCCTCAAAGAGCGCCTTGGGGTCGCCGCCCATCGCCACATCGCGGGCGGCCTCCAGGGCAGCTTTACCCTCTTCGGTGGTCGGGTCACCGATGAGCTGGATCGAGGTGTGGGCGACCATCGATTTACCCGTGTCGGTCACCCACATCGACAAGCTAGAGACCGGCCCCGCAAGGCCCACCATCATGCGCAGGGATTCAGCGTCGACCTCGGCCGCACCCTTCTCTTTGAGATCCTTTAAGAACGATCGAGAGAGCGGACTCTGCAGCGGATCCAGAGGCATGTGCATGATCAGCGAGGTCTCACCGACGCCGATGCTCTTGGCCAGCGCTGGCGGCAGCGAGGCGCTCGCGTCATCGCTGCCGGAGGTCAGGCTCTTGATCCCCTCGGCATCCGCGCCAACGACCAGCGAGAGTGCCCCATCCGCGCCAAAGAGCCAGGCGTCGAGCGAAAAGCCCAGGCGACCGCGAAGCTCGTCGACCATCGGCATGCCCGAGGCGCTGAGGTGCAGCGCTGTGATGTCGCCGTCCTTGTGAGCGATCGTCTCGCGATCAAATTCGATCTTTGAACCCGCGACCCCCGGGATCGTTGTAGGCACCTGCGACTTCGCCATGACGGCGAGGTCGAGGGCGGGCTTGAAGGCCGTGGGATCGCCTGCGCCGAGGCGGACCTGCAGCGCCGCGGGCTCGCGCGAACCACCAAAGAGGAATTCGCCGTTGAGCTCCTCGACCGCCGTGCCGATCATCGCCGGCATCGCGTCGATCTTGGGCGTTCGCTTGCGCATCGTCGCGGCATCGATATGGGCCCAGAAAAATCCGGTTCCCGGTTGCACAAAGCGCAGCAGCCCGGGCTTCGCCGGCGTCAGCACCTCCCGCGCCTCGGCGATGTCGCTCTCCCCCAACGGCAGGCCGATGTGCATCGTCAGGCCGCCGTCCTTGACCGCCATCGCCATCGTCACCGACTCGTCGTCCTCTTTGATCGACGCGATGACCTGCACATCGTCCAACGAGACGCCTTGCAGCTGACTGGTGATCGCCTGCTTGACCGAACTACCGTCCTTGCCCCGCGCCTTGTAAGCGCTGATATCCGACTCGCTGTCGGCGCAGATGACATAGCCCGCCGCGCCCTCAAACGCCTTGCACACACCCTCGCCCTCGGGCACGCCAAAGGCGGTCAGCACCGGACCCAGGGCGTCAGCATCGGTAGCTCCAAAGATGAGCACCGCCTCCTCGCCCTTGGAGCTGACAGCCGCAACCATGCCGCGAGAGAGGTCGACATTGCCGCTCTTTAGTTCGCTTTGGATCGCGCTGATTCGGCGCTTGGTTTCGGCGTAGTCCTGGGCGGCCTCGACAAATTCACTGAGCGAAGCACCCTCTGCGGTGGCCCCCCGAGCCGCCGCCGCCGCCAGAGGCTGCTCGTAGAAAGCCGAGATCGCCACCGTAAAATCGAGGAGCATTCCCGGGTCACGGACGACCACGAAGGTCGCATCATCGCCCGCAGGAACCAGCTCAAAGAGGCTGTCCATACTCACGGTGGCCGCCGGCTTGGCGACGACCGCCTCTGCCCCCGCCCCCACAGCGTCGGCACTGGCGGATGCAGCCTTGGCGAGAGCATCGGCCGCTGGCGCTGCTGAGTCTGCTGGCGCTGCTGCACTGTCGGCGCTCGGCTCCTCTTTGTCGCCACAGGCACTGAGGAGCAGCGCTGCCGCGGCGGTCACCGAAAGGAGAGAGAACGAAGGGATCGAGATCGGACGCATCGCGCGAGAGGATAACGGTCAAACCGGGCTCCCCGCTAGCGGCGCGCAGTCGCACAAAGCGCGAGAAACGTGGTTTCGCCCTTCGGTGCGTTACCGCGCTCACATGCGTTGGCCGCTCGCATCGCTGCCGACAGCGCGAGCACGCCCTTATGGGCGACTCCTGCGGTCACAAAGACCCGCAAGCAGCCCCGTCCGTGGGGCCGTCGGGCTACATGTCCATGCCCGCACCATCAGCTCGGGCGTTGGAGTCGGCATTCACTTCCATAAGCTGGGCGAAGGCGACCTCACATTCGGTCGGGCGGAAGTTCTTTCGCAAGAAATTCGGCCCCAAGAGCGCCGGGTTGGGAACAACGCCTGCAGGCAGTGATCGAGGGCGCATCAAAAGATGCCTAGCTTCATCGAGTAACATCCGATAGCCCAGCTGATAGACATCAGCCTTGAGACTGGCCAAGCATGTGTAGTTCAAGGGCTCTTGCAGTCGCTCTGCACGGATGATCGGCCCGGTATCGACGCCCGCATCGATGTAATGAACGGTGGCCCCAACTGACTCCAGAAAGAGCTCGGGTGCACCCTCCTGGTGGGCTTTTAAGGCCATTTGCTCGATCGCATTGATGCCGCGCGCATAGGGCAGAACACCGGGATGCGTATTTAGAATAGCCTGTGGACTGGTCAACCAATCGCCCTTGAGCATGCAATCCAAGTAGGTCAAAATGACCATCGGACCGACTCGCTGGATTTCGGCGTGGAGCCGCTCGTAGGCCCTGGTTGTGTTCAACTTGGTCTTGAAGTAGAGCACCCGATCCAGGAGATTTTTCGGCAGCGGGGGAATCCCCAACCGCTGGATCATCGCCTCTTCGATCGGCACCAGGGGCGCGTACAGACCTTCGAGTTCTTCGCGCTCGGCCCCGGTCAGTTGAGTTTTACCGGCATGGCATTCGTGAAAGGCCAGCTTCTTTGAGAAATTTGCCTTGGTCTCGCCCCGAAGCATGATCCCTGTCGCCACTCTCGAGCCTGCGCATTCCCGGAGGAGCTTGGCCCAGCCGTTCAACAGATAGGCTGTTTGGAAGGTTCCACCGTCCGTTAGCACGTAGAGAGCGTGGTAACGGCCTTGAGAGCTGTTCTGCTTATATGCAGGCATCAGAACGAAATCTCGCATACTTCGTTAGGGGTTCGTTCATATGTCGGCGCTAAATAGCACAATCGCTCGGTTACCGCCAGTGGCTGCTCTCCTTGTTCGAGGCCGTTGGCGCGCCTTGGCCGCGCGCTCCCGCCTATGCCATGCTGCCGCCGTGCAGCGCCCCCCCCAAAGCTTTCGGCCGATGCTCGCGACCCTGGCCGCGCTCGCGATTCCCCTGACAATGGTCTCCTGTGGTCCCACAGAGGCCCCTGCGCCCTCAACGCTCGCCGAACAAGCGGCCGAGGTCGAGGCCAAAAGCGCGGAGAGCGCAAAGACACCCACCAAGGCCACTCCTGCGACCCCTGCGGTCACAAAGACCCCCTCCACCGACAAGGTGACCGCCGAACCGAGCCCGGCCACCCCACCTACGGGGCTGCTCAAAGCCGGCACTGGCGACACCAAGGTGACCCTGCGCCTGGCCCTGCCGGACGACACCACCTACCGGGTCACCACCGTCGGCATGATCAAATACCCGGCGATGCCCAAGTCCACAGGCTTCGCCCGCGAAGAGCTGATCAAGCTGCGCGAGTGCACCGGCGAGGGTGCATCGCGCAGCTGCCAGCTCGAGCATTCGATCCAAAATTTCGAGGCCGAACCGCCCTACGGCCGTTTCATCGCCGCTGACGAGGCGCCCGCGCGCGAACTCACCACCCGCTACCGGATCGACGCCACCGGCAAGCGCCTGGGGGAGTCGGTTGTCGAGGCACCGCCAGAGACCGCCGACAGCGACAAAGTCAAGGCGCTCGCGAAGGTCGAGTTTTTCTACTGCATGCGTTTTCCGGAGGTTCCGGTCGGCGTCGGTGCGGCCTGGCAGACGTCCTGTGTGATCCGCAACGACGGCCGGGTCAGCACACGCGAGGCCACCTGGGAGGTCGCAAATATCGAAGAAAACACCGACGACGGCCATACACGCGTCGAGCTGCGGGTACTCGGCACCGCCTCCACCGTCAACGCCCGGGGCGAGAGCAAGGGCACCTTTGGCGGCACCCTCTTCTTCTTCGCCGACATCGGCGAGCCGCATCTGCTGCGCGAAGAGATCAGCACCATGGTGGCCAAAGAGGGGGGCATCCGCACCAGCGCCCGCCTCAACTACCAGTTCGCGAAGATGCAGGGCGATACAGCCGTGCGCACCGATGGCCAGCCCTTCCCCGAAGAGAAGGCGGACAGCAAGTCCGTGAAAAAGAAGACTACGAAGGACAAAAAGACCGACGCCGATACCGACGAAAAGACCAAACAAGACGCCGACGCCGACGCTGACAAAAAGGCCAACAAGAAGAAAAAAGCCGTCACCGATACGGACGAAAAGACCAAGCAAGACGCCGATGCCGACGCCGACGCCGACAAAAAGAAGAAAAAGACAAACGCGAATACCGATACCGATGAAAAGGCCAAGCAAGATGCCGACGCCGACGCCGATGCCGATAAAAAGAAGAAAAAAGACCAGGGCTAGACCGCAACCCTGAGCGCAACCGGCAGCTCTGCCGCTCAGCCGTCGTCGCGAACAAAGGCGAGCGCGGCGGTACGCCTCGAATCGCCGTAATTCAGCTCGCCAGTCAGGGCTCTGCTGCCCTCGTCGATCATCAACCAGCCGCTGCCAACACCACCGCGCCCGTCCTGCCAGGTGAAGCGCAGGACGTTCGCCGGCACGCTCTCGTCGCCGAGCAAAACTGTCTCTTGGGTCATGTTGGCGACGTACTTGGTGAGCGTATCGTCGGAGCTAAAGCGACCGTAGTAGCGAACCTCACCGAGCGCCTCGATCTCCAGGAAGCCCAGCGAGTCGTCGCTCTCTCCGCGCCAACGCCCCGGGAACTCGCTGGTCTCGGCGTAGGCCTCGGCTGCCGGCACGACGAGGCTGCTACCGCTGGGCCCGCACTGGAGACCCGCGCCAAGCAGCACAAGCACGAGGATCGCACTCATGCCCGCTCGCCGATGCACTCGTCCCCGAACCTGCACCCGCATGCGATACAACGGCGGACGAACTGAGCCAAGGCCCGATGCTCGGCGAACCCTCCGACAGGTGACGCTAGCCCCTTCAAGACGCGGAAAAGCGCTGCTCTGGAGAACGTGGTCAAAATCACGCGAGTAAATTTGATCCTTCCAGCATCGAATACGCGCCCGGCGCTTGCGCCCAGCCTTACGATCCGGCGATGCGACCCTTGGCCTTGACCCACACCTGCTCACACTCCAATGAGTACTTGATAAACTGCCGCATCCGCGCATCGATGAGCTCTTGGTCGAAGGCTTTGCCTGCAAGCTCGCAGGCGATCTTGGTGCGAGTCACCCAGTAGTGGCGCTCCATCTCTTCCCAACGCTCATAGTTTTGTAGTGGCTCTGGAGCCCAGCTGCGGTCACGTCGCCACCGGTCACACTGCTCGCGGAAGGCATCGATTTGCTCGCGCAGTCCCACCGTCTGCTCATCCGCAAACGCACCGGGCATTCCGCCGTAATAGGTAGACATCTCCTTGCTGGGAGCGACCTGACTGACGGCGCCACAGGCCGGGCACGTGATCGCTGCCATCGCGACCTTGCTAGTACGCGGAATGGGGGTGGCGCACTGGGTGCAATGCACAGGCTCTGCAGCCGCGGCCTTCGCTGTGGGCTCCAGCCGACGGTAGAAATCAGCGGCGATGCGGGCCTTCCACGCCGCCCACTTCCATTCGAGTGCATGCCTGGCGTCGCTCTTCATGTCGAGGCCCGTATCGACAATGCCCGCACTGGAAAACTTAGCTTCGACCAACTCGTCCCAGGTATCTTGGAGCTTGTTCTCGAGCACGCGGATACGGGCATCGAGGCCGCTCATGGCATTGATGACCGGCAGAAAATCGTCGGGGTGCTGGGCAAAGAGCCCCTGCATGCCCTGCTCAGACTCCCTCATGATGTCATCGAGACGCCCATGGATCTTGGCGATAAATCCGCTCCACCGTTGTTTCAGCGCTTGGGTCATGGCTCGTATCTCGTCCGGCTAGATCAGGTTTGCGGCACAAAAAGGCTTGAGCCACAGTACTCACAGTCGAAGATCAATCGGGTCCGCTGGGGCGAACCACAGCTCGGGCACGAGAGCGTCAGCTGTGGGTCGTACTCGAGGTTGGCCCAGGGCGTTAGCCTGGAGGTGGCCGAGGCGTTAGCAAAAATGCTCGCAAGACCACTCGTGCCCGTGCGCGGCCTGATCGCATCCTCGTAGGCTTCGCGCTGCTCCTTGGCGAGGGCCTGGACCATGCGAACGAGTTCGGCAAAGCGTGCGCTACTGGTGATCGCAGGCCCGTACAGGCGGTCCAACTGCTGGAGAACGCCGCCCGCTTGGACCGCAAGCGCGCCCATGACCGCCTCGAACTCCTCGGAAAAAGCACCGCGATGGTGACCCCGAATACCCGCCTGCTTGACGCGCTCCACCCGTGCAATCGCTGCGATCCCAAAGTGGGCAACGATATCCTCCCAATCGCCGACCCCACCAGGAGCCGACGACTTGGCCGCATTCTGAAGCTCTGCCACTTGGTTTTTGAGCGTGAACTCGAAGTGATCGAGGATCCCTTGCATCGCCGCCAATCCTAAAAATCAAGGTCGTCGTCGGCACCCGCCATGCCGCCGGCGCCGTACTGCTTTTCGTACTTCTCGCACAACTCGCTGTGCTTGCCAAAGAGGCTGGGATCACTCTGCATCTTTTGCATCCACCACATGCTCATGGTGGACCAATCGAGCGCCGTCATCTCAAATACCTGCTTGAGCATCGCGTTGACATCTTGGCCGCTGGCAGACCACGCCGTCTGGGCCCCTTGGATCTCGCAATAGCGGTCAAAGCTGACTGGCTCATCGCCACCCGCAGCGCCCGTCGTGCCCATCGCGGTGGCCCCAGCAGCCCCAGCAGCCCCGTACTGCCCTGCCCCGGCAGCCCCAAAGGCCTTCCCGTAGGCATTGGTGATAGTGAAGCTCGTGTCTTTGGCCATGCGATCGGTCCACTCAGCGTTGATCGCCTGCCATTTCGTCGCGTCGAGGTTGTGCTCAGCGAGAAGCGCAGTCATTTGATCCTGTGAGAGACCCGAGGCACATTGCGCTGAGATCTTGGCAAAGGTATCCAGGTCCACGCCGTCAACAGGGGCAAGCAGCTCAGGGTTGGCTGCGATCGCCCCGGCCGATATATGCTGCTGGCGCAGATGCGCGCCGCCCATCGCCGCGCGCATGACATCTTCGCTGGAGAACACAAAGTCCTCGAGCAAGGGCCCAGTGCCCGAGCCCTTGTGCTTGAGCAGAGTCCCGCGAACGCGAAAAAACTGCCCCATATGTGCATATCCGAACTCTTGGCACTTGGCCTCGGCCTCCTCCGCATCCCCCGACATCACGATGTTGATCTCGGTCTCGTGAAACAAGAACTTGTCGAGATCGTCGGGCCCACCCAGGGGGCCAAAATCGTCGGCGTATTGCTGTGGTGTGACCTCGAGACTGACCTCGCTCACCCACAGCATCTCGCCATCATCCTCGTCGCGGATAAGCGCTGCACCCTCTACGCGGCGTATCACGTCGCCACTTGAGACGCGGATGTTTTCGGCAGTCACGTTTTCCAGGCCTTTGACGCTTTTCTTGGCCTGGTCTGCCTGTGAAAGGGCTGGCTGCGAACTTGTGTCACTCGCCGAGAACATGCCGAGCAGTTTGCGGAGAAAATTGATGATTATTTGCAGCATCAGACGTATTCCTGCCAGGGGAAATCTACCCAAATCCTAGGCGCTCGTACAGAGGGGTCACGCCTGCATCCCTGATGCCCCGAATAACGCGCGCCCCCCCTCCAATTGCTCAGTCGCGCTCGCGACTCGATCGCGTTACACAAGTTACGATACCGAACGATCGAGCGTCTTCGGTCCCCCGCGGCTCAATACTCTACGCTGCGGAAGTCGCGAATCCGATCATCAGGACATTCACGCCATCAATGTAGATCATTGTGCCGGGTATGCATGCACACCCGGCACAACGATCCTTTACCCGCTCAGCCGGGGATGTTGTTGCAAGCAGTCAGGTCCGCGGTATCCTGATCATTCTCGAGGTTGCACTCGATCTCGGGCTCCGTGCCATTGCCATCGTCATACAGGCGAAGCACGACCGGGCCGTCGACGATAAGCTCGGGGGCAAAGACAAAGGAATCGGCCGCCAAGCACTCGCCCTTCGCTAGGGCCACAAGGCTCGTGCTCTCGACGACAACCTCGACGCCCTCGGCGAGAGCAAAGAGCGTCAACGGGGTGCCAGCGTCGACATCGAGGTCACCTTGGTTACACACCTGGTAGCTGACATAGACCTCGGTGTCACAATCCACGCAAGCCTCAAGAATCTCTACAAGAAGATCTGGGAGCGCAGGATCGTCGACCACCGGTCGGGCGCGAAAGACGTTGAGCTTCTCCCAGGAGGGCTCAGGCGACTGCGGCACCGAGCCGTCAGGGTTGACATTTGTGACCGCAAAGTCGTGCACCGGCCAGGTTGGCCCCGCTGCAGCCCAACCGTCGCCGCCGTGCCCGAACACGGTGACCCCCCTTTGGCTTCCGTTGGAGGCGATGATGATCTCGCCGGAGCCATCTTTATCGACGTCCGCAACCACCGGGTACTCCCACACGGTGCCCGACGAGTGGGTATTGTTGACATAGACGACTGCGCCACTCGGACCGTCGTAGATCCGCAGGGCGTCTTGATCGGCAAACATGACCTCGTAAGTGCCGTCACCGTTGACATCGTAGCCAGAGCAGCCCGCAGCCCCCGAGCCATCATTGATCGCCGCTTGCCAGATCAGGGTGCCGTCGGTCTCCATCATGTTGAATTTGGCGCCGGCCGGGACCCCGATCTCGACCTCTCCGTCGCCGTCGAAGTCGGCCATACAGGGAGGACCCGAGAGGTTGCTGTTATTGGGGATCGGGTAGCTACCGATCAGCGTGCCATCGTGTTCGTGCACATAGAGCTTACTGCCGTAATTGACAAACACTTCGGCCTCGGGATCGTCATCGATGTTGGCGACCGCGGCAAAGGCCGCATCGCCGCTGCCGGGGATGGTCCAGAGGTTTGTGCCCGAACTCGAAAATACGCCGCTGTGCAGGATGATCTCTTTGGAGCCGTCCAGGTCGAGGTCGGCGACGATTGGCGTACGGTAGGGGCCCGTGGCATTCATCTGTGCGACCATCGCTCCGGTCGAGCCGTCGAGAATATGCACATCCACGATGACCTCGACGTCGCCGTCCTCATCGAGATCGGCGACGGTGATCTGAGGGTAATAGCTGAGCCCAGAGAGAACCGGCGAGGTCCACTCGATCGTGCCCGTGCCGTCTACGGCGATCGCCTTGGACTGTGCATTGAGCGTCACGATCTCTGGGATGCCATCACTGTCGACATCGGCGATCGCAGGGCCGGTGCCACCATTGATCCCCATGAGCTTGAAAATCTCGCCGCTGCCATCGCCGTGCAGAGCGACAAGGGCCCCCTCAGTCCAGGTATTGACGGCGATATCGGGGATATCGTCGACATCGATAACACCGTCATTGTTATCGTCGGTGAGATTGCCGACCGCGGGCATCACAATCACTCCGTTACCGACCGATTTGTACTGCCACTCAACGCTGAAGTTCCAGGGATCGACGACCTCTTCGACCTCTGTGCCCTCACACTCTGGATCGATGGCGATCGCTCCTGCCGGCGCATCGACAGGTCCACAGAGCGGCGGACCCTCGGTGGTGCTGCCCGTTGTTGTGGAGGTCGTGGTGGAGGAGGTGGACGTCGAGCTGGTCGCGGATGTGGTCTCGGACCCGGTGCTGGAGCTGCTGCTTTCGCTCTCGCCGTCGGTACCGGAATCGTCGGTGGTGCCCATGCTCTCGCTCGCCGAGCCCGAGGTCGAAGCTGTATCTGTGGACCCGGTGCTGGTATCGACGTTAGTATCGCTGCCAGCCTCGCTGCCGCTTGATGTTGTGTCATCACCACAGGCCGCGAGTACGCAAAGTGACATGATGGGGCGGAGAAGTCGTCGCATTGTGCGCGCACGCTAAATGAGAGAACGAGAGCGTGTCAATCCGCTCGCGGGGAGCCCAAGTCACGACCAAGAGGCATGACTTTTCCTGCACCGAGGCGGCTTCGCTTCTCTAAAAATGTTGAGCCGACGATATCTCTCACCTTCCAAGAACCAACATGCACAAGTGTGCAACGTTCAACCGAGGCACGCGATGCTCGGCGGGTACCCATCGAAGTTCGCGACCCTTGAGCTACAAAGCGTGCCGACACACTCACCTGTCAGCGCTCTGTCGATCGGAGCACCCGTCGCCCCGCAAGGAATTCAAGCCACAAACCCGAGCGAGGCGGGGTCCTGTCGGAGCACCCCCCGAGGCTCAGATCGGCGCCGTCCGCAAGGCCGTGGCCAAAGTCACGCAAGATGATGAGCAGCATCGCCAGAGCGCAGGCGCAACGCTAGCCGAGCGACCTCCACACGATTACAATCCGGACGTCGATGTCCCTGAAAGCCGTCCACAGGTCGCTGATCACACGCCAGGGCCTGTGCCTGACCCTCGCTCTGAGTCTGCTCGGAGGGCCCGCGCTCGCGGCATCTCCGCCCGGCTCCAGCACAGAGCCAAGCGACACCGCCAACGCGGGCAGCAGCCGCACCGAGCCCATCGCAACCACGCCCGCTGACGCCAAACCTGCCAGCACCGAGTCCACCAATCCCGGCGCCGCCGAGCCAACACCGACCGACAGCGACACCGCAACATCTGAGCCCAACCCCGAGCTCACGCTCGAGACCGATGAGCCAGAGAGTTCCGCGGGCATCGGCGGCAATGTCATCTCGAGCAAAGATCCCGAGGCCAGCCGAGCCCGCGCCGATCTAGAGGGCACCGCTCTCCTCGAAAATACCTCGAACGACGTCCCCGAGCGCCTGCGGCCCATGCAGCGCGCCGCCTGGTGGACGATGTTCGGGGCGTTCACGCTGGCGAGCACGGGCGGCGTCTTCTCAGGACTCGCCGAGGTCCAAGAGGCTCGCGCCCTGCGGATCGTCAGCACGATCGACATCGAGAGCGGCGGCGCCTTCCTCTACGAAGACAAGCAGGCCGAGTACCAAGACCTGCTCGACACCGGCGCCAGGCAGGCCGGGATCGCCCGCGGCTTTCTCATCGGTGCGGGCATCACCTTGGTAGCCGGCGTCTCGCTCTTTATCGTCGACCGCAAGCGCTCAAAAAAGGCGTCGAAGCGCGCCCAGATCCGACCCACAGGCGGCGGCCTCGAGGTCCGCTTTTGATCCGCAGATCGCCAGCCGGCGCCCTGCAACTCCTGGCAATCGCAGGCGGGCTCGGGCTTGGCCTAGGCGCCTGCTTTAACGCCCCCCAAGGCGACGTGCTCTTCTCCTGCGAGCCCGACGGCGCCGCCTCCTGCCCCGCCGGCTACAGCTGCGAAAGCGACGGCTGCTGCCACCGTGAGGGCTCCAACGTCGACGACTCCCTCGGCGCCTGCAAAATCTCACTACCCGGCATCAGCGCGACCGCACCGACCGGCAGCGCATCGATGGGCACCGGCACCGGCCCCACCTCCACGGGCACCGCCTCGGCCACCGGCACATCCACCGGACCAACCACCAGCACCGGCACAACAACCTCCTCCGGCACAACAACC
>CAYYUP010000015.1:11437-54837 GCA_964474905.1 uncultured Nannocystis sp. | reverse complement strand
CCGGCACAACAACCTCCTCCGGCACAACAACCGGCACATCGACCGGCACATCGTCGACCTCCACGAGCACCACTCAGGGCTCGACCACGGGCACGACAACCGGCACATCAACCTCCTCCGGCTCGACCACGAGCACCTCCGGCTCGACCGGCTCCTCCGGTTCAACCGGCTCCACCACTTGATCGCGGGCCTGCCCGCGGCTAAAGGATTCCCCGTGGGACTTCGAGACCTCTTTTCCAGCGCTGGACGCAGCAAATCACGCCTGAGCAAGCTGATCCGCAAGGTCGAGGGACGCTTCATCCAGTCACCGGATCGCTACCACGCGATGGAGCAGCTCATCGACATGGGCACCCAGCCGGCGCTCGTCGGTGTCATGCGTCGCTTCACCATGGCCGCCTCCAAAAGCATCGAAGACGAAGAAGAAAAAGGCTGGCTCTACCGCCGTCTAAGCGGGCTGCCGCCCGAGGCCATACTGCCCGCCGTCAAGCAGTTCTGCCTCGCCCACAACAACATCGCCTGGGTCCTGCGGATCGTCGAAGAGATGGCCACCGACGAACAAGAGTGGGAGCTCCTAGACGCCATCCTCGAGCACCACCCACCTGTCTACGAGCGCGACCCCGCAAAAAAGCTCCAGCTGCTCACCCACCTGCAAGAGATCGACGACCCGCAGGTCGCGGGCCTGATCGCCCGCTACCTCGTGGATCCCGACGAGGGTGTCCGTTTTCGTGCTGTCGAAGGCGTCATCGACATCGCCGACGAGGCCACCCTAGAGCCCCTGATCGACGCTCTTAAAAACCCCGAAGAGGACTCCCTGCGGATCCGCAACCGCATCCTCTCGGGCCTCGCCAGCCTCGGCTGGGACGTCTCGGCCCACAAAGAGATTATCCGCGAGAATCTAGGCGTCGACTTCGAGTTCGACGGCACCCACGTACGCGCCAAATAGGCCAGGAGAAACCATGCCCCGACGCAGCGATCTCCAGCGGATCGTCGTCCTCGGCTCGGGCCCGATCGTTATTGGTCAGGCTTGCGAGTTCGACTACTCCGGCACCCAAGCCGTCAAGGCACTCCGCGAGGAGGGCTACGAGGTGGTGCTCGTCAATTCCAATCCGGCGACGATCATGACCGATCCGGCGATCGCCGATCGAACCTACATCGAGCCGCTCACGGTCGAGTTTTTAGAGCGCATCATCGCCGCAGAGCGCCCCGATGCGCTGCTCTCAACGGTCGGCGGTCAGACAGCCCTCAACCTCGCACTCGAGGCGGGCCGAGCCGGTATTCTCGAGCGTTACAACGTCGAACTCTTGGGCGCCAACCTGGACTCGATCGAGAAAGCCGAAAACCGCGACAAGTTCAAGGCGGCAATGCTGCGCATCGGCCTCTCGGTGCCCAAAAGCCTCTACTGCCACAGCCTCAAAGAGGCCCACGCGGCCCTCGAGCAGATCGGCTTTCCGGCGATCATTCGCGCCTCGTTCACCCTCGGCGGTGCCGGTGCAGCGATCGCCTACAACCGCGACGAGTTCGAAGCCCAGGTCCTGCACGCCCTCTCCGAGAGCCTACGCTCGCAGATCCTGATCGAAGAGTCGGTGCTCGGCTGGAAAGAGTACGAGCTCGAGGTCATCCGCGATCGCAACGATAATTTCATCGTCATTTGCTCGATCGAAAATGTCGATCCGATGGGCGTGCACACCGGCGACTCGATCACCGTTGCCCCGGCGCTGACCCTGACCGACAAGGAGTACCAGCGCATGCGGGACACCGCCCGCGCAGTTGTCAACGAGATCGGCGTGACCACGGGCGGCTGCAATGTGCAGTTTGCGGTCGACCCCGCGACTGGCCGTCAGATCGTCATCGAGATGAACCCGCGGGTCTCCCGTTCGTCAGCGCTGGCCTCCAAAGCGACCGGCTTCCCGATCGCCAAAATCGCCGCCAAGCTGGCCGTCGGCTACACACTCGACGAACTCGGCAACGACATCACCCGGGTGACGCCGGCCTCCTTCGAGCCGAGCATCGATTACGTCGTCACCAAGATCCCGCGCTTCGCCTTCGAAAAATTCTCGGGCGCCGACGATACGCTCGACATCCAGATGCGCTCGGTCGGCGAAGTCATGGCGATCGGCCGCTCCTTCAAAGAGTCGCTCTGCAAAGCGATGTGCTCCCTCGAGATCGATACCTACGGCTTTGACCGGCCGCTCACAGGGCTGACCGCGGCCTCGGTCGAGGCCCTGCTCTCGAGGCCGCACCCGATGCGTCTCTGGCACACCGCCTCGGCGCTGCGTCTGGGTGTGTCGATCGATCGCGTGCACGAGCTGACCCGGATCGATCGCTGGTTCCTCCATCAGATCGCCGACATCGTTCGCTGCGAGCGCAGCATCGAGGCCAGCGCCCAGGCCTCCGAAGATGGCCTGCCCGCCGAGGGAACGCTCGCCTGGGGCAAGCGAACGGGCCTCAGCGACCGCCGGATCGCCGACCTCTGCGGGCGCACCGAAGCGACGATCCGCGAGCATCGGCGGCGCTTCGATCTGCGCGCCGTTTACAAGCGTATCGACACCTGCGCCGGCGAGTTCGAGGCCTTCACGCCCTATCTTTATTCGACCTACGAAGACGAGGACGAAGCGGCGATCAGCGATCGCCGCAAGGTCGTGATCCTCGGCGGCGGCCCCAATCGCATCGGCCAAGGCATCGAGTTTGACTACTGCTGTTGTCACGCCGCCTTCGCCCTCGCCGAGGCCGGCTACGAGACCATCATGGTCAACTGCAACCCCGAGACGGTGTCGACCGACTACGACACCAGCGACCGCCTCTACTTCGAGCCACTGACCGCCGAGCAGGTGCTCGGCATCCTCGACCACGAGTCGCGACGGGGCGAGATCGTTGGCGTGCTCGCGCAGTTCGGCGGCCAGACGCCACTGCGCCTAGCTGCCGCGATCGAAGCCGCCGGCTACCGCCTACTCGGCACGCCCGCGGAGAGCATCGACTTAGCCGAGGACCGCGGCCGCTTCGGCGAACTGATGGCCAAACTCGGGATCCGCTGCCCCAACTGGGGCGTGGCCCGCTCGCCCGAAGAGGCCTTCACGATCGCCCACCGAATCGGCTACCCGGTGCTCGTGCGTCCGAGCTACGTGCTCGGCGGTCGGGCGATGGTCATCGTCTACAGCGACAGCGACCTCGACGCGTACATGCGCCAAGCGGTGCACGCGAGCCCCGATCACCCGGTGCTGATCGACGAGTTTTTGGCCAATGCCTGCGAGATCGATGTCGATGCGGTGGCCGACGGCACAGATGTCGTCATCGCCGGCATCATGGAGCACATCGAGGAGGCCGGCGTGCACTCGGGCGATTCGAGCTGCTCATTACCGCCGATCGCCGTCGCCGCAAAGACCCTCGATGAGATCCGCGAGACCACCCGGACGATGGCCCTAGCCCTCGGCGTCGTCGGTCTGATGAACGTGCAATACGCTGTCCAGGGCGATCGACTCTACGTACTTGAGGTCAACCCGCGGGCCTCCCGAACGGTCCCCTTTGTCGCCAAGGCGACCGGCATCGCCTTCGCCAAAATCGCCGCCCGGATCGCCGCCGGTGAGTCCCTGGCCAGCCTCCAGATCCGCGAGCCCACGCCCGCCCACCTCGCGGTCAAGGTGCCCGTCTTTCCCTTCGCAAAATTCCACGGCGTCGACACCATCCTCGGGCCCGAGATGCGCAGCACCGGCGAGGTCATGGGCATCGCTAAGGACTTCGGCTCCGCCTTCCACCGCGGCCTGCTGGCGGCCGGCGTGCACCTGCCCCAATCCGGCAAGGTCTTTATCTCGGTCCGCGACGACGACAAGGCCCTGGTGATGCCCGCCGTGCGCCACCTCGTCGAACTCGGCTTTGACTTGGTCGCCACCCGCGGCACCGCCCTCCGCCTGCGAGCCTGTGGCCTCGCCTGCGATGACGTCAACAAGGTCAAGGAGGGTCGGCCCCACATCGTCGACGCCCTGGTCAACGGCGACATCTCGTTGGTCATCAATACGACCATCGGCGCCCAGTCGATCCGCGACTCGTTCACCATCCGCCGCACCGCGCTGACCCAGCGAGTCCCCTACTTCACGACCATCGCCGGTGCGATCGCAGCCGCCAAGGCCATCGAGGCCGCTCGCTCCGACGACCAAGCCGAGACCGCAACCGCGCTCCAGGACTACCACCAGCGGGACCGCGAGCTGGCCGCACGCAGAGCGTGAGACCTCGGCCTTTCCGCTCCGCATCGATCCAACCCAGCTGGCCGAAGCGCTCGACCTAGCTCCAGGCTTCATGGGCTCTGGCGCCGACGCGCAAACATCCACAACTGCCCAGGAGGACAGGCTCGCGGCGATGCACGGGCGTCGTGCACGGGTCTGGCGATGGCCTCGGGATCCGTGGTGTAGGCTCCCGGCGGTCGCCGATGGCGACGAGGATGGTTTGGATGCAACGCGGACCGGTCGTTTCCCTCGAAGGGATCTCCCATAGCCGTCACCAGGTGGTGCTCCGCTTCGCCGTCGACGGGCTCTCCTTCACGACGAGCCTCTGGTATCGCGAGGTCGATCTTGACGCGCTCGCCCGCGAGTACGGCCCGGCGAGACTCCGCCGTCTGCTCTTCCACATCGCGGTCTTCGAGCTCAACAAGGTGTGCAGCCTCCGTCCAGAGCGCGTCGAACTCGGCCCCTTCGCCGACCTCTGGACCCCAGCCCTAGAGGCCCTCTGGCGCGAGGTCTTCGTCAAGATTTGGGCCCAGTGGCGCTACGAGAACAACGATGCCAGCTACGAGGGACCGCGCTTCCTCGGCGGAGAGGGGGCGCATATCGAGCCGTTGCGAATCCGCCGGGCTCCGGCCGCCGAGACCCTCGCTTTCTGCGGTGGCGGCAAGGACAGCCTCGCGTCGATGCGCCTGCTCGAGCGCGCTGGCATCGACTTCGACGTACTCGTCTACTCCTCGTCGATCTACGGCCCTGCCGCCGGGCAGCACGACCTCATCGACGGGCTAGTCCAACGCTGCCGGCCGGGAAAGGCGCTCCGCCAGTGGATCTACGACGACTTCCTCGACTCGCCGGTGCTCGAACTTCACCCAGAGCTCGGGGTCAAGACCCTGACCGCAGCGGAGACCCCGAGCAGCGTCTTCGCGGCGCTCCCCTACGCGCTCAGTCGCGGCTACTCCAGCTTTGGCCTCGGTCACGAGCGCAGCGCCGATCACGGGCAGCTCGTCTGGGAGAAGACCGGCGAGCACATCAACCATCAGTGGGGCAAGTCGTTGGCGGCGGAGCGGTTGATCTCGACCTATATCCGCGAGCACTTGGTCGCGGACTTCACCTACTTCAGCCTGCTCAAGCCGATCCACGACCTCGTGATCTTCTCGATGCTCCGTCAGAGCCTAGCGGACGTCCCCTTCACCCACTCGTGCAACATCCGCAAGCCCTGGTGCCTGAGCTGTCCAAAATGCCTCTACGTCTGGCTGGGCATGGCTGCGTTCCTCCCACGGGCAACCATCATCGAGACCTTTGGCACCGACGATCTCCTGGGGCGTGAGGCCCTAGTCCCTGGCTTTCGCGAGCTGATGGGCCTCGACGGACGCCAGCCCTTCGAGTGCATCGGCGGCGCAGAGGAGGTGCGGGTGCTCCTCGGGCTCTGTGAGCGTCGGGGCTATGGCGGGCCGACGATGGATCTTTTCCGGGCTGAGGCCGGCGGCTATGCGGCGGCGCAGAAGCTCGCCTATGGCTACCTAGACGTTGACCTCATGAACACGACGATCCCTTCGAGCATCCGCGCGCGCGTCGGGATCGAGCTCGCTAAGGCGGCTGCCTCGGCGAAACACTTCATCCGAGATACTCTCGCGGAATGAGCTCGAGCGAGGGCTGGCTCAGGGGCTCGGCGTTGTCGTCTCCCCAGCGACCTTCTTGACCTGCTAGAGCAGGTCGTCGACGGCCGGTCGCTCGACCGCTGCCGCCGACTAGGCTTCCCCCCAGAACAGTGGATACTAAAGTTATGCGACTCCGGCGAGTTGGCTCGAATACTAGCTCTCCAGAAACCCGACCGGTATGGCGTATTCAATCGTCGAGTGATGGCATTGATGATTGTACAATGCTGTCCCAGCACTGCTGAAGTATGCATTCGATCGTTTCGACGTCAATATCCTCAGTCGGCCCAAGAGCACTCAGCCCCCAGGGGCTCACATCGCAGCCAGCAGATGCATAGGTTCGATCATTGAATATCCCGGGTGTAGAGGCGCCAAAAATCGACGGATCGATCACCTGGGCCAAAGAAAAAATGACGAACGTGAACAATTAACCGCATCACAATATCCACACGTATTGTGTAACCTTCAATACACATCTTTCATACGAGACAAGCACCACATCGTCGCTCAAGCATGGCAGACTCCGGGGCTCGGAGATCCCCACATGCACGACGACACGACGATCCGAACGAAGACTCGTACTCTCGGAGCAGCCTCCTTCGCGAGTTTCACACCTTCTCTCGAAAATCCTCATTCTCCTGCAACAAGGCGGATCGACGGCCGACTCGGAGATGTGGCCCAAAACCTCGCACAACTCACCCGCCGGATTTCGTCCCGCTTCGCCCAGCCCTTGGGCCCTCCGCAGCCCCTGTCGTCCGCGCTTGAGCAACCGACATCTTCGCATCCGCGATCCGCGCAGACCGAAGCTCCGCGGACAGCACAATTTTCAGATCCGCGATTCGCGCAGACCGATTTTCCGCGATTCGCGCAAACTGCTCAACCTCCGCTTCCGCAGGTCACGCAGTCCTCGCGGCTCCTCCGGGCTCTGCGCTCCCCCTTGTCTCTCCTGCTGCCCCCTCTCTTGGCACTTTCCTGTACTGAGCCCAATCCGTTCTTGGGCGCTTGTGGCAATTCGCAGGTCGAACCAGAGCTCGGCGAAGAGTGTGACAACGGCGAAGAAAACTCAGATTCCGCATCCAGCTGCACAAGCACCTGCAAATTCGCTGTATGCGGGGACGGTCTGGTCCTGGCGGGCGTCGAAGAGTGCGACCTCGGCCTAAATAACGACAATTCTGGGCAATGCACAGACTTCTGCACCATCCAAAAATGCGGCGACGGATTTCTCCAGGCCGGCGAACAATGTGACGACGGCACCGAAAACCGCTGGCCTCCCGACGGCCTCGGCGGCTGCTCACAATACTGCTCCCTGCTCTCGACCTGCGGCAACGGGTTGGTCGAACAAAGCGAACCCTGCGACGACGGCAACGAAATCGACACCGACGCCTGCATCAGCTGCACTCCCGCGGTCTGTGGTGATGGCATCGTCCAAGAGGGCGTCGAAGCCTGCGACGACGGCAATGCGGACGACAGCGACTATTGCCTGTCCAACTGTCTCTTCGCACAGTGTGGAGATGGGATTGTCCACGAAGGCACAGAAGAGTGTGATGATGGCAATGCTTCCAACAGCGACGCCTGCCTCGTCGGTTGCCAAGCCGCGTTCTGCGGCGATGGGGTGCTCTACGAAGGCGTCGAAGAATGCGATGACGGCAACCTCGATCCAGGTGACGGATGCAGCGAAGACTGCATCGCCGACCGCCAGGTCTTTGTCACCAAGGAGTACGTGGGAGCCGGCGATCTGATGGGTCTCAAGGGCGCCGATGCCCTCTGCCAGGCCGAAGCAGAGTTCTACGAACTGGAGTATCCCGAGCGTTTTAAGGCCTGGCTCTCGGACTCAAAAGAATCCCCAGCCACCCGTTTTACCACCCGAAATGCCCGTTATGTGCTGCCCAACGGCATGTCCATCGCCGACGACTGGCAAGATCTCACCGACGGCCAGCTAAGCCACGCGATCGACCGCACCGCCGACGGCGAGATCGTCAACCACCCCATCTGGACATCGACGCTCGCGACCGGCGAGGCGATCGACAGCGATAAATTCTGCGGCGACTGGTCGATGGGCGACGAGAGCTTCGTCCACCAAGGTTCCACCGGGGCCACAGATTCGAATTGGACCAAACGGGCCCTGCCCGGACTCTGCCTCGAAGTCGCCTACCTCTACTGCTTCCGCGACTGATCCGCTTCCGCGACTGATCCGCAAACCACCGGCCTCACCGACCACAAAGCCATCATGAACAACACCACCACGAACCTCCATTCACGACTCGTCCGCAATACGCGCTTGCCTAAGCTCCTCAACATCCGCCACGGCGCGGCAGTTATCGCGTGTCTACTCCTCGGAGCCTGTCCGGACACCTCAGAGGGCATTACCAGCGCAAGCGCCAGCGAAGGGGGCACCAGCACGGGTGATACAGACTCAACCGATGAGACCCTGGCACCAAGCGCAAGTGCGACAGCCACCGCCTCGACGACCGGCAGCAGCGGCACGACGACCGGCAGCAGCGGCACAACGACCGACACAACGGAATCCACCTCTATGGCGACGAGCTCGACCGGCGAGGCAACAACGACGACAACGACGACAACGACGACAACGACCGATGGCGACACCGATACTTCGTCCACTGGCGGATCTTTCTGCGGTGACGGGGTCCTCGACGCCGACGAGGACTGTGACCCCAACGACCCGCTGCTCGTCGAAACTGCGATTTGCAGCGACGCCTGCTCCTGGAAAGGCGTGATCGTCTTTGTCTCCTCGGCAACCTACACCGGCGATCTCGGCGGCCTCAGCGGGGCCGATGCTCACTGCCAGGAACTCGCAGAGGCGGCCGGGCTCGCTATGCACAAAAAATATCGTTCCTGGATCAGCGCTGGAAACGACAACGCCGCGTCGCGAGTACCGCTGGTCGAGACACCGTACTATCGATTGGACGGCGAGATGATCGCCAACAACTCAGATCAATTGCTCAGCGGCAAACTGCTCCAAGCGATCAACATCACCGAACTGCAGACAGAGGTCAAAAATCCGCTGATCGTCTGGACCAACACGATGCCTGACGGATCCACCGTCGACACCGGCCATGACTGTCAGTCGTTTACATCCGGCGACAAAACTGAGTTGAGCTACACAGGCCTCCCAAACAAGACCGACGCACTGTGGACACATCTCGGGATCGCCTCCTACTGCGACAAAGAATTCAGGCTCTACTGCTTCAGCGCGAGCTTCTAACGCAAAAAACGAACGCTCGTAGCTGAAAAGGGAGCCGACCGTCACTGAGTACGGCAGAAACTCGGCTCCCGCACGTCCGCGTGCATCACCTGCCCGTTATGGAAGCCATCAAACCAAACACGACCTGTCCCAAAGGACAAGTCACGGCGCCACCACAGCCGTGCACGCGATAGCTGGGTCCGCGGGGTTTGGCGCCGACGGCGAAGCCAGTGAGGCCGCGCTACCGGCAACGACGGGCTCTGGATCGCTGCCCGCGTGGTCTCTCCCAATGAATCTGCCCGAGCTCGGCTTTTGCGACGACGAAAAGGGCTACGCCATGCTGCTCTTGCGGATCGCCGAACGCATGCCCACAAACTGCCCGATGAAATTCGACGGCCATCACGGTTTCATCGCCGCGATCCCCCGGGCGCTCTAATGAGGCTCGAGGTCCGTTGACAGAGCGCGCAACAGAGCACGCGACAGAACGCACGTTTTTGATCGCGACGGTCGATCCGCGCCCCGTGTCCCTCCAGACCGCACAGGCGCTGGCTTCCTGGCTTCGCGAGGCCGCAAAACAGGTCGCCCGGCGGACAGCTGAAAGGGGTGCGTCTCGGGCCCGCATCGAGTACGGTACCGAGCCCAGATAACCACGCCGCTCGAGCACTGCTCGAGCCGAGACTTACGAGAACCAGGCAAACAAGCGATGCTCGCAGAAAAGTACCCGATGACCCCGGCTGGGCTCAAAAAGCTCCGCGCCGAGCTCAAGCAGATCCGCGAAGTCGAGCGGATGAAAAACGTCCGGGATATCGAGGAGGCCCTCGGCCACGGCGATCTCCGCGAGAACGCCGAATACCATGCCGCCAAAGAGCGCCAGGCAGAGCTCGACGCGCGCATGCGCTTCCTCGACTACAAGATCACCCGCGCCAACGTGATCGACCCGACCTCCATCAAGACCGACCGCGTCACCTTTGGTGCCACCGTGACCATGGAGGATCTCGACAACGATACCCAGGTCACCTACGCGCTCGTCGGCGAGGACGAGTCCGACGTCGTCGCCGGCAAGATCTCGATCACCGCTCCGGTCGCCCGGGCGATGCTCGGCAAGGTCGTTGGCGATGAAGTGCTCGTCAAGCTGCCCAAGGGCGACCGCGAGTACGAGGTGGTAAAGATCGAGTACAAGGCGATCGACTGATGTGGAAGCTCGCGCTCCTCGCCACCGCCACCCTCTCGCTGGCCGCCTGCAAAGCCGGCCAGGGCGACGCCTGTCGCTGTGCATCCGACTGCAAAGGCGACCTGCAATGCGCCGCCGAGGGCTACAAGGCCCTCAGTATTGATAATTGCTCGAGCCCCGGGGAGGGCGAGGGCTGCTGCTACCCAAGCGGCGCCGCCGGCCTCTGCGTGCAGCCCTCCGAGGCCGGCAACTTCGATTCCAGTGCCAGTGCGGTCGACCCCACCGTCGACGGCTACCCGGATAACAAGCGCGACTTTGGCATCGACAGCAGCGCCAGCGACAGCGGCGGATCGTCGACCACCGCAGCCAGCACCTCGTCAACCACCGACGTCAGCACCTCCACAGGTTCGACCACCGACGTCAGCACCTCCGGCTCGTCGACCACCGATGCCAGCACCTCCGGCTCGTCGACCACCGACGCCAGCACCTCCGGCTCGTCGACCACCGAGATGATGACCAGCACCACCTGCTCCGCCGATGGCCCCACGACCCGAGCACTGGCTGCTCCGCCTGAGTGCCGAGCACTGGCTGCGGGCTGCGACCACCGAACTCAGTGATTGCACGGCCTCCACGACCTCTCGGCGAGCAGCTCTAAGCCATGCGCGAAGGGCCGCGGGCATGGCCTTAAACGGCGTTCTGGTGGCATTTTATGGGTCCCACGGGGATCTCGAGGCGGCCTGCAAACGCTGGGGACGCAGTTACATGGATCACCTGCGAGCCCTCGCCGTCGAGGCCGATCCAGCGGCGCTGCACATGCCCGTATCGGCGGCGGTCGACGCTCGCGAATTGATGGGCATCCCACTCCAGAGCGGCCAGCGCCTGGTCCAGCTTAGCGCGTCACCGCACGCCGCGGCACTCCGGGCCCTCGGGCTCGCGCGCTCGCTCGTCGACGCCGCGGATGCAGCCGTCGCGCGCCTCCACAGGGTGCCGAACGAACCGACTCGATCTGGCGATCGCTCGGCCGACGATCCGAGCTAGCCTACCCACCACATGGCCTGCACACATCCTTCCCGGCTCCTGCTCCTGCTGCTCGCGGGCTCGCTCGGCGGTTGCCAACAGATCCCGACCGAGGACAACAGCACCACAGGGACCTCGGCGACGAGCACGGGCACCGATACCGACACCGACACCAGCACCGGGGGCGAGACATCCAGCGCCAGCAACGGCGACCCGACACAGGGCCAAGCGCAACCCGAATACCGCTGCGACCCGGCCGATGAGATGAGCTGCGCGGAGAACGAAAAATGCACAGCGCTGCTCCAAGGTGGCCTGCAAAACCTCTACGACTGTGTGCCCGACGACAGCGATCGCGGCCCCTACGAAGCCTGCATGCCTGCGCCCGAGAGCGGCGCAGACAGCTGCCCGCCAACCACGGTCTGCGCACCCGATACCCTCGAAGGTACAACTGGGATCTGCGCCCCGCTCTGCGTCGGCGACAACGACTGTGACGGCGGCCTCTGCCACGAAAACCCATTTAATAACGTGCCCCTCTGCGCCGACAAATGTGATCCCTTTGCGGCCATTTGCCCGCCCGGCCTCCAATGTCGGCAGACCACAGATTCCTTCGCCTGTCTCTTCCCGACCGAGGTCGACATCGGCCAAGAGACCGCACAATGCCTGCCCGAGGAGGATCGGGGCTGCAGCCCGGGC
This sequence comes from uncultured Nannocystis sp., assembly GCA_964474905.1. Classification (GTDB taxonomy): domain Bacteria; phylum Myxococcota_A; class Polyangia; order Nannocystales; family Nannocystaceae; genus JADJRG01. Next base: position 42,888 of record CAYYUP010000015.1, on the reverse strand, counting down.
TACGTCTGCGAAGCAGGGGGTCTGATCCCCAATTGCCAGTCCCCGACCGGCTTCTGCTGCACCGCGCTCTGCGACACGGACGGCGCCGAAACCTGCCCAGTACCGGCGACCTGCAACCCCGCGTTTACAGATCCGGCCCCCGGCTACGAGTCGGTCGGCGCCTGCTACATCCCAAACTGAGCCCTGGACAGCTCGGCCAGAGCCCCCGAACATCAGCGAACTCCCGCCCACCTAAAATCCAAGAGCGCGAACTCCCGCCACCCGCGAAGCGCTCCCGTGATCCCCGTGCACCGCGAGACCCGTGACAACCCCTTCAACTACGACCGCGAGCTCTTTGCGTCACTCCGGCGAGCCTTCATCGCCGGCGATCTGAGCCTCGACGGCTCCCGCCTAAACCGCCCACCTGCCACGCTCGACGAGCACGATGCCCGGGTCCTGCGACGGTCGCAGGATCCGGCAAGCGCCACCACTGAGTTCGCCGCCCAGCGGATCGCTGGCGAGGCGGCGATCCGCGCTGGCGAGGTCGCAGCACTGGTCCTAAACGGCGGCCTGGCCACTCGCTTCGGCGGTCTGGTGAAGGGTGTCGTCCCGGTCACCGGCGACGATCCGCGACGCTCTTTCTTGGCCCTCAAACTCGGCGCTCTCCGGGCAACCGCCCGGCGCTTCAAGGCTTCGATCCCGGCGATCGTGATGTGCTCCTTCGCCACCCGAGCGGCGAGCGACGCCCACCTCCAAGAGATCGCGTGGGCCGACCTCAAGCCCTCCGATCGCCTCACCTTTGATCAGTCTTTGCTGCCCCGAATCGACCGCGAGGGCGTTCCCCTGGTCGACCGCCCAGAGGCATCCAAAATGCCCCAGAGCGCCCTTTACGCGGCTCCTGGCCACGGCGATACGCTCGCGCAGGCGGTCCGCAGCGGCCTCGTCAACCGCCTCCGCGCCCGCGGGATCCGCCACGTGCTCGTCTCCAACGTCGACAACCTGGGCGCCACGATCGATGCCCAGGTGCTGGGCCTCCACTTGGCGGCAGTCGCCAAGGGGGCGAGTGCCTCCGTCGAGGTCGTGCGACGACAGCCGGGCGATGTGGGCGGCTGCATCGCCGAGGTCGACGGCCGGGCACTGATCGTCGAGGGTTTCCGCCTGCCGCCCGCGACTGACCCAGAGCGCTACCTCCACTTCAATACCAATACGATCTGGCTGACACTCGACGCCCTCGCCAGCGAGCCGCCGCTGACCTTCTTTCCGGTCGCCCGCCGGATCCCCTGGGTCGACGGCCAGGACCTCGAGATCATCCAGTTCGAGCAACTCATCGGCCAGCTCACCGAACATCTGCCAAGCGCCTACCTCGAGGTCGACAGGCAGCGCCGCTTCGTGCCGATCAAGACCCGCGACGATCTGCGGGCAGCCGAGCCCTGGCTGCTCTCGCTGATCGCCGACATCGCCCGTTAAAACGATCCGGGGGCCCCACCTTGCGGTCGTCGCCGCCCGCCGCGATAGTCTCTGCGACCGATGAACACCGCGACCATGGATTCCTATCTGCGCTGGCGGGTCACACTCGCCCAACCAGCGATCGAACTCGACCTCGCCGACGCCGACCTGGACAACGCCGACCCCGCGCTTTGGAAGGACTTAGAGCGCGCTCTTGAGGCGATGCACGAGCTCGAGAGCGGGGCGATCGCCAACCCTGACGAGGGCCGGAGGGTCGGCCATTACTGGCTGCGAAATCCAGAGCTCGCGCCCGAGCCGATGATCCGTACAGCGATCGAATCGATGTGGTCACAGATCGACGACATCGCCGCTCGGGTGCTCGCGGGTACGCTCTGCGCTGGCGACGGAACACCCTTTGTCGAGGTGCTCCTCGTCGGCATCGGCGGCTCGGCGCTCGGGCCCCAACTCCTCGCCGATGCACTCGGTGTCGCCAAGCCCCAGGGCCTGCCGCTGCGGGTTCTCGACAACACCGATCCCGCCGGCATCGCCCGCACGCTCGCCGCTCTGGACTCGCTCGCCCACACCCTGGTGCTGGTGGTCTCCAAGTCCGGAGCGACCGTCGAGACCCGCAACGGCATGCTCGAGATCATCGCCGCCTGTGAACGCGCGGAGCTCTCCTTCGCTCGGCAGGCGATCGCGATCACCGGCGAGGGGTCCAAGCTAGCTGCCAAAGCGATGACCGAGTCGTGGCTGGCGATCGTGCCGATGTGGGATTGGGTCGGCGGTCGAACCTCTGTGCTGGCGGCGGTCGGCCTGCTGCCGGCGGCATTGCTCGGCCTCGACTGGCGGACGCTCCTAGGCGGCGCCGCGGCGATGGATCACCGGACCCGAGCCCCCGCCCGCGACAACCCTGCGGCACTCCTGGCCCTGCTGTGGCACCACCAGGGACAGGGTCGCGGCGCCAAGGCCATGGTCGCCCTGCCCTATCGCGACGCGCTCATCCTGCTCTCGCGCTACCTCCAACAGCTGGTGATGGAGTCACTCGGAAAGCGCCTCAATCGCCAGGGCACAGAGGTCTGGCAGGGTCTTTCGGTCTTCGGCAACAAGGGCTCGACCGATCAACACGCCTACGTGCAGCAGCTCCGCGACGGCCTGGACAATTTCTTCGCGCTCTTTGTCCGGGTGCTCGATGACGGCACGCCATCTGCCCTCGAGGTCGAGCCTGGGGTGACCTCGGGCGACTGCCTCGACGGCTTTTATCAGGGCACACGGGCAGCCCTGCGCGAGCGCGGCCGGGCAAGCGCGACCTTGGTCCTGGACCGCCTGGATGCCAGTAGCATCGGGGCGACCATCGCCCTCTTTGAGCGCGCCGTCGGGCTCTACGCCGAACTCATCGACGTCAACGCCTACCACCAACCGGGGGTCGAGGCCGGCAAGGTCGCTGCCAAGGCGGTGCTCGATCGACAGCACCGGCTGCTCGCCGCGGTACTGTCTAAAAGGTCAGGTTGCACAGCCGCCGAGATCGCCCGAGAGACCGGCGACCCGGCGCTCGAAGCTTGGCAGATCCTCCGACGCCTCGCCGCCAACCGGCGAATCCTGCAGGAGGGCGACGATCCTGCAAGCGCGACCTTCCGCGCGGTCGGGGCCGCAGAGTCGTGAGCGCAACCGATGTGGGCTCCTACGAGCGCGCCTACAGCCGCGCCTGGGATCGGGCCCAGAGCCTACTCAAGCGCCGCCAAGCCGCCTCTAGCCTCGGCCTCGGGGTCAACACGGCGCTGCTCGCCGCGATGGCCTTTGTGATGCGCGGCGACACCCTGACGCTCCGGCCTCGACTCCTCGTGATCGCGATCCTGTTGAGCGCTGGCATCATCGCCTGCCTCCATTGGAGACGCTCGCTGCAGGCCTACCAGCGCCTGATGAGCTGGTGGTACAGCAAGCTCCGCGAGATGGAGGAGGGCTTTGAGGACAAGCGCCTCCACCTAGCCACTGCCGAGTACGGGGCGCTCTACAGCCCAAAAGCCAATCCTGACCTTAGAGTCAGCTTGACTACCCACGAGATGAAGCTCATCAACCTCCTACTGGGCTTGCATGTCGCCTTTGCAGCGCTCGCGCTGACGCTCGCGCTGATCGATCTCTGAGTCCGCGAGAACTCAACCCGGCGAAATCCCGAGCAGCGCCATCTCGTGCTCCAGAGTCTCGCGAAGGCCCTCCTCTAGGGCCCGCGGGGCGAAGCCCAGCTCGCGCTCCGCCTTGGCGGCGCTGGCAATGTAGGTGGTACCCGCCGAAACCCGCAGGGTCTCGGAGCGCATCGGCACCGGCACCGGCAGGACCCGCTCGACGACGCCCATGATCGCCGAAAATACCCGCAACAAACCACCAGGCGCGGCAAACCGCGGGGCCTTAATGCCGGTGATCGACTCGGCCATCGCCAACACCTCGGTGAGCCGGTAGTTGGGACCCGCGAGCGCGTAACACTCGCCCAGATGGCCGCGCTCCATCGCCTGAATGTGGCCGCGGGCAATGTCCTCGACATGCGCCCAACAGAACGCCGTCCCCTTTGGCGCCATCGGCAGACGGCCGCGGAGATAGTCGACCAGGGTTAAACGGATCGCCGAGTGATCGCCAGGCCCGTAGACAACACCCGGCTGCACAACCACCAGCGGCAGACCCTCGGCCATCATCGGCAGCGCCACCTCGTAGTGCGCGCACCACTTGGTGCGGTCGTACTCGCTGAGATGGGGGCCCTCGTAGCGGTAGCTCTCGTCGACGAGTTCGCCGTGAGTGTCGGAATTGACCGCAATGGTGCTCGTGTAGACCCCCTTGGGGATCGCGAGTTCACGCATCACCTCGAGAACGTTGCGTGTGCCCTCGACGTTGATCACCTCAGCCCGCGACGGATCCTTGGCACCCACCTCGTACCAGGCAGCGATGTGAAACACACCATCGGCCCCGCGCATCGGCTCGATCAAACTCTCGCGATCGGTGATGTCACCTGCGGCGATCTCCGCCCCCGCCTCGGCAAGCGTTTGAGCCTTCGCCGGCGTGCGAGCGAGCACGACGACGCTATGCCCCGCAGCGAGGAGCTGGCGAGCGACGTGACCGCCAATAAACCCAGTGGCACCCGTGATGAAATAGCGCATGGCCAGCACACGCTACACGGCGAAGCGAAATCGAGCAACACACAACACCCAGAGAGATGCTCGCCAAACCACGCGCTCGCAAACGCCGCGCACATAACTACACATTCGGCCGCCGTGATTGCACATGCACCCAGGCCACCGGTGCACATGTCTGATCACGCCCATAACGCCTGCGATCATCGCTCGCCGACCCCGTACTACTCTTCCTGCGTGCTCGCAGGCACAGAGGAAAAATATGCCCGACTACAGAATGAAGAAGGTAAAGCCCGGTACCGCGATCGTCTGGCCGACCAAGGAAAAACCCCAGCGAAAGCTCTCGAAGGACCAGCAGAGGATCAAAAAAATAGAGCGCAAGGAGCTCAAGCCGACAACTGCGAGACAGTGGAAGCAGGTGATCGAGACCCTGCCGGCGAAACTCGCCAAGCGCCTTAAGGACAATCATTTTTGGGAGACCGGCGAGAAAATCGTGCTCTCTGCCCGGACACCTATCGTCGAGGGCCACGGCCGCCTAATCGGTACCGAGATCCAGGTCTACTCCCCAGAAACACCGGCGCTTTGGTTCAAATACAGGGCTGGAACGGTCGACATTTGGCTCGAAAACCTCGATCTCGATGCGACGTACATGGTGGAGATCCGCCTGGGATTGGGCAACAGCTCGGTCATCATCGGTGCCAGCGATTCTGACAATTATGAGATCCAGGCCGCCGGTCCCGAACTCACCCTGCATGTCGCAATCTCGGACTTTACCTACGATATTTCGCTGATCACAATCGACGGTAGACACGCGGATAGCCTCGCCTTCTACGAAGCGTATATCTGGAAAATCAGCTAGTAAATCAGCTAGTCCTGAAATGGGCGCTCGCCGGCCGCGACCTGGATCCGCTTTTAGGTGCGATCCGTGCGGAACCAGGTCGCCGATTACAGCGCTCCTGATCAGGCCCGTGCTCACCGATCGCGAGCGGCTAAAAAACCCTCGATGAGCTCGGCCGCGGCGCGATCCGGCGAGCGGCAGAGAGCCCGGACGTCATCCTCGGCCGCGTCGATACGAGCCCCGGCCGCCCGACGAAACGCTGCCATCAGGCCCTCTTCGATCGCACGCCACATCCAAAAAACCTGCTGAGAACGCCGCGCCCGTCGCCACTCGCCGCCAGCCTCGAGCACCTCGCGATGGCGCAGGACCCCCTGCCACGCGGCGTCCAGTCCATCACCGGTCTTGGCCGAAGCGGTCAACGCAGGCACCCGCCACCCCTCCACCCGCGGCATCATCAGGTGCAGCGCAGCGGCGTAATCACGGCGGGCCGTCGCCGCCGCAGCCTCGCCCTCACCGTCCGCCTTGTTGACGACCAGCAGATCCGCGAGCTCAAAGATGCCGCGCTTGATGCCCTGCAACTCATCACCTGCACCGGGGATCATCAGAAGTACAAACGTATCGACCAGATGAGCGACCATCACCTCGGACTGGCCGACGCCGACGGTCTCGACAAGCACGATGTCGTAGCCAGCGGCCTCGCAAAGCAGCATCGTCTCGCGGGTATGACGGGCGACACCGCCGAGCGCCCCGAGCGACGGCGATGGGCGGACAAAAGCCCGCGAATCCCGAGCGAGCGTCTCCATGCGGGTCTTGTCACCGAGGATGCTGCCGCCCGATCGAGCCGAACTCGGGTCGACCGCGAGCACCGCTAAGCGATGACCCGCAGCGCAAAGCCTACCGCCGAGCGCCTCGATAAAAGTGCTCTTGCCAGCGCCCGGTACCCCTGTGATGCCGACCCGATGCGCACGCCCGGTCTCCGGTAAAAGGCGATCGATCACCTCCCGTGCGAGCCGCTGATCATCGGCTCGCTTCGATTCGATGAGGGTGATCGCGCGACCGAGAATCGTTCGGTCCCCGGCACGAACACCGTCGACATAGACCTCGATCGAGAGCCTTCGGGGCATCGCAGGGGCACGATACCCGCCACGCAGGTCCGCCGGCAAGGCGGGCAACATGCAGGCCCCACCGACCGCAGCCAAGAGCGTCACGCCCCAGAAGAGTGTGCGACGATCCAGGCTACCGAGCCGCCATGATACCCGCGACCATGCTCCTCCTCTCCGCGCTCACCATTTCGGGGAGCCCCGCGTCGACCTCCACAGCGAGCACCCACACAGATGTCGAAGCCGAGACTGAAACCGAGGCAGATCCATTTAACATCGATCTCGCGGTCGACCTGCCGATCATCGGCCTCACGAGCGCGGTCTTCTTAGGCACCAACCTGATCGAGGATCAGCTGCGCTGGCAGGGCTGCCACGCCTGCGACACCTCGCACCTAGGACCGCTCGATCGCCGAGTGCTCGACAACTACAATCCGGCAGCCAAGACCACCTCTGATGTGCTCCTCTACACGGCGATGAGCGCCCCCTTTGTCGCCGACTTCATCGACGTCATGATCCACAAGCGCGGCATTCGGAGTTGGGCCAAGGACCTCGTCGTGCTCACTGAAGTCGGCGCGATCAACCTCGCGATCACCAATACGATCAAGTTCGCGATCCAGCGTCCTCGACCCTTTAGTTACGGCCTCGACGGCTCCGATCGCGACCCCAGCGATGGCGACGCCCGCCTCTCGTTCTACTCTGGCCATACGTCCACCGCCTTCGCGATGGCGACCGCCTACGGGGTGCTCTTCCAGGCCCGGCATCCCCATTCCAAATGGAGAGCGCCGGTATGGGTGCTGAGCTACGGGCTCGCCGCGACCACCGGCGTCATGCGGGTAACCGCGGGCAAGCACTTCTGGAGTGACGTCGCCGTCGGCGCGATCGCTGGCTCCGCGATCGGCCTCGCGATCCCAGCCCTCCACCTCCGCCGACCGTCCAAGCGCCGCTTCGCGAGTACACCCAACCTAAATGTCGCCGCCGATCGCTACGGCACGACGCTCGCCCTCAGAGGCCGCTTTTAGGCTAAAGGGGCCAACCACGCTCAGTCGTGATTGCCCACCAAGTGGATGCCCTCTAAGTAGAAGGCGCCGCTTATCAATGATGCCTCTGCTGGTGCGCCTTGCAGGACAAGCGGCGGATAGGCGGCATAGGGCGACTTGTAGACAAAGTCAAAACACTGGCCGATATCACCGACGCGCACAGTGTTATCATTGACGATCGCCGCTTCGTACTTCACCATCTTTGAGCCCGGAGGCAGGCCATCACAGCCGCTGATATCGCGATCGATCCACAGCTCATCGCCGACGAGATCCAGCCACATACCCCGGATCTCCCCGGGATTGGGCGCCTCTGGGGTCATCCAATCCTCGTTATCCGCGCAACAAGGCTGATCCAGTAGGTAATTCACTGTCAGGGTATTAGGGTTAAAATCCTGATACACCCACACAGTGTCCGCCGAGAGGAGCGTGATGTCCTCGATAAGCACAGGATCCTCCCCCATGTTTTCACCGCCGTTGACGGAGTACGCCGCGGTTAAGATCGCGTTACCCAGCTCAGGAAAGATATCTGTGCGCACTCCAGAGGTCACCCACACCATATTGGCCACATCGAGCACGTGATAGGTGCTATTTGTCAGGAACAACGCCCGACCGACCCCACTCATGCCAAAGGTGGCCTCAACCGGCGAGTTCGGCTCGTCCGCGGGATTCGCGATGTCGTACCAGGGCACGGCCTGCCACTCCTGGCTTTCCGCTGGCAAGGACCAGATCGCACAGGCGTCGCTGCCCTCGCAGGACCACTCGCCAAAGGTGCACATATCCCCGCAGGTACGTACATTGATCCCGCACTTCCCGCAGGGATCGCCTTCTTCGACCTCTCCGGGTTCACACGGCCCGGGGCAACCACCGCCGGTACTCGTCTCTCCGGTGCTCGTCTCTCCGGTACTCGTGCCGGTGCTCGAACCCGAACCCGAACTGCTCGTCTCCGGAGATGTCATGCCCGAGGAGCTCGATCCGCCGGTGCTCCCGCTAGAGCTCGTGGGCGAGGTTAAGCCGGTTTGGCTGCCTCCGTTACTGCCCCCCGTCGAACTGCCCGCCGCAAAACAGGCGGAGAGCCCGGTCATCATGACGGCACTCAAGGACAGACGGAGAAGCTGCGATTGACGCACAGAACAAAGCATGGCAACCCACTATAAGCTTTCACGCTCCATATGTATGTACTGCAAATAGTCGTGAAAACTATCGACATATGAGGACCCGGCCCGGCGCCCCTCCTCTAAACGAGCCCCGACCGCGGTCGACTGTCGACAGCCTCGCGCATCGCGATCGGGGTCGCGCTGCGTATCTCTCGTCGCCAGCGACGTGTCCGCCGCGGCGCAAGACAGCGCGAATCTCCTAGTAATGGCCCTTAACGGCCCATTGCGAGGGTTTTAACGCCGGCCTCGAAAAGCACCTCGATCTTTTGCGGACCTTGGGTCGCAACCACGTAACCGACACCAAAGCGCGGGTGCTCGACCAGCTCCTTCTCGGCGAAGGTCTCGCGCATCGAGTATTTGCGAGCACCCGTAAGATCCGCGCCCTCCAGGCTTTCGCCCCATTTGGCCGCGGCCACAGCCACAGCCCTCGCCTTCGCGCGCTGGGCCGCGGTCAGCTTTGGACCTACGGCCCGCTTACGCGTGGCTTTTTTCTTCTTCGGGACGGGCGGCTCGGAGAGGTCGACGACCGGCGGTTTTTTAGTCGGCGTGTGCCCGGCGGGCATCGCCTCGGCGGTGACGTCCGCCATCTGCTGAGCGGCGGCAACGGCCATCGCCTTGCGACTGATCGTGCCGCTGCCACGGCTCGCCTTCGCGGTCTCCGTCGACATCTTCGGCGGGCGGTAATTGTGTTGTCCACGACAGGACGTGCACTCCACCCTTTTGGGGCTGAGGCCGTCAGCCTTGAGAGAGACGATGACATGCGTGGTGTCCAGCTTGCAGCGGGTACACCAGGCATCGAGATCTTTGCCGACTTGATGGGGCATAAGCGGGGCGCGACCATAAGCTACCGCCGCGACCGGGGCAAACCAGAATGAGCATGCACGCCCGCGCCCCACAGTCGCACTCCCTGGCGAACGCAGACCACCTGTGAAGCCCCTCCGCGGGCGCGGCGACCTGCTACCCTAAGCCCTGAATCCGCCGATGGAACGCTCTCTCGCCCAATTTGAAGACATCGACCGTCGCCTCCTCGGGGCCGCCCGGCGGATCAAAATCCTGAGCACCCTGGCCTGGCCCCCGGGATCGGTCGACGTCTTCCTCGAGGGCTGGCACAGAGGCGATCCGCGGCTACCCACGGTCGATCTGCCCCGCCCCGAGACCGCCAAAACCCAGGCTCTGCTGCAGAGCATCATCGGCGCCTGTGATGAACAACACCCTGTCGGCCGTTTCCTCGCCCGCACCGCCCGCTCCTACCGGATCGCCGCGGCGATGCTCTCGGAGATCGGGCGTCCCTCCTTCACGAAGCTCTCCCTAGAGCTTTACGGCGGCCCCGCCGATCTCGTCGGACCTACCCAGGTGAGCAACCGCGACGCAGCCGAGAGCTTCCTCTCTCTGTCCCGCGATCTGATCGCCGCCAGCTACATCCCCGACGACGCCTATGTCCTGACCCCGATGCACGTCGCCGAATCGCTGCGCACACGGATCGCAGAGGTCTTCGTAGACCATCCGATCGCGGTGGTCATCGACGCTGACATGGCCTCCAAAGCGGCCGCCGGTGCCCGTCGAGTCCGCATCCGAGCGGCCACCGGCTTCTCTCAAAACGACCTGGACCAACTCCTCGAGCACGAGATCTTCGTGCACTCCGCGACCTCGCGAAACGGCCGCGAACAGCCCCGACTCCGCTGCCTTGGCCTCGGCTCCCCGCGAACCACGAGCACTCAAGAGGGTCTCGCAACCTTCGCCGAGATGATCACCAATACGATGGACCTCTCGCGACTCCGGCGGATCGCGCTTCGGGTGATCGCTGTCGACATGGCCCTAGACGGCGCCGACTTCATCGAACTCTTCCGCTTTTTTCACGATGGCGGGCAAAACCTGCACGAGAGCTTTCACTCGGCGATGCGAGTCTTTCGCGGCGGGGATGTTCGCGGCCGTGTCGTCTTTACCAAGGACATCGTCTATCTCCAGGGGCTGCTTCGGGTCCACGCCTTCTTGCTCAAGGCGATCGAAACCAGGCGCCCCGAGCTGCTGCACTACCTATTTGCCGGCCGGCTGACGCTCGGCGATACCCTCGATCTCTCGCCCTGGTTTGACTCGGGAGAGCTCGCGGGGCCCATCTACGAGCCGCCCTGGGTCGGCAATCGGGCGGCCTTGGCAGCTTTTTTGATGTACTCGGCCTGGAGCACGCGCTTTGATCTCAGCTCCTTTGAGCTCGCAGACTTCGCCGAGCAGCGCTGAGCCGGGGCTATGACCCAGACGACTCGTCCCGATCCTCCAACTCGGATCGAGTCATGCACTCGGCCCTTAACCTAAACAGGCCAGCCCTCAGCCTGCTCCGTAATCTGGAAGCCGGCGGAGATGCGCGGCCTCGGCGACTGCAGCTGCGCTGATCTTGCCCTGCACCGGCCTGTCTTCGGCGCCCAGATCCATGAGCGTCGCGGCCACACGCCGAAGCCGATGCTGGGCCCTTGGGCTGAGGCAGCGCTTGCGGGCGAGCGAGCGAAGCATGCGCTCGGCCTCGGCATGGAGCGGTAAGAAGCGCTCTAACAACCCCCCATCGGCGGGAATTTCGGCATTTGTCCGCAGACCTGTGCCCGCAAGACGCTGCCGCTGACGCTCCCGTGCCCGGACAATCCGCGCACGGATCACCGAAGAGGACTCGGAGGCTCGACGCCGTGCGAGCTCCTCTGGGCTCGCGGGCGACACCGGTACCACCAGATCCAGGCGATCGAGGAGCGGCCCCGAGAGCCGCTGTTGGTAGCGAAGTACCGCCGCTGGCGAGTCCACGCAGTTTCGCTCGGGATGCCCGAGATAGCCGCAGGGACAGGGGTTCATCGCGGCCATCAGCTGAAATCGGGCCGGCATCTGCAGCTGCGCCTGCGCGCGCACGAGGTTGACCTGCCCCTCCTCCAAGGGCTCTCGCAGACCCTCGAGACAGGCCCGCCCGAACTCTGGCAGCTCATCGAGAAAAAGCAGACCGCGGTGAGCCAAGCTGACCTCGCCGGGCCGCAGCGGAGAACCACCGCCCAGCAACCCCGCTGGCGTCACCGTGTGATGGGGTGCGCGAAAGGGCGGCCGCGAACGCAACTCTGCACCTTGACCGCGGCGAACCCGACGAGTGCCAACGACCCCGTGGATCTTGGTGACCTCGATCGCCTCTTCGCGATCGAGCTCGGGGAAGAGCGCCGCAGCCCGACGCGCGAGCATCGTCTTACCGACCCCCGGCGGGCCGTGCAGGAGGAGGTTGTGACCCCCCGCGACCATCGCCTCGATCGCCCGCCTGGCCAACACCATGCCCCGCACGTCCTCCATATCGGGACCCAGGATCCCCGACTGCGCCAGCTGCTCGGCGCTCGCTGGCGGCTGGTTGTCGATCACGACCTCGCCCCGAAGATGGGCCACCAGATGGGCCAGGTCGCGGACCGGCCAGACCTCGATACCCGGCAGCAAGCTCGCCTCCGCCGCGCTCTCCTCGGCGACCGCGATCGCAGAAAACCCTTCGCGACGGGCACACTCGGCGATCACCAAGGTACCCACCGCTGGCCGAACGATGCCGTCGAGACCAAGCTCCCCCCAAAAGAGCACCTGCTTGTCGAGGCGCTCCGACGGAATCACCCCGTGAGCACCCAGCAACGCCGCGGCGACCGCAAGATCGATGCCTGGGCTCTCCTTGCGCTCATCGGCGGGCGCCAGATTGACGATCTGCTTGCGCGGCGGGATCGAATGGCCGCAGTGGCTAAGAGCGCTCTTGACCCGCTCACGCGCCTCGCAAAGCGCCCCCGTCGCTCGACCGACGAGAGTAAGCCCAGGGAGGCCAAGACCGACGGAGGCCTCGACGGTGACGAGGAGAGCGTCGACGCCCAACATGCTCGCGGAGTACGTACGGGTCAGCATGGCCCCTAGCTATTGCAGCTCCTTCGCCAAACTTCGGGCAGTGTGATCACTGATGATTTTACCGGTACACAGACCCGCGAGTGGGCCGCTGACCCGCGGGTTGACCACCTCCGACGGTCGATCGCATCGACGATGTCGACGATGTCGACGATGTCGACGATGTCGACCCTAAGTTGTGCGCTGACAAAACACCCGTGCCCTGTCCACCTGCGCCTCGTAAAAGCTCAGCGCGCAGCCCTCTCCTGGGCCAACTTTTAATGCGCTCACCAGGTCGTTTTTCATCGCTCCAATTCGCCGAGTACAGGTTCTCCTCGGAGCCCCTCCGGACCCGACTTTGGATGCGCTCACCAGGTCGTTCCGCGCCGGTCAAATACGCCCAAACATGCCCGTAACAGGGCATTAGCGAGCCAGTCATCGCTTTTTCAAGCACCGCCTCGGAGGCCCCCGCGTGCTACCCTCGGGCTTCTCTACGCGCATTCCGCTCGGCGCGCACAAAGCCTCCGTGTCACTGGCATTATCGATCCCAGGAGTCCAGCTGATCGAGCCTATCGGGCGCGGTGCTGCGAGCGTCGTATTTCTCGGCCACCGAGGCGGACAGCCGGTCGCTCTCAAGATCTACGACACCAGCCGCGGCGCCGTCTCGCCGGCCATGGTCGCCCGCTTCTACCGCGAGGCCGCCCAACTCGCGCGCCTCAGCCAGGGTGCCCTGCCCCGCGTCTACCACGTCGGCCGCGCTCAGGGCATCCCCTACATCGTGCTCGAACACCTCGCAGGCGGCTCGCTCTCCCGTCGCCTGGCACGGGGCCGACTGCCCGAAGATGAGGTCGTGCGCCTCGGCGTGACGATGGCCGACACCCTGGCGATCGTGCACCGAAACCACATCGTGCACCGCGATCTGAAACCGGGAAACATCCTCTTCGACGCCCACGGCGGTCCCCGGCTCATCGACTTCGGCTTCGCCCACCGCCACCAAACCCAGGTCCGCAGCGAGGCCATCGGCACCTTTGTGTACGCGGCCCCCGAGCAGACCGGCATGCTCGCGCGACCGATCGATCGGCGCTCCGATCTTTACTCGCTCGGGGTCGTTCTCTACGAGTGCCTGGCCGGGCGCCCGCCCTTCGTGGCCGACGATGCCGGCGAACTCCTCCGCATGCACGCGAGCGCACCGATCCCGGATCTCCGCGAACATGTCCGAGGGGTCAGCCCCGCGCTAGCGGCGATCATCCGCAAACTGCTCGCCAAGGATCCCGACGATCGCTACCAGAGCGGCGCCTCCTTGGCCGCCGACCTCCGCCGCCTCCGAGACCTCGACGAGGCGATGCTCAGCGGCAAAGGTATCGATCTCGGCCTCCGCGACGCGACCTTCGCGGTCGAAGCGACAATCCCCCTCGTCGGTCGCGCCGAAGAGCTCGCCGATCTCGGCCGACTTTGGGCGGAGATCAGCCGGGGTAGCGGCCGTATTGCGATGGTTAAGGGCCGCATCGGTATCGGCAAGACCCGCCTCGTCGACGAGTTCCTCGGGCGCCTCGCAACAACCGGCGGCAGAGTCCTCTCGATCGAATGCTCGAGCGCCGAAGAGCGCCCCTTTAGTGCCCTGGGCGGATTGCTCGACGGTCTCGCGGCCCGTCTCCGTCGCCTACCGCCGCTCCACCAAGAGCACGAACGCAAGCGCTACCGCGAGGCCCTCGGCGAGGTCCCGGTGCAGGTGAGCACTGTGGCCCCGAGCCTCGCGACCTGGCTCGGGCTCCGCCCTCAAAATGCCTCTCCGCCCGACGAGAGCGAGCAGTGCTACGAGCTGCTCGCCGGCTTCGTCGCCAATCTCGTCAGCCACCAGGCATCGGCGATCCACATCGACGGCGTGCAAGACCTCGACTCCGGCTCCGACGAAGTACTGCGCCGTCTGCTCCGTCGCCTGCCCAAGCTCCCCCTCCTGCTGATCCTCAGCCACCGCCCGCTGCCCCGCAAAACATCGATCGAGCTCCTCACTCTCGCCCGCGAGCACGACGCCCACAGGCTCGCCCCCAGGCCCCTAAATACCTCTGAGGTCAAAGAACTCGTCAGCGCTTTTTTGGGCGTCGATCTGCTTCCTGACGATCTCGTCAGCGCCCTCAATCGCCGCGGCGAGGGCGTGCCGTTGATCATCCGTGAGTACCTGCTCGCGCTCCTCGAAGACGGCGCCCTCTATCCCACCTGGACCGGCTGGGCTGTCGATCTAACAGCGCTGCGTCGCCTCGATCTGCCCCGCGACATCCTCGCTCTCGGCATGCTGCGGATCGACGGTCTCTCCCGCCGCTCGCGCGAGACGCTGGCCCACGCCGCGGTCTGGGGCAACCGATTCACCCTCGAGGGCCTCGCCGTGATCAGCGACCTCCGTCGCCGCGAACTCGCCAACGTGATCGCCGAGGGCATGGAAGCGCAGATTCTAGAGGGCGAGCACGGCGGCACCCTGCACTTCACACACGAGCGCTTCCGCCTCGCCCTCGTCAACGAACTCGATCGCGACGAAAAACGGAGCTCGCACCGATCGATCGCCGATTGGCTCGCCCGCCAGGGTGACGACACCTCGATCTACGAACTCGCCCGCCACACACTGGCCGGCTACCGCGGCATCGATCACGAGCGTGTCTACGAGACCTGTGCGGTCGCCGGTGAGGCTGCCCACAATGCTTTTGCCGACCGCGAAGCACTCTCCTTCCTGAGCGCGGCCCTCGACGCTGGCCGCACCGGACGACAGGCGATATCAGGCGAATTGCTCGAGCGCCTGGGCGCCGTCTGTCTCCGCCTGGGTCGGCTCTCCGAGGCGCTCCAACACTTCGGCGCCGCCCTCGAGGGACATCACGAGCGACTGCCGCGGGCCCGAGTCTGGAGCGCAATAGCCGCTGCACATTGCCAATCCAATGACTTCGAGCCGGCGCATGCGGCCCTACTCACCGCATTCGAAACCCTCCAAATCCCCTACCCCAGCAACTCTCCAGTCGAGCTCCTGCGCTCCCTGTGGATGTTCGTAGTCGTCGTACTACTCCTCGCGATCGGCCGCGGTGCAGGCCGAGCCAAGGCCGCCTCCCGCGAGAAAATCACCCTGCACGGCCAGCTGCTCGGGACCTCCGCAAGAATCGCGTACTCCGAGTACCACACCCGTGCAATCGAACTCTTTCAAACGACGATCCGTTGCCTCTACCTCGGCCACCTGATCGGCCCCTCGCCGCTCTACGTTCGCGGTCTCGCTGGCCAAGGCATCACGACGGCGATCCTCGGGTTCCAGCGCTCGAGCATGAACTACTACGACCGTGCCGAGACGATCGCGAAGGCCCTGGAGAGCCCCGCGCTCATGGGCTACGTGACCTTCTTTCGCGGCTTTGCCCTCGACTACTGCGGCGATGCCCGCGGAGCGACCGAGCTCTACTGGCTGACGCTCGAGCGCTACGGCGACTGGCTACCGGCGTGGGATTACGCGACCGATGCCGCGACGATGATCCTTCAGCTCACCGCCCGTGGGCTCTGCCGCGAGGCTGAACCGCTGCTCGACGATCTGCTAACACGACTCGGCGACGACCTCAGCGATCCCACGCACGGCCACCCGCTCACCGCTCTGATCGGCGGCGCGCTGAGTTCGGCGCTGTGCACCCTCGGTCGCAACGAGCAGGCGAACGCAGCCCTCGCCCGCAACCTCGCCCTGGTCGAGCGCAACATCAGCGACCGGGTCAACTGGACCCTCTGCTCGGGCTATCGCGCCTACAACCACTGTGAGCGCGGCGATCTCGGATCAACCCTCGACGCGATTTTCACGGCCTTTGAGAGCCGCGGCATCTCGCCGCGAAGGGCCCCCCCCCACTCATCCGTCGCCTTCACCTACCTCGCACTCGCCCGCCTCAGCCAGTGGTACGCCGCGGAGGTTCTCGATCGTTCGCAGCGACACCTGCAACTCACGGCGGCGATCCGCAATCTCCAGCGGGCCGCCTACACAGCCACCGATCGCGGCACGCTCATGGTCCTGCAGGCCTGGCAATCTTGGCAGGTCGGCGAGGTCCGGGGCGCCCTCGACCTGCTCAGCCGCGCCGACGAACTCGCTCGCGATCAGGTGGTACCAAGCGTGCGCTTCCATGCGGCACGGCTGCGGGCCCACATCTACGCCTCGATCGGCAACCCCGAGAGCGCAGCCGACGAAGCTCGAATCGCTGTCGACCTCGCACAGGAGCACGGCTGGCTCCACCGAACCCGCTGGATCCGCGAGGACATGCGCCCCGAGGCGCCCCTCGGCCGGGTGGTCGCCACGCTCGGTCGTCAGGGCCAACCCTCCTGGGCCCGCATCCTCTCGCGGGCCACAACTCCCAACACCGAGGGCACCAGCTCTGGCAGCGGCTCACCGCGCTTCTCGGTCGGTTCGGTGAGCATGCACGGCGTGCTCGACATCCGCCAGCTCGGGCACCTAGACGCGCTCCTCGAGGTCAGTCTCGCCGCCGCCTCGGCGACCAGCCTGCACGAACTCGCGGAGACCGCACTCGGCGTGCTCGCCAGGGTTTTTAACGCCGAGCGCGGCTTCCTCCTACTCTGCGGTCCAACCGGCGATCTCGAGACCATCTCAGGACGCTCGATCGACGGCGACGACCTCACCCATGACGGAGGCTACAGCCGCACGGTCGTCGAGCAGGTCCGCCTGACCCGAGATCCGTTGGTCGTCACCGGCACCGAAGACGGCATCGTGCTCGGCTCTGAGAGCGTCGTCGCCCAGGATCTGCGCAGCATCCTCGCCGCGCCGCTGCTCCTGCGCGAGCGCCTGGTCGGCGTCGTCTACCTCGACAACGGGGTCGCGGCCGGCATCTTCACCCGCCGCGACGCCCAGATCCTGCAGGCGATCGCCTCGCAGCTAGCGATCGCCATCGAGGTCGCCAGCACCACCGACTCGCTGACCCAGGCCCGCGACCAAGCGCTTGCCGCCAATCGGGCCAAAAGTGCCTTCCTGGCCAACATGAGTCATGAATTGCGGACCCCGCTCAACGCGATCATCGGCTATTGCGAGCTCTTGCAAGAGGAGCTTCCCGAGCGCGACACCGAGAGCGCCATCGAGGATCTCGAGCGCATCCACGGCGCCAGCACCCACCTGCTCGGGCTCATCTCTCATGTCCTCGATCTGTCAAAAATCGAGGCCGGCAAGATGGAACTCGTCGAGCGAAACTTCGCGCTCTTGCCGGTGATCGAAGAGGTCGTCGCGACCGTCGGCCCGCTGCTCGCGAAGAACAACAATACGCTCGAGTACCAACGCAAGCCCGATCTCGGAGAGATCGTCGCCGACCAGATGCGGCTCTGGCAGATCCTCCTTAATCTCCTCAACAACGCCGCCAAGTTCACCCAAGACGGCACCATCACCCTCGAGATCGAGGGCAGCGAAGAGCAAGTCTACTTCGCCGTCCATGATACCGGGATCGGCATGACCCAAGAGGAGCTCGCACGCCTCTTTGAGGAGTTCTATCAAGCCGATATGTCGCCGGCCCGGCGCTACAGCGGCACCGGCCTAGGCCTCGCGATCACACGCCGTTTGGTCGAGGCGATGGGCGGCGAGATCAGCGTTGAGAGCACACCAGGCGTCGGCAGCACCTTCTCTGTCATCCTACCGCGACACCGGTTGATCCCGCCGTTGACAACCGCCTAGCAGCATTTGGAGCATCTCTCTGGTCAGGGACCGACAACTATAGACACCTGCACCGAATGCTCACATTTACTCAACTTGGCCCAATCGACGAAACGTGTGAGCCCGGCCCCTGGGCGACAAGGCCCCGCGTTAGGGAGCAACGGGCACGCCGACCCGTAGCCCGCAAGACAGGGGGACTCTGCGACCCTGCGACATCGCGAGCGGTCCTTTGATGGTGGCATGATCCTCCTGCGTTTTCTCTCACACCTGTCCAGTGATCGCTCTCCGAGATCTCTAACGCCCGCGCGCAAGGTGCCAGCGCGACGGCGAAATCACCGAGATTACCGAGATCAACCGCCTCCACACTCGACCGCGGACGCACTTTGACATACCGTCGCTCAATGCCTCCCGCGGAGCCATGCGTGTCCAACACCAACGACACCGAAGAGGAGCTCTCGCCTTACATCCGCTTCGATGCGGCGACCTGGGGATCGCTGCGGGCATCGACACCGCTCAGCCTCACCGAGGCCGACCTCCAGCATCTACGGGGCATCAACGTCGCCCTCAGCTTGGATGAGGTCGCCCAGATTTACCTGCCGCTCTCGCGCCTGCTCAGCCTCTACGTCGCCGCCTCCCAAGAGCTCTACCGGGCGAGCGACACCTTCCTCGGCCAGTTGCCAGCCAAGGTGCCCTTTATCATCGGCATCGCCGGCTCGGTCGCGGTCGGCAAGTCGACGACAGCCCGCGTTCTCGAGTCGCTTTTAGAGTGTTGGCCTGCCCACCCAAAGGTCGATCTGATCACCACAGACGGCTTCCTCTACCCCAACGCGGTGCTCAAGGAGCGCGGCCTGATGGAGCGCAAGGGCTTCCCCGAGAGCTACGATCGCCGCCTCCTGCTGCGCTTCCTCAGCGCCATCAAATCGGGAGCCGCCGAGGTCCGTGCACCGGTCTACTCCCACCTTACCTACGACATCGTCGACAATACAGAGGTCATCGTCCAGCGCCCGGATATCGTCATAGTTGAGGGTCTAAACGTGCTCCAAACCGGCCCCCTCGACAGCGAACTATCGGTATTTGTCAGCGACTATTTTGATTTCTCGATCTACGTCGACGCGGCGGTCACGGACATCCGCCGCTGGTACATCGAGCGCTTCCTCTCCCTGCGAAAAACCGCGTTCCAGGACCCGCGCTCGTTCTTTCGCCGCTTCGCCGCACTCTCCAACGACGAGGCAGCGGCAACCGCCGATAGGATCTGGACCGAGATCAACGCGCGCAACCTCGCCGCAAATATCGCGCCCACCCGGGCCCGAGCCGATTTGATCCTGCACAAAGGCCCTGACCACTCGGTACAAGAGGTGCATCTGCGCCGGCTCTGAGCCGGGCGTTCATGCGCACATATCGAGCGATCCTGCCATGATAGAGTTCGCGCGATGCAGAAGATCGATGATGACGTCCGAGAGGCCTTCGCGCAGGTCGATAAAGACAGCAATGGCAGCATCGATCTGATCGAATTTCGCAGCCTGATGCGCAGCCTTGGCGATACCCACTCCCCCGCCGAGGTCGAGGGCCTATTTGACGGCATCGACCAGAGCGGCGACGGCCTCATCGAACTCGCCGAATTCGCCACTTGGTGGGCGGCACAGCCAGGGCTCAAGATCGATCCTGCAGCCCGCAGCGCCTACGATGCGGTCGATAGCGACAACAACGGCCTCATCGATCTGATCGAGTTTCGCAGCCTCATGGACAAACTCGGCCACAGCGACAGCCCCTCAGCGATCGAAGAGATCTTCGACGCGATCGACGGCAACGGCGACGGCCTGATCGTGATCGCGGAGTTCGCCGCCTGGTGGACCGCCTGAGAGGTCCGCTCGTTCATCGGCTATGCTCCGGTCGTGCCCTTTCGCAGCGATGATTTAGAGACCACCCATCACCACCTGCCCGCCGATCCGCTGATCCGCTTCACGGCCCTGCACACAGAACTCGAGCGGGGCCAGCGTTGGTGGCAGGACGGAATTCCGCTGCGCCTCGCGGCGATCACCATGGTGACCACCCGGGGCAAGCCCGAGGAGCTGGCCGCTGCGATCCACAGCATCGACAACGAGATGGAGGCGCAGCTGCCCTGGTACTCCGGCATCAGCGCGTCGGTGCGGCTGATCCTCGCCGCTCAGCTCGTCAAATACGATGACAGCGCTGACGCCTTTTTGGCCGAAGTGTCGCGAATGACCAAGCTCTTTCGCGAGGTAAACATGCGCCGCGACGAGGTCCACGAGGCGCTCGCCGTGCTGGTGCTCCGGCGAGTGCTCCGCGGCGAATCGGCGAGCCTCAAGGAGGTCACCCGCATGCGCGCGATCTACGAGGAGATGAAGCGCTACCACTGGTTTCTCACCGGCCCCGAAGACATCCCGGCCTGCGCGATGTTGGTGGGACGGCCGGGTACTCCAGAGCAAATCGGCGCCGGCATCGAGGCGATTTATCAAGCGCTCAATCGCGACGTCGGGCTCTGGCAGGGCGACCCGCTGCAAACCGCATCCAACGTGCTCTACCTCAGCGGTCTCGAAGCCTCCGAGATCGCCGAGCGATTCACCCTGCTGATGACCGCCTTCCGCGATGCTGGCGCCCGGATCGGCCAGCGCGAGTACGACGAGATCGCGATCCTTTGCTTCCTGGCCCAACCGATCGAGCGCATCGTCGAGTCGGTCGTCGGCTTTCGCGATCGCCTGCTGGCAGCCCTCAAATGGACCTCGAAGGCGAGCGCCTTTAACTTGGCAGCGAGCCTCGCCTTTGTCCGCCTGGTCGGCACCAATGTCGAACTCGGGGCCCTCGCCGACGCCAAACTACTGCTCGATATGCAGGCGATCGTCGCGGCTCGACAGGCCGCTGCTGCGGGTGCTGCCGCTAGCTGATCGAACCAGCGCAGCCCGAGCTTAGGGTTATAGTCGCGCCCTTGCCCGCCCCCACGGACTCCGACACCCTGCTCGCTCAGATCGACCAGGCCCTGCGCGACCGCTTTGGCTTTGACGCCTTCCGGCCCGGTCAGCGCGAGGCCATCGACGCGTTGCTCCGCGAGCGACGGCTGCTCTGCATCCAGCCCACAGGCCACGGCAAATCGCTGCTCTACCAGCTGCCGGCGACCGTGCTGCCGGGCATGACCGTGGTCATCTCCCCGCTCCTGGCGTTGATGCGCGACCAGGTCGGTCAGCTCACCGGTCGCTTTGATATCGCCGCCGCGTCGATCAACTCGGATCAAAGCGAAACCGAGAACGCCGAGGTCGTCGCCTCTGCCCGCGACGGTCGCCTGCAGATCCTCTTTGTCGCCCCCGAGAAGCTCGACAACCTCGCCGAGTTTCGCTTCCTGCTCTCGCTGCCGGTATCGCTGCTGGTGATCGACGAGGCCCACTGCATCTCCACCTGGGGCCATGATTTTAGGCCGGCCTACCGGCGGATCCTCGACGCCGTCGTGCACTTTAGCGAGCGCCGCCCAGAGCTCCGCGTGCTCGCCTTAACAGCGACCGCCGCCGCCCGCACCGAGCGTGACATCGCCGCCCTTCTCGGCACCGAGGGCCTACCTCTGGCGATCCACCGCCAGGGCATGGACCGCCCCAACCTCTCGCTGCGTTGTCGGCAAGTCCGCGGTTTACCCGCCAAGCTCGAGGCGTTGCTCTCGATCATGCGCGAGGTCCGTGGCTGCGCTGTTCTCTACTGCGCCACCCGGGATCAAACCGAGATCGTCGCCGGCTACCTCGCGGCCAATGGCGTGCCCGTACGGGCCTACCACGCCGGATTGGATCCGCTGCGCAAGCGCGAGCTGCAGGAGGGCTTCACCTCCGGGGCGCTGCCGATGATCGCGGCGACCAACGCCCTGGGCATGGGCATCGACAAGCCCGACATCCGCTTCATCGCCCACGTCGACGTGCCCGGATCGATCACCGCCTACTACCAGGAGGTCGGCCGCGCCGGTCGTGATGGAGATCCGGCGACCGGGCTCCTGCTTTTTGATCCCGGCGACCAGGAGGTCCAACGCTACTTCATCCGCTCGGCCCAACCGACCGGCGAAGACTTTGCGATCATGCAGAGAGTGATCGAGGAGGCCACCGATCCGCCGGGACTGATGGCGATCAAATCGCAGAGCGGACTGCATCCCACACGGGTCACGGTGGTGCTCGCCGAGCTGGTCGAGCAGGGCTTTGTCGACAAGGTGTTGGTCGGCCGGCGACAGTGCTACCTGTGGACAGGACAGCAGGGATCGCCGGATCTGAGCCGTTACCGCCAGCAGCTCGAGGTCCGCGAGGCCGAACTCGAGGCGATGCTGGGCTACGGCCGAGGTGAACCCGACTGTCTGATGCAGGCCCTGCGCAGGGCCCTAGGCGACGAAGAGGCCGATGCCTGCGGGCGCTGCGATCGCTGCCTGGCCGCGACTCAGGGGACCGACGAAACCGAAGTCGCAACGGCAACCGAGTTAGCACCAACGATCAGCGCCGAGGCCTGGCTCGAGTCGCGGAGCATCCCGATCTCAGGATCTCGCTACCCAAAGATGAACCCCGGTATCGCGCTCCTAGACGGGCCGATGCGCGGACGCCTCTTCGGCGAATTCATGCGCGGGCGGATCGCCCACAAAATGCCACCAGAACGCCTGTTAGAGCTCCTTTGGCGAGCACTCGACGATCTAAAGGGGCAGCACCACTTTGCCTGCGTCGTCACCTTGCCCTCTAGGACATGGTCTAAAAGACAGGATGTTGGTGACCGGATAGCCGAGCATCTGGGCGTGCCGCACGTGCCCCTCCTCCACTACGCCCGCGAGCCTGAGCGGCGCCAGGGAGAGCTGCACAACAATGACCAGCGTCGCGACAACGTCGAGGGCTGTTTTGCCGCCGACAGCGGTCTGCTCCTGCCAGAGGGCGCGATGCTCTTGGTCGATGACTACCTGGGCTCACGCGCGACGCTCCGAGAGGCCGCCAAGCTCCTCCGCAAGGGGCTCGCCTGGCGGGGTGTGCTGGTACCGTTGGTCTTCGCCCGAGTGCGCTGGAAACTCGGCACCTCGGGCATGATCTGACCACCACCGCTCGTGGTCTTCGACGCCGCACGGCCCCGAAGATCCCCGAGAGAGCAGTGTGTCCGCGATCAGCTGAAGAGACGACCGAGCTTCATCGCGACGCCCATATCGCCATCGACCTTAATCTTGCCGCCCATAAAGGCGACCATCGGGTCGAGGTCGCGTGAGACCAGTAGGCCAAAGTCCTCGAGCGAGACCTTGACGGTGCATTGCGCCTCGTTGTCGTCGTTGCTGACGACGTTGGGGGTCGACTTACCGTCGATGTGGAGGAAGCCGCCGTCGGTGAATGCGAACTTGATGGTCGCATCGAGGCCAGAGTCATCGCCGACCTTCTCACGGACGCCGCTGGTGTACTTCTCAAGCAGATCTGAGCTCATTGAATTCTCCTTCTTTCCGCTGCTGGGCGTACCACAACCGCCTCTTCGTTCACTACAGTATTCGCGGCAGCTCGCCACCTCCGAGGACCTGACATGCACTTCCGCTCGATCTTCCGCGCCGATCTCTTCAAGGACCAAACCCATATCGTCACCGGAGGAGGCAGCGGCATCGGTCGCTGCACGGCCCACGAACTCGCCGGGCTCGGGGCCCACGTCGTCCTACTCGGGCGCAAGGAGGACAAACTCGTGCGCACCGCCGCCGAGATCACAGAGGACGGCGGCGCGGCCTCCTGGCGCAGTTGTGACATCCGCGAGGAGGAGCAGGTCCGCAGCGCGGTCGCGTCGATCGTCGGCGATCACGGTCGCATCCACGGCCTCGTCAACAACGCCGGCGGCCAGTTCCCAGCGCCCCTCGCTGCGATCTCCCAGCGGGGTTTTGAGACCGTGGTGCGCACCAACCTGGTCGGCGGCTTTCTCATGTCCCGCGAGGTCTACTCCCAGAGCATGGCGACCCACGGTGGCGCGATCGTCAACATCGTCGCCGACATGTGGTTCGGCATGCCGGGCATGGGCCACTCCGGGGCTGCGCGAGCGGGCATGGTCAACCTCACCGAGACCGCAGCTCTCGAGTGGGCCTCGGCAGGCATCCGGGTCAACGCGGTCGCCCCGGGCTGGATCGCCTCTTCCGGCATGGATACCTACTCAGGCGCCGCACGGGCGATGATCCCCAAGCTCAAGAAAGCGATCCCCCTCGCGCGCCTGGGCACCGAGTCGGAGGTCTCTGCTGCGATCTGCTTCTTGCTCAGCGAGGGCGCCGCGTTCATCACCGGCTCGACCCTCCGCATCGATGGCGCTGCCCCCCATGCGACCCAGCTCTGGCCGATGCACGATCACGACCGCGCGCCGCCCTTTAACGGCTTCCACCGCGCGACCCTGCCGGAGGTGCTCAAGGGCGAATGAGCCCCTGATAAAACCTATACTCAATCGATTTCGCCCCCCGCATCACACCTCATTGATCTATGCCTATTTCGTCGGGCCGTGAACACGCCCCGCCCCGATCCAAACATGCCGATCCTCGCCTCATCGATCGACACCAGCGCCGCCGCGTTCAAAAAAAACCGCGACCTTCAGCTCGCGATGCTCGCCGAAATCCGGGCGATCGAGCGCCTGGTCCGCGAAAACTCCGCTCGTAAGGCCGAAAAATTCCACAAGCGCGGCCAGCTGCTGCCCCGCGATCGCTTGGCTCGGCTCCTCGATCGCGGCGCCCCCTTTTTAGAGCTCTCGAGCCTCGCCGGTTACCGCATGCACGACGACGACGGCAAGCGCGACGTCGCCGGCGGCGGCAACATTGTCGGCATCGGTTTTGTCAGCGGTGTGCGCTGCCTGGTCGGTGCCTCCGACTCGGCGATCAAGGGCGGATCCGTCTCGCCGATGGGGCTGCGCAAGACACTGCGATCGCAAGAGATCGCCCTGGAGCACCGCCTGCCGATGATCACCCTGGCAGAGAGCGGCGGCGCCAACCTGCTCTACCAGGCCGAAATTTTCGTCGAAGGCGGCCGCGTTTTCGCCAACATGGCTCGCCTCTCCGCCGCAGGGCTGCCTCAGATCACCGTCGTGCACGGCTCGTCGACAGCCGGCGGCGCCTACCTGCCGGGCCTCAGCGACTACGTGATCATGGTCCGCGGCAAGGCCAAGGTCTTTCTCGCAGGACCGCCCCTCTGCGCCGCTGCGACCGGTGAGATCGCCACCGACGAAGAGCTCGGAGGTGCCCTCCTGCACGCCACCGTCACCGGCACCGCCGAGTACCTCGCACAGGACGACGCCCACGGTATCCGTATCGCCCGCGAGCTCCTCCAAAAGCTGCCTTGGGCACGCGAGACGCGAGCGCATGGGTCACCGATACGACCGCCGCGCTACGACATCGACGAACTCATGGGCCTGGTGCCCGCCGACTTCCGCCGACCCTACGACGTGCGCGAGGTCATCGCTCGGATCGTCGACGACTCCGACTTCCTCGAGTTCAAAGCGCTCTACGGCCAGGCAACCGTCTGCGGTCACGCGGCGATCGACGGCCACGCGGTCGGCATCATCGGCAACAACGGGCCGATCACCCCCGAGGGCGCGACCAAAGCGAGCCACTTCATCCAGCTCTGCGCACAATCCGATCTGCCGCTGCTCTTTTTGCAAAATACGACCGGTTATATGGTCGGCACCGACTCCGAACGCGCCGGCATGGTCAAGCACGGCTCCAAGATGATCCAAGCGGTCGCCAACGCAGCGGTGCCAAAGCTGACCTTGATCATCGGCGGGTCCTTTGGTGCTGGCAACTACGGCATGTGCGGACGCTCTTTTGATCCGCGTTTTGTCTTTGCCTGGCCGGCCTCGAGGATCGCGGTGATGGGTGGCGAGCAGGCCGCAAAGGTCATGGAGATCATCACCACCGCCAAGCTGACGCGTATGGGCATGCAGCCCAATGCCGAGGCGATCGCGACCATGGGCGCCTCGATCAAAAAGCACCTAGAGGCCGAATCCAAGGCGATCTACGCCACCGCGCGCATCTGGGACGACGGCATCATCGACCCCCGCGACAGCCGCAAGGTGCTCTCCTTCGCACTCGCAACAATCCGCGAGGGCGAGCGCCGTACACTGCACCCCAATACCTTTGGCGTCGCCCGCATGTGACCCACCGAGGAGTAACTGCCCATGTCCAGGTTGCCCCCCTGCGAACACCTTAAACTCCGCCAGGACGGCTGGCGCCTGCACCTGACCCTCAACCGCCCGCACGTCCGCAACGCGATGAGCTTCGCGATGGTCGAAGAAATCATGGCGGTCTTCGATGCGATCCGCGATCGCCACGGCGTGCGTGCGGTGATCATGCGCGGCGCCGGCAAACATTTTTGCTCGGGCGGCGATATCAAAGACATGGCCGCAGCGCGCATGGCCAAACCCGGCCCCGACGGCGTTGATCCGCTCGCCCACTCCAACCGCCTCTTCGGGGCGATGCTCCGTGAGGTCAACCAAGCGCCCCAAGCCGTGATCGCGTTGATCGAAGGCGCGGCGATGGGCGGCGGTTTTGGCCTCGCCTGCGTCAGTGACATCGCCATCGCCCACGCTGGGGCCCGCTTCAAGTTGCCCGAGACCAGCCTGGGGGTGCCGCCCGCTCAGATCGCGCCCTTCATCGTCGAGCGCATCGGCCTCACCCAAGCCCGCCGACTGGCGGTCACAGGCGGCACAATCGACGCCCAAGAGGCCCAGCGCTTAGGTCTCGTGCACGAGCTAGCCGCCGACGAGGAGGAGCTAGATACCCGCCTAGAGGCCGTACTCGCCCAAATCGGCCGCTGCGCTCCGATCGCGATCGGCACCACAAAAGAGCTGATGCTGGCCGTCGCCCAAACTCCGCAATCCGAACTGCTCGACCGCGGTGCCCAGGATTTTGCGGCCGCGATCCGCAGCGCCGAGGGCCACGAAGGCACTGCCGCATTTATGGAGCGGCGCAAACCATCGTGGGCTGGCTAAACCGGCTCCCGCACACTCGCACACTCGCACACTCGCACACTTGCACATAAACCATGCCTGGCTTTTCGACCCTCTTGATCGCGAACCGGGGCGAGATCGCCTGCCGGATCATCCGCTCCGCGCACGCCCTGGGCTACCGCACAGTCAGCGTCTACTCCACCGCGGATGCGCTCGCTCGCCACGTGCAGCTCGCCGATCGAGCGCTCTGCATCGGCCCGCCCGCCGCCAGCGACTCCTACCTCTCGATCGAACGCATTCTCGACGCGGCCCGTCGCGCTGGCGCCGACGCGATCCACCCGGGCTACGGCTTCCTCTCCGAGAACGAACACTTCGCAGCGGCCTGCGCCGACGCTGGCCTGACCTTTATCGGACCGCCCGCCGCCGCGATCCGCAGCATGGGCAACAAGGCCCAGGCGAAGCGATTGATGCTCGCGGCGGGTGTGCCCTGTGTGCCCGGTATCAGTGAGCGAGACAGGGCCCAAGGCCCGAATCAAGACGACGCCCAGCTGCTCGCCCAGGCCGAGAAGATCGGCTTCCCGCTGCTCATCAAAGCGGCTGCGGGAGGCGGCGGCCGTGGCATGCGCCTTTGCACAAAATCGGCGGAGTTCAGCACCGCCCTGGCCTCGGCACGCTCCGAAGCGCAGAGCGCCTTCGGCAGCGACGAGGTGATCCTCGAGCGCGCCATCGACAACGCCCGCCACATCGAGATCCAGATCTTCGCCGACAACCAAGGCCACTGTCTGCACCTCGGCGAACGCGAGTGTTCGATCCAACGCCGCCACCAAAAAATCCTCGAAGAGGCACCCTCGCCGGCGCTAAGCGACGCGCTGCGGGCAGAGATGGGCAGGGCCGCGGTCAAAGCGGCTCAGACGATCGGCTACGTCGGAGCCGGCACCGTCGAGTTTCTCCTCGACGCAGAGGGCCAGTACTACTTCCTCGAGATGAACACCCGGTTGCAGGTCGAGCACCCGGTCACCGAGTTTTGTACGGGCCTCGATCTCGTCGAGCTCCAGCTCCGCATCGCTGCTGGCGAGCCCCTACCCCTGCGCCAAGAGCAGGTCAAACTCCGCGGTCACGCGATCGAAGTCCGCCTCTACGCCGAAGACCCCAGCCAAGATTTCCTGCCGCAGGCGGGCCGCATCATCGCCTGGCAACCCGCGCAGGACTCCGCCGATACACGCACCGACCACGGCCTCATCGACGGCCACGACATCAGCCCCTACTACGATCCGATGATCGCCAAGGTGATCGCCCACGGCGAGACCCGCGAACACGCCCGTCGTCGCCTGATTCGCGCGCTGCACAACACCGTGCTGCTGGGTCCACCGCATAACAAGCGATTTCTCCTGGATCTTCTGGAGCACCCGCTCTTCATCGCCGCCCAAGCGACCACCCAATTCATCGACTCCGGCCTCGCAGCATCCGCCACCCGCCGACGCGATCCGAGCCCCAAAGCCTGGGCACTCGCGGCCCTGCTCTGGACCTACGGCGGCCGCGAGCCCGAGGAACACAGCGATCCCTGGCGGAGCAACGAGGGTGCAGGCTTCAGCCTCGAAATGTGCTGCAACGACCAACAAGCGCATCTAACGATGCATCTAGAGGCTCCCGGCCTGGCCCTCATCAGCGGCTGCCCCGGCGCTGCTGGCCCGCTCCGCGCGGCGCTCTTGCACGCCACCGGTCCCCGCCACCGCATCGAAATCGACGGCCTCCGCGAGTCTGTGCACGCGGCTTTCGAAGGCCCCCCCGAAGGTGCGCTCCTGATCGAAATCGACGGCACCCTGCACCGCTTTTCCGAACTCGTGCCGGCCGATCCAAACGCAGTCGATGACACCAACAGCGACGGATCGGTGCGCTCGCCGACGATCGGCCGGGTCATTTCTCTGCCCCTTAAGACAGGTGCAGTAGTCAAAGCTGACACCACGGTCGCGATCGTCGAAGCGATGAAGATCGAGACCTCGCTCGCCGCCGGGATCGCCGGCACCATCGCCTCCCTGCATGTCGAGGTCGGCACCCAGATCAAAGCCGGCGCCCTACTCGTGACCATTGAGCCCGCACACGACGACCGGAACGTTTAACCATGGCGACCCCCGAAAAAGCGATCCTCACCTGCGCCCTGACCGGTGTTCTCACCGATCCAAAGCACCACCCGGTCCCCGTAACACCGGAGCAGATGGCCGCCGAGGCCAAACGGGCCTTCGACGCGGGCGCCTCGATCGTGCACGTACACTTTCGGTCCCAAGAGCCAGGCCTAGGCCACATGCCGAGCTGGGATCCCGACGTCGCAGCTGCGATCATCGACGCGATTCGAGCCCGTTGTCCGGGCATCATCATCAACATGAGCACCGGTGTTCTCGGCCCCGATATCTCCGGTCCGAGCGCCTGTATGCGCCGGGTGAGACCCGAGATCGCGGCCTGCAACGCCGGCACACTCAACTACCTCAAGACCCGCAGGAGCGGCGTCTGGGCCTGGCCTCCGATCGTCTTTGACAACCCCGTAGGCAAAGTCCAAGCCTTCCTCGAGGTCATGAACGAGACCGGTGCAATGCCAGAGTTCGAGTGTTTTGATCTCGGGATCGTGCGCTCCGTGGGCCTCTTTGTCGATGTCGGTATGGCCGAGCGCCCGCACTACAATTTTGTCATGGGGGTCGCCTCCGGAATGCCTGCGGATCCCGATCTTCTTACATGTCTCAAACGACAGACAAAGAAAAACTCCACCTGGGAGGTCACCGCGATCGGCCGGCAGGAGGTGTGGCCCCTGCACCAACGGGCCGCGGATCTTGGCGGCTCGCTTCGAACTGGCCTTGAGGACACCTTCTATCTTCCGAGCGGAGAGCGAGCGACCAGTAACGGCCAGCTGATCACAGCCCTCGCCGCCTGCGCAGAGCGGGCCGGCCGCGCGATCGCCAGCCCTGACGAAGCCCGAAACGCCCTCGGCCTCGTCAGCCTCGACACCTAGAACGATCCACTCGCCTCTCGCAAAACCCGACAGCAACCGGTCGCCGACTCCAACGCGGATCTCCGCGAGTCAGATCCCACAGCACGCTTGATACCTTCGTCGGGTGCTGCTGGCCCTCCGCTACCTGCTCCTGGACCCGGCAGGGCCGATCGTACAGGTCGATCTCGGCGTAGCACCCTCGGAGTTCGGCTGGTTGCAGCCCTTCGCCGTCGTTTTCACGCTGCTCTCGCTGATCGTCTTTGCGATCCACCGACGACGCGTGCGCACACTTGGGTATGCAGCTGGTGGGCTCCGATCCTTTGCCTTGGGTGCGGCGATCGGAAACGCTGCCCTCGGACTCGGCAGTATCCTGACGCCCGATCGACCATGCCCGGAGTCGATCCAGAAGCTCGAGGACGAAGGAGTCGAAGACGAGCTTGGCGATGGTCGCGACCCACCACAGCATAGCCACCCGAGCCCCTTTGAACTCGGGCGATTGGAGGCAACAACACGTGTGGGCACTGACAGGCGGCTTGTCGACCTTTAGAAGCGACCTCCGATAACAAACCCCGCGGCGCCTTGGCTAAGGCTTGGTGCCCCCTGAATCGTGGCTCGTTTGCTCTTTGAACCAGCTCCCTGACCGGCCCGCTTGCGATCACGGAGACCGGCGGCGATCAAAGTGCCCCCGAGAGCACTGCCTGCAACACCAAGCACCGCTCCGACCGCGGTCAGCGTTGCAGCCTGCTCGTACTGCTGCTCGAAGGGCGCCCGAAGATCCGGCGGCAGATCTGCGAGGTTCGCGATGCCCCCCGATTGAAGTTCACGATCAGCCAGGGCATTGAGCCGAAGACCGCTGCCCATCAGCGCAAAACCACTCACGCCGAGACCGATGAGCACAGCACCGCTGATGATCTCTCCCCTGGCGATCCGCAACGATTTCGACGGACCCGTTGGAGCGGCCTTCGCTGGCGCTGAAGCGACCTCCGAACCCCAGGCCGAAGCTGCCACAGCCCGCGACCGAAGGCCCTCGAGATCAGCCCGATCCAGGCCTAGCCGGAGCAGTGCGAACTCGTCATCCGTACCTTCTAGTTCGGAGATCCGAGCCAGAGCCAGAGCCCCGTGACTCTTTGCAGCCTCGGCCGCCGATCGATCTCCAGGATGTGTCGGTTGCTTTGGTTCGTTTGGCTGCTTTGTGCCGAACACAGCCGCTGCCGCCTCTGCTGCGCTGACCATCAGCGCAGGATCACCTTCGGACTCCGCAGCCGCCATCAACTCGGCCGCCGCCTCGAGGCCTTGACCCGCTTCGATCTTTGCGTTGGCCGCCTGCTTTGCCGCTCGCCTCCTGTCGAGCGCCCGCTCTCCGTCGAGTTCCGCCGACTCAAAGGCCGC
>CAYYUP010000015.1:0-11337 GCA_964474905.1 uncultured Nannocystis sp. | reverse complement strand
CTCCGCGACCGGCTCTATCGATACCGGCTCCTCCTGCTGCGCAGTGTTATCGACACCACCGCCCCACTGGCCCGTAGCAGGGCTGGCGTACGCCGCTTGCGGCCACCAGAGGAGCGTGAGCAGGATCGTCGTCGTGCTGACGAGGCGGCCGCCCCTCGATGCACCCAGGGGCGGCCTCACTCGCCGTCACCAGGCTGCTGCCCAGAGATGCATTTGGTCGTCACGCCCAGGTTGAGATCACAGACGCTCTGGGCGAAATTCGCGGTGAAAACCTGACGTTTGACCGTACCGCCGTCGACCAGCTTTTGCAGGTCGGGGCCGAGCTTGCCGATCTGGGAGGCGAGCTGCTCCGTGCGAACGCCGAGCTCGGCCGCCGCTCGGCGCAGATCAACATCGACATCAAAGGCCTTGAAGACCCGCAGGGTCGGCTCGTCCTCTCGCTCGACGATCGGACCAATCTGCTCTAGAGCGTCAGTGAAACGCTTGCGATCGAGGGCCTGGAGCGCATCGAAGTCGGACTGCGCCGGGTGCAGGTTGGCCACCGCCTCCTTGACCTGCTCAGAGAAATCGAAGCTGTCGGAGACATGCGCGCGGATCTCGTCCTCTTTGGTGACCATGCCCTTGGCGTGACAACCCATGCACGAGAGGCCGTTGATCACGTTGTTGTCGGGCTGCTCGGGGTCGGTGACGATGTCGTCAGGCCCTTCGTCGATGCGGTTGCCCGCGCCGTCGACCAACATGTAACCCTGGAGTCCATTGGGCAGGTTAAAGATGATCTCGCCGCCGTCCTCACAGAAGTCCAAGGGCTCCGCGAACAGGTTGCGACAGCCGTCGTTGCCCGCAAAATCGTACGAAAGCCAATAGACGCGGTTGCTCGAACCGGGGAACTCGTGACGCTCGATCAGCCGGTTATTGACCGAGACGTTGGAGTTTTGGAAGCCACAGCGGGCGACGATATCGTCGTTGGACTTAACCTCCGTAGCGATGTCCCCCTCGATGTCGATTCCAAAACCATCTTCGAGAGCGAAGCGAGTCGCCGGGATCTTCAGGATGTCGTGGTAGAGCGGCGGCCGCGAGGCGTCGGAGACAAACCAGTCCCCGGTTTGGAAGGGCACATCCGTGCCCGTAAAGCCCTTGAGGTCGAGGGCCTCGTTCTTGACGTACTCGATCGCGAAGGGGTTCGCGTGCACGATTTGATCCCAGAGCTGGGCATCCCAGCCGTAATCCCGGAGGTCGATCCTGAAGATCGTGCCGCGCTCATCGACAAAGGTGGGGATCACCACTTTGTTGCCAGTGGAGAGGCTGTTGATCAGCTTGAAGAGCGCGTAGCGGTAGACCTCGAGGTCCTCCCCGCAGATCCCAGAGTTGTAGAGGTGGGTCAGCGTGAAGTAACGGATGAACTCGCGCTCGTCCGGCGAGATTTCGGTGGTATCGATGATATCGTTGCGCATCAGACTCAGCATCTCGTCGATGCTGATGTAGTCATCAGCGAGTCCGCAGCCGATCTCGGAGCTGATGCAGTCCTCGATCCACGTCCAGAGTACGTCGACCTCGTCGTCGGTTGGCCGTTGGTTATCTGGCACGTTTGCAGGCGGCATTTGGCCGCTTTCGACACGGTTGTAGAGCGGTGACTCCAACGGGTATCCCGGGCTGATTTTGCCGTTGGCGATCAGCGCGTAGACATCCGTGATGTAATCGAATTTGGCGAGACCAGGGCTCCCGGGACCGTGGCAGGTACTGCACCGGTTATCGAGGATCTGGATCGCCTCTTCGGAGACCTCCTCGCAGACGATCTCGCCACCGCTATCGTCGCCACCGGTACTGCTGTCTGTGTCGCTGTCGGTACCCGTGGAGCTGCCGCTTGAGGTGGACCCGTCGCTCAAGCTCATGCTCCCGAGGCCGCTCTCTTCGGGCGGTACGTCGAGTTTGTTGACCGTACAGCCGAGCCCGAGCCCTACAAGTCCGAGCAGAAGCGGTGCTGCCGGGAGCAGGTAGAGGGAGCGGAGGGATGCCGTCAGAGAGTTGTTCAAAGTACGCATAGTGGCTTCTTCTATTCGAGTGTCGACCTCGCCCCGATCGATCACAGAAAAATGGACTAATTATCGAAAATCAGCTCGGCCCCCCGACCACATTTCAATTAATCGGCATTGGGTTACGTATTAATCGCATACTGATCTAGAAAAGCCACCATCACGATTAATGGTCGCTCTTAATGGTATGCAGATTACGCTTTGCTCATGTTGCCTCAATCGTGGACCTGCACGTGCAGGCGACGGACCGCTCCGGCCTCCGTCACCACGAGCAGCTGGTCTGGAGCGCAGAAGCGCATCGAAGCGACACCGCCGCCCACCGACCACTCTTTGAGCACGTCTTCGCTGCCGACGCGAAAGGTCCGGATCCAGCCCTTGCGGTCACCAATAGCGAATCTGCGGCCCGATGGATCAACCGCTAGGGCGACACTTCCAGGCAATTGCGACGGTGCACGAAGCGCGTCAAGCACGCCATCGTTCGAATGCCATACGCAGACCCGACCCTCTCGATCGACAGCGGCAATGGCGCCAGAAGGACCACTGTGGGCGAGTGCCGCGATCGGCGCGCTCGTGCATTGCAGGCGGGTCTCCCGCGGAGTACTGCCAGCAAAGTCCCACAGCGTGACAACACCGTGCTCATCACCGCGAAGCAGATGCGGACCGTCGCTCCAAACAACCACCGCAGGCGACACCTCTGGGTCCACATGCGTCGCCTGGCGCCGCTCTGCCATCCACAGGATCGCCATGAGCAGCGCCAAGGCCAGGCCCAGCCCTGCGATGAGGAGCCGAATCAGCACTTCACGGCGAATGCGCGGCCTCTCGCGCCGAAGCGCCTCTAGAAGCGCCTCCATATTCGAATAGCGCTCCGAAGGCCGCCGAGCGAGCCCTCGCGCGAGCACCCGTAACCATTTATACGGAGCTTTTTGTTGCGAACCGTGCAGCCCCTCTCGTTGGCCGCTGAGTTGGCTGCCGATGGCACGTTCCCCCGTAAGCGCCTCGTAGAAGACCAGACAAAAGGAGTAGAGGTCACTTGAGGCAGTCAGCGAATCACCGCGGATCTGCTCTGGGGACATGTAGGCGGGCGTGCCGAGGATGACCGAGATACCGGTCAACGGCGTCAAATCGCCGCCCCCCCGCGGCGAAGTAGCCCGGACCAGACCAAAATCGACGACCCGAACACGCCCTGTGCTATCGACAATAATGTTGTCTGGCTTAACATCTCGGTGCACCAAGCCGGCGGCATGCGCGGCTGCCAATCCCCTTCCAGCGGCGATCATCACCTCGAGGATCGCCGCCCCCCTACGAGGAGCCGCCCCAAGCCAGGCCCCAAGCGTCGAGCCGCCCTCGATGTACTCCATCGCCAAAAAGATCCCCTCAGCGTGCACGCCCACCTCGTACACCGTCACTACGTTGGGATGAGCGAGGCGAGCGAGCGCTCGGGCCTCTCGAAGCAGGCGCGCGTGACCAGCGTTCGGATCGGCGAGCAGGTGCGGGTGCACAAGTTTGAGCGCCACCTTGCGGCCGAGTTCGTCGTCCATCGCCCCGTACACAGTGCCCATCGATCCGACACCAAGGCGCTCTAGGACCCGGTATCGGCCGATCTTCACAGGTTCTCGGGTGCTGCCAAAGATCCTCGCGTCGACCATCGCCCGCAAACGGCGCTCGGCAAGGCGCTCGCGGTTTGACGGCAGCCAGGGCCCCACAGGTTCGATAGAAGCGACCATAACGGTACCCTAAACCATAGCGAAGCGAAATCTATGTATAGTGAGATACAAGTTCGACTACATACCTTGTAATGTACA
Source organism: uncultured Nannocystis sp. (assembly GCA_964474905.1). Classification (GTDB taxonomy): domain Bacteria; phylum Myxococcota_A; class Polyangia; order Nannocystales; family Nannocystaceae; genus JADJRG01. The sequence continues at coordinate 7,505 of CAYYUP010000015.1, read as the reverse complement.
CATGTATAATTACAGAATTATCAACACCGCAACGGCTAGCGCAGCCTGATGTCGGCGTTATAGTGCTCTTGATGTCAGCGACACTTCGCGATTGGCAGCTCCTCGACGCCTGGTGCGCAGGCGATCGCGACGCCGGTGGCGCCCTCGTCGACCGCCACTTCGCGGCGATCTCCCGCTTCTTCCGCAACAAGGTGACCAGCGAACACGACGCCGCCGACCTGGTCTCACAAACCTTCCTCGCCTGCACCGAGACCAAGCACAAGTTCCGCGGCGAGAGTTCCTTTCGCCGCTACCTCTACGCCATCGCGCTCAACCACCTGCGCGGCTACATCCGAAAAAAGCACAAGCGCACGGCCGAGACGATCGACTTCGGGATCGTCTGTGTCAGCGACCTCGATCCCTCGTCGATGTCATCGATCGTCGCCAGGCGACGCGAGTCCCAACTCCTGGTGCGAGCGCTGCGCGAGATCCCCATCGACTTTCAGGTTGTGCTCGAGCTTTCGATTTTTGAAGATCTCTCGGGGCGCCAAATCGGTGAACTCCTGGGGATCCCGGAGGGCACGGTGCGCGGACGCCTGCGCCTCGGCAAAGAGCGTCTTCGTACCCGCGTCGCCGTCATCGCGGCGAGCCCGGCCGAAGCCGACTCCACGATCACCGATCTTCAGGGCTGGGCCAGGCATATCCAAGAGAGCCTCGGCCGCGCCGAGCCACCAGAGGTCTAACGTCCCCATGACCGACATCACACACATGCGAAAACGCGCGGGCTCGGAGAGAGACGCAAGCGGCGGCCACAGTTGTACAATCTCGCAGGTTCGCCGAGTCCAGGAGCCACATGGCTAAAATCCTCTCCCGCGCCACTCAGATCGTCTACCGGATGTGGCCTCGCCTTGCGAGCGACGAAGAGGTCCTGGTGATCACCCGCAGCGGCGATGTCGAGCTCGCCACAAAAGACGCAAAGCACGCGCTCAAGCTGCCTCCCAATTGCTTCGCCGAGCTCCTCGAGCGCTTCGAGCAGTACTCCTTTAAAAGCGTCAGCGGCGTGCACGGCGATGCGATGTCGGACTACACGCACGTGCTCGAGATCCACGAGGGCCCCAAGAAAAAAGCCCGCTGCACCCTGCGCTTCAACCACGAGTTCGGCACCCTGATCGGCGACGCACCCGTCGGCATCAAAGAGACCATCACCCTGCTCTCCCGCCTCTGCGAGAAACTCACGCAAGGCGTCGAGGCCGACGAGTCACTCGACACGATCTTATTCGAGCTGGGCCGCGGCATCGACTTCCCCTACATCAATCCCCACGGCGAAGCGGGCCCCTTTGTCCTCCTCGACCGCAAAGGGGAGGCGCTACCGGCCTCGCCGATGGGCTGGAGCATGCCCTTTGCCGACGGCCTCCTGCCCTGCCGGGTGGGCGACAGCTACGGCTTCATTCGCATCACCGGCGAGCTGATGATCCCGGCGGCCTATACCCTCACACTCGGCTTTAGCGAGGGCCTGGCGGCGGTCAAAGTCGAGGACAAGTGGGGCTACATCGACCCCAAGGGCGAGATGGTCATCGCCCCGCAGTTCAGCTCGGCGACCAGCTTCTCCGACGGCATGGCCAACGTGCAACTCGGCGACGAGGGCGGCTTCATCGACGAAAAGGGCACCTTCAGCCCGGCCCGCCAGGGCACCCTCCAGGTCGGGCGCTACGTCGAGGGCCTCGCCCGCTTCAAGGCACTCAACCGGATCGGCGTCGCCTGCTGGGGCTACTTCGACAAGTCCGGCACGATCATCGTCGAGCCCGAATACGACATGGTCTTTGACTTCGTCGATGGCCTCGCGAGGATCCAGCTCGACGATCTCTACGGCTTCATCGATCCCAGCGGCAAGGTGATCATCGAGCCCGAGTACCCAGAGGCGAGCGACTTCTCCGAGGGCCTGGCGGCGATCCACGAAGACGGCCACACCGGCTACATCAAGCGCGATGGCGAAATGGTCATCCCGGTCGAGTACCGCGACGGCGGCAAATTCTCCGAGGGCTTCGCCGCAGTTGGCCTAGGTAATCGGGTGGGCTTCATCGACCGCGACGGCACGCTCGCGATCAGCCCGCACTTCGAACGCGCCGAGTCCTTCGAGGACGGCCGCGCGGCGGTTCGCATCGATCACCGCTGGGGCTACATCGATCGCAAGGGCGAGATCATCGTGCCGACGATCTACGAGTCCGCCCGCCCCTACCACGACGGCGTCGCCTGTGCCCGCCTCTTCGCGAAACCCAAGCCGATCGTGCACACCGGCTCGTCCAAGGTGATCGTCAACCTCGGCAAAAAGAAGCCGAGCACCTGAGCCGCTGAGCTGCTGAGCTACCAACGCTCGCAGCTCCGACCGGTCGCAACGTGTCGCAACGACCTCCCCCATTCGCCTATGATGCGGCGAGGAGCGGCCGCCGCGACGCTCTTCGAGTTTGGGCGCGGCGCTTGCATTCGGGTCTCTACGCTGATGAACGCCGCGCTCCGAAACGCCCTCCCGATCCTGAGTTGGCTCCCGAACTACCGCCGTGCGGCGCTACGAGGGGACCTCATCGCAGGCCTGACGACCGCGGTGATGTTGATCCCGCAGGGCATGGCCTACGCGATGCTCGCCGGCCTGCCGCCGATCGTCGGCCTCTACGCCTCGGTCACCCCGCTCATCGCCTACGCGCTCTTCGGCACCTCGCGTGAACTCGCGGTCGGCCCGGTGGCGATGGACTCGCTCCTGGTCGCCGCCGGTGTCGGTGCGATCGCGACCTCTGGCAGCCCCGAATACATCGCCTTCGCCGTGCTCCTGGCGCTGATGGCCGGCGTCCTGCAGGTCGTGATGGGCGTCGCTCGCCTCGGCTTCCTCGTCAATTTTCTCTCGCAGCCGGTGATCAGCGGCTTCACCTCGGCGGCAGCCATCATCATCGGTCTCAGCCAGCTCAAGCACCTGATCGGAGTGCCGCTCGCCTCCTCCAACCTGGTGCACCAAATCGCCGCCGACGTCGGCAGGCACATCACCGATACCCACCTCCTGACCCTCGCCATCGGCGTCAGTGCGGTGGCCATCCTACTCGCCCTCAAGCGTAAAGCGCCGCGCCTGCCGAGGGCGCTGATCGTCGCCGTCATCAGCACCGTCGCGGTCTGGCTCGGCCGCCTCGACCTCGAGGGCATCGCGATTGTCGGCGTCGTCGAGGCCGGACTGCCGACCTTCGCGATCCCAGAGGTGAGCGCCGACGACATCACCACGCTCGCGCCCACAGCCCTGGCGATTGCCCTGGTCGCCTTCATGGAGGCGATCAGCGTTTCCAAGGCGATCGCCACCCGCAAGCGCTACGAGATCGACGCCAACAAGGAGCTCATCGCGATCGGTGCAGCCAACCTCGCGGCCTCCCTCTTCCGCGCTTACCCGGTCACCGGCGGCTTCTCCCGCACTGCGGTCAACGACCAGGCCGGGGCCGAGACGCCCATGGCCGGCATCATCACCGCGATCGTCATCTCGATCGCGCTGCTCTTTCTTACGCCTCTCCTCTACTTCCTGCCCAAGGCAACCCTGGCGGCGATCATCATGACCGCAGTCTTCGGGCTCATCGACCTCAAGCAGGTCGCGCACCTCTGGCGGGTCAAACGCTCCGATCTCGCACTCCTGGGCCTGACCTTTGCAGCCGTGCTGGCGGTCGGGATCCAGACCGGCATCATCATCGGCGTCCTGGCCTCGCTGCTCTGGTTCGTCGTCCGTACGACTCGGCCGCACTTCGCCGTTCTTGGCCAGATGCCAGGCTCGCACGCTTTCCGAGACCTCCACCACGCACCCACGGCGATCCCCTGTCCAGGCATCCTCATCCTCCGCATCGACGCGCAGTTCTACTTCGGTAACGTCTCGTTCCTGCGCGAGACCCTGCGTGATCTCGAGGCCGCTGCCGAGCAACCCCTGCGGGCGGTGCTGCTCGACGCTAGCGCGGTCAACAACCTCGACTCCTCGGCTGACGCTGCCCTGCACAGAATCGCCTCCGAGTACACCGATCGAGGGATCCGCTTGATCTTCGCCGGTGTCAAAGGACCTGTCCGCGAGGTCATGAAGCGCTCGGGATTCTTTACAGCGCTCGGGCCGGAGAATTTCTTTCTCTCGCTGCACGACGCAATCATGGCCCTTGAGGCAGGTACTAAAGCCACCTCAACAATCACTCCCGATCCGCTGATCGCCCGCATGGCAAGCGAGGCTTCGGTCTCGAGCTGAGGCAGCTTTCAGCGAACCCGGACCGTCTTCAGCCGCAAAACCCCAGCGCGCTCGTACTTGATTCGATAGGTCGAGGCACTCCCGATCTCCATATAGAGAGCCAAGAGATCGCCATCATCGCTGAGGTTGTAGCCGTTGACCCGGGTGATCACATCGCCCTTGCGAAAGCCGAGATCGGCGACCGCTGAGTTGGGCGTGACGTTGAGCAGCCGATAGCCACGATGCTTGCCGCCGCTGATATGCGGCATGTAGCGCAGCTGTCGGCTCGCACGGCTCGGATCCGCGAGCAACGTATCGATCTCAGCGCGACGGATCGTGCACTGGTCCGCCGCCGAGCAGCTCGCAGCGCCTGAACCTTTGTTGTCCGATCCTGACCCAGCCGAGCCCTTGCTGCCCGATCCCTTGCTGCTGGATCCTGAGCCGTCACGGGACCCGCGACGGACCTGCAATTCTTTGCTGCCGCCGACGCGACTCTCCTCGGCCAGCACCGCCAAGGCGTCATCGTCCACCGCCACCACCAGCGACGATGCATCGACAACGGTAGGCGTAAGCGCGTCCGCATCGAGTGCTTGGCCACCGTTCCTGCTCACTGTCTCTGCCCACACGAGGCCGTCGACCAAGCGATAGTCGAGGAAGATCGCCGTATCGCCACGCTCGATCGCCACCACCACATGTCGCCGCCCCGTCGCGATCGCCTCGCGTGCTCGCGCCGGGCTGGTCATGCCAATACCGTTCACCGCCCCGACGATGTCACCGTTTTTTAGGCCCAAGAGCGCGAAGGCTGAGCCCCCCCCAATACCGCCTAAGCGGTAACCCTGCGTGGTTCCATCGCCATCCATCCGCGGCTCGATCTCGAGACCACTACGGCCGTCGAGCAGCGCCTGAACCAGCAACGCAGCGACAGCCGAGTCGACGGTGAAGGTCGACGGATCCTCGACATCTGAGCGGATCGCCGTCGGCAAGAGCTGCAGTGCCGCGCCGCCAAGCACCGCCGATGGAGCCGCACCCAACTCAGATTTTTCTCCCGAATCCTCGGTGACAGGCGAGCCGCACGCGAGCGCGACGAGCAGACCGAGCGGGCACAGCGACAGGCGAAGACGCGCGCAAATCCGACGTTCAGAGGGGACAAGTGATCGCACTGTCACCTAGCCTACGCGTCGATCAATCTGTGAGCCACAGAGTGACGAGCCGGAGCCAAAAAATCCGTCGACACAGCAAAGAACGATCGATTCGGGAGCCAAGAACGTGCACAATCGCGCGGTCGAGAACGGCGTCCAGGCAAGGTCGCCAGCAACTCTCCGACGAAGGGCACTACCGGTGGGTCATCACAAATTACGACGTTTACGGGTCTACGGCGGCTTCCTCGACAAGCTCGATCTCCGCTTTAGCGACGGTCTCAACTGCATCATCGGCGGCCGCGGGTCGGGCAAGACGACGATTCTCGAGTTCATCCGCTTCGCCCTCGACCGCGAACCTCCGGCGAGCGCTGGCAACAAGAGCGCGGACGATCGCCTGCACAACTTGCTCGCCGCAAACCTCGGCAGCACCGGCTACATCGAGGTCGAGTTCGAGAGTCAAGAGGGCCTGACCTACAGGATCCGGCGGCGCGCCAACGAAGCCCCGTCGATCACCGATGACAGTGGCAAGGCGATCGACGCCAAGGTTTTGGCGTCCTCGATCCTGATCGACGCAGCGATTTTCTCCCACAACGAGATCGAGCTGATCGCCCAAAACCCGACGGCGCAGCGCGAGCTCCTTGATCGTCTATCTTCGCAGCCGCTGCACGAGCTGCAAACTCGCATTGACCAGGCCGGGGCTGCGCTCATCGAGAACGGCCAGCGACTGCAACAGCTCGCGACCCGGACCCTCGGTGCGCATCAGGATTTGGTTGATCTCTCGAGTTGGGAAAGCAAGCTCGCGGCCGCAAATACGGCGATGGCCGAGGATGGTCTCTCACCCCAACTCCAGGGTGCAGCGGCCGCAAAGGAGCTGCGCGAGCAGGAGAGTGCGAGTCTAGGGCGCACCCTCGCGGCGGTCTCAAAGCTCCGCGATCATCTCGGCGACGCGACCCTCGATCAGGTCAAGGCACTCGACGAGTTGATCCCCGCATCCGTTGAGCAGGGACCAAACGGCGCGCTCTTCAGCGATCTCAAACGAGAGCTCCTGCGCCACGAGACTGAGCTGCCGATCTTGCTCTCGTCGGTCGTCGATCGGCTGCGCAGTCTCGCCGCGAACCTGAGCCGTGCCCAGACCGAGGTTGCCACCCTGCACGCGCCCGCCGAGGCCAACTACCAGGCGCTGATGCAGGAGGCTGACGCCCACTCTGAGCGGCTCACGGCCCGCGACGAAGCGGCCGCCCAGGTCCAGCGTCTGCAGTCCGTCAAGGGCGAGCTGGTCGAACTCTCGAGCGCCCAGACCGAGGCCAAGAAACAGCGCCGGCACCTACTGGACACCTACGCCGATCTCCGACGCGAGCGGACCAAAACTCGAACTGCGATCTCCGCGGAGATCAGCGCCCGCTTGGGTGGCAAAGTCCGGGTGATCGTCACTGCGGACGCCGAGGCCAGCGACTACCGCGACCTGCTTGTCTCCTTGATGAAAAAAACTGGCCGTCAGTACAACGCGCCGGTCGATCGTTTGGCCGCCGCAATCGCCCCGGGTGATCTCGGCGAGTTCGCCGATCGAGACGACCTAGCGGCCCTCACTGCCTCTGCCGACGTCAACCCGGACTTCGCTCAGACCTTATTCTCGCAGCTCCGCGAACATCCCGAGCGGCGCTACCAGCTCGACGTCATCGATCGCGAGGATGTACCGCGCATCGAGCTCCGCGTCGGCGACACCTGGCGCAGCGCCGAGCGCCTCTCGACCGGACAAAAAAGCTCCGCGATCCTGCCGATTCTGCTCCTCGAAAGCGAAGCGCCCCTGCTCATTGATCAGCCCGAGGACAACCTCGACAACTCGTTCATCTCAGACGCGATTGTGCCCCAGCTACGCGAGGTCAAGACTCGCCGCCAGCTGATCACCATCACCCACAACCCCAACCTACCGGTGCTCGGCGACGCCGAACGCGTCATCGTCATGGAGGCTGACGGCCGCTCCTCTCAGGCGATCGCCCAGGACGATCTACAGACCACCAAGGACCACATATTAAGGCTCATGGAAGGCGGTTGGGCAGCCTTCCGCCTCCGCCAAGAGCGCTACGAGGGCGGCGCATCCCAGACCTAAATCTCCACCCCAGCACGCCCAGCCCCCGCATCACCGGCTTCTCTAATTACGG
>CAYYUP010000014.1:11489-102158 GCA_964474905.1 uncultured Nannocystis sp. | reverse complement strand
CCCGGGCTGTGGCCACCATCATCCAGGCCTACAGCCTCGGCCATGAGCCGCTCCCCCACTGATCTAATCAATCAATAGGCACAGCTCATGGGTTGGGCCCCACTGCGCATCCAAACAAAGGGACCAGGTCTCCTCTAGTCTAATCCGTCGCCTGGTGTGCACCGCAATGGATGCAATAGGCTGCACGAAGCTCGATTATTTTGCGACATACCCCACAGTGAATCGGGGCATGCCGCGAAAGCGACGCTCCGCAGCCCGAGCAATAACCCTTGCCATAGGGGCAGAGAGCATCACAATCCGAACATCGAATCTTTCGAAATCCCCTGCGCCCCTGATGGATCGACCGTCTGTTCGCGCGAATGAAGAGCCCCACACAAATCGCGACGCTACCAAGAAGAACGACCCCAAGAAAATCGCCGCGATCTAGAAACGTGGCGACGTCGTACGTACCGTGAACAACAATTGCTCCGATCAGCCCTAGGATCGCGAAGCCGCGGGAAGGACGACCCTCGGCGCAGGCAAGGCGATCAGCTCCCAAGCCGTACCCCCACAGGGCGGAAAAAGCAATATGCCCAACCGTCGAGGTGAGCGCCCGAACACCAAGCACCTCGGGCCCAAACCTGACCATGTAAAAGACGTTTTCGATCGACGCAAAGCCGAGGGCAACCGCAGCTGCGTAGACAAGGCCGCGCAAGGGCTCATCCAGGTAGGGCGAGCCACCCAAGCTCAGCCGGACAACCAGAAACTTGCCAAACTCCTCGACGAATCCGGCGACGACGAAACTCGTGAAGATAATTTCGCCAAGGTCTCCTGTTCCGATCCCTGTCGTGCTGCCGATAAGGTACTCGACGAATACGATCGGGAGCGCCACGCCAACGCCTAGGAGAAAGGTGCGGATCACCAGAGCCCGCGGGTCGGGGCGCTGACGGTTGCCCAGGACAACGATCCAGAGCCAGAAAAACCCAGGGGCGAAGCCAAGGGCGAGATACGAGAGAGGATCCACCTCGGGCTACTCCGGTTTCACGTGAACCACTCGGGTATCACAAAGGTAGTCGTGCCAGCCGCGTTTGGATGGAGTCAAAGCAACCCAGAAGTAACCGAAACCTAGCGGAATCATGGAGATGACCTGGGCGAGGCTGCGGCCAAGCGCAAGGCCGTAAGCCACTCGCCCACCATCCGAGAAACGAACGACACGGAGACCGAGAACAAGCTTACCAATGGTCCCCGCCCAGGCGCCGACAAAGACCATCGCGTAGAGCAGACTTGTCGTGAAGTCGACGACAATGCTCGGAATGCTCTCGACCAATGCCCGCTCAAACGGGAGACGATCGAAGTCCGGGTCGGGGAGCCCGAGGCTTTCGTGCAAGAGGAGAGAGACAATAATGAGGATTGCAGTATCGATGGTATACGCAAGCGCCCGAATCCAGAATCCTGCGGGCCTGCCAAAAATCGGCACCGTCGTGTCTTTGGGCAACTCGACACCACACTCGGCACAGTAGGCCGCAGCGGAAGGGTTGAGAACGTGGCAACCCGGGCAAATTCTGCATCCCGAAGCACTCTCCCCTTTTGGTGGCTTCGAGGGCGATGTACTTGATGTACTTGATGCACTAGAGGCAGCTGCAGCGCTCGCGGGGGCGGCTTCCGGCTTCGATTCGACAGGAGGATGGAGGAGATCCGACGCGCAAGCGCAGCAGAACTTCGCCCCACCAGGATTGTCCGCATGGCACTTTGGACAGCGTCGGAAGGGCTTGGAGTCTTGCTTCCTCGAAGTCACCCCCTCAAGCTTCGCGCTCGGCGTACCGGCATCAGGGGCAGCGGCGAGGTCGGTTCCGCATCGGCTGCAATAACGGGCAATCTCCGAATTTAACCCGCCACAGGCGTTGCATCGGATCCGCGTTGACCCTGCCGAGACTTTGTGCATCGGCCGCGAGCATAGCAACAAATGCATGCACAAGGAACTCATGAATCGTCTCCGAAACAACCAAAGAACGACGTTCACGTGTCAATCTTGAAATATTTGCTCAGACAATGATTGCTGCCGGTGAGGCTCAGCATACGCCAGGACCCGGGCGCGAGTTTTGTCGCGACCGTCGCCCACAAGAACCTGAGCAGACCATCGGGCATCGGCGCTCAATCGTCGATCGGCTTGTCCGCGTGGCGATAGCGATCGAGCGCCCGGGCGAGTTCGTCGATCACCATCTGCCGCAGGCCCGGAGGCCCCAGGACCTCCGCCTTATCGCCGAACGAGAGCACCCACGAACGGATTTCGAGGAAGCCGAGCACGTCCATGTGCAGCTCTAGGCCGCCATCCTCGCGGTCGATGATGCGCTGGCTGGGATGCCAAATCCGGCGCCTGACGTAGCGGGCGACCGCGCGATCAAAGCGGATCTGGACATGGCAGGACTCGCCCTTGATCAGGCCAAACGCACCGTCGGCGATCTGCGACGGATGGTACTCGGCGGGGTACTCAAAGCTCTCGCCCGAGAGCCACGCGACCTCGCGAAAGGCGTCGAGCGAGAAGGTACGCAGCGCCCCATGACGGTGGCTAAAACCGACGAGGTAGAGCCCCTTCTTGTAGACCAGAAGCGTGTAAGGATCGAGCAGGAAGGAGTTCTCGCCGCCTCCGGCACGGGCGTAGGTGACCCGCAGGCGGTTCTCTTTGATAAGCGCGGTAACGATGTCATTGACGTGATCGATGCGCCCCTCGTAGCGATGCGGCGCCTCATTGACGTCGTAGATTTTTCGATCGAGGTTGCGCGCCGCGACAAAATCCGCTCGCCGCAGAGTGCTCTCCAGACGCTCAAAGACGTCGTCTAGATCCTCCTTAAAACCGGTGCCCGCGAGGAAGTCGAAGACCCTCCGCGACATCGCCAACGAGACCATCTGGCTGGTCGTCAGAGTGATCGTCTGCTGGCGCGCGCTGGCCATCAAGCGCCAGATCTTTCGCTTGCCGTCGAGCTCCTCGTAGAGCGGCGCGCCCGTGCTCTCGAGCGCCTTGAGGTAGCGGAGCGCAGTCCGAACGCTGACCTCCAGGCGCTCGGCGATCTCGTAGACGCTCGCGCCCCCGGTGGCGTTGAGAACATTTCGCACCGCCTCGAGACGGCGAGCGGGGGCGTAGCGTTGGTCTGCGCGGGGCACGGGGCTGACCGCAGTAGGCCACGAGCCCGCCCTGCGCGCCAGCGCTCCAGGTGACGCCCAAGCCTGACAGAGGTCAAGCCCTCGCACGACCTCCGCGATCTCTAGAACATCGTTTATTTGGCATCTGTGCATGTTCTAGACCTATGACCTCTTTTGTCAGAGGTCGGTCTTAAGTTGTGCACATGCCGGTCGAAGCCCGTCCACTCGCCGCCGAAATCGCCGAACTGACCCCGCTCTGGGCCCCGATCTGGGCCCGCGAGAGCGCCCTCGATCACCGCAACCTGCTGATCACCGATACGCCCGAGCGACGACTCGTCGCCGCCGATGCCCTCGCGATCGAAACCGCCAAGACGGCGATCCGAGTGGCGATCGCCGTCGCCGATCCGGCGGCGGTGAACAACCGACTCGCCGCCCTCCGAAGCCAAGATCTCGGCGAACTCCGCCTGCTCTGTGCGAGCGAGGCCACGCAGAGCGACGACCGGGCGATCGTCCGCGGCTCCTTTGATCTGGTCGTGATCTCGATCCAGCGTCTGGGCGATCTCTTGACCCGCTCACCGCAGCTCGCCGAGAGCCTGGGCATGGTGGTGATCGACGGCGTCGACACGCTACTCGACCCCCTTCAGAGCAACCGTATGGACCGAGTCCTGACACTGCTCCGAGCCTCTGCGCTGCCGCCACGCCTGATCGCACTCAGCACTGCGGACTTCGCTGCCAACAGGACGATCGCCGGCTGGCTCGACGCGACACTCGAGGGCGAAACCCTGCAGCTCGACCTCTCGAACAACACAGATGATCTGTTGCCAGAGCTTGCCCTCGAATCGATCGCTCTCCAGATGATCGCGACCGAGCGCATCGGCCACGCCGGAGAACTCCGCCGCATGCTTCTCACCAGCTTCGCCGGCCACGCCTGCTACCAGCGCCTGAGAGCCAAGGGCGATGCCCGCGAAGGCTTCTCGCTCGCCCTCGATACGGCCCTCGAACGCTGCCTCAACGCCGGCGTGATCTCCTACCGCACAGGTCACGGCCTGGTCGCCACGGCGCTCGGCCTGGTTTGCCTGAGCCTGGGACTCGACCTCGAGACGATCATCGACCTTAAAGCTTGGGTGGCCTCGCTCGGCACCGCCGCGCCTTCGCTCCTAGAACTCTCGATCGTGCTCGCCCGAACCCGCGCCGCCGCGCTCGCGCCTGCACCTCGGACAAAAATATCTGCCAGCGATGCTCGGGCCTGGGCGCTCGACTCGGCCCGCGACCTTGGAGTCCGCGCCCGTCCGGTCTTTCGTTGGCTCAGCGAAGAGCTTTGGTCCTGTGCTGCGGACACCGATCTCGCGCTCCGACGGGCGATGCTTCTGCTCAGTGCTCTCGAGGGACCGAGGGACCCAAACACCGATCCGCAACTCGGAAAACTCGCGACCGCCTTCGCCCGACCACTGCTCGCGATCGTCGCTCTCTACCGCCAAAGCGGGCGTACACCCGCCGAGACCGATGCTCTTCTCGCTGCGGCGCGACGTCTCGATCCTTCGCTCGCCGGCTTTGTACTGCGTTCCCCAGAGCGACGACCGCGGGCCAGCCCGCCAAAACCCGCGCGCACCCGCGGCCCCGCACGTGCACATCAGCCGCGGCCGACCGGACGTCACACCGCCGCCCAAGTCTCACTCTTCGCCGACTAAAACCCCGCCGTATCGGACTCGCGGGTGCAGATCAACTGCGAGCGCGTAGCTGACCACGAACACAAGCGCGCAGAAATCCCAAGACATCGCCGCTTGCATTCACATGTCTTATCAAACATGTCGCAAGAAATAGCCCGACAACGCGCGGCTGAGACAACTCTCGAGGAGGACCTCGACCGCCCGCAGTTCGCTCATCGCCTCGCAGTATGGGTGACGTGCTACCGTCGCTACGGCCCAATTCGCGATGAAAGGGAGTGGAACAACAAGCAGCTTTGAGGCGACCATCGCAGTCGGTCCAGATGCCCTGTTGGCGACCAAAATAAGCCTGTCCCCCCCCACCGATACCCGGCCCGAGCCAACGGAATCCCGACCGCCCCGGATCGGTCGCTACCTGATCGTCGATGAACTCGGCCGCGGCGGCATGGGGGTGGTCTACGCGGCCTACGATCCCGAGCTCGACCGCAAGGTCGCGATCAAGTTCCTCTTGGGCGAGGGCCGCGATCCCGACGCGAAGGCCCGTCTGCTCCGCGAGGCCCAGTCGATGGCCCGCTTATCCCATGCCCATGTCGTCCATGTTCACGACGTCGGCACCACCGAAGAGGGCGCGGTCTTCATTGCGATGGAGTACATCCAGGGCCAGACCCTCGGACAATGGCTGAAGAGCAGCCCGCATACGTCGGCCGAGATCCTCAAGCTCTTTCGCCAGGCGGGCGAAGGGCTCGCAGCGGCCCACGCGGTCGAGCTGATCCACCGCGACTTCAAACCCGACAACGTACTTCTGACCCCCGCGGGGGAGGCGAAGATCTCAGACTTTGGCCTCGCTCGTCCGGTCGCGATAGAGGCGGAGCCCCTACTGACAACACCTCCGCTCAACCCCCTGCTCGCCGCCTCCGAAGACACTCCAAACGACAATGCCAGCACAGTGCTCACCCAAACCGGGACGATCCTCGGTACGCCGGCTTACATGGCACCGGAGCAGCACCTCGGCCAGCAGGCGGATGCTCGCAGCGATCAATACTCCTTTTGCGTCACACTCTTTGAGGCCCTTTACGGCCACCGCCCCTTCAGCGGCAAGAACATCGGCGAACTCCGCCTCCGAGTCCTCGGCGGCCTCATCGAGGAGCCGCCAGCGACGGCCGGTGTACCCCGTTGGATTTTCCCGGTCCTCGCCCGCGGTCTGCAGGTCGAACCCGACGAGCGCTGGCCGACGATCACCGACCTCCTGGTCGCACTCGACAACGACCCAAATCGTACCCGGCGACGCTGGCTCGTCGGAGCGGGACTCATCGCAGTTCTTGGCGCCGGAGTTTTTTATGTCCAACACTCACGGGCAGCCCAGGTCGAAGCCTCCATGCGCGCCTGCACGGCCCCAGAGCGGGCACTCGGCGACTACTGGCAGCGCGAGCGCCCGCGGATCCGCAAAGCGATCGTCGCCGTCAGTACACCGGGCGTCCAGCGCATGGCGACGCTCGCCGACGACGGGCTGACGACCTTCGTCGACGGCTGGCGCAAGACCCAGCGGCAGACCTGCGAGGCCGCGCTCCACAAAGAGACGCTGACCGACGAGATGCTCGCCCTCCGAATGACCTGCCTCGATCGCCAGCGCGGCCGCGTCGAATCGGTGATCGAACTTTTTGAGGATACCGACAACGCACTCCTCGGCCACATCAATGAGCTGCTATCGACGCTGCCGCGCCCCGAGCACTGCACCGACTTCCGATACCTCGCTCGTCTCGACAGCGGCGGTGCAGATGAGCCAATCGAGGCCGCGATCGAAGCGCTCCGTCGCCGCCTCTTTCACGTCGAGGCCGAACTCAAGGCCGGCCGCTACAAGGAGGGCCAGGTCCATGTCATGCCCCTGCTCGAGGAGGCACTCGCCCTCGGTGACCGCGAACTCATCGCCCATGTCAGGCTCGCACACGGGCGCCTCGCCACCGAAAACGGCCTCCTCGATGTAGCCCTGTCGAGCTACCTCACCAGCCTCCGCGAGGCCCTCTCGCTCGGCGCCGAACACCTCGCCGCAAAAATCGCCAATCACCTGACCTATCACACAGGTTACTACCAAGGCATGAACGCCGAGGCGCAGCGCTGGAGCGAGGTGGCTGCGGGCCTCGTCGACCGCACCGGCGATAACGATCTCCTCCTCCAACACCTCAACTACTTGGGCGCCATCCAGACCCTCGGTGGCGATCACATGACCGCACTCGCCACCTACGATCGCGCCCGTGTGATCTCCGAAGAGGTCGGTGTAACCCCCCACGACGAAGCCGCACTCGCCAACAATCGCGGCATCATTCTCGCCTATCTCGGGCGCAACGAAGAGGCGAAGATTGAGCACGAGCACGCCCTCGCGCTCATCACTCAATGGTACGGCGAGCAGCATCCAGACGTCGCCCTCACCTCTAACAGCCTCGGCGCTGTCCTCATCAGCGAAGGCAAGCTAACGCGTGCGCTCGAGCATTTCGAACGCGCCCGCGCCATCCAAGAGCAGGTTCTCAATACCAACCACCCCCACCTCGCGTTAACCCTGATCAACCTGGCAAGCGCCAACTCAGAACTCGGAAATCAGCAGCGCGCCCTCTCGATCGCTCGCCGAGCGCAGGCGATCCTCGAGTCGATCGGCTTCAGCGAATCTGTGTTCAATGGCTATACCGAACTCGTTCTCGGCGACGCTCACCTCCGCCTCGGCGACCCCAAGGGCAGCGCTCATCTCGAGCATGCGATCGAAATCCTCGAGGTCAGCCTCGGCCCCGATCATGTGCACCTCAGCCTGCCCCTGCTCTCTCTCGCCGAACACGCGCTCTCCACTGGAGATGCCGACCTCGCCTCTGCCCACTTCAAACGCATCACCCAGCTCCAAAAAAAGGACAGCAACGAGATCTCGAAGGTCGACCTGATCCGTGTTCACGTCTTGCAAGCTCGCCTGCTCGCAGGGTCAGGTGATCGCAAAGAGGCCGCTCGCATCCTGCGCGAGGCTGAGGACTCCTACACGCGCCTAAAGCCCCACTACACCGAGCGAGCACGCAAGCTCGCCGAACTCCGCCGAGAGCTTGAAGCTGCAGACTAGGACCGCTTAGAGGCTCTCGCGCAGCCGCAGTAGCGGCTCCCGCCACGGGGCTGAGGTGTGCTCGTCGGTCGCGAGCAGGCGATCGATCACCGAATCGCGACCGGCGATGTTCTTGAGCTGACGGAGCATCGACTCGGGCACACTATCGCCGCGAGCGCTCGGCCCAAAGACGGTGCTATGGGCCATGCGAACGATCGAACGATCGTATTCGATGAGTTCGTGGCGCTCGTTGATCTTGAGCAGGCGATCGACGTAGGCCCGCAGCGATCGCCACAGGTGACGACCGCTCACAGAATTATGACCATCGCCCCCTCCCGACCACATCCGGGCCCGTGAGTGGAGATCGCAGGCAGAGACACGAGCGTCGTCGGGCAACTCCCAGTAGAGATCTCGACCGATGAGCGCGCCCAGGATCTCAGCCGTCGGCTGCAGGCGATCGCGGAGCTCCACCGCAGGCGGCCCTTCGTGGCCGAGCGCCAACGCCAGCTCGACGGCAGACTTGCGGATGTCGAGCAGCAGATCGAGTTCGCGATGGGAGCGCAGGCGACGACGGATCTCAGCGGTGTCCGCGAGTGAATTTTCGATCACGACCGAGGTCCGGCGAATGGTCCCGAGCAGAGCCATCGCCCGACCGATCGTATCGAGGCTGTCGTCGTTCTCGACGTTGGTCTTGAGCTTGCCTAGACGAGCGCTGATCTCCTGACGACTCATCATCGACAGATCGGCGATCATGCCGGCGCTCGACATGGGTCCCTCATCACCCGCGCTGTCGTAGTGGCGATAGATGCGATCAAGAACATCGACGAGCTCGCCTGTCACGGCCTCGACCGCCGGCACCAGCTCGCCCGCCATCTGCGCATGATCCGCGTCCTGGTAGCGGAAGCGGCGGATCAGATCGACGTTTGTTGCCAGGGTCACCAGCTCGCGCTGGATCTCCGTCGGTTGAAAATCTGAATTCACGCGTGTCCTCTGCCGAGGGCCGATGCGCGGCTGCGCGGCCTAAAAGGCCCTGGGATGGCCCGTGGGGCCTTAGATGTACCACCGCGGAGCTGCCCATTGGAAGCCCTGGTGATGCGCGCGCTTTGGAGCCGATGAGTTTATCTCTGGACGTCCAGCGCTGCTTTGAGCCAACCTTCCCGGGATGTCTCGAGTCCTCGTGGTGGAAGACGACGCGGCCACAGCCCGTGTGGTCAAGAACGCGCTCACGGAGGACGGCTACGTCGTCGAGACCCTCGACAAGGGTTTTCGACTGATCGCGACCGTCATCCGCTTCCAGCCTGATCTCCTCCTTCTCGACATCAACCTCCCCGACATGCGCGGTGACACGGCGATGAAGATGGTCCGACGGGCAGCCGCGACCTCGCGTCAACGACCGCTACCGGTGATCGTGATCAGCGGCCTACCGATCGAGGAGTTGATGGCGATCCAAGGTCAGCTCGGCGCAGTCGGCTGCATCCAAAAACCGGCGCCGCTCGAGACCATCATCGAACGCGTGCGCCAGGTACTGCCGCACCGCGACTGAGTCGTCGCCCACACAACCGCGTCAAGCGGCCGCCTAGGTGCTCTCGCATTACGACCGCGTGCTGCATCGGACGTCCGGCCACAGCACGGATGCCGCAGCGCGGAGCGCCCAAGAACAAGAACAAGAACAAGAACAAGAACAACTACCGCTGCGGCTTTGAGCCCGCTGCCTTTGGCGCCGGCTCGGGTGCGGTGAGGTCGAGGTTTTGCAACCTATCCTCGAGCTCGATCTTTCGCTCCAATCGCCGCGACTGAAGCTCGACCAAAAGCCGACCGACGCGATCTCCCTCCCGCGAGAACTCCTCGAGACGCTTGCTCAAACGGGCCCGAAGCGCGACCGCCCGGGAGTCTTTCTTGATCGACTCGAGGTTTTGGCGGGTCTCGTTGGCCCGCTGATCAAGCTCGTACTGCTGAGCCTTGAGCCCCTGGAGCTGGGTATCGATGCGGCCGATCTCCTGGCGCAGAGCGGCGACTGGCGCCAAGGCCTCGCGAGCGCGGGGGTCCAGGCCTGGGGTGACCAGGAGAGCACTTATCAACTCCGGCGCCCGACCATCCCAGATCGTCAAGGTCAGGCGAGAGGGCGTTTGCTCGACAACTTCGACGCTGCCCTCGGTCTTGCCAGCGGCGACCTTAACCGGGATCAAATAGGCGTTGGCAAGGTCTTCAGTACCGGGCGGACGTTTCTTCAACACGTAGTCCGAACCGTATTTTGGATGCCGGATAAGCACCTCGTAGGCGCTCTTCTTGGACCTGCCCTTGACCGTCCAGGTGCTGCTGCTGCGCTGGAAATTTTCACACTCGAGCACCCCCCGAACGATCTTGACGATCCGCATTTCGGCGCCCGAATAGGTCTGCTGCTTGGAGACCATGATCGTCGGCTCGACCGCGAAGGGGATGGTCGCGCTCGAGCCAGCACTGACCGCCTCGGAAATGCCCTCGCCAACAAAGGTGCCGGCAGAGAAGATCGAGATCGGCCCGGGCTCGAGCACAAAGGGAGTGCTGTTTTTGAATCGGACCACCCGGTAGGGGTTCACCTCGTAGCCGATGCCCGCACCACCGGGACGAAAGAGATAGGTCTGCTCGGCTTTGACGCCTTGGTTGATCAGCGCCACCATCGTCGACGATCCCTCGGGCACGGTCACACGCTCACCGAGATCGATCTGCGTGAGACCGCTGACCGCCCGTGCCTTGGCGTTCGCCTGCATGCTCCGCTGCAGCGACGAGGCGTCCATGCGCGGCTGCTCGCGCTCCATCGGTTTGGGTGAGGGCGGCGGTGGCGGAGCGCTCGAGGGCCGCGGAGCCCTCGAGGGCCGACGGGATTTGCCGCTCTTTTTCTTCATCTTCTCCGCGCCACTGAAATCCGCATCCTCGTCCAGCATGCCCGTCGTGGACTCGACCGCCGTCGTGATTTTGCTCGTAAACGCACGCCCACCGCCGACCGGCATGTTCTCGATCGCATCGATGCCGTCGTCGTCGCCGTCGTCGCCGTAGGAGCTCTCGCCCATGGCAACCCGCGCCCGCTTGCGGGTCCCCGCCGCCGACAGGTCGGAGCGCTCGACAATCCGCGGCGTGTGCAGGTCGTAGCGAAAAGCGATCGGCGCCCCCGAGGTCAGACTCATCGACACGTCCTTCCAGTCCTCGCCGCTGATGTTGTCGACCACCGCCCAGGCCTGGAGCAGCGCCTCGCCCTTGCCCTCGTCCGGCAAGACGATGCGATAGGTCGGCTTCCACACCGGCGCCGCGACGACGTAAGAGATCGTCAGATCGTGGGACTTCGCGCCCGCGAGACGGAGCTCAACCTCGACCTGCTCAAACATGCCTTCACCGGCGCTAGCGTCGAGGCTGCGGTGGAGCTGCAACGCCAGATCACCGTCACGCAGGGTCACCGAACGCACCCGCGACAGACGCACAACCTCGAGTTCGCGACCGCGAAGCAGCGTCAATTTGTAGTCGATACTTTGATCGAGCGTCACCGGCACACGGCCGGGACGGGTGACGGGCTCTGGCGCCTCGTTGACCACACGTTCGACCATGACAATGCGACCGCGAACACGCCGACGCTTGAGGGCCACCGTGACCTCGGCACCGCGCAGCGAGTCGAGTACCTGAGCGAGGCGCCCGCGGCCGGGCTTTAACATGCCGATCGCGGCATTGGCCCAACTCTGCGGATCGAGGGGCATCGACACGCTCAAGGTCTTGCCGGAGCTCCGGTCGACGACCGTCAGGCTCTTGAGCAAATCGTTGACCTGATCCTTGCGGACCTTGAGATGCAGGACGTCGCTGTCGATCTCGCCGACCCGTTCGAAGTAGCCGATACCCGAGCGGTAGAGAACGACCCGGTCGAGCCCGAGTTCGCCACCGGTCGTCGCGAGCGGCGTCCGGTGGGCGCAACCCCAAAGACCGATGGTGGCGAGAACGACGAGGACACGGAGTGGTTTGCTCACGGCCGGAATCTATCAGCCCAGAGAGCTGCGAAGCCCGCATATACGGCGGCTAGAGCGAATCGCGGGCTCCTCCCGGCCCCCGAGACGACTGCCCATAACGCCAGGTGCGCGAGTCACGCAGTCGTCCACGAGCGATCCCCTGCTGGACACCTACGGGCGCGCTTTGTCACTCTCCCGCCGATGCTCCCCCCGCGCCGCACGCTCTACCCGGAGATCGAGCCCTACGACACCGGTCATCTCCCGGTCTCATCGCTCCACTCGATCTATTACGAGCAATCAGGAAACCCCGGAGGCAAGCCCGTGCTCTTCCTGCACGGCGGCCCCGGTGGCGGTACCTCACCAACACACCGCTGCTTCTTCGATCCCGAGCGCTACCGGATCATCCTCTTTGATCAGCGCGGCTGCGGCCAGTCGACACCGCACGCCTGCCTCGAGGAGAACACGACCTGGGATCTGGTCGCCGATATCGAGGCCCTGCGCGAGCATCTGGACATCGAGAGCTGGCAGGTGTTTGGCGGCTCCTGGGGCAGTACTCTGGCCCTCGCCTACGCCGAAACTCACCCGCTCGCGGTCAGCCAGCTGGTGCTCCGCGGCATCTTCTTGATGCGCATCGAAGAGCTGCTCTGGTTTTACCAAGAGGGTGCCAGCTCGATCTTTCCCGAGGCCTGGGAGAAGTTCATCGAGCCGATCACGATGAACGAACGCGCGGACTTCCTGACCGCCTATTACACCCGCCTGACCGACGACGATCCGGCGATCCGCAGCCAGGCCGCGCGGGCCTGGAGCGAGTGGGAGATGTCGACCTGCCACCTCTTCCAGAACCCGGTCGACATCGCCAAAGCGACCGAGGACGACGCCTTTAGCCTCGCCTTCGCCCGCATCGAATCCCACTACTTTATCAACCAAGGCTTCTTCGAGAACCCCCGCTGGCTCTTTGAGAACCTGGACCGCATCCGCCACATCCCGACGGTGATCGTGCAGGGCCGCTACGATGTCGTCTGCCCGATGCAAACCGCC
Source organism: uncultured Nannocystis sp. (assembly GCA_964474905.1). GTDB lineage: Bacteria > Myxococcota_A > Polyangia > Nannocystales > Nannocystaceae > JADJRG01. Next base: position 89,304 of record CAYYUP010000014.1, on the reverse strand, counting down.
TGGGAGCTGCACAAGGCCTGGCCCGAGGCCGACCTCCAGATCATCGACGACGCCGGTCACTCCGCCTTCGAGCCCGGGATCGTACACGCGCTCGTCGGCGCCACCGACCACTTCGCAGACGCCGACTAGCGACCAAGGACCACGCGATGCCAGCCCTCCGCGACGACGATATCCTCTACCCCGAGATCGAGCCCTATCACATCGGCCGCCTCCAGGTCTCCGAGCTCCACGACCTCTACTTTGAGGAGTCGGGCAACCCACACGGTAAGCCGGTGGTATTTCTGCACGGCGGCCCAGGTGGCGGCACCGACCCGAAACACCGCTGCTTTTTCGACCCCGATCGCTACCGGATCATTCTCTTTGATCAGCGCGGCTGCGGTCAGAGCGAGCCCCATGCCTCGCTCATCGACAATACCACCGGGCACCTGGTGGGCGATGTCGAGGCCCTGCGCGAGTACCTGGGCATCGAGCGTTGGCAGGTCTTTGGCGGTTCCTGGGGCAGCACCTTGGCGGTCGCCTACGCCGAGACCCACCCGACCCGGGTCACCGAGCTGGTCCTGCGCGGCATCTTTATGTTCACCAAGCGCGAGGCCGAGTGGTTCTACGGCAAGGGCACGTGCGTGCTTTTTCCCGACGCTTGGGAGGACTTCGTCGCGACGATTCCCGAGGGCGAACGCGACGATCTGATCGCCGCCTATTATCGCCACTTGACCAGCGACGACGAGACCACCCGCAACGCCGCGGCCAGGGCCTGGAGCATCTGGGAGACCCGAGTCGCGACTCTGCTGCCCGATCCTGACCTCATCGAGCATTGCGCCGATCCGGCCTTTACGCTCGCCTTCGCCCGCATCGAATGCCACTACTTTATTAATGGTGGTTTTCTCAAGCACGAGAAGCAGCTCTTCGCGAATCTGCACACGATCCAGCACATCCCGACAACGATCGTGCACGGCCGCTACGACGTCATCTGCTCGATGGAGAACGCCTGGCGCCTGCACAAGGGCCTGCCAAAGTCCGAACTCGTGGTTGTCGCCAACGCTGGCCACTCGGCGTTCGAGCCCGGTATCAGCCGCGCCCTCTGCGAAGCGACCGCACGTTACGCGGATCTCTAGCCGGAGCCATTCGAGCGCCCGCTCGTACGAGCCGATAAGGCCCGTACGAGCGATGCGCTGGCGCAAGCCCGCACGTGCTCAGACGAGCGACGTCGCGTACTGACGGGCGAAGTAGGTGAGGATCACATCGGCGCCGGCGCGACGGATCGCGATCAGGCTCTCGTGCACAACCTTCGCCTCGTCGAGCCAGCCGCGCTCGCTCGCCGCCTTGAGCATCGAGTACTCACCGCTGACTTGGTAGGCGGCGACCGGCAGATCACAGGCATCGCGGACCCGGCGGATCACATCGAGGTAGGGCCCCGCCGGCTTGACCATGACCATATCTGCCCCTTCAGACACATCAAGAGCGAGCTCGCGGAGCGCCTCGCGGCCGTTGGCCGGATCCATCTGGTAGGTCGTTTTGTCGCCGTGACGCGGCGCCGAATCGAGCGCCTCGCGAAAGGGCCCGTAAAAGGCCGAGGCGTACTTCGCGGTATAGGCGAGGATCGAGACCTCTGAGAACCCCTCGGCGTCGAGCGCATCACGAATCGCGCCGATGCGGCCGTCCATCATGTCCGAGGGCGAAATGATATCGGCACCTGCGCGGGCCTGAGCGACCGCCTGCTGGCAGAGCACCGCGACCGTCTCATCGTTGAGCACACGACCGTCGGCGCCGACGATGCCGTCGTGCCCGTCCGAGGAGTAAGGATCAAGGGCGACATCGGTGACCACTGTCAGATCGGGCCAGCGCTCCTTGAGACCGGCAACCGTCCGCGGGATCAGCCCGTCTGGATTAAAACACTCGCTCCCGTCGGGCGACTTTAGATCCTCTGGGATCGCCGGAAAAAGCACCACGGAGTTGACCCCGACCGAGCGCGCAGCGGCGACCTCGGTGAAGAGGCCGGCTGTACAGAGACGGCTGCATCCCGGCATCGCCGTGATCGGCACGTCTTGGTCACCGCCGTGGATGAAGAGCGGATAGATCAGATGCTCGGGACCTAGGCTCGTCTCTCGCTGATAGGCTCGCACTACCGGGTTCTTGCGGTTGCGTCGTGGGCGACTTCGCATGCGCTCGGATGTACCACGATTGCCCCAATTACCCGCCCCCGCGCCGTCGACCGTCCGCGGGCGAAACCATGTTCGCGAGCGCCGACGAGATACGAGCGTGCACGCGCAGTAGAGCCGGCACTGCGGCAAAGAACGCGCCGAGGTCGCATTGCCTAGATCTGTCACCAATGCAAGCTGACGTGGCATACTCTTCGACCCGCGGCGGCCAGGCGCCCCTCGACAACGATGACAAATCTCTACCTCTTCTCTTTGGTCTCCGGAGGCATCGTTCTCCTGGCATCGATCTTCGTCAGCGACAAACAACACGGCGGCGCCCCGCCCCATATCGGCGAGCAGAACCGCTTCGCGAATGGGCGTCATGCCCTGTGGGCGCTGCTCACCGCCCTCCGCTCGCTCCACTTTTGGACCTTCGCGCTGACCTTCTTCGGCCTCACAGGACTCGTACAGAGCGACCTAGGCCTGCTCTGCGACGAGCAGCGCGTCTCCCTGCTGGCGATCCTTGTGGGCCTCGCCGCCGGTCTCTTTGCCATTCTCATGCTCCGCCGCCTCGCCGCCAGCGAGACCCACAGCGCCGCCGACGAGCGTGACTTCATCGGCAAGATCGGCCGCGTGCTCGTGCCGATCTCGACCAACAACCTCGGTAAGATCCGGATCACCCTCCGCAGCGGTGCCGTCGACGTGCTCGCCAGCACCGACGAGACCGAGCCCTTCACCGTCGGCGAAGCGGCCCTGATCATCCACATGAACGACACCACCGCAGTGGTCGTACGCCCCGCGAGCGACCCCCAATAATCCGGCACGAGCCGCACCACGAGCGTGACAAGCCCATGATCCACAACCTCGCCCCCCCCGAACCCATCAGCCTGCTCGCCGCCTCCGGGCTCGAGCTCACCACAGTGCTGATCGGCGGCGCCGTTGCCGGCTTCGTCGTCCTGCTCTTCCTCTTCCTGGTCCGCAACTTCCTCTACATCTGTCGGACCAACGAAGCCCTGATCTTCACCGGCCGCAAGCGGGTCCGCGACGGCGTCGACCTGGGACCCCTGGTCGTGCTCGGCCGCGGTTTCAGCGGGCAGGCGCCGGAGTTCGACGGCTGCGGCCGCGGACGTGCCTGGCGGATCCCGATCCTGGAACGCGTCGATCGCCTCGACATGGCCGCGATGTCGATCGACGTCGTCGTCGTCAACGCCTACTCGGTCGGCAACATCCCCCTCAAGATCCACGCGATCGCCAACGTCAAAATCTGCTCCGACCCGGGGCTGATCCGCAACGCGATCGAACGCTTCCTCGGCCAGTCCAAGCACGAGATCATGATGGTCGCCAAGCAGACCCTCGAGGGCGCGCTGCGAGAGGTGCTCGCTCAGATGACGCCCGAGCAGGTGAACGAGGACCGCCTCGCCTTCGCCGACAACCTCAGCCTCAGCGCCAAGGATGATCTCGACAAGCTCGGCCTCCAGCTCGACACCCTGAAGATCCAGATGGTCTCCGACGACGTCGGCTACCTCGATTCGCTCGGTCGACCGGAGATCGCCGCAGTACTCCGCGACGCCGAGAATGCCGAGAACCAGGCCGAACAAGAGATCTCAGAGGCCCAGGCAGGTGCGCACCAGCGGGCCGAAATCGCCAAGGCCGATGCCGAAAAAGAGATCCTCCGCAAACGCAACGGACTCGCGCGGATCACCGCCGAGTTCAACGGCCAAGCGGAGTCAGTCGAGGCCGAGGCCCAGGCCGCAGCCAAGACAGCCCGCGCCAACGCCGAGCAAAATCTCCAAGGAGTCCGCAACGAACTCGAGCAAAAGCGCCTCCAGGCCGAGGTCGTCATCCCCGCCGAGATCAACCGCGCTGCTGCGCTGATCCGGGCGAAGGGCGCAGCCGCAACGACCATCGAAAACGGCCTCGCCGCCGCTCAGGTGCTCGAAGCGATGGCCGGCGCCTGGCGGGCGATGGGCCCCCAAGCCAAGGAGATCTACGTCATCCAGCACATCGAAGACATCGTCGGCGCGGTAATCGACTCGGTCGCCAAGATCGACGTCCGCGAGGTCAACGTCATCGATCCCGGCGACGGCTCCGGTCTCGCGTCCTACGCCGCCGCCTATCCAAACTCGGTCGCGTCGATCCTCACCGCTCTCCGAGCGACCACCGGCGTCGACGTACCAGCGATCCTCAGCGGTAACTCGCCGCCCTCCGAGACACCGCCCTCCGGCGGCTCCGCCTCGGGCCTCAGCTTCGGAAGGACCGTCCGCTAATGCATTTCCTCACCGACCCATCCGCGCTCTCCCTGATCGCTGCCGGCGGCATCGAAGCGCTCGGCGCCCTGGCAGTCATCACCATCCTGGTGATGGCCGCGCTGCTCCTCGTGATCAAAAATGTCCTCTACGTCTGCCAGCCCAACGAGGTCCTGATCTTCGCCGGTCGCAGCCGCAAGGTCAGCGACAAAATCCTCGGCTACCGAATCATCCGCGGCGGCCGAGCGCTGCGAATCCCGCTCTTTGAGACGGTCGACCGTATGGATCTGACCAACATGATCATCGAGCTCCAGGTCCGCGGCGCCTACTGCAAGGGCGGCATTCCCCTCGACATCCAGGGCATCGCCAACATCAAGGTCCCCGGCGAAGAGCCTCTCCTCAACAATACCCTCGAGCGCTTCCTCGACAAGAGCCGCGAAGAGATCATGAAAACCGCCCGCGAGACCCTAGAGGGCAACCTCCGCGGTGTTCTCGCGACGCTCACACCAGAGCAGGTCAACACCGATAAGCAGCTCTTCGCGAGCAAGCTGACCGAAGAGGCAGAACACGACTTCAGCCGCCTGGGTCTGGTTCTCGACACCCTCAACATTCAAAACATCTCCGATGAGGTCGGCTACCTCGATGCCATTGGTCGCCAGCGCTCGGCGCAGATCCGGCGAGCAGCGCTGGTCGCTGAGGCAACCGCGCAAGCTCAAGCCGCCGAAAAGAAGTGGGCCAATACCCGCGAGGCCGAACTCGCCTCGCTCGAGGCCCAGATCCAGATCGTCGCCAAGGAGACCGAGCGACGGGTCGCCGACTCCCAGACCCGCCGCGAAGCGCTCATCGCCCAGCAGGAGGCGCAGGTCCAGGCGCTCATCGCCAGGGCCAGCGCCGAGGTCAAAATGCAGGAGGCCCGGATCGAGCAGGTCCGCCGCCAGCTGCAGGCCGATGTCATCCAGCCCGCAGAAGCCGAGCGTCGGCGTGCCGAAGAGGCCGCAAAGGGCAGCGCTGCCCAGATCATCGAGCAGGGCCAAGCGACCGCCAACGCGCTCACCGAGCTCGCCGCGGCCTACCAGGGCTCCGGCGCCGCCGGTCGCGACGTGCTCCTGATGCAGAAGCTCGTGCCGCTGATGCGCACGATTTCGGGGACCACCGGCGAACTCAAGGTCAATCGCATGACCGTGCTGCCCGCGGGTATCGGCCAAGCTGGGGACGACGCGCCCTTCGCCGCCAAGCTGATCAACTACGCCGAGCAGATCAAAGCGGCGACCGGAGTCGATGTGCCCAAGATCGTCCGCGACAAGTTCGGCGACGGTAAACGGCCGCCTCCCATCCGCTAGACAAGACCAGACGACTCGCAAACAAGGGCGACGAGCATCGGCTCGTCGCCCTCTTTTGTTCTCAATCCGCCAAGACTGCTCAAACTCGCGGGCACGACGAAGCGCAGCCTGCGTCCGCCGCGAAAACCCCCGAGCTCGACCGCATCACCGCGGCAGACACGCTCCGGGCCGACCGCCTGCAACCGCTTGCAACCGCGTTGTCTCCTCGGGATCACGGGGGCGGTATATAAAATCGATACACCATCGCGGTCTGGTGACCTATCTCTTAAGACATAGTCATAGGAAAACATGTCCTTAAGTTCATCAAGATGTAACTACATGAGTTGCGCTCTCGACCCAATCGAGCGCAAATGCACGGTGGCGCGCGGCCGTGCGCGCCGCCGACCTATATCGCCCTATCAGTTACACACGCGCTCATACGACCAGAGATCTCGCGCATGTGATAGCAGTGTCGGCTGAATTACAGAGTTTGCTAGACGTGTTTTTTCATCTCTCGATGTCGCGCCAGATTCGAGCGAAACCGCCATTTAGAGCTGAAATTCGCCACTTTACGGGTCTGGACAGGTCACCGATCGAGCGACTAATCCAAGGCCATGCTTTCGAGTGGCGCCACCCAGGTTCAATTAGCAATCGGCGACTTTGCCAAGTACGAGCGGTCCTGTGTCGATCAGGCCCTCTTCCTTCGCAATCTCCAGAGTCGAGCGGTGCGTGAGCGCTCCTCTGCTGTGCTCTGTGATCCCAGCGGCCGCGTTTTGGCCCGCGCCAACGCAGCCGGCGCGGTCTCTCTCGCCGACGCCACGTTGAGCGAGCTCGCCGCCCTGGTCGTGTCAAACACCACCCCGGTCATCATCCCCGAGGACGGTTTCTACGCCAGCGCCGACGCGACCTACTACGTCTCCCGCGGCGACGTCTTTGAGCTGCGCTCGCCCGAGCTGGCGCCCTGCTCTGGATTCCGCAAGGTCGCAGGCCTGCCCAGCGAGACCCTGAGCCTCGACGTCAACCAGTTCAACCCCTCGCTCGCTGCCGACGCTGCCCTCTTCGCCTACGCCGACGCGATCGATCGTATCGCCGAGATCGTGCACGGCTAATGTCGATCCTGCGGCCTGCTACGATCACCGCGATGACGCAAAAGATCGCAGTCTGGCTAATGCTAACCGCCACCCTCGCCTGCGACTCCAAGAGCCCAGGCGAGTCCCTCACCCCCGAGCCGACAACGGTCAACGAGTTTCACGTCTCGATCTTCAACGCCTGCACCGACGATGTCACCCTGCACGTCGGCACCTCCCAGAGCGCAGGCCACAAGGTCCTCCTCTTCAAGCTGAGCCGCGACTCCTTCGCTGGCACAAACGAAGCAGTCTGGCTCTTAGACCCCAGCGAACAGGCGATCGCTCTCTACCAGCCGATCCAAGGCAAGCAAAAGCTCAAGGTCACGGCTGACTGCACAGGCCTCGTCCGCGAGTATTAGGCTCCCTCTGGGCCCTCTGCCCGCTTCAAGGCTGCACTCGCCGTCACGGGGCGACACAACGCCAAGACTCGCGAGCACGATGCGAGGTGACGGCCTCCATCACAGGCTGCTAGGTTCCGACGGGTGAGCCCGCTCCTCCCTCGCCTCGCCGTCGCCTCTGCTCTCCTCCTGAGCCCCGCCCTGCCTGCCTGTGGCGCTCCTAGTCTCAAGACGGTCGACAGGATCGATGCGGAGCACCTAGAGATCGTCCGCGGCAACGAGCGCCTCGCCGAGACCACCCTCGACCACCTCCGCGACCTCGAGGCTGTGACCGTGAGCGAGCAGGGGCACACCCAAGAGGGCGTTCCACTCTCCGCTCTTCTCGACGATCTCAAGATCGAGACCTCAAGCATCACCGCAATCGAGGCCATCGGCGCCGATGGCTATCGTGCCGAACTCGATCCGGCGACAGCTCGTTCGCCCGACACCTTGATCGTCTTCGCGATCGACGGCGACGAGCTACCCGATCACAAGGGCCCGCTCCGCCTCCTGACATCCGATCGAGCGCTGTCAGTACGCGATCTCCGACGCCTCGTCATCCGCTAACCAAGAGAACTCGGCGGCCAGCCAAAGCGCCCCGCCAACAAGGCCTCACGAGTCGCCTACCCCGTCACGAGCCTCGAGTCCGGAAAACCGTACTGCCCTGCCTCTGGGCCCCTCTAGTCGTCGATCTCTGCTACGCGCCCGCCCTTGAAGATCACCTCGACAGTGTCGAACGTGCCCTCCCAATAGCGCCACGTGTCGGCGTCGAGACTCGGGGTCTGATGCTCTGGGGGATAGCCGACCGCGAGGATCACCGCCTGCTTGGACATGCCCTCGAGCACCTTGCCCTCGCGGATGCCCTGCTGATCGACCGAGCCAAAGCTCGAGACAACAGCGGCGTTGCAGGAGGTCCCAAAGAACTTGGCGACGTGCTCCGCCGGGCTCTCTTTGAGTGAGTCGTGGAACTCGTACTCGTACTCTTTACCGGTGTTGAGCGCGGTGAAGGTGAGTCCCTCGGTGTTGAGAAACGTGACGCGGATCGGCGTACAGAGCGGGAGCAGCTCATCCCCGTCGAGGTAGTTCACCGACGAGAGTTCTTCGTCGTCGGGATGCAGATTGACGAGGGTATAGACCTCGGCAGAGGCTCGAAGCGGGTGCGATGCGTTTGGATCCGGGGTGACCTCGGAGGGCCGACAGCCGAACACAAATGCAGAAGATACCAGAGCTATGGATGCGACAATTCGAAGGTACGACATGGACCGATCCCCGCGTAGACTGTCGGAAGCATAGCAGGAAGCACCCCACTCGCCGCTCCAACCCGCGACAGCCGTAAAAAAGTGATGTTTCCCGCGTCCACGACCGCGTTTGGGTGCTGACTCCGCAGAGCCTGCTCCCGCAAGCTTTTCATATGCGCCAAAACCGTGGACAAGAGCACGCGATCATCATTGGCGGCGGTATGGCCGGCCTCTCCTGCGCGGCGGTGCTCGCCCGCCACTACTCGCGAGTCACGATCATCGACCGCGACCCCACCCCCACAGAGGCCACTGTCCGCCCCGGTGTGCCCCAGGGCCACCACGTGCACGTACTCCTGACCCGGGGATGGCGCCTCCTCGACGACCTTTTCCCCGGCCTCGACGCGCGCCTCCTGGCCGCGGGCGCCAAGCCGGTCGACTGGATCGGCGATGTGATCTGGGAGACCCCCTTCGGTCGCGCCCCGCGGGTCCCGTCACCTCTGCACTCGCGGCTCTGCAGCCGAGCTCTGCTCGAGCACGCCGTGCGCGCTGAGCTTCTCGCGAAAACCCCCCAGGTCCGCCTCCTCTCCGGTTACGAGGTCACCGGCCTTCAGAGCAGCGCGAGCGGTGGTCAAGCAACCGTACACGGCGTCGTCGCCCACGCGCATCGACAGAACGACGCAACTCAACTCCGCGAGGAGGATCTGCGGGCAGACCTCGTCGTCGATACCAGCGGCCGCAGCTCCAAGTCGTCAACGTGGCTCACAGAGCTCGGCTGCGGGACCGCCAAGGAGACAGTGATCGACGCCCGACTCGGCTACGCCAGCCGGATCTATCGCCGACGTCCAGATGTCGACTGGAAGATCCTCTACGTGATGAACCGCGCCCCAGCATCACCGCAAAGCGGGGTCATCTACGAGATCGAGGACGATCGTTGGGTCGTCACGCTCGTGGGTTACAACGGCTGCTTTCCGCCGACCGACGAGGCGGGTTTCCTCGAGTTTGCCCGCGACCTGGCAAAGCCGGCGATCTACGAGCAGCTCAAGAAAGCCGAGCCGCTCAGCAAAATCCACGGCTACCGACGAACCGAAAATCGCCTCCGTCACTTCGACAAGCTGCGTCGCTGGCCCGCCGGATTCATCATCCTGGGCGACGCCTGCTGCACCCTCAACCCCGTCTACGGCCAGGGCATGACCCTCGCCTCGATTTCCACATCGATCCTAGACTCACTGCTCGCCGAGGGTCCCTCTGCGAAGCGCCTGCCAAAGCTCTTCCAGCGCCGCCTCAAGGCCGCGCTCAAGAGCCCCTTTACGACCGCCACCGGCGACGATTTGCGGTGGCCAGAGACTACTGGCCGAGCACCTCCGGGCCTCCGCCTCCTCCACGGTGTCGTCGATCGAGTGATGTCCGCCGCGACCCATGACCCGAAGCTTCACCTGCGCTTGATGGAGGTCCTCCACATGATCCGACCGACGAGCGCACTCCTCCAGCCGTGGATCCTCCGCCGGGCTCTGCGGGCTCGCACCTGATCCCTGCGCCCTATCAACACTCGTTCGGACCGCACTCACCCACGCGGATCTCAGAGTTGCCAGCACCGATCGCACACCACTCGGGGTACCCAGAGGGCAGAGCGCCCGCAGTGGCGTAGGGCGAAGTCCCGTCCTCTAGCCAATAGGGGTGATCAAGGGCAAACATCCACAGCGGCGCAAATGTTGGGAGTTCCATCGGCACATCAAAGGGCGGTGTCGAATGCTGGCAGTTATGCACGCACTCGAGAACGAAATGACCGTCCTTAACCAGCCCCTCCTCCAGCGCCTGCGAGGCCTGATCAAAATCTACCGCGACACAAAAATCATCAGGTCCGCCCCAAAGCACCATCGCCGGCATCGTGTGCTCTGATGTTTTCCACGGCTTCACAACACCACCAACACCGCCGGAGAGCGACATGATCGCCGACAGATGCTGGCCACGCCCGCCCGCGAGTTGGCCGGTAAATAGCGCCCCCGCAGAGACGCCTGTGCTCGAAACGCAGTTGACGTCGATCGGGAAGAGTTCATCGACACAACCGAGCATGTCGTCAAAGAAGGCAAACTCCTCCTCTAGCCGCGCCTGACTGTCGAGCGAGGTGAAGGGCCATTTAAACAGCACATCGTCCTTGGACTCTGGGATCACGGCGATGAAGCGGAGCTCTTCGACCGCGCTCTCGACCTCGCTGCGCTGGTAAAAATCAAAGGCCGTGCCGCCGAGCCAATGCCACATAAAGATCACCGGGAGCTGCTCGCCCTCGCCGATCTCCTCGGGTGCGACGACAGCAAAACGCCGGGGCCCACCGGCAGTCGCGATCTCGTTGGGTGCCACCTCCTCGCCCTCGAGGAAACCAAGCTCAATCGTCGGACAGATGCCGCCGAACCTCGGCACCGGCGGGGCCTCCTGTGCACCCGGCGGCGGCTCCTGACCGCAGAAGACAAGCTCAGTCCCGCTGGTATCGTCGGTATCACCGGTCGAGCCTGTTGTCGTCGGGTCCCCAGTGCTCGTACTGGCCTCCGTATGCCCTCCGCTGCTGTCCATGCTCGTCACGCTCAGCGAATCGCCCTCGCTGCCGCTGCTCGTACTTGTCGACGAACTATCCCCCGTCGAGGCATCGCCGGAGGAGCCCGAAGCCGTGATACCGACGTCGTCATCTCCGCAGCCGACCGCGAGCGTGGAGAGAAGGACAGAGGTGATCCAAATGCGCGTAGACAAAGCTCCCGCACTACACCACAGGTCGCGGCCTGTGCAAAGACGCGCACCGGCTCCAACTCCTACAAAACAAACCTTCTGCAACCACTACGAAGGGGCCCCGAAGGACCCCTACGTTCGCATCGTGATGGCCTCTTGGTCGGCTCTAGAAGCGGAGGCGAAGCTCGAACTGGCCACTGACTGGCTGCTGGAAGCGTGTGGCGACCCCGTAGTTACCCTGCTTCTGCAGGATCGTACGGTCGAAGAAGTTGGTCGGCGCGCCCGGGTTTTGGATCTTCACGTGCTTGAGATCGCTGAGATCGCCGCCCGCCACCGGCCGAGCATTGGAGAGCGAGTACACCTCGTCGACGCGGAGGGTCGCGCCAGCGTTCGTGAGGTTGAAGACCCGAGCGGTGAACTCCAACTCGAGGTCCCCCTTGAGCGGATAGGCGTAGCCAAGGTTCGCGTTCCAGCTGTAGAGGGGATCGACGCTGCCGCCAGCGCCGCGAGGCAGGACCTGGATCAGGTAGGCGCCTCGGTAGCGAGCCGTATCCGCCCGGACGCTGACCGGAGTTCCCGAACGGAAGCGGAAGCTGCTCCCGAGGGTCAACCGACCGGCCTCTTTGAGGTCGAAGGAGTAAAATCCGTCGATCTTCACCGTGTGCGGCCTGTTTTGGAAGAGCGGGCCGTAGTTGTTGCGCACCAGATCCGGAGTATCGAACTGGGTGCTGGCACCGATGTTGATCGCACCGGTATTGCGATCGACAAAGCCGTCGTAGTTACCGATGAGGCGGCTGTAGGTGTAGTTCGCGGTCACGACCCAGTTCTTCGCAAAACGCTTTTGCAAGCGGAAGGTCCAGGCGTCGTAGTTGTTGATCGGCTTCGAGAAGAGCGTGTCGATCTTGCCGAAGGCGTCGGTGAGGAATCGGCAGCGGTTGAGCTCGCGGGCATAGACCTGACGCTGATCGTCGTCGGGCGCAGCGTCGTTGAAATCCGCCTCGATCTCGTCACAAGTCGACTGCTGACGCATGAGATCGGCCTGTGAAACACCCTCGCCGGGGTTGGCGATGATGAAGTCGAGACCACCGTTGGTCGAGATATCCTCGACCGCTCGCCCGAGGTTGCTGTGCAGCCACTGGACACCCAGGACCAGGTCCTCGATGACCTCCTGCTCGTAGCCGAGCTGGAACTGCTCGCGGTAGTGGCCGCGCAGGCGGGGTACCACCGAGCCAGTGGTCAGACCCGAAGTCGAGCCATTGAAGTCGAGACAGTACTCTGTCGGGTTGCCTTCGACGCTCTTTGGCTGCGGCGAGCCGTCCACATTGACGGTGCCTTCGCAATCCGAGGATCGGTAGCTGCGCGAAACGGTCACGAGCCCGCCGAAGACCCGGCTGTTGAGCTGCAGCGGCAACTGCTGGTAGAACCATCCGTAGCTCGCGTAAAGGCGGCTTTTGCCCTCGTCCGTCCAGTCGTAGACCATGCCGACGCGGGGTGCGATGTTATCCCAGAGGAAGATCTGGCGCTGTCCCGAGAGGTCCCGCATGTCCTGCATCTCCCAACGCACGCCGGCGTTGATATAGAGATTGGAGAGCGGCGCCCATTTGTCCTGAAGGAACAGGGCGTAGTTCTGGGTGCTGAGCTTGGAGTTGTAGTTTTGTGCCCGGATACCGGCACCGAGCGGCGTCGCAATCGCCCGCAGATCGCCCTGTTCGATCCGAACCCGACCGTACCCGAACGTAGTGCGGTTATTTGGACTGTCGGAGTCTACGAGCACAATCCGGTTGTTGTTGACCCGGTTGCTCGAGGTGATCCGGTACTCGCCGGTCGACGGGTTGTAGCAATACTCGCCGCCATCTTCCTCGCCCGGCTCACAGTTGTTGTAAAAGCTCGACGAGTTCTGACCGGAGTAGGTCGAGGTGATCTTACGCTCGACGTGCTCGATCAGGGTGCCGTATTTGAGCACATGGGCGCCGGCTGCGTTGAAGTAGTGAGTCAGCGAGAAGTTGCCGGCGACACGCCGAGTGCTCGAGTCATCGAAGTTACCGACACCACCCGAGATCCAACGCCTCGTCGGACAGGCGAGACCGGGCAGGTCGGCGCCGTTGCAGGCTTCGTCGACCCCTGGGACCAAACGGACCGCGTTGTCGCGGTCGAGGAACTCGTAGAGGTTGCGCCCCTGCGCGTCCGACTCTTGGACCTGAGTGATGTTGATCAGCTCAGGATTTTCCACGCGCCAGGCATCGACCCTGCGGTCCTGGTAGAAGTTGACGCCGGCGTCGATCTCGAGCTTGTCGTCGCGAACTCGACCCTCGTAGACAACACCGACGACGGTTGCGTTTGACATCGACGTGCCGAACTTGCCGTTGACGATGCCCGAAGCGATCCGCGACTGACCCCCGAGGCTTTCGGAGGGGTTGGTGCCGAAGGAACTCGGCTCGGAGCCCTGGGGCAGGCGGAACGATCGCTTTTGAAAGGATGGACCGCCGCCACCGGAGAGGATGAGACGGTGCTTTGGATTGATCACCCAGTCGATGCGAGCGCTGTAGCCAAAACGAATGTTGTTGGTGCCAAAACGCTGCTCGGCGAACTTGGTCGAGGCGATGTAGTTCCCGCCTTCGACACAGTCGAAATCACCGTTTTTGTAGGGACAATCCGAGTACCCACCGGAATCGTCGAGATCCTCGCGGTGGAAGAAGGATTGGATCATCGTGCTCTTGAGGAAGGCCGGGTTGACACCGACCCCGAAGAAGAGCTTGTCCTTGATGATCGGACCGCTGAGGAAGAACACGGCCTCGGCTTCGACGTCGGGGATCGACGAGACCCGCAGCGACTCATCGGTCGCGCTGATCAGACGTGGCGCTGCAAGACGCGGGGTCACACGGAGGAGCGCCTGACCGCGGAACTTATTGCTGCCGCCGGCCCGACGGGCCTTGACGATGCCACCGGAGGCGCCGCCGTACTCCGCGTCGTAGCCCGACTCTAGGACCTCGACCGACTCGATGAACTCTTGGACGATGGTCGCACCGACCGTACCGAAAGCAGGACTGGTGACGCTGGCACCATCGACGACGTACTTGGACTCGGCACCGCTGGTACCCGCGATACGGAGGCCGGCCGCGTCTCTGTCCACCGTCGGCGAGGTGTCGACCACGGAGGTGAAGTCTCGACTCGAACCACCGACGGGGATCTTGCGCGTCTGCTCGATGTCGATCTTGGTCGTGACCGCCGTGTCGGAGCGAACCGGCGCCGCCTCGACGACGATCTCACGCTTGAAGGTGTTCTGCGGATCGATGCTGAAATTCGCGCGAAGCTTTTTGCCACGCTGCAGCGTGGTGATCTTCGCGATGTCAGCCTTGCCGTAGAGGACCTGGATCGTGTAGGCACCCGGCGGCAAGTTGCGGAAGGTGTAGAGACCATCGGGGTTGGTCGTGGTCTCGCGCGTGCCCTGAAGGCAAGCACACTGGACCACTACGACCGCACCCTCGATCTTTTCGCGGGTTTTTTGGTCAGTAACCATGCCTGCGATTGTTCCGTCCGCCGCTGCTTGAGCGACATTCGGGACAGCCATTGCGACTAGCGCCGGAGCGATAGCCAGCGGCAAGGAAAGCGAATACTTGAGGAGTGAGCGGCTGCGGTTCACCGTTTTGGGCTCCTTGCGACGTCAGACCCCGGGAACCGGGAGTGCATCGGTGACCACGGGATATATCACAGGCGGTACGGTGCTGAGCAGAGGCAAAACTAAAATTCCCAAAGTCGTCGTCTCCGCGTCGGCCGCACTCGGGCCGCCTGAGCCCTACCGATACGCCGGCCAACTCTACCACGGAGTGGCCGTAAAATGCCCCTAGAGGGAAAGCACGCCCAGTTTGCCGGACTCGCGAGTGTCCGGCAGCACAGGCCACAGGTCCGCAGCACAGGGCCACAGGTGATCTTTTTAAAGATCGACCAACTCGACGGCGCCCGGAGCGATCACCTCTCCAAGAAAGATACTTCCCACCCGAGAGAAACGCTGCGGCGCATCCGTGGCGAGGAAGCGGATCTCTCCATGGGGGACCCCCAAGTGACCCTCAGCGGGTGCACGATCGAGGGCTTTGACCACCGCTGCCGCCGTCGTCGCAGCCGAATCAACAACCCTGACAGCCGCTCCAGCAGCCGCTTGTATTGCCCCAGAGAGCACCGGAAAGTGGGTGCACCCGAGGACCAGGGTGTCAATTCCCGGGTGTTTGTCGAGGATTGGCGATAGGTATCGACGGGCGACCGCCTCGGTGATCGCGCCCTCGACCCAGCCCTCCTCTGCGAGCGCAACAAAGAGGGGACAGGGCACCGAGACCACCAGCGCCGAGGATCTCCGGGCGCGGATGGCACGCTCGTAGGCACCGCCCTGCACCGTGCCCTCCGTGGCGAGGACCAAGATCTGCCCGTGCCTGGAGGCGGCGACCGCAGCCGCAGCTCCGGGGCCTATCACCCCAAAAACCGGGACCGGCGCAAAACGCCGGCGGAGATGCTCGACCGCCGCCGACGAAGCGGTATTGCAGGCGATCACCAGGGCCCGCACACCGCACTCGATCAACATGCCCGCCGCCTGCTCGGCGTATCGACGCACCGTGCCGGGGCTCTTGGTCCCGTAGGGCAGACGCGCGGTATCGCCAAGGTAGAGAAACGACTCGCCAGGCAGACGCTCGCGAAGCGCCCGCAACACCGTAAGACCGCCGACACCGGAGTCGAAGACACCGATCGGCAGGTCCAAGGATCGCGCCATCATGCCCTAGGAGCGCACGAGGAGGTTTTTGGCGATGACCATGCGCTGCACCTGCGAGGTGCCCTCGTAGATCTGCATCAGCTTGGCGTCACGGTAGAGTTTTTCTACCGGGTACTCGCGGGTGTAGCCATAGCCGCCGAAGATCTGCACCGCATCGGTGGCGGACCTAACCGCGAAGTCGGCCCCCATGCACTTGGCGATCGCGCTGGTATTGCTGCGGCGAACCCCGTTGTCGACCTCCCAGGCTGCCTTGGAGTAGAGCAGCTTGACGGTCTCGTGGGCCATCGCCATCTCGGCGATCATGAACTGGATCGCCTGGTGGCTGGCGATCGGCACACCAAAGGTCTTGCGCTCCTTGGCGTAGGCGATCGACTCGTCGAGGCAACGACGAATGATCCCTGCGCATTGCGCGCCAATCATCGGTCGCGACTTGTCGAAGGTCTCCATGGCGATCGCAAAGCCACCGCCGGGCGTGCCGATGATCTGATCGTCGCGGAGACGCACGTCGTCAAAGAGCACGTCGACGGTCTCCGACGCCCGCTGCCCGAGTTTTTTCTCTTTTTTGCCAACGCTGACGCCTTTTTGCGACCTGTCGACGACAAAGGCGGTGATGCCCTTATGCCGGAGCTTGCTGTCGATCGTCGCGAAGCCGGTGTAAAAGCTCGCCTGGCCGCCGTTGGTGATCCATCGCTTCTGCCCGCTCAGGATCCAGCCGTCGCCGTCGCGCACCAGGCGGGTCTTCATCGCGGCGACATCCGAGCCGGCCTCGGGCTCGGAGCAGCAATAGGCGACGAAGGTCAGCTCGTCGACCAGACGGCCCAGCCAGGTGTTCTTCTGCGCCTCGGTTCCGGCGATCAGCAGCGGCAAGGACCCCAGGTGATTGCAGACCAAGCTGGTCGCAACCGCCGGGCAACCGTAGGCGATCTCCTCGGCGATCAGGCAGCCGTCGATGGTGTGCAGACCCAAACCGCCGTAGGCCTCGGGCAGCTCGGCGTTGAGCAAACCGAGCTCAAAGGCCGCCTCGAAGACCTCGAGAGGAAAACGCTCGTTTTCGTCGCACTCGTGGGCCACCGGAATGATGGTCTCGGCGGCGAACTTGCGGGCGGTATTGACCAGTGCGGCCTGTTCTTCGGTGTACGTCGGGTTGAACATCGCAGCTCCTAGAGGTTCGTGCGCTGGGTTCTAACATCTTGCACGCAACGACAGAAGGTGCGCCCGCGGTCCTTCTTGAACCGAGAACGATAGCTCTTGCCACTCTGCTGGCGATCAGGGCCCCGGCGGGCGCTCACCATCACGCGCCGCGGCGCGGGCTTTGCGAGCCGCCCGTCGCTGCTCACCCGCCTGGCGATCGGCATCGGCGGTCGTCGCTGCCCGTCCGCCGAGCACATACCCGATGACCAAACCGAGCACCAGCACCCCGGGAATGTAGAGGAAATGCCCGAGCGTCATGCGGACCCAAGCTCACGCCTGAGCGCGTTCATGTCGGCCCGCAGCCGGGCACTGCGCCGCCAAAGAAAGATCCCGTAGCAGGCGAAGAGCGCCCACAGGATCCCGTAGGCCCAGATGACATGCTCGTAGTCACGGGCGACTTTTTGGGCGGCGACGCTCTCGAGCATGCGCACCTGCTCGACCTCCGCCAAGGAGCGACCGGTTACCGGCTCGTACTCATCGGCGACGCTGTCGACCGGCTTGCCCTCGGTCTTTGTGCCCTCGATCTTGGCGGTCGTGGCAGGGTTGGCAGCTGCGGCTGCCTCGGCTGGATTAGGGGTGATCGGCTCCATGGTCTTCCGCTCTGTCCGCAGTGCGGACCCATGCTTCATCGAGTTCTTCGGCGAGGATGAGCTGGCGAATGCGCAGCCCCATCAGACCGAGCGCGCACAACACGATCGCCCCGAGCCCCGGCCAAAATGCGGCCCAGAGTGCCGGCGGCAGCGAGCCGATGACCTCTGTGCTCGGGTGCGTGGTCTTCCAGAGCTTGACCGCGTAGTAGATGATCGGCACGTCGATGGCGCCAAAGATCGCCAGCGCCGCGGCTAGTCGCCGGCTGCCCGCAGGTCCGTAGTGGCGGATCAGGAGATAGGCGGCGATCACCAACCAGAGCAGCGCCGTCGACATCTGTCGGGCGTCTCCGGTCCACGGTTTTCCCCAGGTCGCGTTGCCCCAAATCGGCCCCGTGAGCAGCACACCGAGGCCGCAGACAAAGCCGATCTCGGCCGCGGCGAGGGCGACCGCCGAGGCTGTCACCGAACGCCGGCGCAGCTCAACCACCGCCGCGATCCCGCAGACCATCGCCATCAGCATCGTCAACCACCCCATCGGTACGTGGAAGAAGAAGATTTTAAAAGCGGTGCCCATCGTCCGCTCGATCGGCGTATCGAGGAAGATCCGCGCGACGCTGTAGGGGAAAATCAACGCCGACGCAAAGAGCATGACGTCCGGTAAAAAGCGGCGGATCATCAGCTCGCCCTCCCCTGCGCCGCGCGTGCCCCTGCGCTGCTATTGCCACTGCCACTGCCGCCGCCGACGAGAACCGGCTCGAATAGCCAGGCACCGAGAACGACGAGCACAACGTCGACCGCGGCCAAGCGTCCGAGGTAGGCATCAGCCCCAGGATGGGCCTCTAAGAGCGCCCGGGTCGCGACCAAGTTGAACATTAGGACAGGTGTCGTCAGAGGGTGGAGGATCAGCGAGAGCAGGACATTTTTGCCGCTACCCGTCGCCAGTCCGGCGGCGAAGAGCGTACCGACCGCGACATAGCCGATGCAACCCAGGAGCACCATCGCCGCGGTGAAGAGCGGCCGCTCCGCCATCGGCGCCGCCGCCGGGAAGATGACAATGAGGCCCGGCACCAGCACCGCAGTGGCGAGTAACAGCACCATCAGGGCGATCGCCGCCTTGGAGAAGTAGATCGCCATGCGGTGCACCGGCCCGACCAGGAGGGCCCGCAGGGTGTCCGACTCGCGCTCCCGATCAAAGACCCGCGTCAACGTAAGCGACCCCACAAACGCGACACTGAGCCAGAGCGCCCCGGGCACCGCCATCACCTGCGAATCCACGGGCAGCGCCCCCAGCGAGAGGGCGAAGAGAGCGATCATCACGACGCTGAAAAACGCCGAAGTGAGCACGACCTCAAACGACCGCACCTCTTGGCGGAGCTCCGCCACCACGAGCAGGCGGATCTGACGGAGAAAGCCCATCGCCGGGCGTTCTATCAGATCACCGAACGCCCGTCCGGTTCGCTGCACACAGAGCGCGCAAGACAGAGCACAATTCGCATGCAGCTCCACAGGCCACAGCGCTGTGCACGTTGCCCGGGGGCGAGATTACGCTTGCGCGCGGACTTCTGGCGTCGACTTCGGCGAGCTTGCACCGGACCAGAGGGCCGCGGTCGCCCGCCGGAAGACGCTGCCGTCCTGATCTGCGGGATCCCGCTGGGCTTCACCGGCGATCACCCCGTTCTCGAGATGTAAAATGCGATCCGCAACTTGCACGAGCATGTCGTGGTCGTGGGAGGCGATGAAGATCGCCGACCCCCGCGCCCGCTCAGCCCCGAGGATCTCCGCGAGCAGCTCCCGCCCCTGGCGATCGAGCGCCGTGAAGGGTTCGTCGAGGATCAAGATGTCAGGGCTCGATGCCAACGCCCGGGCGAGCGAGAGGCGCTGGGCCATGCCCCGAGAAAACGTACTGACCAGGCGATCGGCGACCTCTGCGAGACCGAAACGCTCCAAGATGACACCGGCTTCGGCTGTCTTTGCCCCGACCGTCGCCCGCAAATCGGCGAAGAGATCGAGGTTTTCGCGGGCGCTGAGCCCGAGATAGACCTGCGGCCGGTGAGCGACGTAGGCCAACCGCGCCCGCTGCCCCAGATCCATCGACTCGATCGATTGACCGGCAAAGAAAGAGCTGCCGCTGTCGGCCGGCAACAACCCGGTGATGATCGAGAAGAGCGTGGTCTTTCCCGAACCATTGGCGCCGACAAGACCGACGAGTTCACCGCCATCGACTCGCAGATCAACACGCCTCAGCACCCGCTTACGACCAAAGCGCTGGCGGATGCCCCGCACCTCGAGCGGAGCGATCGTCGTGCTCATGCCGAAGGCCCTAAACCCGAACCCGAACCTGAACCCGAGGATGCATCACCACCGATGCCGTCGAGGGCCTCGAGCTGACGCAGTACCTGATCGAGCGCGATCGCGAAGCCCATCCTCCGCTCCCCCTCGGCCGCATCGCCCTCGCCGCTGTGCTGATGGAGCGCTGCCACAAGCTCGCGTTTTCGCTCTACAAGGCGATCACGCCGGCTGCGTCGCGGGCCCACAAAGAAGGAGGCGCCCAGCAACGCGAGCATTCCAAGCCCAAGCCAGAGCGCCAGATCCTTGTAGATCCGCGGCCGCGTGGGCAGGCCCTCAACGACCAGCTCGATCGGCACCCCGGGCTCGCGACCGCCGAGATCGAAGTAGTCAAAGGGCGCGTCTGGGGCCTGCGGAGGCGGCGTCGCCGGCTTGCTCGCGCCAGAGCTGAGGCGAAACTTCTTGGGTAAGAGCACACCAGACTCCAGAAGTGGCAGCGGTGGCGCCCAACGGATCGTCGCCGCACCGTCGTGCTCGACAAGGTAGGCAAAGGAGAGATCGACCACCTCCCCCGGCGGAATCGGCTCGCGGAGCGTGGCAAAGGGCGCCTTCTCGCTGTGCTCGACGATCGGCGAGGCCCGGTTCATGACGACAAAGCCGAGTGCGCCCTCGCCACCCTCGATCTTCAGCGCCTGCCCGGGCCAGTAGGCCTCGTCGCCGCTGACAAAGACCTGATAGAGCTGGGTCACCTGAGCGAGGTCGTTCTCGCGGGCGGCGATCTCGAGCTGGGTCGCGCTGCGGATCCGCGAGGCGTCGTCGGTGGTCTTAAAAACACGGAGTTCGGCGAGCGCTCCCATCGACTCGTGCAGGCGAAAGAGCGAGCTGCGGTAGGGCGCGCCGGCGTAGTTGATGGTGATCTGGTAGGCCGCGTCGACGCTGACCGCGATGTCCTCGATCTGAGCGACACCGTCGGGCCCCGAGAACCCCGAATAGTGGGTCTCTGCGCCGGTGACGTCGAGCTTGGCGAGATCGACCTCCTGCTGCGCGACGGGCTGATCGGCGGCATCGATCACCGAGATCCGCACCGATCCTGCCTTCATCGTCGGCGTCAAACGGGGCGGCATGATCGGCCGCCTCTGCGCGCGCGAGCCCGGCAGATCCTGGGCCTCCGCCGAACCCAAAGTAAAGACCAGGGCGAGGCCGACGTCGCCCATCGTGAACTCCTGGGAGGCCTGCCGTGCGCCCCCCTCTTCGATCACCGCCGAGGCCACAAGCACGCTGCCCGCGGGCACATCGTCGCCGTCGAGCTTGTCGAAGAGCACCCTGCCCTGGGCGTCTGTCACCCCCGTGCGCACGATCTCATCGACCGCCTCGCCGCCCTCGCCAACGGGCGGGCGGATCGTCAGCTGCACAGAGATCCCCTCGACACCGCCGCGAGCGGCAAGGTCGAGCACGCCGACCACCAGCGTTCCTTTGGGAAAACGCGGATCCGAGAAGGGCTTTCCCGGCTCTGGAAAACCAGCGCGATCAAGCCCGGCCCCGCCCTGTCCCGCTGGCCCGGCTGGCCCGGCTGGCCCAACAGACCCCGGAGGTGCACTCGCTGGGGCTGACGGCGCGCCCTTGACCAACAAAACCCGAGAACCAGCGGATGCCGAGATTTCGATCGGCTGCGAGCGCACGAGTTCGCCGTCAAAGCTGACGCTGGCGATCGCATCACCGCCGACAAATTCCTCGGCGCCCGTGAACGTTGCCCGCCCCTCTCCATCGGCGAGAGACGTGAGGTTTTTTGTCCGACCGTCCGCGGCCCGCAGCTCGAGCGTGACCTCGACGCCGACCGCCGGCTGGTCAAACCCACCGAGCAGACAGCGCGCAGTGATCGTGCCCGGTGCGACCTGCGGATCGAGGCGAGAGAGCCCCGACATCTGCCGCGGATCTGGACGACCTCCCATCGCCGGCTGGGCCTGCGCAGTGTCGAGACTGACGCAGATCACGAGCCCGGCAGAGGCCGCAAAGAGAGCACATGCACCGAGTGCACGAAACGAAGCCACGAGGCCACAGGCTCGCTTAGAACGGGGTTTGAATCTCGAATTCGCGGGGCTCATGCGTGCTCCAGCGCGGTCCCGCAGTGCTTGCAGAAACGGGCGTCGTTGTCGTTGGCGGTCGCACAGGAGGGACAGGCCGCAGCCAGCCCTGAGCCCTGCTCGGGGGCGGTCGATCCAGCGGCGGCGGTCGGCTCTTGGCCCTCCGCGCTCGCCGATCCGTCGACTTGCCCGCGCAACAATGCGAGCGCCTGGGGGTGCAGCTCGGCGCTGCCGTCGAGGGCCCGCATCACCTCGATCGCCCGCATTTTGTAGGCCCCCGAGACCGACTCAAAATCCTGCTTGGAGAGCTTGCGCATGCCGTAGTCAAACTCGAGTTCCTTGATCGCTCGGAGCAGGCGACGCTTCTCGTCGCGGAGTTCGCTCTTGGAGACCCGGCCCAGGCCGACCACCACGGCATGCCCACGGCCGAGCGCCGCAGCCACCAAAAATAGGCGACGCAGGGTGTAGAGCAGCATCATGCCGGCGAAGGCGAGAGCAAGCGTCGCAGCTTCGACATGGGCACCGCCAAGACCGACGAGCACGACAAAGAGCGTGACACCGCCAACGGTGATCAGACCCGCGTGCACAAGGCTACCGCGGACAAGTGCCCACCTCTGGCTAGTCCTCGGGCTAGTCATCGTGCTCCTCCGACTTGCGAGTACCGACGCAGATCAGCGCCCCGCCGAGCATCACCATCATGCCGATCCAGATCCAGTTGATCAGCGGGTTGATAAAGAGGCTGAGCTGCGTCCAACCGGTGGTCAGATCGACCTCTTGCATCGATGCGTAGACATCTTCGCCGGCGGTCATGTAGCGCGAAACCTCGGTCGTCGGCTGGTCGGGCAGTTGGTAGTACCACCAGCGCGCGGGCGTCAGCACATCGACCACTTCGCCGTCCTTCAGGATCGCGAGGTCGGCGGTGATCATCTCTTTTTGCCAGTCCTCGCTGACCCGCAGACCGTCGTGACGGATCGTGTAGGCACCGAGTTCGTAGGTCTGCCCCGGCTGCAACTGGCACTTGCGCTCGATCTTGTAGGCATTGCCGGCGAAGCCCAAGAACATCAAAACGATGCCCAAGTGCACGACATAGCCGCCGTAGCGCCGACGGGCCCTGAGCAGGAGGCCGACCAAAGCCTCGACGACGCCCTGCTCGCGCCTTCCTCGACGAAGCACAATGCCGCGGTAGAACTCCTGGACGATCGTCCAAAAGGTGAAGCCGCAGAGGCCAAAGCAGGCCAGGCCCCAGGGCGAGTCGATGCCGAGCAGCGCCGGCGCGACCGTACAGGCGGCACCAAACACCAAGGGCCCCGTGAACTGGCGCAAGAGGTTTCGCCCCGAAGTCTTGCGCCAGGCGAGCAGCGGACCGATGCCCGTCAGCAGCAGCAGCGCCAGGCCTAGCGGTCGCATGTAGCGATTAAAAAAGGGCGGGCCGATGACCTTGCGCTGGCCGGGATCGATCCAGCCGAGCAGGTCGGGGTAGCGCTCGATGAGGATGTTCATCCACTCGATGAACGTCGGCCACATGGTCGCCCCGAGCACAAAGACCGCGCAGGTCAAAAAGAGCCAGTTGTTGACCAAGAAGGCAAACTCGCGGCTAAGCGCGCTCTCTAACTCGCCGCGCGCACGCAGCAAGGGTCGTCTCCAGATCACCAGGCCAAAGGAAAAGATCACGATCAGCAGCATGAACGCGCCAAACGTCCAGGCGAGATCGGAGTCCTCGCCAAAGGCGTGCACGCTTTGCACAACACCGCTGCGGGTCATGAAGGTGCCGACGATCGTCAGCAAAAACGAGATGATGATCAGGCTGACGTTCCAGATCTTCATCATGCCCCGGCGCTCCTGGATCATCACCGAGTGCAGGAAGGCGACCGTCGTAAACCAGGGCAAGAGGCCCGCGTTCTCGACCGGATCCCAGGCCCAGTAGCCGCCCCAGCCGAGCTCTTCGTAGGCCCAAAGCCCACCCAAAATCAGCCCGATCGACAGGAAGATCCAAGAAAAAAGCACCCATCGGCGCACGCTGCGTTGCCAGTTTGCGTCGACCTGGCCGCTGATCAGCGCCGCCATGCCAAAGGCGTAGGGCACCGCCAGTGACACGTAACCGAGGTAGAGGCTCGGCGGGTGGAAGATCATGTAGAAGTTTTGCAGCAGCGGATTGAGGCCCTTGCCGGTCGTCGGGATGTCGAGCAGGTAGGGCGCAAAGGGATCCTTTAAAAAGAGCAGGATGCCGACAAAAAAGAGGGTGATCGCCGAGAGGATGGCGACCACGTGGGGGATGAGTTCGGCGTGGCGTCGGCGATTCGCTCGCACCGCCAGGCTGCCAAAGAGCGTGTGCAGCAGCACCCAAAAGAGCAGCGAACCATCGAGTCCGCCCCAGAACGCCGTGATCTTGTAAAAGAGCGGCATCGCCGAGTCGCTGGTGTGCTGCACGTACTGGATCGAAAAATCACCCGCGAGAAACGCGTAGATGATCAGCGACGAGGCGAATGCAGAGAGCCCAAAGGTCGCGTAAAGACCCTGCACACCGGCCTCCATGAGACGCGGCGAGCGACGGTAGGCACCGGAGACCGAAAGGCCGATGGTCACCAGGCTCATTAAAAAGACGAGAAGAAGAGTCAGGGACCCAAGGCTGGCGATCGTCATTGCAGTGGGCTCCTCAGGGCTTGGCCATCGGCTCTTCTTCGTACTTTGACGGGCATTTTGCGGCCATTTCGTCAGAGTCGAAGCGGGCCCCGTCGTCCGTTAGCTGACCGGTGAGAACAACCTCACCGCCCTCAGCAAAGGTGTCGGGAACCATATTGGTGAAATGCACGGCGAGGCGCTGGCCCTCGCTCTCGATCTCAAAGGTGTAGTCGCCGGAGGCGCCAATCCTCTGTCGGATCGTCCCGGGCACGACGGTGCCGTGCACCTTGATCGTGCGGCCGGCGTAATCAGAGGGCGAAGCCACGACCTTTTCGGCGTAGACGTACTCTAAAACGCCCTCGCCGTCGTCGGCGAGAACCAGGTAAGAAACAGCGCCAGCGACCGCTAGAGCTAAGATTGCCTTTGTTGCGAAGGGGAGCGCCATATCAACCTCCGATGCTTATCATGACCTCTGCCGGCCCGTCGCCGCTCCAGATCCGAGAAGCCCAGCGGTCGCGAGAGACCTGTGGTCTTTGGTTCGAGTTCGGTTTTGAATTCGGGTTTTGCATCGGTTCAGCCAGACCTTACGCTACGTAAGTTTTATGTCTAGGGTGCCTGCGTCCTGGTGTCACTCGGAGTCGAGCGGAACGGGCATCAAATACGCGCGATTCACGCACAGGCTAACCGTAACACGGGCCCAGCTGAACAAACCGCAGCCTTGCTTATCCTAATCCCAATAATCACAAAAAAAGAGCCGCTGGGCCTCACGGCGCAGCGGCTCTTTGTACGGGCAGCGACGAACTAGTGCTCGGCACCCTCTTCGGCGTCGGCGTCGCCTTCTTCGCCCTCTTCGTGCTCATCGCCGTGAACGGCCTCCCATTCGGCTAGACGCACCGCATCGTTGGAGATCCCGACACTCGGCGGGTTGCCGGCCAGCCGCTCCTCCTCCATGCGAACGAAGGTGCGCTGCTCATCGTTGAGCGCGTCGCGAGCCGCCAAATCGTAGAGCGTCAGCCCAAAGAAGAGGCCGATGAACATCAGCGTGCCCATGAAGATGAAGAGGTTGTAGCGATCGTCGTACTTCAAGTGCATGAAGAAGGCGATCACCAGCGACGCCTTGACCGTCGCCACCATCATCGCCACCGGCAGGCTCAGCGGCCCCAGGTCGGCGAAGGAGACCGCGTAGGTCAGCCCGGTGAGAAAAAAGAGCGCGAGGAGAATTTTTACGTAGAGCGAGACCGGCGAGACATGCTCGTGGACCTCAACCGGGTTCTCGACCATTTTGCCATTGCGATAGACGTCGGAGCTCATAACGGCCTCACTTCACCAGGTAGAGGAGGGGGAAGAGGAAGATCCAGACGAGGTCGACCAGGTGCCAGTAGAGCCCTGTGTTCTCGATACCGGCGTAGTTTTGCGAGGAAAACTCGCCGCGGCTCGTGCGGATGTACATCCAGATCATGACGCCCATGCCAACGAGCACGTGGATGCCGTGCAGGCCGGTCATGATGAAGTACACGCCAAAGAAGACGTGCGGCAGACCCTCGATCTCGTAGCCGTGCAGGTGCGCCGTGTAGAACTTGCCCGGCAACATGCCGTGCTCGAACTTGGCGCTGTACTCGAAGTACTTGACGACCAAAAAGACGAGCGCGCAGAGCAGGGTCAGGATCAAGTACTTCTTGATCTTGGCCGCGTCCTCTTTGTTGTTGGGCCGCCCGACCTGGGCCGAGCGGACCGCCATCGCCATCGTCCATGACGAGAAGAGCAGCACGCAGGTATTAACGCCACCTGCGGTCTTGCTCAGGTACTCGTGGGCCCCGAGAACCATCTCGGGATAGAACATGCGGGTGACGAAGTAGGCGAGGAAGAGGCCGCTGAACATCAGCAGCTCGGTGGCCAAGAAAAGCCACATCCCGAGCTTTGCGGCCCCTGCCTGTTGCCCCATCGTGTCAAAATGGTGCGCCAGGTAGGGATTGCGCTCACCCGTCGTGTGGTGCGCGACGTGAGTTGGAGTGCTCATGGTGCTACCGCCTCCTAATCAATCAGTGGTGACCGCCGGCCGACTTGTCGATCTCGGGGAAATCGTAAGGACTGCCGGTTACGTGCGGAGTGTCGTGGAAGTTGTGCTCGATCGGCGGGCTTGAGGTCTGCCACTCGAGGGAGACCGCCTCCCAAGGATTCGAGCCGGCCTTTGGAGCGCTCTTGCGCAGCGCTGTGGCCAGGGAGTACCCCGCGACCAGCAGCCCAAAGCCGAGGATGTAGGAACCGTAGGTCGAGACCTGATGCATCGTCGTGTACTCCGGCAGGTAGGCGAAGTAGCGACGCGGCATGCCCTGGTGACCCAGGAAGAACTGGGTACCAAAGGTGATGTTGAAGCCGATGAAGACCAGCAGCGCCCCGAACTTGCCGGAGGCCTCGTGGTACATGCGGCCGGTGATCTTCGGCCACCAGTGGTAGAGGCCGCTGAGGAAGGCGACGACCAGCCCGCCCATCATCACGTAGTGGAAGTGCGCGACGATGAAGTAGGTGTCGTGCAGGTGCACATCGACGGCGATAGTCGCGAGATAGAGCCCCGTTAGACCGCCGATCGTGAAGGTCCAGAGGAACATCAGCGAGTACCACATCGGCGTGTTGTAGATGATCGAGCCGCCGTAGAGCGTTGCCACCCACGAGAAGACCTTGATCGCGGTGGGCACCGCAACGGCGAAGGTCAGCAGCGAGAAAATCACACCGACGAGCTCCGACTGGCCGGAGACAAAGAGGTGGTGTCCCCAAACCAGGAAGGAGATGACCGCGATCGCCACCGACGACAGGGCGATCGCCTTGTAGCCAAAGATATGCTTGCGCGAATGCGTCGTGATCACCTCGGAGATGATTCCGAAGCCCGGCAGGATCATGATGTAGACGGCCGGGTGGCTGTAGAACCAGAAGAAGTGCTGGAAGAGCACCGGGTCGCCGCCCATCGCCGGGTCGAAGATGCCGATCCCGAGGAAGCGCTCGACAAAGACCAGGAGCACCGTGATCGCCAGCACCGGCGTCGCCAGAATCTGGATCACCGCGGTCGCGTAGATCGCCCAGACAAAGAGCGGCATGCGATCCCAGGTCTGCCCCGGCGCCCGCATCCTGTGCACGGTGACGACGAAGTTAAGACCGGTGAGGATCGATGAAAATCCAGCGACAAATACGCCCAGGGCCGCGAGGCCCGCTGCCGACCCCGAAGAGGTCGAATAGGGGGTGTAGAACGTCCAGCCGGTGTCCAGGCCCCCCATCAGGAGGGTGCAGAGCAGCATGATCGCCGCTGTGCAGTAGACCCAGAAACTGAGCAGGTTGAGACGCGGAAACGCGACATCCTTGGCCCCTAACATCAAAGGCAACAGGAAGTTGCCCAACGCCGCCGGCGTTGCCGGGATGATGAAGAGGAAGACCATCAACGCGCCGTGAAGCGTGAAGAGCTGGTTGTAGGTCGAGGCGCTGACGAAGTCCTGCTGCGGCGTGAGCAGCTCGGTGCGCAGGGCTAGCGCCAGGCATCCCGCGACGAAGAAGAAGGTGAGGACCGCGACGAGGTACATGACCCCGAGGCGCTTGTGATCAACCGTGAAGATCCAGGACTTCAGGCCCTTGGAGGCCCGGTAGAAGTTCGGCTCCGACGGGTTTTCGAGATCGTAGCTAGCAGGCTGCTCTGACATGGTTGTTATCTCCGCCTACTGGGACTCGTTGGACTTGATGAATTCGATGAGGCCGGTGATCGCCTTGTCGTCGAAACGACCGGCGAAGCTGGGCATCTGCGGGGTGAAGCCCTGGACGATCTTCGCATTAGGCTCGATCAGGGATTCGCGGATGTAGTTGTCGTCGACGGTGACCGTGCTGCCATCAGCCAACGTCTCCTCAGAACCGTAGACATCGAGGAGGCTCGGGCCGGTCTTGACGGTGCCATCGAGGGAGTGGCAGGAGGCACAGCCGCCCCGCTTCCACACGCGCTCGCCAAAGTCGATCATCGACTCGCCGTCGTCCTGCTCCAGGCGGGCGGCCTCTTCCAGGGCGGCCTGGAATACGTCCGCACTGACGACCCGAACGGTGCCGATCATCGACGAGTGCTCTTCGCCGCAGTACTCGGCACAGAAGAGCGGGTAGACCCCGATCTTGCTCGCCTCGAACCACATCGTCGTGTAGCGGTTTGGCAGCACGTCCTTCTTTTGCCTGAACGCAGGCACAAAGAAGGAGTGGATGACATCACGCGAGGTCATCGTCAGCCGCACGGGAATACCGACCGGAACGATGAGTTCGTCAGTCAGGACCGCCCCTGCGGTGTCCGGGTACTCGATAGTCCAAGACCATTTTTGGGCGGTCACCCGAATGCTGATCGCATCGTCGGGCGGAGCTGCCATCTCCATGTAGAGCTTCTCGCCCCAGGCGAACATCACCAGCATGATGAGCGCGGGGATGAAGCTCCACCAGAACTCGAGCTTGCCGCTGTGGGTGATCGGCGAGGTCTTGCGATGCCCTGATTTTGGCTTCTTGTACTTCACCATGAAGTACACCTGAGTGCCGATCAGGATCACAAACGCGATCGCACAGACCAGCGTGATGAAGATGTAGACGTCGTCGATTTCCTGTGCGCTCGTGCTCGCTGCGGGTAGCAACGAGAACGGGCTGGAGGACATCGGCGGTGTCCCGAGGTCTTGCGCATTGGGACCCAGGAGCAGGTTGAGGATCATGTCGGTACCTCCGCGTGCATGGCCCTCTTGATCCCGCCCGAGCGTTTTTCTCGACGCCGGAACCACAGAAGGCCCATACCCAAAAAGAAGATCGTGAAGACTCCGCCGAGGCGCATCAGGCCGAAGGCGAAGGGACCGTAGCGACCGAGGGTCGCGTCGTAGTGGAAACAGCTGAGGATGATGCGGTCGATCGTGTCACCGACTCTGCCCTCAGAGGCCTCGATGAGGCCGAATTTTACGTCCTTGGGAGCGTAGGTGAGCCCGTAGACGTAACGAACAATTTTGCCGTCAGGGGCCAAAAACATGACCACAGCGGGGTGCGCGTACTGGTCTTGTTCGGCGTCGTAGGCGTAGCCAACCCCGACCTGAGCAGCGAGCAGCTTGATGTTGAGCGCGTCGCCGGTGAGGAAGGCCCAGCCAACATCGTCGCCGCGATCGAGCGACTTTAAGTGCGAATCTCGCTTGGGTCCAGCGACCTCGGGACCCTCGTTGGGGTCGATCGAGACCGTGACGATCTGGAAGTGCTCATCCCCCGGGGTCCACTCGAGGGCGCCCAAGGTCTCGGTGAGCGCATTTAGCTGCACGTTGCAGAGCACCGGGCAGCGGTAATAGTTCAGCGTCAGCAGGATCGGCCGCTCGCCGTCAAAGTAGTCGCCCAGGCGAACGGTCTTGCCTGCGTGATCCTTGAAGGTGAGATCGCCGGCGATCACCTCGCCCAGATGCTCCTCGACGTCGATCGCGTGCATCGCCGGGGCGTTTGCCTCGTCGGCAGCACGCACCTCCACGGCCGCTCCCATGCCCAGAGGCAGTGCGAGCATCGCGGTGAGCGAGAGAGCTGTGAAGGAGGTACGCATCGTCGTTGTTGTGAAAATCAGCTGAGCGCGCTAGCGGCCCGACTTTGCCCCATCTTTGGCTGGCTTGGCAGCCCCTGCGGGGGTCGCGGGACCGGCTGTCGCACCCTCTGCCCCAGCAGGTACAGGTGGCGGCGGCGGTGCTTTTACAACCGGAGGAGCCGGCGGCGGCTTGGGAGCACCATCGGGGTGCACAAAGCCGGGCGGCGGCGGCCCAGCCTTAAGGAGGGCCGGATTCTCGAGCACCTTCTCGGTGGCGCGGGCGAGCGGAACGTAGCTCAGCTTGACGATCTTGCCGTCGTCGTTGAGCTCGTACTGGCCGCTCTCGAAACGCTGCTTGTCCTGCTCCGCGGTGTACTCGGCCAGGCGCCGCGAAATCTTGCTGTAGCGCTCGGACTGGAGGCTCTCGCGTTGCGAGTGGAAGACCTGTACCAGCGCGAAAACCGCGAGCAAGGTCAGAAACCCGAGACCGCCGACAATGTTGAAGAGGTGACGAGTGGGCGGCTCATCCATCTCGTGGCCGCCCTTGAAGTGCTGATGTTCTGACATGGCAGGTCGCTCCGTCTCCATCGATAGATGATCAGGCGATCATCAGAAGTTCTCGAACTCCAGCGACTCTTGGATACGCGGGTCGTTGACAGGAATCAGTGCCCGGCGAGCGAGCGCCCAACCGAAGACCGCAAGGAAGACACCGCCGACACCGAGCATGGTCAAGAAGTCGACCGCACCAAGGTGCATCGTCAGGGGCTGGCCCTCGGCGTGGTGGTTGGAGAGCACCGGCTGGACCACCCAGAACATGTCGACCATCTCCATAAAGAGGATCCACAGGGCCGCCACCAGGAGGGTGTTGGAGTTCCGCTTGAGCACCCTCGAGACGAGGTAGAAGAAGGGAATCACGAAGCGGCCAACCGCCAGCAGGATGCTGAGGTTGAGGTAGTCGCCGCTGATCCGGTAGGCGAACCAGCGAGTCTCCTCGGGGATGTTGGCGTACCAGATCAGGAAGTACTGACTAAAGCCGATGTAGGCGAAGAAGACCGTGAAGCCGAACATCAGCTTGCCCAGGTCGTGGTTGTGCTCGTCGGTGACGACACCCTTTAGGTACCCCGACTTGCGCAGCAGAATCGAGATGAGGGCGAGCATCGCGTGCGAGGTCACCGCGATCCCGGCGAAGTAGTACACGCCGAACATCGTCGAGAACCAGTGCGGGTCCAGCGACATCAGGGAGTCGAAGGAGAAGAAGGTCATCGACAGCGCAAAGAGGATGACCGCCGGTGCCGACAGCCAACGCATCGCGTGCGCCTTTTTGATGATCGCCTCGCCGGTGGCGCTGTCCTGGCTGGTCGACCAACCGTAGAAGAGCCCCGAGAGCAGGGTCCACACGCCGATGTAGATCAGCATGCGCACCATGAAGAAACCCTCGTTGAGGTAGGGCTGCTTGGCGGTGAGCATCGTGTCGGCGGCGACGACCTCCAGGTGGGTCCACTCGTAGAGCTCGTGCGAGCCCATGAAGACCACTGGCAGCACCAGAAGCCCGAGCGCTGGCAGGGTGATCATCACGTTTTCCGCCAGGCGACGGACGACGATCGACCAGCCCGCACGGGTGACGTGCTGGATGATGACAAAGAAGAGACCGCCGAGGCCAAAGGCGACAAAAACCGCCAGCGCCGTCAGGTACGAGTACCAAAACTGCTGGGGATGCTCGCTCATCATCGAGAACGAGCCGCCCAGACCGATGATCGCGAGCACCGCTCCGATGATCGGCAAGCGAGCCCAGAGCGATCCTGGCTTTACCCAGATCTGGTCTTTAGGGATTTTTTTGGGGCCATGCGAGGACATCACTTGCCTCCATTCGTGCGACTGACCTGGAGGGTGCGAACCCAGACCGCGATCGCCCAGCGATCCTCGACCGGGATCTGCGAGGCGTACGAGAGCATGGTGCCCTGCCCGTCCGTGATCACCTTGTAGAAGTAACCGAGCGGCATCGCCTTCAGCCGAGCGATGTGGTAGCTCGGCGGCACGACCTTAAAGCCGCCACCGCGCAGCACCGCGACGCCCTTGCCGTTGCCCGCGTAGTCGTGGCAGGGCTGGCAGTAGATGTTGTAACGCTCTTCGCCGCGCTTTAGCAGGGCCGCGTTGAGCTCGATCTGCACCGGCAGCGAGTCCGCCAGGCGCTCGTCGGGACCGCGACCGCGATAGAGGTGATCGTCGTCCTTGAGGTGACCGACGGCGACCGTGCCCTCAGGTGGCGCTCGCATTGCCCGGCCGTAGCAGGTGCGCGGCTTATGCGGCGGATGCTCGCCGCTTTCTTCGGCCTCGGCGATCGCTGCGGCCTCGGCTTCGGCCTCGTCCGCGCAATCGATCCCGTAGAAGAGATCGCTCTGCTCCTGCGCGTCGTAGCGGTTTTGGAAGTCCATGTTGTGGATGATGTGGACCGGCGGCATGTCGGAGCGATTGCCCTGACATCCGGCCAAGAGCCCAGCCGCGACCAATGTCGCGCCCATCAGACCTGTTGCAGTCGTGCGCGTCATGCTCAGTCCTCGACTTCCTCGATCTCGACCGCGCCGGTGTCCTTGAGGAAGGCACGGGTCTTCTCGGGGTTGTACTTGGGGTCCGTCGACTCGATGCAGATGAAGAACTTGTCGTCGGTCACCCGCGCGAAGCGCTCGCTGTTAAAACAGGAGTGGTACCACTGCGGCAGCCGGTTGAAGGCCAGCATGCCGAAGACCGCGGCGAACGACGCGAAGAGGATGCCGAGCTCGAAGGTCACCGGCACAAAGGCCTGGTACGAGAAGTAGGGCTTCGCGGCGATGATGATCGGGTACTCGATAGTGGAGGTCCACCACTGGAGCAGCATGCCGCTGCTCGCCCCTGTCATGCCGGCGACAAAGACCACCCAGCCGAGCATCGACGGCTTGAGACCCATCGCCTTGTCCAGGTTGTGCACCGGAAAGGGCGTGTACGAGTCCCACTTTTGAAAACCCGCATCGCGGACTTTCTCGCAGGCGTGGAAGATCTCCCGCGGCGTCTCGTACTCGGCCAGGAGACCGAAGACCTTCTTCTTCTTGGGCTTAGCCATGATGATCCCCGTTCGGGTCGTAGTGGGGGTCCGCCTGCGGCATCACGGCCTTGACCTCGGCCAGGGCGATGATCGGCAGGAAGCGGACGAAGAGGCAGAAGAGCGTGAAGAAGAGCCCGAAGCTGCCGAGCAGGGTCGTGATGTCCCAGAGCGTCGGCGAGTAGTAGTCCCAGGACGACGGCAGGAAGTCGTGGTGCAGGGACGTCACGGTGATGACGAAGCGCTCGAACCACATCCCGATGTTGACGAAAATCGAGATGATGAAGAGCGCGACCGGGCTCCGGCGAATCGCCTTGAACCAGAAGAGCTGCGGGGAGATGACGTTGCAGCTGATCATCGTCCAGTAGGCCCACCAGTAGTCGCCAAACGCACGGTTCGCGAAGGCGAACGACTCGTAGGCGTTACCGGAGTACCAGGCGATGAAGAACTCCATCCCGTAGGCGTAGCCGACCATAGAGCCGGTCACGAGGATGATCTTCGCCATATTCTCGAGGTGCTTGATGGTGATGAAGTTCTGAAGCTTGAGCCAGCTGCGAAGCGGGATCATCAGCGTCAGCACCATGCCAAAGCCAGAGAAGATGGCGCCAGCGACGAAGTAGGGCGGGAAGATCGTCGTGTGCCAACCGGGAAGCTGGGCGACCGCGAAGTCAAAGCTAACGATGGTGTGCACCGAGAGCACCAGCGGCGTCGCCAGGCCGGCGAGGATCAGGTAGGCCCGCTCGTAATGCTGCCAGTGGCGAGTTGAACCCCGCCAACCGAGGGAGAAGATGCCGTAAGCGATCCGGCGCCCGCGGGTTTTGGCCCGATCGCGCATCGTCGCCAGGTCCGGGATCAGGCCGACGTACCAGAACATCAGCGAGACCGTGAAGTAGGTCGAGATCGCGAAGACGTCCCAGAGCAGCGGCGAGCGGAAGTTTGGCCACATGCCCATCTGGTTGGGCAACGGCAGCGACCAGAAGAGCACCCACGGACGACCGGCGTGCACTGTCGGGAAGAGCAGCGCACAGATGACCGCGAAGATGGTCATCGCCTCGGCGGCGCGGTTGATCGAGGTCCGCCATTTTTGCCGGAACAGGAAGAGAACCGCCGAGATCAGCGTACCGGCGTGACCGATGCCGACCCAGAAGACGAAGTTGACGATCGCCCAACCCCAGTCGATGGGGTTGTTGAGGCCCCAGATGCCGACGCCCTCCCAAAAAAGCCAGCCAAGGGAGACCAGCAGAAGGCTCAGGAACATCAGGGCGACGAGAAAGAAACCCCACCAACGTGCGTTGGGGATCTCGATCGGCGTTGCGATCGTCTCGGTGGCCTCGTGAAAGGTCAGATTGTTCTCAACCAGGACTTTACGTCCGGTGAGCGGATCGAGTTCGTCAAAGACTGCCATGACTTACGCGAGCTCCGGATTGGGGTTACGGATACGACCCAGGTAGGTCGTGCGGGGGCGGGTCAAGAGGTCGGTGAGCACACCGAAATCCCGCTCGGTGGCCTTGAGCTTGGCGACCCGAGTGGTCGGGTCGGCGATGTCACCAAAGACGATCGCCTCGCTTGGACACACCTGCTCACAGGCGGCGACAATGACCCCGTCGGGGACGGTATCTTTGCCGGCCACATGAGCCTCGATCTTGGCGCCGTTGATCCGCTGCACACAGTAGGTGCACTTCTCGATGACACCGCGGAATCGCACGGTGACGTCGGGGTTGCGGACCATGCGACCGAGCGGGTCCTGGCCCCAGTCCTCGTCCATGCGCTTGTTGTAGTTGTGGAAGTTAAAGCGCCGCACCTTGTAGGGGCAGTTGTTCGCGCAATAACGGGTACCGACGCAGCGGTTGTACGCCATGTCGTTGAGGCCCTCGGGGCTGTGAGTCGTCGCCGCAACCGGGCAGACGTTCTCGCAGGGTGCTGTCTCGCAGTGCTGGCAGAGCATCGGCATGAAGACCGCTTCGGGGGACGCGTCGTCCCAGCCCGAGTAGTAGCGGTCGAGCCGGATCCAATGCATCTCGCGACCGTTGCCGACCTCTTTTTTGCCGACTAGCGGGATGTTGTTCTCGGCCTGGCAAGCGACGACGCAGGCGTTGCAGCCGTTGCAGCGGTTGAGGTCGATGACCATGCCCCACTGCTGCTTGCCCATCAGTTTGGGCTCGCCCAGGGTCGGCTCGGGATTGTGCTCCCAGAGCGACTTGAGATCCTCGGGCTTCATCAGGTCGCCCTTGTCGGCGAACTTTGGATCCGCCCACTTGCCCTCCGCGTCGACCTCGGTCTCGCGGATGATCGGGCGCATCGGGTAACCCAGGCCGGGATCGAGCGTGCCGTGATCCTGGGTGGAGTAGATCATGCGCACTCCGCCGAACTTGGAGACGCCGGCGTTGGCGGTGAACCAGGGATTTTTGCCGGCCTGCAGCGGGTAGACGTTGATGCCCGCGTCTTCGGCGACATACCCCAGACCTTCACGGCCGTAGCCGAGGCTAAGCGAAACCGTTTTATTGGCCTGCCCGGGCATAATCCACACCGGTACCTGGACCGTGCGATCGTCGATTTGGATGTTGAGCAGGTCGCAGTTTTGGACCTTGAGCTCTTTGGCGTCGGCCGGGCTGATGTAGGCGGCGTTGTCCCAGCAGAGCTTGGACATCGGATGCGGGCACTCTTGCAACCAGCCGTTGTTGGCGTAACGACCGTCGCCGACCTTGGGGTCGATGTGGAAGTTGACCTCGAAGGCGGTATCGGGGCCGTACTTCTTGACCCCCCTGTTGATCGCGTCGGCGAGCGTTTCGAAGTTCTCGAAGAGCGGGATGCCGGGCGAGCGCGGGATGCCCGAGACGATGCCGTCGTGCAGCCAACGCTCCCAGCGACGCTTGGAGAACTTGGGGCCGAGCTGGTCTTTCCAGAAGGAGTAGACCAGATCGTAATTCGGCGCGCCGTCCCCCTTGGCCCACCAGGCGAGGATCTCGACCGTCGACTTGGTGTCGAAGATCGGCTCGATCAGCGGTTGGCAAATCGTGACCACGCCGTCGGAGGACTCTAGGTCGCCCCAGGACTCGAGATGATGGTTGAGCGGCAGGTGCCAGACCGCCAGGCGAGCGGTTTCGTCGAAATGCAAACCCGCATGCACGACGGTCGCCTTGGTCAGCAAATCGGCCATGCCGAGCTGACCGGGAGCGACATACGCCGGGTTGGTATCGAGGCAGAAGACCGTCGTGATCGCGCCGCTGCCGAGCCCCGCCGCGAGAGCGTCCAGGCCCTCGGTGACCG
Source organism: uncultured Nannocystis sp. (assembly GCA_964474905.1). Classification (GTDB taxonomy): domain Bacteria; phylum Myxococcota_A; class Polyangia; order Nannocystales; family Nannocystaceae; genus JADJRG01. The sequence goes on along the minus strand of CAYYUP010000014.1, from coordinate 52,739 downwards.
GTGCGGTGTCGTCGACCCGCAGGTGCAGGCTCTTGGTCTGGTTGCCGAGTGCGACGTTGAGCACAAGCCCGAGCCCGTGCACCCAGGCCGGCTGACGTTCGCCGACCAGGATCGCCGAGTGCGAATCGCGATTGTCGCGAGCGGCGATCAGCTCGACTGCGACTGCGGCGATCCACTTTTGCTCAGCCTCGGCAAACTCCTGCGCGCCGATGATTCCCTCGAAGGAGGAGGGCAAGCTGATGCCGTGCTTGCTCGCCAGCTCGTGGGCGAGAGCGATCAGGAAGGGGCCGACCCGGGAGGCGCGCAGCGGCAGGTGGTGATCTGCGTTGGCGCCGGTGATCGAGAAGTGGGGCTCGACCACATAGAGGCGGTTCATCGGGTCGCCCTGACCGAGCGGCGCACGCCCGCGGGCGAACTCCTTGGTCAGGCGCACATGATCGAGCTCGGGGCCCATGAAATCGTTGTCAAACGAGACGACGACCGAAGCACCGGCGAGGTGGTTGGTCATGCGGGCGCCCGGCTGCGCGAGCATCTCGATGCTCGCCGTCGAGTTGACCGGCGCCATCGGGTCGCAAAGGATCAGGCGTGCCTGCGGGTAGTTGCTCTTAAACGCCGCGAGATGGGCCCGCAGCGAGGGCGACACGATCCAGGGGATCACCAGGGCCATGCCCTTGCCGCCGGCCTCGCGGGCACCCTTGAGGATCGCGTCGACGTGGCTGTGAGCGGGACCCCAATCGGAGTCGACAAACTCGCCGTCTTCGACGGTCTTCGGGATCTGCGAACGCTCGGGGTCGTAGATCCCGAGCACCGTGCCCTGGGCCCAAACATCGGTCGCGCCCTGGGAGCCCGCGTGTTTGGGATTGCCCTCGATCTTGATCGGCCGGCCGTCGGTCGCCTCGACGAGGATGCCGAGCACGCTGCCGCCGATATTGAGGCCTGTCGAATAGTAGAGCGACTGCCCGGGCACCACGTCCTCGGGGCGCTTGGCGAAGGGCAGGATGCGCTCGACCGGCTTGCGGATGCAGCCGGTGGTCAGACCTGCGAGCGCTGTCGAGGCGCCCAGGAGGCCGACAAAGGAGCGTCGACGGACCCGTAGCGGCGTCAGTCCATCGCTGCCGACGGCCTCGGCCGCGCCGGGAAATTCGTCGTGGGAGGCCTGCGCCGAGTCGCCATGAACGAGGCCCTGGTGGGCGTCGAGGCTGCGCCAGTAGGCCTTGAGGGATGCGTTGGGCTTGCTCATCGTTGTGTACCCGTCTTTCCCCTGCTTAGCGGTGACAACCAGAGCAATGCTCGGGCGGCGTCAATTCGCGTTTGCGAGCGGGGTCCGCCTTCGGGTCGTAATCCGAAGCCGCAGGATCCCAGGCCATGTTGGTGACCTCATCGAGAGGCCGCAGGTTGGGCTCGGGGTCGCGGTGACAATCGAGACACCAGCTCATCGACAGCGGTTGGTCCATCTCGACGACTGTCATCTGATCGATGCGGCCGTGGCAGGTGGCACAACCAACCCCAGCCGCGATATGCGGCCGGTGGTCGAAGAAGGCGTAGTCTGGGAGTTGATGGACGCGAATCCACGGGATCGACTTGCCGGTCTCAAAGCTCTCGCGAATCGGCGCGAGCTTAGGTGAGTCCGTCTTCACCAACGAGTGGCAATTCATGCAGGTCTGCGTTGGCGGAATCGCCGCGTGAGCCGCTCGCTCTACGGTGTTGTGGCAATAGCGGCAATCCATATCCATATCGCCCGCATGCAGCTTGTGGCTGAAGGCGACAGGTTGGATCGGCCGATAGCCAGCGTCGGTAAACTTCGGTGAGAAGTAGTACCAGACCCCACCAACAAGCCCTGCGCCGAGGATCGGCGCTAGGATTGCGGTCGCGAGCGGAATGTTGTTCGTCCAGCGAGGAAAGATGGCCGGCACGTCACTTCACCTTCTTTCAGAGAGATCCCTGGAAGTGGATGCGTCCAAGGCGCTGCGTTGGCGCGCACCCTATCAGGGCTGTGTCCAGATTGGCAACTGTCCGTAGACCTCGAGAAGCACGTTCAAGTGCGGAAAATTCAGCGCGTCGGAGGGTCATCATGGTCGACTCGATCAGGCTTAATCCAGCTCTACGGTGGGTTTTGTGGGGAGTACGCCGACGATCGACGGCCCCTTGGAGTCGGGGCCTGCGACCGCCTGTCTCATCGAGCATTCGCGTTCTCAGCGGCGCGATCGAAGAGCCCCAGATTCGGACTTTACTCACTGTTTTTGGCCTCCCCTTGGGGATCCCGCCAACGCGGTGAGAAGGTCTTGATGTACGCCATTACGGCGTTGATATCTTCGTCCCGAAGGGCGCCCCAGGCCGGCATACCGCGGTCTAGAACGCCTTTTTTGATCACTCGTCGGAGTTCCGCATCGGTTGGCAGTACCTCGCCCTTGGACGCCGTATGCACGAAGACACCTGTGCGGAAATCGCGAGGTCCTGGGCTTAGGTGCCGCGCCGCTGGACCCTGGCCGCTGCCGTCGACAGCGTGGCAAGAGGCGCAGTGGTTGGCGTAAAGCTTTTGCCCGCGGCTCAATTCTTGGGCAGAGATCTCCACACCGCCAAGCACCAGCGACTCGGTGAAGGCCGGAGTGGGCTCCGTACAGGAGGCCAGCGCAGCGACAATGAGGACGCCTGCGATTCTCATCGGTGACGGGCCTCTCGGAGATCACGGAGCACATGCTGGGTCCGGTGATAGATCTCGTCTAAGCCCATCTCGTCAGTACTGTAAAAGCCGCGGATGCCCCCATCCGCGTCGATCAAGACCAGCTTGGTCGAATGTGCAATATCGTACATCGAGGTATCATCGATGGGTTTTGGCTCGTCCATCGCTAGCTTGAAGCCGCCGACGACGAGCTTTTCCATAGCCGCACGATCGCCGGTCACAAAAGTCCAGCGCGAGGTATCGGCACCGAGTGTCTCGGCATAGCGCGCGAGGACCTCGGGGGTATCGGTCTCGGGATCGACCGAAAAGGTGACCATACGGGCGTCGATATCGAAAGTCTCGAACTTGTCCTGGAGCTCGACCATCGAGCGCGAGATCTTGGGGCAGATGCTCGGGCAGGAGGTGAAGATAAAACCCGCAACCCAGACCTCGCCGCGCATCGACCCCAGAGTGAAGCGTTCGCCTTTTTGGTCGACGAGATCGAAGCCCGGCATCTGGTAGATCACCGCCGGTGCATCGGGCACATGTCGGGTCAATGGCCGCATTGCCGTGATCAGGGTGATGCCGACAAAAAAGGCCACCAGGTACGGGTGGCGCATAAAAATGCGCACAAACCACACCCGCTCTTCGATCGGCGGCGGTGCTCCCGGGGGACGCGGCGCGGCATCATCTGGTTGCGCGGAGGCTTCGGCGTGCATCACGAACTCTGGGGTTGCCCTGGCGGATTTGCCGAGGACCGGACCGTATTCGTTAGAGGCTGACGTCGATCGCCAAAGCGGCGATCAGCGCGGGCAAATAAAGGAGTGAGGCGAGGAAGAGCGAGCGCGCCCAAGGGGCTGGTTTGGCCGCCCAGAGGCCCGTGCAGGTCCAGCCGAAGAAGATAAGGCTGAGCACCAGCGCCGAGATCCCGTAGAACAACCCGGTCACCCCGAGCAGGCTGGGCAAGAGCGACACGGGCACCAGTGCCAGGGCCCAGAGCAGAGCCTGCACCTTCGCCGCCCGATCGCCGCGGACCACCGAGACGCAACGAATACCGCCCTTGGCCATCTCTTGGTGGCGGTAAATGGTGATCGCGAGAAAATGCGGCATCTGCCAGACAAAGAGGATCGCAAAGAGCGCGAGTCCTCCCAGGTCGAGACTGCCGGTGACGCCCACCCAACCGAGCAACGGCGGCGCCGCGCCAGGGATCGCGCCGATCACCAAGGCCAGCGGTGTTCGGTACTTTAGTGGGGTGTAGATGCAGACGTAGAGGAAGATCGACAGGGCCGCGAGACCCACCGTCAACGCGTTGGTGGCGAGCCCCAGCAGCAGCAGCGAGAGGGCGCCGAGCACCGCTGCAAAAAGGAGTGCATGCCGCGGATCCATGCGTCCCGCAGCCACCGGTCGGTTGCGGGTTCGCGACATCAGCGGGTCGGTGCCCCGCTCCCACCACATATTAAAGGCAGAGGCCGAAGCGACAGCCATGCTCGATCCCAAGACCGCGGCGAAGCCCGACCACCAATCAAAGCCGGGCGCGAGCCATGCCCCACCCGCCGCCGTCAGGGCGGCCATGCGCGTGACTCCGGGCTTGGTCAGCGTGACCAGGTCCCGGGCCCAAGACGGCTCGTTGCCAGATGTGCCTCGTGTCGTCATAGCTCCACCTGCACGCTCTCCTGTCCTGTTCGACAGAAGGAGTCAAGAGCGCGGTAGGCAGCCGCGCACGTGCATTTTTTCATCACCTTGCACTCTGAACCGCGGGCCCGACAGCGCTCCATCAACCAGGTACCGGTCGACATGTCGTGGTCGAGGATCAAGCAGCTGTCTGAGCGGTCTTGCTGCTCTAGACAATGGTAGGTCGCGAGCGGGATGGCGTTCTCGCAGAGCGTCTTGTTGGCGGCGCACCGGTTACGCCAATCGATGGAGGCGTCGATGCAGCCCTCGACGTCGACCGTTTTGCCGAGCGCTTCCATCTCGATGAGCGAGGCCTGAACCCAGCGCTCGGACTCGGTGTAGCGCCAAAACGCGAAGATCCCCATCGCGATGGTGATCACGACGACGCCCCCGAGGATGAGGCTCAGGCTCGGTCCCTGCCAGCCGGCGCTCTCGGGCTCTTGCACGGGGCGCAAGCTAGCGCGCGTAGGCGCGGAGGGTCAATCGCGGTGACGATCGGTCGCAGACTGACGTACGCAGCATGTCGTGTGAATCCTCCCATCATTGCGATGCGGCGAACCAGCAAAGTCGCGAAATTGCGAAGTTGCGGCCGGCGATTGGCGACCGTAGCGAGCGACCCACAGATGCGGCATTCTCCACCTGTATATGAAGCTAGGTGGCCATCTGTGGACGATTACCCCCAATTTCCGCCATCGGCTCCGACCCCAAAAACCGCCGAAATCCCAGCCCTGGTCGTCCACCCTCGAGGACCCACGGATCGGCAGTGTTCGGCTCCAGGGGCAGCTGCGCCTGGCCGATCCAAAGGGGGATCTGGTGGTGCTGGTGCACGGCCTGGGCGGCAGCCCTGACAGCCAATACATGATCCAGGCGGCCCACGCAGCGACCCGAACAGGCCTCGGCTGCCTTCGCCTCGGGCTCCGCGGGACCGACCGCAGCGGCGTCGATTTTTACCACGCCGGTCTCACTCACGACCTCAGCTCAGCCCTCGCGAGCCCCGCTCTCGCAGAGGTCCGCCGGATCTACCTGCTCGGCTTCTCGCTCGGCGGACATACCAGCCTGCGCTTCGCCCTCGCTCCGAGCGATCCACGGGTCCGAGCGATCGCCAGCCTCTGCGCACCCCTCGATCTGCACGCCGGCTCGCGGGCGATCGACACCGCAAAGGCGTGGCCCTACCGCCGTTACCTCCTGGACGGACTCCTCGAGATCTACGAGCAAGTCGCCGCCCGCGGAGCGGTCCCCACTCCGTTGGCCATCGCCCGCCGGATCACAACGATGCGCGAGTGGGATGCAAAGACCGTCGTACCCCGCTTCGGCTTTAACAGCGCCGACGACTACTACTCGTCGATGAGCGTTGGGCCGCGACTCGCCAAGCTCGCCCTGCCCACTCTGATCGTCGCCACCGAACACGACCCGATGGTCCCAGCCGCGACGCTGCGCCCCTATTTAGAGATCCCACCGCCTGCCGTGACCGTTCGCTGGATGTCCCGAGGCGGCCACGTTGGCTTCCCGCGGCGAAGCTCGCTCGATCTCGCCGACCCGCGCGGCACCGTGTTTGATCAAATTTTTACTTGGCTGCGCGACCACTAGTCCGAGTGCCGCGGCTGCAAAAAAAGAACTACGAACCGGCCATCGATTCGACGCAGCGGTAGGCCGCCGGTTTTCCCCAGTCGCGCACGTTGACGTACTGGTGGATCAACTGGCCGTCAGGTCCGACAAAAAAAGTATCGGGGATCTTGGCCGAACCGTAGGTCTGGTGAATCGTCTGCTCTGGATCCCAGAGCACAACGGTCGGCGTCTCGGAGAGCGACATGCGATCCAAAAACGGGCGAATGTCGTCGCGGGACTTATCGATGCTGATCGCCAAGACGACGACGTCATCGCGATCGGCGAAACGCTCGGCCAGGCGATCGATCTGCGGCCATTCGCCGATGCAGGGTTCGCACCAGGTCGCCCAAAAATTGATCACCAAAAATTTACCGCTGAAGTCCTGAAGACTCACCGGTTTGCCCTCGAGATCCTGGAGCTGCCAGCTCGGCGCTGGCACGCCCCGCAGAGTCGGCTCTAAGGGCCGGCACGAGGCTTCGCCCTGACGCGCAATCGCTGGCCAAAGCGAGCTCGCGAAGCCAAAGATGAGCACCCCACCCGCCAGCGTAAAGATCACCAGAGCGAGCGCCCCGACCCCAGAGATCCGCTCGGGGGACTGCCCCGCCGCGGCTGCTACACCCACAGCCACGGCTACTTCTCGACCTCGGTCGCGGCCTTCTCCATGATCGCGGAGAACACCTGATCGCGCGGAGTGCCGGCGCTGATCAGGGCCTTGGCGTCGGCGATTTCCTCGTCGATCGTCGCCCTGAAGGAGGTGATCGGCCGCGCACCGGAGAGGTAACGCCCGTTGATGAAGAACGCCGGAGTGCCGTTGGCCCCGAACTTGGAGGCGAGCAGCTCGTCCTCGCGGATCATGCGATCGAGTTCGCCTTCCGCGTCTGCAAAGTCGGCATCAAAGCGGTCCAGATCCAGCCCGAGTTCCTCGGCGAGTTCGCGGTAGAGCGTGCCCTTGAGCTTTTTTTGCTGGTCGAAGAGGCGATCGTGCATCTCCCAAAATTTGCCCTGTTTGTGGGCCGCGAGCGCGGCCTTCGCAGCCGGTCGCGCCTGGGCGTGGAAGTTGAGCGGACGGTTGCGAAAGACCACCCGCAGATCGTCGCCGTAGCCCTCCCGGAGCGCATCTAGGGTGACGTTGACCTTCTGGCAGAAGGGGCACTGGAAGTCGGAAAAAGCGACGATCGTCACCAGTGCATCCGCGGGTCCATGCGCCGGGCGATCGTCTGCGGTCACTCGGTAGTGCACATCGGCCGCGGGCTCCCCTGGACGCCTGGCGCCGCGTTTGCTGGGCGCGCCGCCGATCGGCGTGCCGTCGCCGTAGACATCGAGGCCGTCCTTCATCAGCGCCTTGTAGACATCGGCTGGGGCGGTGCCCTCGTCGATCAGCGCCTCGGCGGCGGCGAGCTCGTGCTTGATGATCGTGCGCCACTGACCGGCGCCACGGGTACCGCTGTAGCGGTGGCCATTGACCACAAAGTAGGGCGTGCCACCGGCCCCTGCGCGACCGCCCGCGAGGTGATCGCTGTCAATCGCCTCGGCGGCCCCAGGCCCGTCTGCGTCGGTCTTGAGTCTCGCGACATCCAGACCTAGGCCCGCAGCAAACTCGTCAAAACCTTTGAAGGCGGCCTTATGCTCAAAGAGCCAGTTGTGCACCTCCCAAAATTTCCCCTGCTGGTGGGCGGCCCAGGCCATCTTTGCGGCGGGCAGCGCCTTGGTGTGGCCGGGCAGCGGATAGTGCTTGAAGAGCACACGCACGTCGTCGCCAAAGTCATCGACGGCGTTGTCTAAGGGCTCGACCGCTTTGGCGCAGTAGGGGCATTGGAAGTCCGAAAAGATGATCAGAGTGACGAGCGCATCGTCGGGACCGCGCTGGGGCTCGTCGCCGCGAAGCGAAACGCGGATGCGTTCGCCGTCTGGCAGCTTGGGCGCCGGCTCTCCCATGAAGGTCTGCTTAAACCAGCGGACCGGGTTGACGTCGTACTTCTCAGAGACCCAGCGGCCGCCGTAAAAGCCGCCTGCAAGGGTGAGCGCAAAGCCGAGAACACCGACGAGGGTGCTCATGCCCTTGGCGGGCGCAGCTCCAGCAGCGGACGACGTTGCAGCGCTCGGCTCTGCGGCGCTCTCGGGCTTGGAATCAGATGAATCGGGGGACGAAGGCTCGGACATGGGCTGCCTCGTGGGGGCGTTGGAGTGACTCGGCGCGAGGCGCCGGACTCTTCGTCAAAGGGTCAACTCGTTCGATCGTTCGATCGTTCGATCGTTCGTTCGTTCGTCAAATGGCAGAATGCCGCGGCAGGATAACGCAGGTCAGAGCCCGCCGCCGGTCGTCGGTACCCCGCAACCGCAAGCTAGCCAAGTGGCGACAGGCGGCGCGGGGGACCCGACAGAAGAACGGCCTACTTCTTCTTTTTGGCGGCCTCTTCCTTCTTGCGCTTGGCGGTGGCCTCAAAGCCGCCGTTGAGTTCCTCTTCGATCACGGTCTTGAAGACCGGGTAAGGCTGAGCGCCACTCAGCAGACGACCGTTGATGAGGAAACCCGGAGCGCCGCGCACGTTCGCGGCCGAGCAGGCGGCCATGTCGTCCTTGACCCGCTGGGCGGTCGCGGGATCGTTGAAGGCCTTGACCCAAGCATCGACGTCGAGACCGAGCTCTCCGGCGATCGCCTTGAGGTCCTCGTCGCTGCGCTTGTCACGGCTCGCGAAGAGCACGTCGTGCATCTCCCAAAACTTGCCCTGGGCCTGAGCTGCGATCGCGGCCCGGCTGGCGGGCTCCGCATTTTTGTGCATCGGCAGCGGGTAGTTGCGGAAGTAGATGCCGACCTTGTCGCCGTACTCCTTGGCGATCTGATCGACCGTGCCCGTGGCCCGCTTGCAGAAGGGACAGTCGAAGTCCGAGCACTCGACGATCGTCACCTGCGGGTTCTTGAGGTTGCCCTTGCCGGCGAGGCCGTCGGTCTTGATGTCGCGACGCTTGTGATCGGCGGGCGGCGGTGCCGGCGGGACCTTGAGCTCGGTCTCCCAGCCCTTGCGCATCGCCTCGTAGAGGTCTTTCTTGGCGACGCCCTTCTCCTTCATGAACTTCTCGGCCTTGGCCTTCTCCTCTTTGATCAGGCTCTCAAAGGCCGGGAAGGGCTGAGCGCCGGAGACAAAGCGACCGTTGACGAAGAACGCCGGGGTCCCGCGGGCGCCGAACTTCTTGGCGATCTCGCCGTCCTCCTTGATCATCTGCTCGATCTTGGGATCGGCCATGTCCTTCTGGAACTTGCCGACGTCGAGCCCGAGCTCCTTGGCCCAAGTCACGAAGTTCTCGTCGGTGAGCGCCTTTTGGTTGGCGAAGAGCTTGTCGTGCATCTCCCAAAACTTGCCCTGCTGGGCGGCCGCGAGCGAAGCCTTGGCGGCCGGGCGAGCGCGGTCGTGGAAGCCCAGAGGCAGCTGCCGAAAGACCACGCGCACGTCGTCGGGGTAGGTCTCCTTGATCTGCTTCATGGTCGGCGTGACCCGGCTGCAGAAGGGGCATTGGAAATCCGAGTACTCGATGATCGTCACCAGAGCATCCTCGGGACCCACCGCCGGACGACCGTCCACGGGCACCGCGTAGCTCGCACCGGGATCAGGAGCACCGGCACGCTTCTGGGACTTCTTGTCGCGCTTCGGCGGCGTCCGTTTATCGGCGGCCGCCCGCATGATCCGGGCATAGACCTCCTCGCGCTTGGAGCCGGCGGCGATCAGCGCCTCGGCGTCTTTCTTTTGGGCGTCGATGATCTGCTTGAGCGCATCGATGGTCCGCGGCGCACCGCGCTGCCAGGCACCGTTCATGAAGAAGCTCGGGGTGCCGCGCACGCCAAAGAGCTTGCCGAGATCCATGTCGGCCTTGACCTTGCCCGCGAACTTGTTGCTCTTGAGGTCCGCCTTAAAGGCCTCGACGTCGAGGCCGATCTCCTCGGCGTACTTGAGCACATCGGCCTCGCTCATCGCCTTGGCGTTGGCGAAGAGCTTGTCGTGCATCTCCCAAAACTTGCCCTGGGCACCGGCGGCAAGAGTCGCCTGCGCAGCCCGGTCGGCGTTCTTGTGCATCGGCAGCGGGAACTGCTTGAAGACGATGCGCACGTCCTTCGCGTAGGCGGGATCCTTGACCAGCTCGTCGAGCATCTTGGTGAAGCGCGAGCAGTAGGGGCACTGAAAGTCGGAGAACTCGACGATCGTCACCAGCGGGTTCTCGGCGCCCTTGTAGTAGTCGGTGCTGTCATAGGAGAGACGAAAGCGCTCGCCCGTGATCTTGTCGTTGATCTTGTCGTCGACGTCGTCCATCGTCAGGAGCTTGGTCTTGCCGGCCTCGCCGGCCTCCGCCGACTTGTCCGGAGTTCCACCGCGCTGACCTGTGCAGGCGAGGTTGGCGGTTGCGGTCAGGGCGAGGGCCGCGACTAGGGCTGTAGAAATGCTGAGCTTCTTCATGTTTTCTCTCGTTCGTCAGGGACGTTAGTTGGGGCCGCTCTCACGGCCAAGTTCTTGAAAACTATCGCTATCGTTGGATTGATGTCGGTTTAGGGGGAGGAGTGGAGTTCGTTAGGGGTGATGTCGATGGGGCACTGTGATCGGGCAGCGGCACGCCACCGCGTGTTAACGCCGCTGCGATCTCAGCCCGCGGTACGCCCTCTGCAGCCTTGGCGTTGACGAGCCTGAGTTCCTCGTCGATCCAGCCGACGAAGACCTCGGTGCTGCGATGACCGCTGACAAAGCGGCCGTTGATAAAGAAGGACGGCGTCGCCTGCACACCGGCCTTGAGCGCCTGGGCGCGCTGCTCTCGGACCGCCGAGATGACCTCGGGATCGCCGAGATCGGCGAGGAAACGCTCTCGATCGAGACCTAGTGATTCAGCGATCGCCAGGAAGCGCGCCCGGCTGAGCTTGCGCTGCTCGCCGGTCACGAGTTCGCGGTAGAACTCGGGAAATTTTCCCTGCCGCTCCGCTGCGATCGCGGCCCGGGCCGCACCCTCTGCGGTAGGGTGGATCGGCAGCGGCAGGTGCCGGATTTCGACCCGAAGATCGTCGCTGTAGCGCTCGATGATCTCCGCGATCGAAGTCGCCAAGGAGCGCCGACAAAACGGACACGCGGCGTCCATGTAAGCGATGAGCACGACCGGTGCGTCGCTCTTGCCGGCGTAGTGCGAGGCTCCCAGCGGCACCTGATAGCGGGTGCCCTCGTCCGGCTCCGGACCAATGGCGGGCTCGACCGGCGGCGGCAACTTGGCGAGCAGAGCCTCGCGAGCCGCTGCAGCTTCGCCCTCCAGAGCGATCGGCTCGACCACCGCATCGGCTGTCAGTGCCCCGTAGATCTCGGCGCGCGCAGTGCCGGTTGCGAGCTTCTCTTTTGCGAGATCGATCTCTTCGTCGATGAGCCCGTGCCAGCTCGCCTCGTCGTGAAAGCCAACCACCGGCCGGCCGTTGACAAAGGCAACCGGGCCAAAGGCGACCCCGAGTTCGAGCGCTTGCCTGCGGTGACGAAGGCGCGACCCGGTGAACGCGCCGGTGTCGAGATCATCCCGTAAACGCTCCACATCGAGACCCAGATCCGCGACGGCCGCCTCGATCGCCTGGCGATTCGCGGGTGGCGAGGCAAAAAAGCGCCGGTGCAAGGGCCAAAATGCGCCCTGCGCGCCAGCGGCACTGACCGCTTCGGCTGCCACCTCCCCCGCCGAAAAACCGGGAGCACTCATGCTGCGCGCGACTACCCGAAGATCGTCGCCGTAGTCCTCGAGCAAGTTGTCGAGCACTGCCCAGGTTCGGGCACAGGGAGGGCAGGCGTAGTCCGCGTAGAGCACAACCGTGACCAGCGGCGCTTGCCCACCGAGCGCGTGATCGTCCGGCAAGAGCGTGACCGCGTAGCGCTTCATCGGCGCGATCGGGCCGCTCTGTGCCGCGTGTTTGTGCCCGTGGTCCCTGTTGTCGCGGCTCTCGCCGCCGCAGGCGCTGACCAGAATAAGGGCCAGTCCCGCTAGGAGAATGTTGTTTCGCATTTTAGCTCGCCCCGCGCACGCGATCCGGGCGTGAAACCGGATCCTCGGCAATGCGTGCGCCAATACCACGCTCGTGGGGCGAGAGCCGAGCGACTCACCCCTAGACGACGGTGGCGAGCGCGCGCGGAGGCGGCGAGATCGGAGCTATCACCTGGGAAGCAGGCATCTGCTCACGACCTGCGGCTACGGCCAGCCTGTACCCACCCAGACGCCAGGAGGCGGTGAGTGTGGTGGCCAGCACAACAGACGAGGAGACCGGCGCCGAGACGGTACGGCTGGGCGGCACTCCGCTGGGATGAATGCCGTCACAGTCCTCGCGCATCGGATCACAGGTCTGATCACCGAAGAGCTGCTCTAAGAGCCGCGAGCAGGTGCCGTTTTGCATCACCAGGAGCTGGGGATCGATCATCAGACGGCCGATCAGGAGATCGCCGCCGCAAAGCACATCGACCTCCTCGACTTCGTCATCGCCGTCGCCGCAGATCCTGCTACCGCCGAGGTAATCGATGAGAGCGACCCAGGGATCTGTGGTCGCGGCCGTCGCTGAAGCCGGCCGCACATCCGCCGGCGGGCTCCAGGCTGCAGATACGCTGACGCCGATCCAAAGGACCATGGTCAGCAGCACACGCAGTATGCGCGGTTGTTTGCAGGTGATCATCGGCAGCGGCAGCGTCGTTAGCGGGACGAAATCGAGGCCCAGGTCAGGGCAGAGGCTATGCGCTTTGACCCAACCGCGCAAGTTGCGTTCTATTCCCAAGCACCCTAACGAGGCTTCGATGGAGCCTGGCTCCCCTTTCCCCACAAACAGCGTTTTGAACCCCACCAAAGACCGGCAGACGCAAAAAAAGAGCGGCATCCACAGGGGGTGCCGCCCTTTTTGGGGGGAAGCGGGAGACGAGATTCGAACTCGCGACATCGACCTTGGCAAGGTCGCGCTCTACCAACTGAGCTACTCCCGCATGTTCAGAGGACGCGGAGGATAACTCGATCTTGAATCGAGTCAAGGGTTTCCTAGCGCTGCTACGAACCTCGCACGTGCGTTTGTGCACATTCGATCGAACGGCCCGTCTGCTGGCTGCTGCAAACCGCTTTCAGCCCCCCTGCTAACTGGAGCAATCACCGGAGTGCGCAGATAACGCCGCGGACGCGAGCGGCAGGCCTTGCAAACACACAGCGCTGATACGTGCCCGTGAAACTCCGGGCCAAGACCTGTGCTCAGAGCAATAACCGCTGCCTGCGATCGCCTGCGTACAGGTATGCTCAGAGCCATCGATGTTGATGCTGGGATCGTAACCGGCAGAGAACGAGATTTAAGGTGACCGACCAACCCCCGATCCATCCGGTCTTTCCAGATACGCCGCCCGCGATGGTGCACGATGCCTCTGGGCTCCGGGTTTGGTTCACGGATCCGCCAGGGCTCGTCACCCAAATCACGGACACCACAGAGATCAGCACAGCGATGGCAGAGTTCATCGCCGGCCCGGTGAGCGAGGCCCTCGCCCGGTTGCCGCGGACCCCAGGACAACGGTTGATCTTCCTCCACGAGTGGACCCACTTTAGGTCCTACGAGCCCGCCGCCCGCGAGATCCTCACCGAGTGGGCCATGTCCCTGCGCGACGAGATCGGCTTGATGCTCTTTGTCATCTCGAAAGAGGCGAACTCGATGGTCCGCATGGGCATCAAGGTCGGCACCATGACCCTCAAACTCGCAGGTATCGACAGCGAGCTGGTCGATACGATCCACCCGGCGCTCGCTGCCCGCGGGATCCGCCCGCGAAGCTGAGCCAAACAACTCTAGTCCGTCGATCCAAGCATCGATCGCGAGGCGTCGACCGCCGTTGACCGCGACCGCCTGACTCGCAGAAGATCGCCGCCGATGCCCCGCTTCCCCGAGATCGCCCAGGCCGCCTCGTCGTCCCGTAGCGCTGTCTACTCGACTGCCGCAGCTCGCCTCGCCGCGTACCAGGGCGAAACCTACCCGCTGCACATCGGCGACACCTGGTTGGAGCCCGCAGAGGGCTGCCGCATGGAGGACCTAAAGAGCGCCGAGGTCCCCGGCCTTCACCGCTACGCGCCGGTGGCCGGCCATGCGCTGCTGCTGCAGGCGATCCTCGAGCGTGTGCGCGAACGCGACGGAGCCATGACCGGCGCCGAGAACATCCTCGTCGCCGCCGGCGCGACCGGGGCGCTCTCGGCCGCCACCGCTGCGATCGTCGCCCCCGGTGACGAGGTGCTGCTGCTCGCCCCCTACTGGCCGCTGATCGCCGGCATCGTCCACCAAGCCCACGGGCGAGCGATCCCCGTACCGGTATTCGCCGGCGAAATCGACGATGCCGCGGCCCTGGTCGCCGCTCTCGAGGCTGCTGCCAGCGAGCGCACAGTCGCCGTCTACCTCAATACGCCAAACAACCCGACGGGGAAGCTGCTGCCCCGCGCCTGGATCGAAGCACTCTGCACCTGGGCCCGCGGACGCGATCTCTGGATCCTCGCCGACGAGGTCTACGAAGACTACGTCTACCGCGGCGAGCACACCCACACCCGCCCCCTCGCGCCCGAGCGAACCTTCGCGGCCCACTCGTTCTCCAAGGCCTACGGCATGGCGGGCAACCGCTGCGGTTACCTACTGGGGCCCGCGCAGGCGATCCTCAGCGCCCGCAAGATCGCCGCACACACCTTTTACAGCACGCCAACCGCCGCTCAAATCGCCGCCGCGAGGGTGCTTGCCGGACCCGGGCAAGCCTGGATCCGCGACGCCCATCGCCGCTACCGCGAGATCGGCGAAGAGTCCGCGGCCCGCCTGGGTGTTCCGGCACCTGCGGGCTCGACGTTTCTCTTCCTCGACGTCGCCGCCCACCTCGGCAACACCGGCCTCGCGGGCCTGCTCGAAGCGGCTGCGGACCGCGGGCTGCTGATCGCCCCGGGCCCGAGCTTTGGCCCCTACCCCACCCATATCCGGCTCTGCTTCACCGCCGCCAGGCCTGATGTCGTCCGTCGCGGTGTCCAGGTGCTCGCCGAACTCCTGGGTCGCTGAGCTGCCCGGGAAGGGCCCATCTGCTCGCACCCGTCGCCAAATTTTACGAGAGCAGACGCGGCTCGTCGGCATCACCCTCGGCACCGATCTGACCGGAGAGCCAGAAGGATCCGACGATGACATTGCCGGCCTCGACCGCACCCCCGCTGAGCAACTCACGGTCGATGACGATGTCGAGTGTTCCGCCAAACGTGGCGATCTCGGCCCACTGAAAACGAAGCCCGGTGAGTGGGTTGTGCAACTCTTTGGCCGCTCGTACGACGCCGCTGATCACCGCAAAGGCCTCGGGTGGCGACTGCTCGTCCTGATCCTCGGCACGGAAGAGCCCCGCCGGGATGAACGCCATCGACGCCAGCCGCGGGCGCTCTGAGTCGTCCTCCTCGGCGATCGCCACCTCGTAGGCGTCGATGTCACTCCAAAGCTCGACCGTGTGGGCGAAGGCCGCGAGTTGCACACTGGCGAAGATCGGAACCTCAATTTCGCCGAAGACCGATCGATCGGGACAGTCAAAGACGAAGGGATAGAGCCCCTCCTCGGGCTCATCGCCCTCGGGACAATTCCAGGCGTAGAAAGAGCCGTCGAGCACGGTCTGATCGCTGCGCTCGACCTCGTCGACCAGGGCGATACGCCAGCGATGGCGCCCTGAAAAATGCGGCGCCATGCCGATCAGGTTGTCGTCGTCGTCGAGCTGCAACCAGAGCTCTGGGCCGTCGCCCGAGGACCACACCAAATAGCGGCCGCCTGCGACCTCGACAACCTCGGCATCGACCGAGGCCCGGTCGGCGACCTTCAACATCTCGTCGACCGAATCGATGACCAGGCCGATGCTCGAGAAATGACTCGCCACGGGCCCAGACTAACGAATAGCGCCGGCATTGTCTCGCCAAGCGCCACCGGTGTGGTGGCGCTCGACAAGCGCCCACGCGCGCCATCGTGCCGCCGTGAAGACCCGCAGAGCGCTCGCGAATCACACCCCGGCGCTGGACTTTTTTCGGGCGATCGCGACGACTCCACGGGACCGTCAATCCTCCCGTCCTGCGATTCAGCGCCGATGCCAACAGGTCTGTTGAGACAGGTTCTCGCAGCGCGAAAACACCGGCCAAAAGTCGTGATTGACGGGACCCCAACCCTCCCCTAGGATGTGCTGCTCTTTGAGGTAGCCATGCGCTGCACATCCCCGACATATGCCCTTTGGCAAGCGTCGCACGCGGTCCCACAGGAACCCTGCGTCGGCACTGCGGCCACAGGATCGCCGTCTGTCGGGCACCCCCCAGCCACCCGCTAGGGGCATCTGCAAAGAGCCCTCCGCCGCTGCGGAGACCCGATTGACGGCCGAACTAGCGGATTCAGGCCTCTGGACCAAGCGCGATCGAAAGAGCGCTCAAGCATCGATGCGCGCAACGGATCGACTCCGTGCCCACGCGCGCCTCCGCGTCCAGAACCGTCCGCGCTCGAGACTGCAAACCACGACTGCAAACCACGACTTCAAACCAGAACAAACAAAGAGAAGAGGAAGAGACAATGTCGACCTTCACCGTACAGATCGTGCCCGTCGTCATCGAGCCCCATGACAACGCCGATGCCCTCGAGATCGCCCGCGTCGGCGACTATCGCTCGGTCGTCCGCAAGGGCGAGTTTCAGAGCGGGCAACTCGTCGCCTACATCCCGGAGCAGGCGTTGCTGCCGGCGCCCCTTCTCGAGTCAATGGGACTCACGGGCAAGCTGGCAGGCAGTGGCCGCAACCGCGTGAAGGCGATCCGCCTGCGCGGGGTGCTCTCGCAGGGTCTGGTGCTGCGAGCCCGCCCCGAGTGGAGCGCCGGCGATGATGTGGCCGCCGAACTCGGCATCGTCAAGTGGGAGCCGCCAGTTCCTAGCTGTATGAACGGACAGGTCTACGGGGCGGGCAGCGACCGCTGCCTCAAATACGACATCGAGAACTTCAAGGCCTTCCCCGAGGTTCTCGAAGAGGGCGAGGCGGTGGTCTTCACCGAAAAAATCCACGGCACCTGGTGCCAGGTGGGACTGCTGCCGCAGAGCGCCGATGCGCCGAACGGCCGCCTGGTGGTCGCCTCCAAGGGCCTCGCCTCCAAGGGCCTCGCCTTTGTCCCCGACGCCGAGGACAACCGGACCAACCTCTACCTCCGGGTCGCCAAACACCTCGAGATCGAGCGCAAGCTGGGGCAGGTCTTCGACCAGGCGCTCGCTGATGGTGCACCGGTGTTTGTGCTCGGTGAGGTCTTTGGCAAAGGCGTCCAGGATCTCTCGTACGGTGCCAGGGCCGAGCAGGATCGCTGGCTCGGCTTTCGCGTCTTTGACATCTACCGCGGCTGGCCTGGCGAGGGCGAGTACCTGTCCGACAACGACCTCGAGGCCTCCTGCACCGCGCTCGGCCTCGACCGGGTGCCGGTGCTCTACCGCGGCACCTTTAGCCGCGAGATCATGGAGGCCCATACCAACGGCCGCGAGAGCGTCTCCGGCGAGCGCCTGCACATGCGCGAGGGCATCGTCATACGCCCGCAGATCGAACGCCGACACTCGGAGCTCGGCCGCGTCCAGCTGAAGAGCGTCTCCTCAAAGTACCTCCTGCGTAAGGGCGGCACGGAGCACAACTAAAGGCTCGAGAGCGACGCTTCGAACGAACGTTCGCTCCAATGACAAAAGAAAAAAGAGGTCCCGAGGCTGCAAAGCAGCGCTTCGGGGCCTTTTTAGCGTTTTCGTGCTCCTGCTCTTTTGAGTCGCCGGCCTAGGTCGGTCCTGACCAGCCGAGCTTGGTCGCGAGCACTCGAAAGACGTTGTGATCCGGCGGCACCAGGCGCAACGGCTCGGCGTCACTCGAGACCGCGACGACATCGCCGAGTTGGAGGGCGACGCTGCGCTGGCCGTCGACGGTGAGAAAGGCCCCTGCGGTATCACCTGGACCGGCGTAGGTGATCAGGATCTCGGCACTCGCGGTGACGACGACCGGCCTGTGAGTGAGGCTGTGGGGACAGATCGGAGTGATCGTGACGACCTCGGTACCGGGGCCGACGATCGGCCCGCCCGCGGCGAGGTTGTAGGCGGTCGAACCCATCGGCGTGCAGATGATCAGCCCGTCCGCCTTGTAGGTTGCCATCTGCTGACCGGCGACCGAGGTCGCCAGCGAGAGCAGCCGCGGGTTGTCGCCGTGCTTGATGTAGGCATCGTTGCAGGCGCTGTCAAAGGTGAGCACCCGACCCTCACGGCGGACTTCGACCTTCATGCGCAGCCGCGGCTCCCAACGCAGGAGACCGCCGACCGCAGCCTCGAGGCAGGGGACAAGCTGGTCCGCGCTAAAGGCCGAGAGAAAGCCGAGGTCGCCGAGGTTGACCCCGACCACGGGAACGCCGATCTCCGCCGCCCAGCGACTCGCCCGCAGCAACGTGCGACCACCACCGAGAGCGATCACCAGCTCGACACGGCTCCGGCTCTCCTGGCGACTGAGGAGTTCGACACCCTCGGGACGATCTCTCCCACGCTCGCAGAAGGACCGCGGCAAGACCACGTCGACACCGCGCTTGCGGAGCCAGATCGCCGCCTCGCGGGTGGTCGAAGCGCCATGTCCGTCCTCTCGCGGGTACAGCAGCACCGAGCGAATCTCGGAGATCGGCTTTGAATCCGTCACCTCGGCAACCCCTCGGGCGCACGCCCAAATCTTGTACCGACACCATGCCTCGCACCCATTACTCGCATCCGACGCTCCGCTCTAACTATGATTCGCTCGCCGGGCCCACAGTCTCCGGCGAATAGAGGTAACCCTGGTGTTGAAAGAGGCAGATCTTGCCGCCTCCAGCCTCGGCTGCCAGGGTCAGGGCAGCCCCCGCGTGTTCGACCATATCGGTGAACGTAACGGTGTTTCGGTTGGGAAAAAAAGAGACGCCGACGTTGATCGCCAACTTCTGCTCGCGGCCGGCGAGCACGATGCGCTCAGCGACCGCGAGGGCCCCCGGAAAATGCGTATCCGGCAGGAGCAGGAGCAGCGCGGAGCTGTCATCGGCGCTGTCCACAAGATCGATGCGACGGAGGCCCTCGCGCACGAGCACGACCAAGCGCTCGCTGAGCACCTCGGAACCCTCCGAGGCGATCCGCAGCAGGGCCAGAGGATCGCTGTAGCGAGCGGCCCGGTCGACCTCGCCGGCCATCGCCTCGCGGAGCTCCGCCGAGGTCGGCGGCTGGCCGCTCTGAGCCAGGCGCTCGGCGGGTCGGATCTCCTCGGCCTCGACACCAAAGCGTCGCGCCTGAGCGGCGAAAGCGGCCCTGGTCCGCAACAGGACCTCAACCCGAGCCCGCAGCTCCTCCTTGTCGTAGGGCTTGCCGAGATAGTCGTCGGCCCCGCTGCGAAGACCGTCGACCCGGGCCGAGACCGAGGAGCGAGTGCTCACCATCATCACCGGCAGGTAGTCGCCCTGGCTCTGGGCCTTGAGGATCCGGCAGGTCTCGAGGCCGCCGATCCGCGGCATCACGACGTCGAGGATCACCAGATCCGGGGCCAACGCGCGGACCATCTCGAGGGCCTCGTTCCCGTCACGGGCGCAGAGCACCTCGTATCCAGCCTCCTCGAGGATCGCGCGCGCCACCGAGCGATCCCCGGCGGAGTCGTCAGCGACCAGGATGGTCCCGGTGAGCGGCGGCGGGGAAGGCGCGGGCACAGGGCCCCAAGTATGGCGCTTTCCCGCGGTCGTTCAAAGCCACGACGCCGTCAAAAAACGCAGAAGAACGGGAGGCGATCCCCGCTAGAATCCTCACCAGTCATTGCTCGCCGGGCTCCTGTGTGCCCCAAAAACAAAAATTCACGCCCCTGATGGGGCTCCGGGCAAGACCGGCGTCGCCGCAGGGTGCTTGACAGGGTGAAAAGGCTCGCGTATCCCTCCGCTTCCCATGGGTACGCACTACCCCATCCCCGCAGAGACTCCTCGCGACTGGCTACTCATCGACCTCGAGGGCCTGACCCTCGGTCGAGCCGCGTCGCAGATCGCTAGCCTCCTTCGCGGCAAGCACAAGCCGATCTTCACCCCCCACCAAGATGTCGGCGACTTTGTCGTTGTCATCAACGCCGCAAAGGTAAAGCTCACCGGCCGCAAGCTGGACAACAAGCTCTACCATCGGCACTCCGGCTATATCGGCAGCACAAAGACTCGCACTGCGCGTCAAATGC
The DNA here is from genome assembly GCA_964474905.1 of uncultured Nannocystis sp. Lineage (GTDB taxonomy): Bacteria > Myxococcota_A > Polyangia > Nannocystales > Nannocystaceae > JADJRG01. The sequence continues at coordinate 32,597 of CAYYUP010000014.1, read as the reverse complement.
TCACGATCAAGCCCGAAGAAATCATCAAGCTCGCCGTCAAGCGTATGCTTCCAAAGGGCCCGCTTGGGCGTCAAACCTTTGGCAAGCTCAAGGTCTACGCCGGCACCGAGCATCCCCACGCTGCCCAGCAGCCCAAGCCCTTCACTCTTAGCTACACGTGAGTCCCATGGCCAAGGATACGATGAAGTTCTACGCCACCGGCCGTCGCAAAACTGCGATCGCCCGCGTCTGGCTCTTCCCCGGCGAGGGAACGATCACCATCAACCGTCGCAGCGCCGAGAGCTATCTCAACCGCGCCACGAACATCAAGCTCATCGAGCAGCCGCTCAATACGACCGGCACCCGCGAGCAATACGATATTTGGTGCACGGCGAAGGGCGGCGGTCTCTCCGGCCAAGCCGGTGCGATTCGTCTCGGCATCGCTCGGGCCCTGGTCCGCGTCGCCGCCGAGCACCGCGAGTCGCTCAAGGCCGCTGGCTATCTCACCCGTGACCCCCGTAAGGTCGAGCGCAAGAAGTACGGCCGCAAGGGCGCGCGCGCTCGCTTCCAGTTCTCCAAGCGTTAGTCCCTCCACCGCAAAGCGGTGCCAATACGCCCAAGATGAAGCCCTCCGCGGCTACCATCTTGGGCGTTTTTGTGTGGTTTTATGTGCTTTTATGGGCTTTTGTGCCTGTATGAAGTGACCCGTCCGGCGCCGTGATTCGCGCCCTGACCCGACCATGAAGCGACCGAGTATTCGCGCGATCCTCGAGGTCCTGAGCTCATCACGGCTCGAGGAGATCGCCCGACGCAGCGGCTTGCCGTTGACCGAGAACGCAGCGCCCGCCCAGGTGCTCGAGCTCTGCGTTCGCCTGCCCCGCCAGGAGCTCCGCGCTCTGTTGGCGGAGCTCCGGGTGCTCGAACTCCGCGAGCTCTCCAAGCTGCTCGCTCAAAAGCCGCGCGGTCGGACCAAAGAGGAGCTCCTGGACGGCCTGGTCGGTCCCACCCACGGCTACCTCAGCCTGGTCCCGGACGGGCTTATCACCTCGCCCGCCGAGCAGACCCCAGGGCTCGCCGACGAAGCGCTCAGAGCCGCCAACAGCCCGGCGACGCCCCCCAAGACAAACCCCAGCCCTTCGCCAAAGCCCACGCCAAAGCCCATTCCCAAGGCGGCCAAGGGCAAGGGCGAGGGCCGACGCGCCCTCGGTTTTGAGGCCAAGCTCTGGCAGGCCGCGGACAAGCTGCGCAACAACATGGACGCGGCCGAATACAAGCACGTCGTGCTCGGCCTGATCTTCCTCAAGTACATCTCCGACGCATTTGAGGCGGCGCGCGGCCCCGAAGGCGAAGACCCGCCCGAGGGCTCAACTTTTTGGGTGCCGGTCACCGCCCGCTGGACGACGCTCGCTGGCCACGCACATACCCCGCGGATAGGCTCCATGGTCGACGCTGCGATGGCGGCGATCGAACGCTCCAACCCCGGGCTCCACGGGGTCCTGCCGCGCCACTACGACCGCCCTGACCTCGACAAAGAGCGTCTGGGCGAACTCGTCGAACTTGTCGGCACGATCGGCCTGGGCAGCCACGAAGATCGCTCGCGCGACATCTTGGGACGGGTCTACGAGTATTTCCTGACCTCGTTCGCGACCGCCGAAGGCAAGAACGGCGGCCAATTTTACACGCCGCGCTGCGTCGTCGAGCTTTTGGTCGCCATGCTCGCGCCCTACAAGGGCACGGTCTACGACCCGGCCTGCGGCTCTGGCGGCATGTTTGTCCAGAGCGAACGTTTCATCGAAGAGCACGGCGGACGCCTAGGCGACATCGCGATCCACGGCCAAGAGTCCAACCCGACCACCTGGCGCCTGGCAAAGATGAACCTGGCGATCCGCGGCATCCCCTGCGACCTAGGACCCGAGCACGGCGACTCCTTCACCCGCGAGTTGCACGCCGAACTCAAAGCCGACTACGTGCTCGCCAACCCGCCCTTTAATGCCCGCGAGTGGGGTCGTGAACGCCTGCTCAGGGACCCTCGATGGGCCTACGGCCTGCCGCCCGAGAGCAACGCCAACTTCGCCTGGGTCCAGCACTTCATCCACCACCTGGGGCCCCACGGGCTCGCGGGTTTTGTCCTGGCAAACGGGGCGATGTCCTCCGCGAGTGCCGGCGAGGGCGAGATCCGCCGGGCGATCGTCGAGGACGATCTCGTCGACTGCATGGTTGCGCTGCCGCCAAAGCTCTTCTACTCGACGCAGATCCCGGTGTCGCTGTGGTTTTTGGCCCGCGACAAGACCGACGCCCGCTTCCGCAAGCGCAGCGGCGAGACGCTCTTCATCGATGCCCGCGAGCTCGGCTCGATGGTCGACAGGATCCACCGCGAGCTCACCGACGACGACGTCGATCGCATCGTCCGCACCTATCACTCCTGGCGCGGCGACCCCGACACGCCGGCCTACCACGACGTGCCCGGCTTCTGCCGCTCGGTCGGCCTAGACGAGCTACGGAGCAACGGCTGCACCCTGGTACCCGGTCATTATCTCGGCCCGAGCCCGGGGACCTGCGAGCCTGTGGGCGCCGACTTCCGCGAGCGCTTCGCACCGATCGCCCACGAAATCGGAGCCCACTTAGACCGCGCCGCCGAACTCGAGAAAAAAATCCGAGCTCTCCTCCGGAGGCTCGGACAATGAGCTCGCCCTGGCCCGAGCATTCGATCGCCGAGATCGCGGCGGGCGAGAGCAACTCCCTGACCGGCGGACCCTTCGGCTCGGATCTCGTCAGCGCCGACTACCGCGAAAGCGGCGTGCCGGTGATCCGCGGCTCCAACTTTAGCGGCGAAAGCCGCTTCATCCGCGGCCCCTTCGCCCACGTCGACACCGACAAGGCCGCGGCGCTCGCCCGCAACCAAGCCCGCCCCGGCGACGTCGTCTTCACCCAGCGCGGCACCGTCGGCCAGGTCGCCCTGGTCCCCGAGGACCTGGGTTACGAGCGCTTCGTGATCTCGCAAAGCCAGATGCGTCTGACCTGCGATCGCAGCCGCGTACTGCCCGAGTTTGTCTACTACTGGTTCCGTTCGCCGAGGGTCCTCGACTACATCAACCGGCACACGATCGCCACCGGGGTGCCGCACACAAACCTGGGCATCCTCAAGCAGACACCGATCCTCCTGCCGCCGCTCGCCGAGCAACGCGAGCTGGTCGGCCACCTGCTCAACCTGGACGAGCGCATCGCCAGTCTCCGCGGTCTCGCCGACGCCTCCGACCGCCTCTTTCAGGCGCTCTTCGACGCATGGTTTGTCGACTACGAGCCGGTCGGTCGTGCCCACCATCCCTGCCTGGGCGGCCTCGATGACCGGCTCTTCCCGAAGACCCTGGTATCGACCGCCTACGGCAGGATCCCCGAGGCCTGGGAGGTCATCGGCCTGCTCGAATGCGGCGAGTTTCGCAACGGCGCGGCCTTTAAGCGCGAGCACTTCGCGACAACTGGCGTCGGCATGCCGGTGATCAAAATCGCCGAGATCCACCGGGGTGTCGGCACCCAAACCAGGTGGTCCGAGAGCGGTGGCCGTCGTCCGCTCCGCCTCCACGACGGCGACATGCTCTTTGCCTGGTCGGGCAACCCGCAGACCTCGATCGGCACCTCGCTCTGGGGCGGCGGCGAGGCCTGGCTCAACCAGCACATCTTCAAGGTGATCCCCAACGCGGCGAGCGACCTGCCCCACCTCTACGGTGTGCTCCGCCGCTTCCAGCCGGTCTTTGTTGAGATCGCCCGCAACCACCAAACGACCGGGCTCGGCCACATCGCCAAAAAAGACCTGCGACGCCTCAACGTCGTGCAACCACCGACCCAAGTCCGCGAGGCCTTCGCAGAACTCTGCGCCCCGCTCGTCACCTCGATGGTCGAGTGCAAGCAAGAGATCCTAGCCCTCGCCCGCGCCCGCGATTTTCTGCTGCCGCAGCTACTCAGCGGTCACCTCTCGGAGCGCCTCGTCGCCGAGCCCGACGCGAGCCTAAGCCAGCCCCGTCGCGGATAAAAAACCCTAGGTCGCGCGGGTTTCGGTCATGTTGAGGATCTGAGTGATCTCAGCGATGAACGCATCTTCGGCCGCGCTGATCTCACCGTCGGCGCGGGCGATCTCGATTAGGTTTAGGAGCACCGAGGCCCGCTGCGTCTCGCTCATCTGCTCGCGCATCGTCACGGCGCTGCGCTTGGCCTCGGCGAAGCGATCGGCGTCCTCGGGGATCGAGTTGTACCAAGTGACGGTCTCCACCAAGACACCGTTGATCGCGGCATCAGGTGCATCGGGTACCCACTGCTTGAGGATCCCGGCGATCGTCCTCAACTCCTCGGCGCCGAGGTTGGCATCGGTCGTATGACTGAAGACCAGGTAGAGGAAGGCAAGGACGTGGAGCGCGGACTTCTCTTTGGGTGCTGTCATCGTGGATCGCCTCGCTCGGATGATAGCGGACCAGCGACAGCCACCGCGACCCATGCCTGCTCGGCTCATACTTCGCGCATGACCGCGCGGACAGGTCGCGATTTTTAACGCCAGCTCTGCCTGTCAAAAATCGAGAGCCCGACGCGATGACCATCGGGATCGCGGACAAAGAGCGTGTAGTCAGTGCGATCGTCGATCTCGATCCCGGCCGCCAAAAGCGACCTCGCAGCCCCCTCCAAATCGTCGATCGCCAGCGCGAGAACGTGCCCCGAACCAGCACTCGCACCGCTGCCCCGAAGCGCCCTCTCGAGCATCAGCACAGGCCCTCCTTCGCCACCGCCCAAATCGAGCCAAATCGCGCGCAGCTGGCCCCTGCCATCGTTTTGACGCCTGATCTCGCAAAGCCCGAGAAGCCCGCAATAGAAAGCCGCAGAGCGCTGCAACGAAGCCACCCGAAGGGCCAGGTGATGGATACCGCCGGACCGCAAGACTCAGTTCGCCGACAGGTTTTGGCTGTCCTCAAAGACAGGCTCTTGCAGGCCCTCGAAGCGGGCGAAGAAACCAGCCAACATGCTTTTTTGCTGCGGCGTCAGGTAGTCAAAGTTGGTACCGCGGTCGTTGACCTCCCAAAACTCGCGGCTCTCGAGACTGCGAAGCTCCTGCCAGATGCTCTGCAGGCGCTTATGGGGCTCTCTCTCCATGTCCGCGGAGATCCGAGCGGCAAAATCAGCACCGCCGTTGACCATATACGTCGTCGCCAGCTTGACCTGCGCTCGCCGGACACCGCGCAGCGTCTTCTCTTCGTCGGCCGACTCCGCCGAGTCGTCGACCCGCAGGAAGGTATCGAGCATGCTGTCGTGAACCTGGCTCTTAAGGCGGAAGGCGTAGCCGCAGAGGGTGCCGATGTCGTGGGCGATCACCTCGGTAAGAAAGGCCATACCCCGCTGAAATGCGATCGCCGAGTAGTAGCGCATGAACCTGGCGATATCGACAGTGCGCTGCTCGAGCTCTAACTCGTGACCCTCCGAGACGATGCCCGGGTGGTTCGCGTGCATCAGCACCACCTCGCCGAGCTGCCGGTACTGGTGGAGAATGTTGTAGGCGGTGCGGATATCCTTGCCGTTGATCGTCGCCCGCAGATAGGTGTTAAAAAACTTGATCGAGAGGTCGAGGGCGTGCAGATCGCCGCGCTTGGAGGCGGCCTCGCCCAGGCGGCGGGTATCGATCGCGATCAGGTAGCAGAGGTCTTTGATCTGGTGGAGGCCCTCGCTAAAGAGCATCTGGTACTGGCGCAGCACCTTCCACTCGAGCCAGATCTCGCGCTCTGCGAGATCGCCGATGGCATCCCGCGAGAGCGAGACAAAGTCGGGGCTCTGCCGCAGCCACTGGGGGATGCGATGCCACTCGCGGAGCATGCCGGTTTTGGTATCGCCGTAGAGAATCGCGAAGCGGCCAAGGGCATCGACCGCCGACGAGGCGATGTTCTTGTCCTTCTGCTGACAGGCATTGAGCGAGATGTTGGCGAGGTGCTCGACGGCCTCGACCGAACTCAGCTGACGCTCGTCGACCTCGAGCGCCCGTCGCCCCTTGATCGGCGTGCTCGCGTAGAGGCCGTCGGCGGAGATCCGACCGACGATTTTCTCGGGATCGAGGAAGTCAAAGACGTAGGCGAAGTAGGGGAAGAGCAACCCTAGGCTCATCGTCATCAGCAACATCGAAAAGATGACGCCCCAGCGCGGTACGTTGTGATCGCCGATCGAGAAGTTGACCCAGACGACAAAGACAGTGCTGGTGACAAAGAAGCCCAGGACCATGAGGTTGGTCCGAGCCCGGAAAAAGAGATTGGTGATGTACGGAGTGAAGCGGGTCGCCGCGAGCTGGACGATGATGCTCGAGACCGTCAGCGCCAGCCCCAAGACCGCGGCCATCACCTCGCCCAGGCCACCGAGGGTATTTCGCGCCTGGCTGACGGTTTGAAAGAGGATCGAGTGGCCCAGGCCCTGGAGCGATGACGGCGTATGCCCCTCGGTCGCGGTCAACGCGTCGAGCCAAAAGGCGAGCAAAAAAAGCACCGTCGCGAGCGACAGGATCGTCAGCAGGGGTTTGGTCCAGGTCCCGATCTGGCGGCTGTAACGCCGCGCCATCGCCGGGATCTCTTGCTCCGCAAAGTACGCGGTGGTGATCGAGAGCGAACCGACAATGCTGTCCGAAGGGCGGACCATCATGCCGCTCTGATCGGGGCGGATAAGCATCGGCTGCGGGCCAGTACGCCGCTTTTTGGGGGCGCCCGGGCTCGGCTCGTCATCAGGGCCGCTCACGGGGGAGACGGTATCAGATGCCGTGAGCGACGGGGAGCTGCGAGCGCGCCGAAGCTCGGACGCCGGCCTGTATGCACACGCGAGCTGCACCAAGCCCCGCGCAGCACTCCATCGCGACCCGGGGCTCGTCCATGGCCCGCGCGCGTGCGCACCCCAGCGCCTCCAGGTCAATACGCCGCAGCTCCCCAGCGATGCCCTGAAACTTCGACTATCCTGCCGCCGTTCACCGACTGTGTTCGCCCTTCTCCAGCGCTACGGCGGGATCCTGCTCCGCCCACGAACCACGATTCAAAGCCTCGCCCCCGGCGATGGCGCGATCGATGGTCTCGTCCTCGTCGTTCTCTACGGGTTGGGCGCCAAGCTCGAGCCACTCGCCCACGGCGTCGCCGACTTTCAGGCGAGCCAGGGCCTCTCGGCCGTGGTCGCTCTCGCCCTCGGTTTTGTCGCCTACCTGCCCTGGGTGCTGACAACCCTGCTCGTCGAACTCACCCTCGGCCGCGATCGCACCGAGCGCACAGAGCTCTGCAAGGTGCCGCTGCTGGTCTGCGCAGCCGGGGCCGGACTCGCGGATCACCTGGGCGCAACGCTGCCCGGACCGGTCTATCTCCCCGAGCTACTGGGCGCCGCCTGGGCTGTCGGAATCGCCGCCTGGGTGCGCGCCGACATCGTCACCGACGAACAAAAAACCGCCGTGCCGATGCAACAGCGCGCACGCCAGCTTGCGGGCGGTGTCGGCCTGCTCTTCGTGGCCCTTCTGGCCGCCAACGCCACCGCCGATGTGCGCTACCTCAGCGCCCGATGGTCGACGCTCGCGCCCCTCAGCACAGGTGAGCCGATCACGCCCTTTAACGTCCAACTCCTCGAGGGCGGCCAGCTACACAGCGACGAACTCCGCGAGGGTGTGCACATGCTCGTCTTCTGGACGACCTGGTGCGGGGTCTGTGAAAGCGAAATGCCAACTCTGGCAGAGCTCGACCGCAACTTTGGCGAGCGGGGCCTGCGGATCACCGCGGTCAACAGCGACAGTGACGGGCCAGCGCGTCTCGGCAAGGTCAAAAAATTCCGCGACCGGCTGCAACTGCCCTTTCAGATCGCCCTCGACCACGGCGCCCTGCGCAAGATCTTCCGCGTCCGCGCATTCCCCCATATCGTGCTCATTAGCGACCAACAGGTCCGCTACATGCACCAGGGGCGGGTTTTAGAGTCGACGCTCGCGGGTGAGATCGAGACGCTGCTCGCTCCCCGCTGAGCGTGCGATGCTCGCGAGTGCTCCGAGTCATGACAACGATCTGCGAACCAAGGATCCGCGCCGCCCTTGCCCTCGCCTGCACCGCCCTGGTGCTCGCCTGCACCGCCCCGAGCGATGGGGGCCCGATCGACGACGCCCCTAACCAGGCCCCGGTCGAGTTTATCTGCGCAGACCGGGACGCCGATGAGCACGACGCCTTCATCGATTGCGTCGAGTCCTTTGCGCCCGCTCCAGGTGACGTGACATTCGGCCACGACCGCCTGCCCACGGTGCTCCTGGGCCCTCCAAAGGGCGGCGGCACGCTCGGCGGTACCGACGTGGTCTCCCTCGGCTGCGGCGGCGAGATCACCCTCTATTTTGCCGGCGAAGGCATCCTCGATGGCCCCGGCGACGACTTCATCGTCTTCGAGAACCCCTTCGCGCTCGGCGAGGGATCCTTCGTCGAGCCCGCACGGGTACTGGTCAGCGACGATGGCGAGCGCTGGCGCGAATTCCCCTGCGATCTCGACGCCCGACCTCCGCTGGGTTGCGCCGGGATCGAACTGGTCCATGCGACAGACGCAGCCGACGCCTTAAATCCAGAGATCGCTGGCGGCGACGCCTTTGATCTCGCCCAGGTCGGCCTCGAACAAGCCCGCTGGGTCCGCCTGATCGACGTCACCCGGGAGTACTACGGCCACGACATGTGGTGCGCAGGCGAAGCCGGCGGCTTTGATCTCGACGCGTTAGCTTCGCGGCACGCGACCTGAGCCATCCCCGCGCTACGAGGAGGGCCCTTCGCAGACCCAGGGCAGCCCCGCGTCGACATCGCAGGGGCGCATCGCGTAGAGCTTCGATCCGTTGAGGATGACGCAGTCCAGGTCGGGAGCATCGTCCTTGGGCTGACCCAGCGCCCAATTCGAGTCGGAGACCCCGAGGTTCGTGCCATCCAGCCAGACATAGGTGCCCTCGTCCTCGAGATCACTGGCGCCTATCCAGTGCTCCTGACCGAGAGGCTTAAGGACCGCCCAGATCGCGGCGAAGTCCACCATGTCGCTGATGGATACCAGCTGCGCACCCCGTCGCTCGCAGCGCTCACGCGCGCTCTCCCAGCTGGCTGGCCCCCCACAAAAATAAAGAACATCGCCCTCGCCGTCCTGGCGCACCTCCATCTTGCACCCGTCGCATGCATCGGTATTGGTCGCGGAGTACTCGTCCGTAGCGTCGTCGCAGTCGTTGTCTTGGCTGTCACAGATCTCGTCTGCCCCGGGATGCACCGCATCGCTAGCGTCGTCACAATCGCCGCCCTCGGTCACGTAGCCGTCTGGCATCTCGCAGGCCTCGATCGCGCTCTCGGGGTCGCCAAAGCCATCCTTATCAGCGTCTTTGTAGAAGCTCATCGGGCTTTCGCAGGCCGGCTCGGTCGTGCTCGATGTGCTCGATTCGCTGGACATCGTCGTCATGCCCGAGCTGCCCGTCGATACGGTTTCTCCGGTGCCGCTCGTCGAGCTGCTGCTCGGTGAGGTGCGGGTGGCGGAGCCATCTTCGCCGAGACCCTGCGCGTAGAAGGAACACGCGCAAAGCAGCGCGAGAACCAGCGCCCCAGACGACAGACATGGGGCGGCGAATCTTCGGGGTTCCGTGGGCGACATCGAGGCTAACGTACGAGATCGCCCCCCCGATTCCAACACATGCGCGTACTCTACGGAGAATAGGGGGCAAGAGGCCCCATTTCTTGCCCGCCGGCCGGGCCCGCGCAACGGGTACAATCGCGACCATGCGTACGCCTGTGGCCCTTGCCGCCGCTCTCTCGCTCATCAGCTGCGTGATTGCGATCCGTGATCCCTCCGCCGAGAGCAGCACACCGCCGACACCAGCGAGCACGACCCCAGCGGCCAAGCCCGTTGGCACAACAGAGCCCGTGCTCGGACCGGTGAGCAACGCGACCACCCCCCCCGGATCCGCGGCCGCTCCCGCAGGCCAACCCGCAGGATCAACCAACCCCCTGCTCGCCGAGCCCGAGACAACCGAAGAGAAACACATCTCAAAATCACTCGGCGAGCCCGACGGACTGCTGATCTTTTGGCCGCGCATCATCCCCCGCGACATCGTCGACCAAAACCACGAGTTGGCGGCAGCCCTGCAGCGACACACCCGGACGGTCGTCCAACGCAACCTCCCGGCGCGTTCCCTAGACATCCGCCCCGAGCCCGAACGTGTCTGTCCGCAGGGCGGCTGCAAGGCACCATCGATCGGTATTTTGCTCTCGCGCAAGCAACAGGGCTGCCTCGTGCTCGCACTGATCTCAAAACCCGGCGAGTCGGCGACCAAGATCGTGCCCTGGGCGGGCGATGTCCGCCTCAAAGCAGATACCGTCGCCTTTCGTGAGTACCCGGAGACGCAGATCACCGTCGCCGATTACGTGCCCTGTACGTCGTTACTCTCCAAGATGGACGAGAATGAGGCTGTCGTCATCCGCGCCCTTAAAGAGGCGATGCAGTAGGAGAACGCACATTACATGTCCCTTGGGACATCCGTATTAACCGGCGCGAAATCGCGAAAATCGGACCCGCGCAATCCATAGCGCCACGACCGAGCGTTGAGTCCACGCTCGTTCAAATGGTATACAGTCGAACCATGGACACCACGCGCCTTGCCCTCCGGGACAGGCTCGATGCTCCAGCTACACCCTGATTGCGTTGCACCCTGCACAAACGATAGAGAGAGAACTATGACGATGAATTACTCGATCCCCGGAAGCCTCGGTCTCTGCCTCGGCCTCAGCGCCCTCCTCTTCACCGGCTGTGTTGGCGATGACAATACAACCGTTGGCTCCTCCGACACCGACACCGACAGCGGCACCGACAGCGACGCCACGAGCACGACCACGGGTACCGCAACAAACACGGGCACGGCGACCAGCACTGGCACCGAAACCGGCACCGGCAGCGAGACCGGCACCACCACGAGTTCCACCGACACCGATCCCACCACCGACACCGACCCCACCGACACCACCACCGACACCGACCCCACCACCGGTGGCGTCTGTGGCGACGGCACCCTCGACCCCGGTGAGGAATGCGACGAGGGCGACCTCAACGGCACCGAAGAGTCGATGTGCACCGGCAACTGCACGCTCGAGCAGCAAGGTACCTGCGGCGACGGCAACGAGGATGTCGGCGAGGAGTGCGACGACGGCAATACGATGGACGGCGACGGCTGCTCCGCGGACTGCAAAACCGAGATCATGAACGTCTGCGGTGACGGAGCGGTCGGCGACGACGAAGAGTGCGACGACGGCAACGATGTGCCCAATGACGGCTGCGAGGATGACTGCACCATCTCCCCGCCCGGCGTTTGCGGCGACGGCGAGCAGGATTGGGACGAGCTCTGCGACGACGGCAACCTCAAGAACGGCGACGGCTGCGAGGACGACTGCACGCCGACCCCCGAGCCCCTCTGCCAGGAGCCCGAGAACTACGTCTCCTGCGACGAGAACCTCGACAAGGGCGATCCACTCGCACCTTTCAAGGCCCTCGGCCTTCAGTGCAACGACAAGGTCAACGAGGCGATCCAGATCTCGAACACCAACTTCGCCTCCCCCGACGCGGCGGCCTGGCAGATCGCCAAGGGCTTCGGTACTTACATGGAGATGGGCGAACTGCTCTACTCGGCGCGAGAGGGCGACTCCTTTGTCATGCTGAGCAGCGGCAAAATCTCCGCTCCCAACGGCCAGGGCATCGTCACCGAAAACCCGGGCTCCCAGACCGGCAATGGCAGCAACGGCAACCCCGACGACAACGCCTTCCTCCCGAATTACGCGCCGGGCGACGACGACTCCGGCGTGCTCCTGCCGCAATGGCAAAAGGGCGGCAGCGACCCGGGCGACAAGATCTACTTCTCGTTCAAGACCAAAACCCCGGGCGGCGTGAAGGGCTACGCCATCGACTTCGCCTTCTTCTCTTCGGAGTGGCCGACCTACGTCGATACCACCTTCAACGACCTCTTCGTCGCCTGGCAGGTCCACGAGGACTTCACCGGCAACATCTCGACGATCGGCGACCTGCCGACGACGATCACCGCCCTGCACCCGCACTGGACCGACAAGCCGATCAACGGCGGCAAAAACTGCAACAACTACGGCTCCAACGGCCCCGGCTACTCCTGCAACGAGCCACAGCTCGCAGGCACCGGCTTCGAAGGCCACGCCGCAACCACCTGGGTCCGGATCAACCAGCCGGTCACCGAGAACACCGACCTCGAGGTCTTCTTCTTCCTCGCGGACATGGGCGATACGATCCTGGCGAGCGGCGTGCTCCTCGATCGCTTCCGCTTCAGCTGCTCCGCGTGCATCCCCGAGGACGACCCGCAGTGCACAGGCGAGGTCCCGCACCCCGACTGCTGTGGCGTTGTCCTGCCGATGTAAGGCAAACAAACGTTGGGCCCTCCTTGCAGGGCCAAGGCCGAGCCCCGTCCGCGATGCAGACGGGGCTCGCCCGTTCTCGGGTCCGCCGCTCCGTGGACGAATCAACGGATGACGGGCGACTCCGCCGATCACCTGGTAGGCTCGCGCGCCATGACCTCCGTCTCCGTGCCCGAACGACTCGTCGGCCACCTGCTCGCCGGTCACCCCTGGCTCTACGCCGAGTCCATGCCGGAGATCCAGGATGCGACCACGGGCGACTTCATCGCGCTCCTGACCCCCAAGCGCCGCCTCCTCGGGATCGCCCTCTTTGACGCCAGCTCGGCGATCGCCCTCCGGGTGCTCAGCATCCGCGCCGAGGAGCGACCGGGCATCGAGCTTTGGCGCCAACGGATCCGCGACGCACTCGCGCTCCGAAAAGAGGCGCTCGATCTGCAGTCGACCGACGCCTACCGCCTGCTGCACGGCGAAGGCGACCGCCTGCCCGGCGTAGTTGTCGACAACTACGCCGGTTACCTCTCGCTCAAACTCGACACCGAGGCCTGGCTGCCGCACCTCCAAGACCTCTGCCAGGCGCTCACCGATGTCATTGCACCCCGCGGGATCTACCTCAAGGGCGTCGCCGGCAGCCGCCGCAAGGGCGCGCCCAAACCCAGCCCCTTGGCCACGCCTAGGGTCTTGGCCGGCGAGCCGCCGCCAGAGCCGACCCGAGTGCGCGAGCACGGCATGCACCTGGGGGTCTCGCTGGTGCACGGACAGAAGACCGGCTTCTTCCTCGACCAACGCGAAAACCGAGCGCTCATCCGCCGCTACTCCAATGAGCGCCGGGTGCTCAACCTCTTCTCGTACACCGGCGGCTTCTCGCTCGCCGCGGCTCTCGGCGGCGCGACTGTGGTCACCAGCGTCGACACGGCCGCCGCCGCGATCGCCGGTGCCCGCGATAACTTCGCGCTCAACGGACTAAGCCCCGACGCTCACGAATTCGAGGTCGACGACGCCTTCGCCTACCTCGAGCGCTGCGCCGGCCAGGAGCGCAACTTTGACCTCGTGATCTGCGACCCACCCTCTTTCGCACCGCGCAAGCAGGCGGTTACCAAGGCTCTACGGGCTTACACACGCCTGCATCGCCAGGCGCTCCGGCGAGTCGCCCGCGGCGGGCTCTTGGCCGTAGCCTCCTGCTCGAGTCACATCAGCATGGAGATGTTCCTCGGCACACTCCGCGAAGCGGCTGCAAAATGCCGCCGGCCGCTGCGCCTGCTCGAATGCCGTCACGAGCCGGCGGACCACCCGAGTTACCTCCATTTCCCCGAGGGGCGCTATCTCAAATTCGCTCTGATGCTCGCCGATTGAGCACACAAATTGTCGATCGCGAGCGGCGGGGCAAGCATCTATCCTCAATGTGTGCAGATTGTCGACGCTCTGAGCTACTCCACCAACTTGCAGCTCGTCCTCGTCCTTGCCGGTTCCAGCGCCTGTTTCGTCGACAACCCCGGAGTCCGAGAGACTGCCACTCGCCCAACCGGCAGCGACACCTCGGCATCATCATCGTCTGGCTCAACTCTCACAGGCGGCACAACCTCCTCGACGACCGCGTTGCAGTCGACCTCAAATGCCACCACCGACTCGGGTTCGACAACAGGGTCGGGCTCGACCAGCCGGGCATCGACCTCCACGAGCGACACAACTTCGACAGGCGAATCGACCTCGACCACCACTGGCTGCACTCGACAACACTGGTACATCGACGACGACAAGGACGGCTTCGGCAATCCGCTCGCCGTCACCATGGCCTGCGAACCACCGCCGGGCTACGTCGACAACCCCGACGATTGCAACGACAAGGACGAGAAGATCAACCCCGACATCGCCGAACTCTGCGACGGCGTCGACAACAACTGCAACAATCTCATCGACGAGTGGTCTGCCATCAACCTCTCCTGCCAGGGCTGCTCGATGACCGCGCTCGGTGCGAGCGTCTATCACATCTGCACCCAGCAGAGCACCTTCGATGAAGCACGCGAGATCTGCCAGAATCGCGACAGCGACCTGGTGATCATCGAGACGATCGGCGAGAGCAAGAGCATCTCGATGCTCGTGCAGGGCCTACAGCCCCTGTGGCTCGGCCTCAGCGACACGGCGGTCGAGGGCAGCTTCGTCTGGATCAATGGCTCGGCGCTGGTCGAATCGCAGGCACCGTGGGCGCCGGGCGAGCCCAACAACGCAAACAACGCGGAGGACTGCGTGCTGCAAAATCCCCTGTTCGCCAATACCTGGAACGACCGCTCCTGCCTCTTCACGGCCACTCCGCTGTGCGAGTCACCGCTGCCCTGACACCGGCCCGCAGGCGCTGGCGGCTTGCATCCGCCGGGCGATGACGGGCATGCTCCGCCCCATGGCCAAGGGCAAGGGCAAGAGCAAGAGCAAGGATCAAGAGAAGGAAAGCGAAGGCATCGGCGGCAAGATCACGCCGCGGGCCGAGGACTATCCCCAGTGGTACCAAGACGTCATCCGCGAGGGCGAGCTCGCCGAGTCCGCCAAGGTCGTCAAGGGCTGCATGGTCATCAAGCCCCATGGCTACGCCATTTGGGAAAAAATCCAGCGCGACCTGGATGCCCGATTTAAGAACACTGGCCACCGCAACGCCTACTTCCCGCTGCTGATCCCGCAGAGCTTCATCACCAAAGAGGCGGAGCACGTCGAGGGTTTTGCGCCCGAACTCGCGGTCGTCACCCACGCCGGCGGCGAGCCCCTAGAAGAGCCCTACGTCATCCGCCCGACCAGCGAAACGATCATCGGTCACTACTTCTCCAAGTGGATCTCGAGCCACCGCGATCTGCCGCTGCTGATCAACCAATGGGCCAACGTGATGCGCTGGGAGAAGCGCACACGCATGTTCCTGCGGACCACCGAGTTCCTCTGGCAGGAGGGGCACACCGCCCACACAACCCACGACGAGGCCCACGCCGAGGTCCTGCGCATGCTCCACGTCTACGGCGATTTCTCCGAGCAAGTGCTGGCGATGCCGGTGATCCGCGGGGTCAAAACCGAGTCCGAGAAATTCGCAGGCGCCCTCTCGAGCCTCTGCATCGAAGCGCTGATGCAGGACGGTAAAGCACTGCAGGCCGGCACTAGCCACGATCTGGGCCAGAACTTTGGCCGCGCCTTCGACGTCCAATTCCAGAGCGAAGAGGGTGTGCTCGACTACGTTTGGCAGACCTCCTGGGGGGTGTCGACGCGGCTTGTCGGCGGTCTCATCATGACCCACTCCGACGACGCTGGCCTGGTGCTGCCGCCGAGGGTCGCACCTGTGCACGCGGTGATCATCCCGATCTTTCGCAAGGCCCACGAGCGTGACGCCGTGCTCGAGGCCGCCCAACGGATCAAGGCGGCGCTCGACGATCTCGACATGTCGCAGCCGCGCAGCCGCTACCGCGACTTCGTCGAGATCGTCGTCGACGATCGGCCGATCCGCCCCGGCGCCAAATTTTACGAGTGGGAGCGGCGCGGAGTCCCGGTGCGCATCGAAGTCGGTCCGCGGGACATCGCCAAGGGTCAGGTCTGCGTGCGCATGCGGGTCGACAGCGCCGCCGGCACGGGCAAGGAGTTCCTGCCCGAAGCCGAGTTCATCGCCGGATTCCGCCAGCGCCTGCTCACCTTCCAGAGCGAACTCCTGCGGCTCGCCCGTGAGCGTCTAGACGCCCAAACTGTCACCCTCGACACCTGGGACGAATTTGTCGCCGCGTTCGCCGGTGACAAGAGCGTCTTCGCCTGGTGCCATTGGGACGGTACCGCCGAAACCGAAGCGGCGATCAAAGAGAAAACCAAGGCGACGATCCGCTGCGTGCCGCTGGCTGGCCAAGGCCCCGCGCCTGAGCCCGGCAAATGCATCCTCAGCGGCAAACCAAGCCCGCAACGGGTGTTGATCGCCAAGGCTTACTAAGCCGCCGCCGATCCCCAACACCACGAAGCGCGCCCGCCCCCTGTTTGCGCAAGGGTGCGCGGCTCCGGGCTGTACGCCTGTGAGGCGCAGGTCTATGCTCGCCGGCGATGGTCGACGCTGAGCAAAGCCGCCGCCCGATCTTTGAGATGCGGGGGATCTGCAAGTCGTTCGGCTCGACTGAGATCTTCAAGGACATGGAGCTGACGGTCTACGAGGGCGAAGCTCTCAGCATTCTCGGCGAATCGGGCTCCGGCAAGAGCATCTGTCTCAAGATGATGCTCGGTCTCGCCGAGCCCGACCACGGCACTGTCACCGCCTTCGGCCGCGACGTCAACAAGATGGATTCGGACGAGCTGCTAAAGCTCCGCCGCAGGGTCGCCTACGTCTTCCAAGACGACGCGCTCTTCGACTCGATGACCGTCCTTCACAATGTCGGCTACGCGCTCTACGAGCATACAAAGCGCTCCGACGCCGAGATCCGCGAGCGTGTTCTCCAGTGTTTGCGCTCGGTCAACCTGCCCGAGCGAGTCATCGACCTGCACCCCGCCGACCTCTCCGGCGGCATGCGCAAGCGAGTCGGTCTTGCTCGAGCGATCGC
Organism: uncultured Nannocystis sp.; assembly: GCA_964474905.1. Classification (GTDB taxonomy): domain Bacteria; phylum Myxococcota_A; class Polyangia; order Nannocystales; family Nannocystaceae; genus JADJRG01. The sequence goes on along the minus strand of CAYYUP010000014.1, from coordinate 15,676 downwards.
CTTTGAGCCCAAGGTGATCCTCTTTGACGATCCGACCCGCGGCCTCGACCCGCAGAGCATCACCATCATCGGCCGCATGCTCAAACGTCTGCGCCGCGAACTCAACGTCACAGCGGTGATGGCAACCCACGATCTGCGCACCGCCCTGCATGTCAGCGAGCGCATGGCGATCCTGGAGGACAAGCGCTTCCCCTACGTCGGCACGGTCGATGAGCTGCGCGCCCTCAACGATCCAGAGATCGACGGCTTCCTCTACGACCCCGAGGAGGAGCTTTGGGGCAACGTGATGGAGGAGTCATAGGACCTCCTGCGTGGCGCATCGTTCGTATCGTTCGTATAAAACGCAGGCTCGCTCACAGCTCCGGCACAAGTTCTGCCGGTCGTGCTCCCAGGCGTGAGCAAGCTCGTTCTTCTCGCGGAGTCGCACCTCGCGTCGACGCTCCCAACTCCGAATGAGCGTGCTAGATATCGATGACCTTGCGTCACTTTTGGCGACGCATCGCGCTCCATGTACGGAGCACCATCTGCACACAATTTGGAGTCCCATCATGGCCAAGCTCACAGGCAGCAAGACCCACGAGAACCTGAAAGCCGCGTTCGCCGGCGAGTCCCAGGCGAACCGCCGCTACCTCTACTTCGCCAAGGTCGCCGACGTCGAGGGTTATCCCGAGATCGCCGGTAACTTCCGCGACACCGCCGAGGGCGAGACCGGTCACGCCCACGGGCACCTCGACTATCTCAAGCGATCCGGCGATCCGGCAACCGGACTGCCGATCGGTCCGACCGACGACAACCTCAAGGCAGCAGTCGCCGGCGAGACCCACGAGTACACCGATATGTACCCGGGTATGGCCAAGACCGCCCGCAAAGAGGGATTCGACGAGATCGCCGATTGGTTCGAGACCCTCGCCAAGGCCGAAAAAGCCCACGCGGGTCGCTTCCAAAAACTGCTCGACGAGCACTTCTAGGGGGTCTACCCCGAGGAGGCGGCCGGCTGTGCAACTGCACGACCGCGCCGCCTTTTCTGCAATTCATGACCTGAACAAAGAGACATGTCCGAGCCGATCAACATCTCTTACAAGCCGAGTGACGGACTCTGCTACGACCCCAACGATCCCAAATACTGGGACGAGGGCAAGCTCGCGCAGGAGGTCACGCGGGTCTTTGAGGTCTGCCACGGCTGTCGCATGTGTTTTAAGTTCTGCGACTCGTTTCCCGATCTTTTTAAGTTGATCGACGAGCGTCACGACGGCGACGTCACCAAGCTCGACAGCGGCGAGATCGACGGGGTGATGGACTCCTGCTTCCAGTGCAAGCTCTGCGAGGTGCAATGCCCCTACACACCGCGGGACAAACACGAATTTGAGCTCGATTTTCCTAAGCTCGTGCATCGCTACCAGGCGATCCGGGCCAAGCGAGAGGGGCTGACGCTGCGCGACCGAGTGCTCGGCAACCCCGATACCACCGGCAAGCTCGCGCGCGCGAGCCTAGGCCTGGTCAACGTGATGAACCGCGTAGGTCTCCACCGCTGGTTCCTCGAAAAGGTCGTCGGCATCCACCGCGACAAACAGCTGCCCGAGTTTGCGAGCCGCACCTTCGAGGCCTGGGCCACACGCGAGGGCCGGATAAGCGACACGCCTGACTGCGAGGTCGTGCTCTTCCAGACCTGCTACGTCCAGCACAACGAGCCGCAGCTCGGCCGCGACACCATCGAAGTGATGGAGCACAACCGCGTCGACATTCGCTGCGCCAAAGGTCTGCACTGCTGCGGCATGCCAGCCTGGGAGCACGGCGATCTCGAGGGTCTGCGCCGTCAGGCCAAGGCCAACCTAGATGTGCTCACGCCCTTCGTCGCCGCGGGTGCCAAGGTGATGGCGATAAACCCCACCTGCTCGATGATGCTGCGCCGCGAGTACCCCGAGCTAGTCGCCCCCGAGGACCGCGAGCGGGCACAGGCGCTGGCAAAGGCCGTCGTCGATCCGAGCGAGTACCTGTGGTCGATCCGCCGCGAAGATCGCTTTAATACCGACTTCAAAAGCAGCCCCGGAGAGGTGCTCGCCTACCACGCGCCCTGCCATCTGCGGGCACAGGCAGTGGGCTTTCGCGCCCGCAATCTGCTCAAAAAAATCCCGAACGTCGGTGCTGTCTCTCAGGTCATGGAGTGCTGCGGCCACAACGGCACCTACGCCATGACCACCGAGGGTTTTGGACCCTCGCAGCGGATCGGCAAGCGGGCCTTTGAGGACATGGACGCCGCCGAGGCCGAGATCTGGGTCAGCGATTGCCCGCTCGCCGCCCTCCAATTCGAGCAGCACGCCGGTGTGCGAACCATGCACCCGATGACCGTGCTCGCCCGCGCCTACCGCCAAGATGGCTTTGGCTCGGACTCCCCAGACCACCCGCACGAGCAGGAGAAAAAGAGCTGATGTCTGTTCCCGTCACCCGCCGCGACATCCTCGACTACCAGACCTACGGCGACGCCCGACCGGCGATTCGAACCGAGATCATGCAAACCAAGGCGCTGCGCCGGATCGAACTCGCCGAGGTGCTCACCTTCCTCTTCGAGAACCACGCGACGATCCGCTACCAGGTCCTCGAGATGATCCGCGTCGAGCAATTGGTCCGCGAGTCCGACATTCTCCACGAGATCGAGACCTACAACGAACTCCTGGGCGGTCCCGGCGAACTCGGCTGTAGCCTGCTGATCAGCATCGACGATCCCGAGGAGCGCGACCAAAAGCTGCGCGCCTGGCTCGATCTGCCCGCACACCTCTACCTCGTGGTCGAGGGCGGCGAGCAGGTGCGCGCCACCTGGGATCCACGGCAGGTCGGTGACGATCGCCTCTCGGCGGTGCAGTACATCAAGTTCCCGGTCGGCGGTCGCACACCGCTCAAGATCGGCGTCGACCACCCACAGCTCACAGCAGAGCTCGCGCTAAAGCCCGAACAACGGGCCGCGCTCGCGGCCGACTTGGCCGCTCTCGAGGTCTCCCACTAGCGCAGCCCCCCAGCAGCCCCCTATTCGTACAAAATTCGCCTTCAACCCCTCTCCCAAGAAGACAACAATATGTCCACCGTTGGTTCCAAAGCCCCCGACTTTACTCTTCCCAATACCAAGCGCGAGGCCGTGCACCTGGAGTCGCTGCGCGGCTCGCCGGTGGTGCTCGCCTTCTTCCCGGCAGCCTTCACCGGCGTCTGCGAGAAGGAACTCTGCACCTTCCGCGACGCGCTCGCGACCTTTAACGATCTTCACGCCAGGGTTCTCGGTATCGCCGTCGACGCGCCCTTCTCGAACGCCGCCTTTGCCGAGAAAAACGGCCTGAACTTCGACATCCTCTCCGACTACGCTCGCGCTGCAGTCACCGCCTACGACGTCGCCCACGACGATTTCGCCGGCATGAGCGGCTACACAGCGGCCAAGCGCTCGGTCTTTGTCATCGACGGCGAAGGCGTGATCCGCTACCGCTGGGTCGCCCCCAATCCCGGTGTCGAGCCCGACTACGCCGAGGTCAAGGCCGCGGTCGCGAAGCTCGGATCCAAAGCGTCTTAACACGCTCAGGTGCAGCGCCCTCTTCGGGCACACAGGGCCCCTTCGCACTCGCGAGGGGGCTTTTTTCATGTTGCCTTGTCTGAGCCCTCTCCGAAAGCCAGCGAGAGGAGATTCCCTGCATCTGCGGCTGCGTCTTGGTCGTCGTCGCGAGTTGCCGAGCCGCCCTTGTCGCGAGGCTCATCTGCTGCTCTCCTGTCTAGCAATAGCGAGCCGCCCAAAGTGGAGGCAATTTCTAATACGACGATCGCGCGCGGCAAAAAGGTCGATCGACACATTTTTTGGGCGACGCCCGATTGTCAGGGCTCGAATGCACAGAGCCGCGCGTATGCGACTTCCCGAGCATGGATCTATTGTGCCTGACTACATTTTCCCCGATGGCTTGAGGCCGGTTTGAGTCACGTTGCGAACAAAGCTGCACCAACGCGCTCGCTTTTAAGAAGACTGCATGCAGACTCTGCTTACAGATCGGAACGATATGCACATACAGAACTCCTGCATGCACCATCACCCCTGCGTTCCACGACGAGTACTATCGATGTCTCCATTCGAATTATCGACAAGAATTACCCAATAACTCTATTCAACAGCGAACAAAAGCCCACATCGCGCACGATAGGACATGAAAGAGAAGTCCCCA
>CAYYUP010000014.1:10228-11389 GCA_964474905.1 uncultured Nannocystis sp. | reverse complement strand
CCACCGAAGCGCCGGGCATGCGACGGGTCTTGGATCGGTTGGCGAAATTCGCCCGCTATGCCTGCCAAGCGGTGTTTTAGCGCATAGCTGCCGGGCCGCTTGAGCACTCGCGCAGTTCGTCCCATGGTTAGATGCGATGCCCTCGCCCGCACACCCCGGAGGTCGACGTGACTAGCGAAATCGCGCTCTCAGCCGCACTTGCCAGCGGTGTCGCGGTTCGCTGGTGGCGTCGCAGGCAGCGACGACGGAGCTGGGAGCGCGAAATCCAGGCCCTCGACGACGAGTCCTGCACGACGCCGCCCGAGCACCTCTCGCCGGCACTCGTGAGCCTCGCCCGCCACACCCGCACCGTTCGTCTCCAGCTCGAGACGCCGCTTCGCCGCTACTCCGAACCGCTGCTCAGCGACACCCCCTGGAGTCGGCGTCGACGCTGCAGCGAAACCGATCTCGCGCTTTGCGAGGCCCGGCTGGCGCTCTGGGAGTGGCTCAGTTCCTTTCGCGCGCTCGCCCAGTCGGACCTGGAGGTTCTCCGCGCCCTTGGCCTCTCGCTCCGCCCTTTCCGCGGGGTTCTCTTCCGCACTGGGATCTTTGATCGCACGACCGACCCCTGGGAGCAAAACCTCTTCCCCGCCGCCCCCAACGGCGAGCGGATTTTCGGCGAACTCTGCCGGGCAATGCACGAACTCTACCGCTTTGAGCGAGCCCTGCACGGCCAACGCGTCGATCCCTACCGCGCCTGAGATCGAGCGACGACCCAAGATCTATCGACACACCGATAGCCACCGAATGACCTCCAAAAACCGCGCTTCACTGTCACGCCATCCCGTGCTCCGCGGGCGGGTGGCGGAGTTTCTTTTTGTCGACGAAAGCGCCGTCGCCAGACCGCTGCGTCGAGCCTTTGACGACGATGGACACGACACTCACAAGGCCGCACTTATCTGCAGCGCTGGCATCCGCGGGGGCACAGCCGTGGGTGTCGCAGCGACGGCCCGCCAGATGTGCTCTCGGTCGGTGCCTGTGATCCTCGACGCGAACCGGCGATCTTCTCCGGGAGCTACTACCTCGAGGGCGCAGAGCGCTGCCTAAAACCAGAGGTGCTCGCGCCCGGCGGCGATCGTGCGCAGTGCCGACCCCCTCGACCGATCACTCCGCCATCGCTCC
>CAYYUP010000014.1:0-10128 GCA_964474905.1 uncultured Nannocystis sp. | reverse complement strand
GGCGGCGATCGTGCGCAGTGCCGACCCCCTCGACCGATCACTCCGCCATCGCTCCGGCCACGCCACCATCAACCTCGACGCGGCGCGCAACTCTTCCAAAGCGGCGGCGGCCGACGCCGTCCCCCACGACCACCGATGCGCTGGTCCGAGGAAACACGCGGCGATCCACTCCTTCGCTGCGTGCGCGCAGCCCCGGAGGTCCTGCGCCCCCGCCTCGTCGCCGCCCACGCGCGGGCCTGCCGTCGACGCGCTCACCAGCTCCGCCTGTTCCCAGGGGGACGCTGTGCGCTCGTGGTCGCGCATCACCAGGTTTTACGACGGCTGCTCCGGGACGACAGGATCGCCTTCCTGCACTCGAGCGATCTCGACATCCTCTGCAGGTCCACAGGTTCGGATCATCCGTGGCCACAGCGCGCTGACTCAACCACACAGTACTCATTGAGAACGCCCTCGGAGCGCCAGCGCGCCGATGCGCATTGGGGAAGTGTGATAGTTTCCCGGCGATGAGCACCGCTCGTCGGAGGAACAACGCATGAAGTTATGGGTCACTCAAATCATGGGTCTAGCCCTCGTCCTGGGCCTTATCGCCTGCGACTCAGGCGATAAGACCGAAGAGGTCAAGGTCTCAGCCGACAGCGCCCAGGTCGTGGCCGGCGAAAACGGAGCCTCGGTGAGCGCCAACGGGGCGGTTGTCGGCGCCAACGGTGTCATCTCCGACGGCAAGGGCAACACCGTCAAACTCGGCAAGGACGGCTCGGTCGACGCCCGCAGCGCGGATGGCAACAGCGCGGTCGTCGGCAAGGACGGCTCGGTCAACGCCCGCAGCGCGGATGGCAGCAGCGCGGTCGTCGGCAAGGATGGCTCGGTCAACGCCCACAGCGCGGATGGCAATAGCGCGGTCGTCGGCAAGGACGGCTCGGTCAACGCCCGGGGTGCAGACGGTTCAAGCGTCAAGGTCGGCAAGGATGGATCGGTCAACGCTGGCGGCGTTAAGGTCGGCGCCGACGGCAGCGTCAACGTTCCCGGCCTCGGAACGGTCGCTGGCGGCATCGGCAGCACAGGCAAGGGCAGCGGCAGCGCAAACAAGGGCAGCGGCAAGAGCCGCACCTGTCCAAAGGGTAATTGCAACCAGAGCTGCGACGCGGGCGGCTGCAACTTCACCTGTGCCGGCGGCGACTGCAAGCAGTCCTGCAAGGGCGGTAAGTGCAACTTCTCCTGTGCCGGCGGCGACTGTGCACAGACCTGCTCGGGCAGCAACTGCGTGCTCGCCTGCACCGGCGGCGACTGCAGCCGCAGCTGCAAAAGCGGCTGCAAAAAAACCTGCACCGGTGGCAACTGCTCCTGACACAGGCCGCAACCAACCGCCAGAGGCCACCCCTGCGGTGGCCTTTGTCGTTCTCGCGGGTGCGCACGAACGACTCGCTACTTCTCGGGCGCGAGTGTCAGCACCTCGACACCATCCGCGGTCACGCAGACAGTGTGCTCAAACTGCGCGCTCCAGCGCCCGTCGGTGGTGACCACCGTCCAGCCATCCGCCAAGACTCGATACCGAGCGCTGCCCTCGGTGAGAATCGGCTCGATCGTAAAACACATACCGGGCCGCAGGCGCATACCGGTGCCCGCACGACCAACATGGGAGACATGTGGCTCCTCGTGCATGCGTCGACCGATGCCATGACCGCCGTAGTTGGCGACCACGTCAAAGCCAGCCGGCCGCGCTGCGGCGACGATCGCTGCAGCGACGTCCCCCAGGCGAGCGCCCGGACGCACCGCGCGGATACCAGCATCCCGAGCCGCGCGGGTGACCTCTACTAAACGCCGCGCCGCCGGCCGAACCTCGCCGATAAGAAAAGTCCGCGAGGTATCGCCGTGAAAACCCTCGAACTCGGTGGTCACGTCGACGTTGATGATGTCACCGTCCTCCAGGATTTCGTCAGGTGCCGGGATCCCGTGGCAGATGACCTCGTTGCGGCTGGTGCAGACGCTCGCAGGGAAGCCGTGATAACCGAGCTGACTCGGTCGACCGCCGCGGCGCTGGGTATCTTCGCGAACCCAGCCGTCGATCTCCGCGGTCGCGATGCCCGGTCGCAGGCGCGCAGCGACCTCCTGGAGGGTCGCCGCGGCGACCTGGGAGGCCCGGCGGATACCCGCGATCTCGAGCTCCGAGTAGATGTTGATCGGCACGCCTCAAGCATGCCCCGCGGGGCGCTCGCATGACCAATACCTTCTCGATCTAACCGGCCCCGTCAACGCTGTCCGCTCTAGTCGAGATGGCATGACGGCCTGCGCCGGAGGCTGGTAGGCTCTAGGCGTGAGCCTGACGCAGATCGCCTACTTCGTCGCGGTCGCCGAAGAGCAGCACATCAGCCGCGCCGCCCGTCGCCTGCACATCTCGCAGCCGCCGCTGAGCCGACAGATCCGCAACCTCGAAGACGAACTGGGCACGGCGCTCTTTCGCAGGACACCTCGAGGCATGCAGCTGCTGCCCGAAGGCAGCCGATTTCTCGCCCACGCGCGCACAATCCTCGCCGAGGTTGAGGCCGCACGCGCGGCCTTCGCAGGGCCACCTGGACTGCCTGAGTCGCTTGAGTCGCCTGAGTCGCCTGAGTCGCCCGGGCCCCTCGAGCTGAGCTGAGCCCCACAAAGCGATGCCATTGACCGGTGCTGTCGAGAGGTGGATCCTGCCGTCATGGCCCGCTCGACGCTCGCGCTTGTCCTCTCGATGCCCCTCGTATTCGCCTGCAGTTCCTTCGTGGATGCGAGCGCGAGTGACTCTTCGCCCTCGACCGGAACCATGACGGGCACAAGCACAAGCTCAACCGACACGACGACCACCTCGAGTTCGAGCACGGCGACAACTACAACTACAACTACAACTACAACTACAACCTCGAATTCGAGCGGCAGTACCAGTCCCGAGACCGACAGCGATACCAGTACCAGCACCTCCACAGGCACCGGCACCACCTCCTCCACGGGTACCGGCAGCACCACCGGTGAGATCGGGCCGATGGTCGACCTGGACGATCCGCAGCTCTACAGTTTTGAGTTCACAGCCGACCAGGCCGACCCCGAAGCCAGTGAAGTACTCGCCCCGCAGCTGGCCTACCTCGACACTCAGGTCACGCCGGTGGGCAAGCTCGTTGTCTATCTGCACGGTGCGGGCGCGCCCACGATCTGCGGCTCCAAAGCGCATGGCCAGCTACTCGCCGGCATGGGCTTGCACGTTTTCTCGCCCTGCTACCGCTCAGACTATGGCATCGGCAACTGCGGCGATGACATCGGCGGCTGTCGGCTCGAGGCCTTCGAGGGCGTCGACCACCACGACTTCATCGACATCAGCCCCCCCAACAGCGCCGAGCGGCGGATCGTCAGGGGCCTCCAATACCTGCAAGAGATGCACCCTGGCGGTGATTGGGGGTATTACCTCGACGGCGAGTCGCCGCGCTGGGACCGGATCATCATCTCCGGGATTTCCCACGGCGCAAGCTCCTCAGGGGTCGTCGGCATGAACCGCTCGGTCGACCGCGTGGTCATGCTTTCGGGTCCCTTAGACACCAGTCAGGCCTGGCTCAAAGGACAGCCCGCGACCGAGGTCGATCGTTTCTACGCCTTCACCCACACCGACGACAGCCAACACCCCGGTCACCTCCAGGCCTTCGCCGATATGAACCTGCCCGGAGAACCCACGCCCGTCGACGGAGCCGAGCCGCCCTACGGCAACTCCCACCGCCTGCGGAGCTCCGCGATGACCCAAAGCGGCCACACCGCGGTTCAGGCCGGTAGCACTTCGCCCAAGGACGGCGACGACAACTACCTCTACATGCCGGTCTGGCGGGTTCTCTACGGGATCAACCCCTGACGGCGTCCCCCCTGCATGCCGATAAAACGCACTCTCGCGGGGGCTAACTCGCGGGCGGATAACTCGTCGCGGCCCGCCAAACTTCAGCCCTTCGGCTTGCGCATCGACGAGGTTGCGGGCCCGTACTGCAACGGCCAGGTGGCGGCCGGCCCCTCGTAGTCCTGCTCAAAACCAGCCCGAAGAGTCAGGTAGGGATCGGCGAGGTGGGGCCGCGCGAGAGCGCAGAGATCGGCGCGCCCAGAGGCGATCACTGTGTTGACATGATCCCAGTCCTGGATGTTGCCGACCGCCATCGTCGGCATGCCGATCTCGTTGCGAATGCGATCGCTGAAGGGGACCTGGAACATGCGCCCGTAGAGGGGCTCGCCCTCCGGTACGGTGCCGCCGGTGGAGACGTCGATGATGTCGACCTCGGCCGCCTTGAGCAGGCGCGCGACCTTTATCAACTCCGCCTCGGTGAGACCGCCCCGGGCCCAATCGGTGGCCGAGATGCGCACCGAGATCGGTCGCTCCTCCGGCCAAGACGCCCGCACGGCGTTCAGCACCTCGAGGGGAAAGCGCATGCGATCCTCGATCGATCCCCCGTACTCATCCTGGCGGTGGTTGGTCAACGGCGAGATGAACTCGGCGAGCAGATAGCCGTGGGCCATGTGCACCTCGATGAGATCAAAACCAGCGATGCAGGCGATCTCGGTGGCCCGCACGTACTCGCCGATCACCCGGTCCATGTCAGCGCGATCCATCGCCTTGGGCGTCGGACTGCCCTGTGACCACGGCATCGCCGAGGGCGCAAGCAACTGCCAGGCCTGGCCCTCGGGCAGGGGGTCGTTCATGCCCTCCCAAAGCCGTTTGGCCGAGCCCTTGCGGCCCGCGTGCCCGAGCTGCACGCCGATCTTCGCGGCGCTCTCGCGGTGCACAAAGTCGACGATCCGCCGCCACGCAACGCCGTGCTCCGATGTGTAGAGACCGGCGCAGCCAAGCGTGATCCGACCCTCTGCACTGACCGCTGTCATCTCGGCGATCAGCAGGCCCGCGCCACCCAGCGCCCGCGATCCTAGGTGCACCAGATGCCAATCACCAACCGTGCCCTCCTCGGCCGAGTACATGCACATCGGCGAGAGAACCACCCGATTGCGCAGCTCCATGCCGCGGAGCTTAAAGGGCGTGAACATGGGTGGCGGTGGCGGCTCGATCTCGGCGACACCCGCCTGCGCGGCAAACCACCGATCGAGCCCTGCCACGTACTCGGGGTCGCGCATGCGCAGGTTGTCGTAGGTGACCTGCTTGGAGCGGGTCATCATCGACACCACCATCTGCTCGGGATCAAAATTGCGGTAGCGGCCGATCTCCTCGAACCAACGCTGGGAGACACCGGCGGCCCGCTGGAGCTTGGCGGCATCGAGCCAGCGGGCGTCGTAATAGGCGGAGAGAGCCGCGGGGATCGTCTCTTCGCGGCCGAGCGCATCGACCAGGGCGATCGCGTCTTCCATCGCCAATTTTGTCCCCGAGCCGATCGAGAAATGAGCCGTGTGCGCAGCATCGCCGATAAGCACAATGCGGTCGTGCGACCAGGCCTCGCACTTAACCGTGCGAAACGAGATCCACGCCGACTTGTTGGTCATCAACGGTTGACCGTCGAGCTCTGGGGCGAAGAGACGCTCGCAGTAGGCAACGCCCTCGTCGACCGACATTTTATCGAGGCCCGCACGCCGCCAGCTCGCCTCGTCGGTCTCGACGATGAAGGTGCTGGTCTTGTCATCAAAGGGATAGGCGTGCACCTGGAAGAGGCCGTCGTCGTTGCCGCGAATGATAAAGGTGAAGGCTTCGAAACGCCGATGCGTGCCCAACCAGATGAACTTGGCGGTGCCGGGCTCGACGGTCGGCTTAAACACATCTTTGTGGGCCTCGCGGACCTTGGAGTTGATGCCGTCGGCAGCGACGATGAGATCGGCGTCGGCGAACTCATCGAGGCTTTCGCACTCTGTCTCAAAGCGCAGGTTGACACCGAGTTCGGTGCAACGCTCCTGGAGGATCTGCAGCAGGCGGCGGCGGGCGAGGCCGCAAAATCCGTGGCCACCGGAGCGGATCACCCGACCCGCAAAATGGGTGTCGATGTCGTTCCAGTAGGCAAATGCCTCGGTGATCCGGGCAAAACACTCGGGATCAGCCGCTTCGATGTTGCCCAAGGTCTCCTTGGAAAAGACGACGCCCCAACCAAAGGTATCGTCGGGCCGGTTGCGCTCGACGACCGTGATCGCGGCGTCTGGGAAGGCCCGCTTGAGCAGGACGCTGACAAAGAGCCCGCCCGGGCCCCCACCGATGACTGCGATCTTCACGTGCATTGCTCCCCGGCGACGACCGGCCGCCTGATGTCGTCATGGTAGTCAGCCGCGACCAAGAGCAGCGCAGAGTGGTCGCGCAAGCCCTTCAACGACAAGTGAGAACACTTACGATTTCTCGCCTCTCGTTGCAGGCCTGCAGGCAGACACGTGTATGCTCGCGGCCATGTCGGCGCCACCCGAGAGGTCGCCCCGCGATCACCTGCTGTTGATCGCATTTGTCTTCTCCGGTGCCGCGGCCCTCGGCTACGAGCTGCTCTGGACCCGACTCTTAGCGCTGACGTTAGGTCACGAGACCCTCGGCGTGTACGGCACGCTCGCGGGCTTCTTCGCCGGCATGGCCCTCGGCGCCGCGCTCCTCCACCGTCGAGCTGCCGAGGGCCCATCGCCGCTGCGCCTCTTTGTCATCCTCGAGATCACAGCGGCGATCTTCGCCCTGCTCTCACCGGATCTTTTGCATTGGGTCGCCGCCGAAGTACCGGCGATGCTCGGGCCTTTGGCCGGCGACAACCAAAGCGGCGCCGCCCTTGTGCTCTCACTCTTGGTCGCGACCGTACTGCTGCTGCCGGGCACCTTCTGTCTCGGCGCAACGCTGCCGGCCCTGGTCGCGGCGCAGCGACGAGCTCACCCCGCGGATGGCGGTCCACGGGGGCTGGGTCGCCTCTACGCCGCCAATACATTGGGGGCCGCCGCCGGGGTGCTGGGTACCGTCTACGTGCTTCTACCGGCACTCGGCTTTCGCGCTGGTGCTCTCGCGCTGGCCGCTCTGGGACTCACGGCAGCGGCTCTTGCCCACCTCTGGGGCCGACGTCTGCCCGCCGACAGGTCTGCCCCCGGCATCGACCACGCAAGCAGCAACACGCCGACGATCGACACCTCCGGCGATCCCGATCCCGACCTGCTCGTCGAGCGCTGGCCGCTCTTCGCCCTCGCCTTTGGTGGCGGCCTCGTCGGTGTCGGCCTCGAGATCGTCGGCCTGCAGATCCTCAGCCAGCGCCTCGAAAATACGATCTTCACCTTCGCCAACGTGCTCGCGGTCTACCTCTTGGCGACCGCGATCGGGGCCGCGATCTACCAACGTCTGGCACAGCGGGCGACCCGTGGTCGACCGGCAACGGTGATCGCCGGCCTCTTGCTCGCACTCGCCGGCTCGGTCGTCGTCGCCGCCATCGGCCTCGGCCAAAGCCCGGCCCTGGCACTCGCGTGGATCCCCAAGGGCGCCGGCCTCGTGCGGGCGGCGACCGGCGAACTGATGATCGCGGGCGTTGTCTTTGCCCTGCCAGCGGCGCTGATGGGCGCATTTTTTAGCCACGTGATCGGCCTCGTCAGCGACCGCGGCGCGGGCCGGATCTACGCTCTCAATACCCTCGGCTCGGCTCTCGCTCCCTTTGTCTTCGGCCTCCTGGCGATGCCCACCTATGGCTACAGTGATTCACTGTACATGGTCGCCTATGCCTATTTGGCGCTGTTTTTGGGTTTTTGCTGGGTGCGCCGGTTTCCCACAAAATGGCTGATCGTCGGTGTGCTCGCGGTGGTCGGCGCCACCGCCCTTGGCCCGGTCTCGCTGGTGCTCATCGACGACGACGAGGGCTGGAACATCATCGAGCGTCGCGAGACCCTGCACGGCGTCATCACGGTCAGCGAATTCGAGGCCGCGGCCGCCGATCCAAAGGCGCTGCCGCTGCGCCGCCTGCAGGTCGGTCAGCACTTCCGCATGGGCGGCGCCCGCTCCTTCGGCGAGCGCCGCATGGGACACCTTCCGCTGCTGATCGCCAAGGACCCCAGCGAGGCGCTCTTCCTCGGCGTTGGTGCGGGTGCAACAGTCGGCGCCGCTGCGGACTTCGACAGCTCGGTCGTGCGTCGGGTCGAGGGCATCGAGCTGGTACCCGAGGTACTGCAACTGCTGCCCCACTTCGAGGCGATCAACAACCGACTCTACGACGACCCGCGCTTCGAGCTGCACAGCTCCGACGCAAGACGAGCGATCGCGGCGATGCCCGAGGGAACAGCGCTGCCGGTGATCGTCGGCGACCTCTTTCACCCCGGCCGCGACGGCGCCGGCTCGCTCTACACGGTCGAGCATTTTTCGGCGATCCACGAGCATCTGGCCCCCGGCGGCCTCTTTTGCCAGTGGTTGCCGCTGCACCAGCTCGACGAGGCGAGCCTGGCCGCGATCTTCCGCACCTTCCTCGCGGTCTTCGACGACGCCCACGCCTTCCTCGGGATCTACAACGCCCAGACACCCGCGCTCGCCCTCGTCGGCATACGTGCAGATACCGATGGTGCCAGCTTCGCGATCGATCTAGAGACGCTCGCTCCCAGGCTGCAGACGCCGCGATTGACGATCAATGACGCCCGCGATCTGCTCGCCTCCTATCTGCTGGGCCCCGAGGGCCTGGCGACGCTCGGCGGTGAGGGTCCCTTAAACCGCGACCTCCGGCCCTTGGTCGTCTTCTCCGCCCCCCGTGCGGCCTACTCCGCCGACGACACGCTCGGGGCCGACAATCTCGCGCGCATCCTCGACCTCCGGGCAACGCTCGACGCTTCACTGCTGCGCGGCGATCCAGCAGCGGTCACCAAGCTCATCGATACCTCGAGGTCCTACCGCACTGCCCTCGATCATTACCTGCGCGGCGAAATCGGTCGCGCTCACCGGGGTGATGCGGCGCTTGGGCTTCCGGAGATCGCCCCCTACCTCGCGGCCTACTCCGCCGATCCCGCGTTCCCCCCCGCCCGAGGGCTGCTCTACGCAGCCGCCGCAGCCGATCCCGCGATCGCAGCCGCGGTCCTACCGACGATGATCGAGGTCACTCCCGACGAGCCTCGGGTCTACCAGGCCTACCTGCAACACCTCCAGCGCAGCGGCGATCGGGCCGCCTTTGATCGGGTCTACGCCGAGGCCAGACGACGCTTTGATCGACCTGCCTCATCAGACATCTCGCCTATCCCCCCCCCCACGGACGCCCCTGGAACTGCCCCGCAAAACGACGCACTGCCGACCTCCGACAGGCACACCGGCAGCAGTACGCCTACGACCGACGACGCTCGCACAGCCCCTGATCACGCATCCGAGCCCATGCCCTCTGTTGAGCGCTGAACCCTACATACCGAGAAAAATTCGATGTTCGGGATCCTCAAGCGCCTCCGTCGACGACGTCTCCGCCGTCAGCCTTTCCCGCCAAAGTGGCGGGCGATTCTCCAGAGAAACCTGCCCTTCTTTGGCCGCATCAGCGATGCCGATCGTGGTGAGCTCGAATCGCTCATTGCGATCTTCATTGCTGAGAAGAGCTTCGAGGGCTGCGGCGGCCTGGAGATCGACGACGAGGTCCGGGTGACCATCGCCGGTCAGGCCTGTCTGCTGCTCCTGCACCGCAAGACTGACATCTACCCGCGCCTGGACGTGATCCTGGTCTATCCCAGCGCGGTGGAGGTCGAACGCGAGGAGAACAACGGTTTCATCGTCAGCGCCGGCAGGCGGGTACATCTGGGCGAGTCGTGGACCCGCGGCCTGGTGATTCTCTCCTGGGATCACGTTCTCTCGGGTGCCCGAAACCCGAGTGACGGCGACAACGTCACCCTGCACGAGCTCGCCCACCAATTAGACAGCGAGGGCGGCACCATGGATGGCACCCCCCGCCTTCGCCAGCGCGCCCGCTATGCCTCTTGGGGCGCCGTCCTAAGCGAGGAATACGCAGTCCTCCGGGCCAACATCCAGCGCGGGCGTCGCAGCGATATCGACGCCTACGGGGCGACCAACGAGGCTGAGTTCTTCGCTGTGATCACCGAGATGTTCTTCGAACAACCGATCCCGATGCGCCGCCGTCACCCCGAACTCTACGCCGAGCTCGCCGCTTTTTTCCGCCAGGATCCGGCGAGCTGGAGCCGCACATAGGGGCATCGCGGAGCGCTTCAAGCCTCCATATACCT
>CAYYUP010000013.1:84458-110021 GCA_964474905.1 uncultured Nannocystis sp. | reverse complement strand
CAAGAAGGACAAGAAGGACAAGAAGGACAAGAAGAAGACGGTCAGACGGCTGTTTTTATCCATTCCTCGGCGACGCACGACCTGCCCTCGGGGCCAGGATCTAAAGAGTCCAACCACACGGTTGTGCTGGGAGGCGCGCAGCCGTCGCAGGTTCAGCAACACACTGTCGTGCTCGCTGGCGAGACGATGGTACCTGAGAGCGGTGTGACGGTGCTCCCAGAGGCGTTCCGAATGGGTGCCCCGGAGTTCCTCGAAACCACGACCCTCGTGCCCCGCAAGAGATCGGTCGATGACACCGCGAGCGGCGATGACACGGGGGCGACGATTTGCCCCGGCCTAGGAGTTCGGCCCCTGCTCCCGAAGGCGGTCGACCATCGAGCACCACAGGCGCCCGAGAAGATGGTCCTACCCCTGTGGTTGCGGGGGTGGTCATCGCAAAAAAAGCTCCTGGTGATCAACATCGTGTGTCTCGTGGTTGTCCTCATCGGTCTTGTCATCATCGTGAGTTCTAGATGAAAAAAAAGTGGGGGGGGAGCCTCTCTCAGGGAGTACGTACCTTCCGCATCGTCGACTTTGATGGTCGTGAGCAGACCTTCTCGCTGTGGGCGACTGGGGGCACCGGCTGGTCTGCAAGGCATCACGAATCCGGCGAGTCGAACGATGTCGAGTTCGGCCATCGTGAGCTGCGAATCGGTCGTGATGCTAGCTCGGACGTCGTGCTCAGGGATCCCAACGTCGCCTCGCATCATTGCCGGATCTCCGAGGAGGACGGGGTGATGATCGTCCGGGATCGAGGTTTTGGAGTCCGGCTCAACGGTCGCCGATGTTTTGAGCCGACTCCTCTTCAAGAGGGCGATCAGATCGAAATCGGCAGCTCGCTGATCGAGCTCCTGCGCGGCCACTCCCAGTTCGATGTTGACAGGGTCCCGGGCCGTATCTTTCATCGACCGCAGTCGTGGTCACAGGGCGACGAAGAGCGCCAGCGAGAGCGCTACCGCAAGCTCCGGCAAGAGGCGTGCTTCTGGTCGGAGCGCGGTCAACAGCGCCGCCGTCTGCTCGCCGAAAAGGGCGTCGATGATGCCTATGAGCTGAGGGAGCAGGTCGCCTTTGAGGAGCAAGTCGTTGACTTTGTCGAGGCGAGTGCAGCAAGCCTTCGTCGCCGCCAGGCGTTCGTCTCTGTTGCGGCTGGGCTCGTACCGAGCTTGCTGCTGTCTGCATATCTGCTCGCCCCGGCCCTGAATTTGAGTTGCGGCGCGGGAAGTGAGTCCGAGCCGAAACCCGAGATGTTGGATGGGGGCAAGGCTATGGTGCCTTCTGGCTCTGGCTCTGGCTCTGGCTCTGGCTCTGGCTCTGGCTCTGGCGTCGATGGCAATGACCCGGCGGGGAAGGCCGCGGCAGCCTGCGAGTGGCGGTTGCATAAGGTTATCGAGATTGACACGCTAGAGAGCCTAGCCCTGGACTACGGCGTGCAAAAAGCGGAGATCATTCGCGCCAACGATCTCGACGGCGGTCGTCTTGGCGCGACGATTCACCTGTGTTCGACTGTGCCCGTAATCATGAGGAGCAAGCACGCACACACCATTGTCGAGGGTGATACTGTTGAGAGTATCGCCGCGAGCTACGATGAGAGTCCTGCGTTCCTCCGCCGGCAATTTGGTGCAAGTAGGTTGGCGGAGGGCGAGACCCTCGAATTCTGGGCTCGGCGAAAGTATTCGAGGAAAGGCGATGATCCGCCCCAACTGATCCTCCAATCGGGTGCCGAGGCCCTCGGATCTCCGAATGAAGGGTCCCTACGGGATGGCGCCTTGCTCGAAAACGATGGATCGTACGAAATTCGTTGCTCGATAAATGCCTACGCATCGGCATATACATATAAAAACTTGGATTATGCGCTAAGACGACTGCGTAGTAACTATGGTTATAAAGGTGAGCTGATCGTCGGTGATATCAGCCGCAAGCTGGGCGGGCCCTACGGTAGGCACTTATCCCATCAAAATGGTCGCGATGTAGATCTGTGGTTGCCGATCAAGGGGGGAGTCTACCGTCGGGGTCGTGATTGCGGGGCCTGCGGTACCCCCTGGTGTCGCCCAGACTCGAGCGAAGTCGACTGGGCGGTGACCTGGCAGCTGATCGACTCTCTCCGCGAGGGGGGCGCTGTGCAGGGGATCTTTATCGATAAGAGCTTGATGGGTGCGCTCGTCGAAGGCGCCGTCATGGCCGGTGCGGATCGAAGTGCCGTAAAGACGATCGTGCAGTCCGGCGGCGCTCTGGTCTCTCATGCCGCGAATCATAGCCATCATATCCATGTTCGCTACCACTGCGGGCCCGATGAGGCGGAGTGTGTGGAACGGGTTGTGCGGAAGTAGATGCTCGATTTACGGGTTACATGGCTGAATTCGGCCATGTATTCCCAGGGAGTTAGAGAAATGCCATAACTCGCGCGCTGTGGTGGGCATAAGTGACCCGCGCGTTAAGATTTGTGCAGATGCCGAGACCTCCGTGGGATGATGCTTCTGCGGGGTCAAAATGGGCGGATGGGCGAATCTGTGGAGGGTGGTCGCATGAGCCGCGAGAGAGGCCGGAGCGGGTCTTTTAGCAGCGAATCGTGCAGTGCTTGTGAGCGGCCAAGCACAGAGGCGCGCAGATCGAGTCCATCGCCAGTGGCGATGATCATGAAGATCGTCGTGCGGCCCTACAAAAAATCGCCGGGCAAGTTGGAAGCCGACGTCTCGATGCTAGTTAATGGCATGAGACTGCGGAGGCGTTGGTGCTCGCCGATGAGTTCTCGTCAAGCGACGGAGCGCTGGGCTCGGGAACGGGCGAAGACATTACTCGCCGGGCTTGCGGCCGAGAGCGCCCCCCTGGGTGGGCAAGAGATGCTGGCGCATGAGCCTGCCCGTCGGTCGAGGGCGCCGCGGTTTCGCGAGTTTGCAGAGCGCTGGATGAGCGAGTATGTGATCGCAAATCGCCATAGTCCTGCGACCCTTGAGAGTCGAGAGAAGGGCCTAAGAGCCCATTTGTTGCCCCTGCTCGGTGAGATGCGTCTAGATAGAATCGGCCCCGCGGAGTTTCAAAAAATTCGAGCCGCACGGGCCAGACTGAGCGCGAGTACTCTTAATAAGGTTTGCGACCAGCTCGCGACGATGTTGCGGGTTGCGGCGGACTGGGGGTTGATCGAGGCGCCACCAAAGATCAAGCGACTGAAAGCGTCGACGAATGAGATGAAGGCCCTCAGCGGCGCAGAGGCACGGCGCTTGCTCATCGCGGCGGCGCGTCGAGGGCACAGATACTATCTGGTTGCCCTGCTAGGTCTGGATGTTGGCCTCCGCAACTCCGAGATCATCGGTCTCCGTTGGCAGGATATCGATCTCGCTCGGCGAGAGATCGTGGTACAGAATCGAGTTTGGAAGGGCATTGAGGGTCCCCCCAAGCACCATCGTGTCCGTCACCTACCGCTTACGAGACGCCTGTATGATGCGTTGAAGGCATGGCCACGAGAGCATGAGTATGTGCTCACAACCTATAAAAATACATATATTAAAACCAACCAAACGTTGACGCAGTGGTTCGAGCCGATTTGGCAAGAGGCGCAGGTGACACGAGGTATTCACACACTCCGTCACACCTACGCCACGGATGCCCTCGAGGCCGGTGTTTCATTGCGCACGTTGCAGGCTCTGCTCGGGCATAGTTCGATTGTCACCACGGAGCGATATCTCCATAACGCGCGCAAGTCTGACCTGCGCAACGCCGCGCGGGCGCTCGAGGAGAGGCGCTCACATCGCGATTGGAGAAGAACCGGAGGAGCCTAATGGGCGGACGCTGGGGCCGCGTATTCGCGGCAATTGGCGGCATTGAGGGTGTCGATTTTCAACTTCGTGCTGCCCCTAAAGCGCTCCTCTGAAAATGTCTATAACACGCTGGTAGCGCGCTACACCACGGATACGGGCGATATTCGGGGGGAGGTGGCGGACCTGGCGGGTCCGCGGCGGAGCGGGGGTAGGGCCCGGTTTGGCAACGGCTTGGCAACCGGTTGGCGTTTTTCGCGAGGTTTTCGCTCTCTGGAGTGTACGCCTTTGGGGTTGCTGCGCGTAGAGTGGCGGGGTGACGACCTTCGAGGAACGAATCCGCACTGAGCCTGCGAACCGGGCCCTGTTGAAGTGGTTGAAGCAGGATCTAAGCGTGCCGCTGAAGCTGCGTCCTTGGGTCGACTGCGGTTTCGATGAAGGCGGGCAAAAGCTCTTCGAGTGTGCGGGTGCGGACTTGCCAGCTGCGGCCAAGTACTCCCTGTCGATCTACAACATTTGCGTGCACCCGAAGACCGCACAGATCTACGCCCTGCACCGGGGGCGCTACACTTTTCTTGTGCGCTACTCCCCCGAGGTCCGGCGGTCGCACGATCGGGTCGAGACCATGGACGGTACGGTCGACCTCGAGGGCCTGGAGCCGGCGTGGTCAGAGCACTGGTTTCAAGAGGATGACACCCAGGCGTTGCTCGACGCCCATGCGCGCGCGGGCGTCGGCTGATGAAAATAGAGGGCATCGGCCGAATGTTGCGGCGCATAGGTGCTCGATGTCAATTGAGACTTCGAGTGGGCGACAACTGAAGATCTGTTTCTATCGCGATAGTCGCGACGATCCGTCCCTAGGGAAATGGCGGAAAGCAGTGGTCACAGGGCGGGAACTCCGAATCACCGCCTTCGCTGTAGCACTCGCTCCAATCGCCGGTGATCGGCGTGCTGCAGCTGAGGTTGAGTACCTCGAGGGTGTCGCCTGGGACGCGGTAGAAACCTTCGCACGGCGGGCCGCCCTCGCCGAGGAAGACCGCGGCCCGGCAGACGTCCATAATGTTGCCGTCGCAGATCTGCTCGGCTTCGATGTAAGTCCCTTCGGTGAGGAGTGTGCCCCAACGACACTCGACGCTGCTTTGAGCCTCCTCGTTGTAGTAGCTGACCTCCTGGCAGTCGACGGAGTCTGTGAAGTCGGCGCAGCCAAGCTCGGCTGCGCAGGCATCGGCGTCGCCGGTTTCGGGGTCTTGGGTATAGGCGTGGCAGGCCGGGAAGTTGCCGCCGTTGCCGGTGGTCCCGTTTGTCGTCGTGTCATCGGTGGCATTCGTCGTCACGCCACCCTCGGTGCTTGTGTTGTCGGTTGTGCTGCCGGTGGAGGAGCTGCTGCCGGAGGAGCTGCTACCGTCGGAGTCGGTGACCGCAGTCGTCGCGCTTGTCGTCGATTCCTTGAAGTCGGTGATCTTGAGGGTGCAGGCCGGGGCGACGAGCGCGAGGGCGAGCGCGAGCGGCGACATGAGTCGGAGTCGGTTCGGTTGCATGGCATCTCTGGTCTTCTCCGGCGCGTGCCTTATCCGGTCACCCGATCGCGATCTTTTCTTCGTTTTCTTCGTTTTCTTCACCCTGGGTGTGCGGGGCTTCGCGCGTACTATTGTCGCCCGTGCTCCCGCAGATGTTGTTGCTCGCGAGCCTCGCGTTGCCGGGCTCGAGCCCCGAGGGCGGTCTTCACTGGGAGGCTCCGGCGGGGCACTGTCCGAGCGAGGCCGAGGTTGTGTCGCGTCTGGCCGCGCTCGTCGGTGATGCCGAGCTAAGCGTCCTGGCCGACGCTCACGTGTCGCCGGTGGCGGATGGTTGGGTGCTCGACCTAAAAATCCGATGGGGCGATGAGGGCGAGCGGCGTCATCTCGAGGCCGCGACCTGTGAAGAACTCGCAGAGGCGGTGCTCGTTCTTCTCGCGGTGCTTGCCGAGGAGGCACGCGGGGAGGCGGCAGAGTTGGACTCAGAGACGACGCCCAAGCTCGAGCCCAAGCCCGAGGTGATCGCAGTGATTGAGCCGCCACAACCCGAGCCGCTCGCCGTGCAAGGGCAGGTAGGGCGGCCTGCAAGTGAACCTGTTGAGAGGACTGCACTGAATGCCAGCGCGGACGAGGTCAGCGGGCCTGTCCCGCCACCAGCCCAGACGCGGTCGCCTCGGCACCGACGGGCGTTCGCCCTCACGACCGGCGGGCTCGCGGATATCGGCGGGCTCGCGGGCGCTTCGTTTGGTGTTCGCTTAGGAGTCGCCGGCTGGCTCGGGCGTCGCCTCCGATGGGTTGCGGAGGGACGCTACTTGCCGCCGCGCGCGATCGGGAACGACGCGAATTTTGCTCGCGGCGGGCGGATCCAGCTCGGCTACGCCCACTTGGCGGCGTGCGTCAGCCTCCGGCGCGGTCGCGTCGAGGTGCCGATCTGCGGCGCGTTCGAGGTTGGTGGACTTCAGGCCGCGGGGTTTGGCGACGCCGAGGACCAGGGGGCACGCGATCTCTGGCTCGCCGCTGGTGTCAGCACCTCATTCGCGATCACCCTGGCGCCGAGGATCGCGTTGGTCGTCGGCCTCGAGGTTGTCGCTCCGCTCGCGCGCCAGCGCTACGTCTACGGCCCGGAGATTCTCTATGAGACCGCGCTCGCCAATGGGCGGGCGCTGCTCGGGCTAGAATTTCGCCTCGTCGACCAGATTCGGCCCGAGGCGGAGAATCCCTAGAAGAACGTGGGCAGCGACAACATCAACCATCGGTCCGCCCGTGCGCGCCTCCGTGAGGGGGAGCGCCACGACCTCGGGAGCATCCGCGGCTTCGCGCAGATGCACCGCGCTTGCTACCGCTACATCTGGGTCGTTCTAGCCAACCTCGGGGTCGCCGAGGCCCAGCTCGACGACGCCCATCAGGAGGTCTTTGTCACCTGTTACAGCCGTCGCGATAGCTACCACGCCGATCGGCCGATCAAGCCGTGGCTGGTGGGGATAGCCCGTCGGGTCGCCTTTCGCTACCGGCGTAGTGAGCAGCGGGCACAGCGAAAGCACAGAGAATTTACCCGCGAGCGTGGTGGACCGCGCCGAGATCTTCGCGGCCAGGTCGAGGCGCGGATCCTCCTCGACCAGGTGCTCGATCGTCTCGACCCACAGCGTCGCGAGGTGCTGATCCTCTCAGAGATCGAGGGGCGGACGGGGCCAGAGATCGCCGCTGAGCTCGGGATCCACGTCGATGCCGCCTACTCGCGCCTGCGCTCGGCCAGGAAGGCGCTGACACGGGTTTTCACGTCGATCGACGAGGAGCCGGCATCGCGGGAGCAGGCCCGGCGAGCCTTCGCAGTGCTCTTGCCGCAGCTCAAGCCTGTCTCGGCGGTGCTGCCGTGGATCGGGGCCTGGAGTGCCAAGGCGAAGGTTGCGGCGGTGCTCGTCGGGGTCGCGGCGCTCGGCGGGGTCGCGGCTCCGGTGCTCGGTGTCTTCTCTGCGGAGGCGACTGCGAGGACCGCGGAGGCGACGCGAACGACGGCTGCCGGCGAGGCGTCGGCCGTCGCTGTGCGCGAGGTCTCCGGCGACGCAGAGGCCGGTGGTGACGGGGCGGTGTCGGCTGATCGATTGCCTGTCTTTTCGGCTAGGTCCGATGAGCAGAGGGCTGCCGTCGAGGTTTGGTCGCGGGCTCCGCGAGAGCCGATCGCGAGCGCCCCAAAGGCTGACGCACCAGTTGTCTCGGACGCGAGCACGGGGCCGGCTCCATCGACCCTCGGCGAGGAGGCTCGGCTGCTGGCGCGGGCCAAGCGGGCGCTCACCGAGGGGGTCCCGGCCGACGCCCTCGACCCCCTTCACGAGCACGCCCGTCGCTTCCACGACGGGCCGTTGGCCGAGGCTCGCGAGGGCCTGCGCATCGAGGCTCTCTGCGCCCTCGGTCGTCGGCGCGAGGCTAGGGGCGCGGCCGCGGCCCTGCGCCGGGATTACCCGGGATCCAGTCTCGCCTGGCGCCTCGCCGATCCGTGCCCGCTCGCTCGTTCGCCCGCAGACGTCAGCGGCTGAGCGGTGCCGGACCTTAAAAGCCGAGACCGCGGCAATACGCGTCGAGCTTATGGCACAGAAGCGGCAAATCTCCTTGGTTCTGACAATGACATCTACTTCGCGTGCCAGCTCAATTGCAGCGAGCCTCATATATGTTGATATGATGCCGTTCTAGGATGACGTTCGAGCCACACGGACAGCTCGATTTGGTACGCGCTCAACCAACTCTGTATCTACAGACCACGCAGGACTATCTGCACACCCCGCAAACCGAGATCTCGCGCGAGGCCGCGATGCTGCTCGATTTCGCCGTCGAAGATTCCGGTCTTGGCAACGCTTTGGCAACCGTGGCGACTTGCGCCCAGAATCGGCGTATTCGGCTCTGTAGGGATACAATTCGGGCTTGATTTTCGACACCGTGCCCTGTCCAGAGTTGGCGATCCAGATCACCGAGAGGGCGTTGTCCTCGCCGCCCATTCCTTCGCAGTTTGGCCCGGTTGTTGAGCCGGTAGTGGTGTCGCCGGTGGTGTCGCCGGTGGTGGTGGTGGTGGTGGCGTCGGTGTCGGTGGCGCTCACGCCGGTGGTGCTGGTGTCGCCGGTGGTGGTGGTGGTGGCATCGGTACCCGTACTGGTGTCAGTTTCTGAGGTATTGGTCGTCGCCGTAGTTGTGGTGGTATTGCCCTCGGAGTCGGTGCCTGCATCACTGTCTGAGGCGCTTGCCGAGGTGCTTGCGGCGGTGGTGCTGGTGTCGCCAGTACTGCCTAGAGTGGTCCCGTTGGTGCTCGCGGTGTCGCCGTCGCTCTCCGAGGCTTGACCATCATCACCGCACGCTAGGGGCAGGATCGCCGCGATCGTTACCAGTCGTGTCCATGTTCGTACTTGCGCTACTAAAGGCCGCTTCGTCATTACTGTATTCTCCAACCAAAGAGGCCACATTGTTAGCACAAAGTTGCCGGGCGCGTCGTCGTCCGCCTCCGCTGACGGGGGGATGATCCTGCGCCCGGCTAGGGGACCAATTGCTGCTTTGAATCGGCTGCGCCATCCTGTATCTTCGCGCTGATGCGCCTTTCAGCCCTTCGGATCTCCTCACTCTCATCGGCGATGTTGCTCTGTCTGGGACTTTGCGTAGGGCTCTTTGGCGGGCAGGCGAAGGCGGCGATGGTCCCGCTGAGCGTCAGCACAGCAGCGATACTCGGACCATCAGGGACCACGAATAAAAATGCAGTAGCGGACACAATCGCTCCTGTCAGGATCGAGCCATCAGGGATCCCACTTGAGCCTGTCGCGAACTCGAGCGTGCGACAGAAAGGATCGCTTGAAATCGCTCTTATCGCTGAGGCGAAGTGGCGGGCGTCGCGGGTGCCCGGTGCGAGTAAGGAAGGCGGCGAGGGCGAGGGTGCGCGTGCGGCTCTGCTGACCGCCGCAAAGGCGCGCGCTGAGCTGGGCCACGGCGCGCATGCTGCTGCCTATTTAGAGGCCTATTTGGCGGATGGCCACGCCGACCCGGCTGCGGAGGCATTGCTCCGTCGGATCACGGCGGGCCTAGTCCCTGTCGAGGTAGAGGTCGACGCAGACCCCCGCGATTCGGCGATCACGGTCGAGATCGACTTTTACGGCGAACCCTCGGATGTACTGCCTCCGCTTATCCTCCAGCTCGTGCGCGATGAGGCAGCCGACGGGATGCAGAGCCGCACGGTGCTTCTGACCCCGGGTAAATGGAATATCGCGG
The DNA here is from genome assembly GCA_964474905.1 of uncultured Nannocystis sp. Lineage (GTDB taxonomy): Bacteria > Myxococcota_A > Polyangia > Nannocystales > Nannocystaceae > JADJRG01. The sequence goes on along the minus strand of CAYYUP010000013.1, from coordinate 100,480 downwards.
TGCCCGAGGACGGCTATTACGGTCATTACGAAGAGGACGTAGAGCTGGTCGCGGGCACGCCTGCCGAGGTCCAAATCATCATTCGTACAGATGTCCCGGCTGGCGAGGGGCCGGCGTTTATCGGCATGCGCGCGGCCTCTTCGCCTTTTGTATTGGGGGCTGTTGGTATCGGTCTGCTCTCGGGCGGTCAGGTGCAATACCGACGGGCGCTCGGTCGCACGAATGCGGATTGTGCGGGGCGTTTGTACCAATGCTCTGAGTATCTCACGAGTTCTGTTGCCCTCCGGAGCACCGGTACGGGTCTACTAGGTGCCTCGTTTGGGGTTGGTACGGCGTTGATCAGTGGTTTTGCGTCGAAGCGACGGACGCGGGCGATCATCTGGGGCATCGAGTCGGGGATCGGCCTGGGGGCGCTGGTGGGCGGTGCGCTCGGTGTTAGCTTCGCGACCGGCGACTTCAACGGGCTCAATACGGGTACCTGGGAGGATGCCGCCTATCGAGACGCCGCGACCGGAGCAGCGGCACGCCATAGCGGCTCGGCCTTTGTCTTGGGCTACGGGACCTCGCTGCTGGTCTACTCTGTCTATTATCTGATCCGCGATCAGGTCAACTCGTCGATCGGCATGCGAAAGCGACGACGGGACCGCGACCGGGTCTTCGCCCTGAGCCCGAGCGGCGGTGTCACGGCGGGTTCCCTCGGAGGCGGCGTCGTCGGTCGCTTTTGATCCGATTCGCTGCCCGAGTCCATTGGCATTCGGGAGCGCTCGTGCCGAGAGGCCTCACAGGCCGCGGCTAGCGGCTCTGTAACCAGGTGGCGATTCGCTCTGCTTCCGGCGCCCAGCCCTCTCCACGAGAGCGCAGGAGTTCCAGAGCGGCGGTTGCGAGGGTTTTGGACTCTGCGTTTTCGGGGCTCTGCGAAGCGAGGGCCCGTGCCACCGTAAAGCGTGTGAGCGCGAGCTCGCCGTCGTCGTCATCGCGTGTCGATTCGTGGATCTCGAGGGCCGCCCGAGCGCGTTTGACAGCGGCATCGGCATCGCCTCGGGCGAGTTCGAGTTCGGCAAAGGTTCGCAGCACGCTGGCGCCCAGCTGGCTCGTGGGCGGCAGTTCACTGTCGACGATCGCCTTGGCTCGCGACAGTGAGCTATCAGCATCGTCGTAGCGCTCCATGGCGATGTAGGTCTGCGCGAGTTTTTCTAGGGTGATGGCGAGCGAAGGAGTCTTGGGCGGCAACCTGTCCTCGCGGATCGCGAGCGCCTGGAGGAGCTTGGCCTCCGATGCTGGCAAATCGCCGGCAAGCCGAAGGGTGTCGCCGTAGGCGTCGAGCGCATCGGCGTGCACAGTGGGCTCGATCGAATCCTCTTCGCTGAGCAAGTCCAATCCCAGCTCATGCTCCGCGAGCGCGGCGTCGAGATCGCCGCTGAGTGCGTGTACCTTGGCGAGCCAGTGGTGCGCCTCAAATGCTAACCCGAAGTAGATACCCATGTCTTCATGGGCTGTCTTAATAATCGAACGAACGAGTGTCTCTGCTTTTGTAAGATCTCGACGACTTAGCGCAATGGAAGCCGCGTGATATCGGGTCATGTTCAATAACATTAGGTTATCAAATTGCCCGGTAAGAGCTCCGGCAAGAGCGATCTGACTCTCAGATTCAGCCCTTTGAAGTCGGCCGCTGCCGCGAAGGGCGAGGGCGAGGTTCGAGTGGACAATGAGTACATGAGGATGGAGGTGCCCGAGGCTCTCGTCGAGGACTTCGACTGCATCTTCGAAGGACTGAGACGCTTCTTCGTAATTTTCCTGCTTGAGTTGGGTAACGCCGATATTGCTTAGGATAATGCCCATTGTGTGGTGGGATTGAGTGGCACTTCTGTGGCGTCCAGAAAGGGCCGTTCGATAGTGGTTGAGCGCAGCCTCAGTGTCACCAGATTCATCGTATGCAGAGCCCGCGTTGTTGTAGAAGAGGGATCTCTCATACTCATTTGCGTGTGCTCGTTGAAGAAATGACTCACCCAACCACACGTCATTGATTGCAGCCTCAGGGCTTGATGCGTGGAAGGCTCGGAGGTAGATACGTTTTGTAAGAGCCTCGAGCGCAACATGATCATGACCGATGGCGATGGCGAGGCTAAGAGCGCGGCTGAGCCGCTCTTCGGCGACATCGGCGTCACCGGCCTCCATCGAGAGGCTGCCCATACGGAGATCGAATTCGGCTTCGAGCGGTGAGTACTCGGTCGAATGAGTGACTGTGCTGATAGCCGAGACAAGTTCGATGCCGTCGCGAGCCTTACCTGCGTGTTCGAGGGCCTTGGCCCTTGCCAGCTTGGAGCGGACGATGGATACCGTTTTGGCGATCTCTTTGTCTTCCGGCGGAGGAAGTACCGCGTTCAGGGCGGATGTATCTTTGCAAGCGGCGAGATCCGAGAGGCCGTTGATCGCATCTACCGAGTTGAAGACAATCGTTGCGTCGGCTGCGGAGAGCACATCGAGAAGGGCAGAAAATTCGGCCTGGCGTTGGTCGAGACAGGCGGTGCGCAGGTCAAAGAGGCGCTCTGAGTGCTTGCCGCTCTGGTGGCTCTCGCAGGCCTCGGTGCGCATCGCGGCCCATTCGTCGGCGTAGGAGTGTAGGCGTGGGGCGATCTTCTCCCAGGTCTCGTCGGCGTAGGCGACACCGGTCGCTTTGATCGCGCGCTCGACCTCGTCTTGTTGCTCGGCACCCCAGATCGCGGCGATCTCCTCGGTCGCGCCTGTGCAGAGCGCGACCTCTGCGGAACTCATGCTCGCCGCACCAAAACCGGCAGCGCCGACGAATCCGGCGAAGACGGCGGTGGCCAAGAAGCGACGGCGGCGGGCGACGGGATCGCGACCTAGCTCGGTGAGCAGCTCCGTGACCGATGAAAAACGCCGCGAAGGATCGACCGCGAGGCCGCGGAGCACAACTTTGCGCAGCCAGCCCGGGATCTTGGCGGCGGCGGGCGGCTCTTTGACCTTGCCCTCGGTGACGCTGGTGATCAGCATCGACAGCGAATCTGCCTCAAAGGGAAGCTCCCCGTAGAGGCCTTCGTAGAGCGCGACGCAGAAGGAAAATTGGTCACTTTGGACGGTCGCCGGCAGACCGATGTGCTGCTCTGGTGCCATGTAAGCAGGCGTACCCATGACCGCTCCGGTCCGAGTAAGACGCTGGTCTAAGAGACAGATTGCTGTGCTCTGTGGCTCGCCTTGGCCGGGCTCGGTCGCGGTGGCAGGTTCGGTAGGGTCGGAGCTTTGGCCCCCGTCAGCAGCGGCGCTGAGCTGTGGCTGTGACAGCGATCGGGCGAGGCCGAAGTCGAGGACCTTTGCGGTGCCGTCGTCACCGAGCAGTACGTTGTGGGGTTTAAAATCGCGGTGAACAATGCCCGCCTCGTGTGCGGCGGCGAGGCCACGTCCGGCTTGGCGAAAGACTTCGACGACCTCGCGCCAGGGATGGATCTCTTGCTGCCATTGATCGAGACTCTGGCCGCGCACGTACTCCATCGCGACGAAGATCTGCTCGTCGACCTCGCCGACCTCGTGCACGGTGACGATGTGGGGGTGTGCCAGGCGGGCCATCGCCTGCGCCTCGCGGATCAGCCGAATCCGTCCATTGGAGCCCTCCGAGCTGTCAGAGCGCATCACCTTGATCGCGATCTTGCGCTCGAGCTTGTCGTCAAAGGCGGTGTAGACCACGCCCATGCCGCCCTCGCCGAGGCGATCGAGAATCGTGTAGCGGCCGATTTTCACCGGCGCTGCGCTCTTGCGGAAGAGGCGGGCGCGGATCAAATCTTTGAGGCGATGGTCCTCGCCTTCGGGTTTTAGCAGGCGCTGGGCGAGGTCGGGGTCATCGGTGATCGCCTCGTCGCGGCGCAGCGAAGCTCTCGCGCCAGAGCCCCTCGAGGCGGAGCGGGCGATGTCCGCAGGAGTGAGCGTGCGGACGAAGCTCAGCTCTTCGCTTTCATTCGCCTCACTCGCATCTCTCGCGGCGATGTCATCCGCAGGGCTCAGGGTTTGCGAGAGGCTCACGTCCTCCTGTGCTGTGACATCGGCAGCCTCGTTGATACCGCTGGCGAGCATGGTTTGGACCAGCGCAGGGGTGCTCTTGTCGGCGAGCGGAGAGCTGGATGCGGTGTAGTCAGCCCGCGGAGTCTGGGTCTCGGCCAAGCTGACGGGGCCGGTATCCTGAGCGGACGAGTCGGGGTGTCGGAGGTCGCTGGCGACGGCCCTCGTCTCCGCGAGACTGTTTGCGCCGCTGTAGTGTTCGCGGCTCGAGCGATCGGACCCGAGCTGGGTCTGCGCGAGGCTATCGCCTAGCGTGTCGTCTTTTTGCACGGCGTGTCCTCCGTCGATGACATCGAGCTGTGGGCGCTTGGCGGGGCCTAGGCCGAGTAGTCGCTGGATCTTCGAGTGCTTCACAGGATCTCCCACAGAGTCGGCAATTGCCAGCGAGCGCCGGTGCGACTCCATCCGGGGAGTGACCGTCGACGGCGGATCAATTGCCCGCGCTGTCGTCGTGCGCTAGCGCTCCTGGAGCGCGGCCCGGAGTTGGGAGGCCCAGGTGTCGAGATCGGAGACCGTGCTCGCGAGCAGCTTGGGCGTCGACGCTTGCGACGTAAGCTCCGACTCGAGCAGCTGTTTGGCTCTGCGGATGCGGGTTCGCGCGGTGCCCTCGGGGACCTCGAGAACGTCGGCGATCTCGCGGGCGGTCATGTCCTCCCAGTAATAGAGTTCGAGGATCATCTGGTGCTCGAGGGGGATCTGGCGGAGCGCTTGTAGGAGCAGGCGACTCTCTTGGGCCTGGGCGAGTGCGGTGGTCGGTGTTGCCCCGAGGTCCTCCAGGGAGCGCGCCGCAAAGTCGAGGAGCCGACCGTCGCGCCGCTTTCCCCGGTAGTGCTCAAAGAGGATGTTGCGAGCGATGCCAAAGAGGTAGGAGCGAAAGCTCGTGCCTTCGCGCATGCGATCGCGGGTCTCCAGGCAGGCGAGGAAGGTGCGCTGGATCAGATCGCCAGCGGCATCCCAGGCCTTGCTCTTGAAGAAGCGGGAGATCCCATCGTAGTGGCGCTCAAAGAGTTCGACGCCGGCGTTCTCGTCACCGTTGCGCCAGGCCGTCAGGAGGTCTTCATCGGCGAGCACGCAGCTATGATAGCGGAGGCCTGGGGGTTGATGGTGACAGCTAGACCGCAAGTTCGCGCCACCTGTGTGGGCTTTGGCAGTATGGGCGAATTCGGGGATGCGTGCTCGGGGGCTGGAAACCCTCATGCGCTACGGGCGTATTCGCACTGAAGGGAGCGCTAGATGGCGCCCCCAAAGAGGCGAAGAGGTGTCTTTATTTTTTTCAAAAAAAGGGCAATTGACCGGGGGCTGAGGATCACTGCTCTGACAGAAGACGGAGCGCTGCGCGGGTTTGGGCGAACCCCGGCGACTCTGATGAAAGCGAACACGACGATGAAGACTCTGACCACGATTCTGACCCTGGCCGCGACTCTGACCCTGACCCTCGGCTGCGATGCCGAGCCCGAGCTCGATTTTGGCGCCGAGGCTGAGAGCTCCTTCCGCGGTCCCTTTGGCATGAAGCTCAATACAAGCTTCCTCGGCGACTTCGAGTGGAGCGAGCTCGACATCAGGACCGGCAATGTGCACAAGGGCACGAAGCTCCACATGGTTTGCATCGACCCGCAGGTCTACGGCGACGAACTCTGCCTGTTCCCCGGTATTGACGAGATTTGGGTCGACAAGGGCGAAATCCACGGCAAAAAGTACGGGACCGTCTACAGGGGTCACGATTTCAAGGACTCGGAGTGGCATATCGAGATCGACTACGACCACGATAACTCGCTCGATACGTCCTTTATCGGTCATATCGATGATGTAAAAAGCACGCACACTGCGCAGGGGACCCCGTACTGGGCCTACCTCTGGACCTATCGGAGCTGGGAGGTCGGAGGCCTCGGCGCCGCCAAAGTCGAGCAGAGCAAGTCTCCGGTCCCCATCTGCGAGAAAGACCTGGATACTGGAAGCTTGCACGCGCTCGCCAATGGGCGCCTGCATGTCGATACGGGGAGTGGGGACTTTACGAACGATCCCAACCTGATGTTTGTCGCTTGCTTCTCTGGCGCGGTTGGCAAGGTCCAGTCCGACTGGGGGTATGTCAACTACGAGGTCGGTCGTGCGCGCCATGAACTCATGACTCGGGTAGCGCGGGCCGACTACTGCGCTGATGGCACATCTTACACGGAGCCCGGCACAGCACTGCAGATCGAGGATGATTGGGGCTACAACGTCTTTGGCGACGGTGATCTCTCGACCGAGGCCCAGTGGGTCGTCGGCGGTGGTGCAGCTTGCCTGTACGAGCCGCGTCATCCCGCGGTGACCTACGAGATTGTGCGGGCCCATTGCGGGATCAAGCAATGTGAGGAATTCGGGGTCTCGGGCGATTGGGGGGACGAGGTGCACACCAAGCTCGTGAAATAGCAGGCAATGCGGCGCCTCGCGGGGCGCTGCTCCTGTTAGCGGAGGGTTGCAAAGACCTGGCTTTTTGCACCCCCCGGCTCTTGGATCTCTGCGAGCATGGTTCGCTCTTGGAGCCTGAGCCCGCGGGTTGCGACCACATGGAGTTCACGCCTATTGCCTCCGTCGCCGCCGCAGCGAAGATCGAGGTGAATGTTGGAATGCCGCGGCTCGCTCCTGAGCTTGCAGTGGCGCGCGTCCTTGGCATTCGAAATCCACGCTTCGACCTCTCCGTGCACCGCGACGACAAAGTGAAAACGTGAGGTCCGAGCGCCGCGCTGCTCGACGACCTCGACCTCGACCTGGGTCCCTCGGGCTGAGCTGTTGCCACCCTTCGCGGGCGGTGACGTCGGGGCTGACATGATTGCTGTGATGAAGACGAGGGATGTGAGTCCTGAGGTCATGTGACCCTGTGTTGCAAGTGCCTCGCCATTCTCGCCGAGGCCCGTAATTTTGGCTCTCGGTGCAGCTTGCTATCACCAGCGTGCCAACGGAGTTCGTATTCGTGCCTCTTTGGCGTGACCCAGCTAGACGCTATGCCAGCTTGTCACCTCAGCCGGGCGCCCACCCGGCCCAGGTCGATGGCCGTCTCTGCTCTCAAACTGCCCGACGATGATGTCGCTATTTCGCTTTCGCGACCTATTCGTCGGACTATTTGAGGCTGCGATGAGCAGTGAAGAGAGAACTACCGGCGCGCCCACGCGGTTTTTTCTTGTCTTCGCTTCCGCCGCCCTCGGCCAGTATCGGTTGTTACGGTTGCCCACCGTCGACCGATGCTGGCCAGCGGCGACACACCTCCCTCGTCATGCGCTACGAAGGACGCCCTGCGTTTGCGGGGCGTCCTGCGGTGCCTAGGGACCTATTCGTTCTCGAGGCGCCGGAGCAGAGCATGGGCCTCTTCGAGCTCAGGATCCTCTTGAGTCGCGCGGCGAGCCCAGAAGATCGCTCGCTTGGAGTCCCCTGTGCGGTGGGCGATCCGGGCCTGGCGAGCGTAGGCCTCGGCCTTGGAGATCGGGCATTCACCGCTGTCCATCATCGTGATCGTGCGGAGCACTCGCATCGCGACGTCCCAATTTTCTAGGACCTCGGCGAGTTCGGCGAGTTCGGCTGCGAGTAGGCCATTGTCCTTGTCGCAGATCAAAGCCTCCTGCAGATTGTTGAGTTCGGTATCGCGATCGCCCTTGGCTCGGGCGATCAGTGCCTTGCGGTAGAACATCTGCCCGAGTTCGGGCGACTTGCGGTTGCCCATACCGGCGATGATTTGATTGATGATCTCGTCGGCTTGATCCAAGTGGCCGGCCTGCAGATGTACGCCTGCCAGGGTCAGGGCGCTCTCGCGGTCGCGTGGGTCGAGATTGATGATCTCCGAGAGTACCGGGATCAACGTCACTCGGTCGCCGTGGTCGAGAAGCATGTCGGCGGCGCGTTGCAGCATCGGCAGGCGGAGTTTTGGGTCCTCTTGGGCGCTCGCATCTTCGATCAGCAGGCTGGCGAGTTCGCGGATCGCCCCGAGCTGCTCGTAGAGGGCGTAGAGCTTGTCGCGGATCGCCCGGTTCTCGGGCTGCTTGGAGCGCACGTACTCGAGGCCGAAGCGGGCAGCCTGTGAGCGATCGAGGTGCACGCTGGCGTCGGCGAGCGCGAGGCCGGCTTCTGCCTGTAGCTCATCGGTCGCCATGATCACCAGCTTCGAGCAGATGTTGACGACGCTCTCCCAATTTTCGTTGCGGGCATCGAGGCGCCAGAGACCGGTCATGGCTTCGGTATCGGCAGCGTTGCGGCTGACCCAAGCGGAGAGGATTTCGCGAGCCGGAGCGTCCTGGGAGTGGGCGAGCAGGAGGTCGATCAGACGGAAGGTCAGCTCTCGTTCGTCATCTCGGCCCTGGGCGCGGGCAACCGAGAGCTGGAGCGCCGCCAAAAGGTCGTCGGCGCTCACGTCTGGGTCGATCGAGTAGGCCTCTGTGAGGTCCTTGAGCGCGGCTGCGAGATCGTCGGCCTTGCTGTAGATCGAGGCTCGACAGCGGAGGAAGGCGACCTCTTGCGCGAGGTCGGCGGTCGACGTCAGACCCTCGGCGATTGTCTCGAGAGCAGCATCGAGATCGCCGGCGAGGGCGAGGGTTTCGGCGAGGGCCAATCGGACCGCCGGATTGCCAGGATCCGCAGCGCAAGCGTCGAGCAAGAGGAGCGCGGCGGAGGAGGGATCCGACTGCTTGTCGCGGAGCAGGAGAGCTGCTTCGTGGAGCATGTTGGACCGCTCGGTATCGGTATCGGCCGACTTCGCGGACTCTTGGAGGAGGGTGGCGAGCGCGGCGAATTGATCGCTTTCGCGGAGGTGTGCCTCTAACAGGGCGAAGATGCCCGGATCCCCAGGGGCGCGTTGATAGCCGCTTTGGAGTGCACGCAGGGCGCCTTCGCTGTCGCCTAGCTCGGCGCGGAGCTGATGCAGAGCACGGGCGATACGAGCCGCGTCATCGCCTTCGCGCAGACCCAGGAGGCGCTCCATCAGGGCATCGCGTGTGTCGTTCTCTAGCTGTGTTTCGCCGAGCTCTAGGACCAGGTTCAGAAGTTCGGGGTCCTCGGGCATTTCGCTGAGGGCACTCTGGGCGAGCTGCAGCGCTTGCTCGGGTTCGGACTCGCGAGTGCTGGTGGCGATCTTGAGAGTCAGCGCCTTGATCGTCACCGAATCACCGGCGGTGCGCGCTGTTTCGAGTTCTGCGCAGAGCAGCTCTGCCAGCGCTTGCTGGTCGCCGGTATGCTCGAGGTGAGCGGTGAGCAGCTCGCGGGAGGCGCTGTCTTGCGGGTCTTCGGTGAGCGCTGCGCGGAGCAGGGTGACGACGTCGGCGCTTCGTTCTTCGTGTGTGAGTAGCTCTTCGGCGAGGGCGCGGCGCAGGAGGTTGCGCTCGCTTGGATCTTGGATCCCGTCGACGATCTCGGAGACGAGTTTTTCGAGTCTTTCGAGGTCACCCATGCGGCGGTAAATCGCGACTAAGGGCTCCCAGATCTCCCGTGAAGTAGAGTCGCGCTCTAACAGTCGCTCGTAGAGCTTGGCCGCGAGGCTGGGATCGCCGTCGTCGGTAAGCGCCTGTTCGGCGATCGTCGTGGCTAGGGGCAGGAGCTCGCTGAGGGGGCTGTGATCTGCGGCTTCGCCGAGCCAGCGGATGGCACCGGCGAGGTCTCCTGCGTCCAGTCTGCGGCCCGAGAGGGCGAGCAGAGCCCAGCTCAGTGGTTGGCCCTTTGCGAGTTCGAGGCTCCGCAGGAGGAGGGACTCGGCCTGCTCCCAGGCCTCGAGCGAGAGCGCGAGCGTAGCTGCCTCTCGGGCCAGCTCAAGCGTCGCGTTGCTCTGGGTCACCCGGCGTTCGAGGGCGTGCAGGAGGAGTTTCGTATCCTCGGTCCGGCGGGCGACATCCTCGTAGATCTCGAGCAGCCGTTCGCTCACCGGCTCGCGCAGGCTCGCTTGTTGGAGGATGAGACTGGCGCGGCCAAAACGGGGTTCGTCGTCGAGCGCCTTGAGCAACGCGTCGAGTCCGTCGCTGATGCGTTCGGGGTCGGCGAGCTGGATCTCGGCGACCCGGTAGAGGGCATCGACCCGGCTTTCATCCTCGCCGGCGCCGACCTCCGAGAGCAGCTCCAGCAGGCGCACTTGGGTTTCGGTATCACCGCGAGTCGCGGCGACGCGGGCCCCGGCTCGCCAGGCGTCGATCAGGCGTACTCCGGTGTCTTCGGCCTCTTTGTAGTAACCGGCGGCGAGTTCGAGATCCTCGCCTTTTTGCTCGACAAGGCCGCCTAGGCGGAGGAGGAGCTCAAAGCGGGCGTGAGCGTCGCTCGGGCGCCGGGTGCTCTCGAGGAGGCGGAGCAGACACTCGCGGTAGGGGGCGCTCAGGTCTAGGCGCTCCGCCAGATCGCGGGCGGTGTCGTGGCGATCTGCGGAGCCGGGGTCGACTTCGAGGGCGCGCAGCAGGGCGTCCAGGGCCTGCTCGGGCTCCTGCAGATCGCTGCTCAGGACCTCCGCGAGTTCGGCGAGGATCGTCGCTCGTTGGCGCGGGTTCTCGACGTGACCGAGGCGAGCCTCGATCACTCGGCGCAGGAGCGTAAACTCCTGGCGCTCCCGGAGATCGGCCTGGAGGCGCGGGGCCTCGGCGTCGCTGTCGGCGAGGGCGTCGATCGCCGATTCGACGAGTTCGTTTGCCTTGTCGTCCTGGCCGCGCTCCTTGGCGATTCGACCGAGCTTGAGCAGCACCTCAGCGGGGCCGATCTCGGCGAGGGCGTTGCTCTCGGTTCGACGGAGGTTGACCAAGAGCGTTCGGTAGGCGCGCTCGGAGCGGGCGAGTTGTCCGCTTTGGCGGGCGAGTTCGGCGAGGGAACGGAGGATCGCGATGTTTCCGGGATCCATGCTCGACGCAGCTTCGAGTTGATCGATTGCCGGCGCGATCTCATCGTCAGCGTGCAGCACCTGGGAGAGCAGCAGGTGGATCTCGGCGCGCTCGGCCGATCGTCGGCGGCCAAAGCTCTCGACCAGCTCGGCGAGCAGGTGTTTGGCCTGGGGCAGGTGGCCGCTGCTGAGCAGGCCGCGAGCGAGCATCATTTTTAAGCCGCGGTCATTCTCGGCGATCGCGAGGGCCCGTTCGAGCACCGGTACCGCGAGTTCGGGCGCGCCGATTTCTCCTTGGTAGAGCGACGCGGATTCGCGGGCGTAGGCGAGCACGGTGGTGGTATCGGTGACATGCTTGGCGGCGAGGGCGAGGGTGTCGGCGAGGGCCATCGCATCGCCCTGGCCGCGGAGCAGGCCGAGCAGGAGCTTGCGCACCTCGGCGTTACGCGGGGCCTCGACAAAGGCGGTCTGCAGGGTGGCGGTTGCCTCCTCCTCAGCGCCGGCGGCGATCAGTGTGCGACCGAGCTTGAGCAGGATCGCGACCCGCTCGTTGGTCGCAGCATCCGCCAGGCGTCGCTTGAGCCAAGTGGCGGCCTCGGCTGCCTCGTCGCGTTGGAGGTGGAGACGGGCGAGGGCATCGATCGCCTTGGTACTGGGGGCCAGTGTAGCGACCTCGGTGTAGGCGCGGATCGCCCGCAGTTGGTCACCTAGGGCATCTTCGGCGAGCTGGGCGGCCTCTGTCCAGAGGGCTGCAGCTGGCTCTGGGGAGTCCTCGGCGGCGAGCTTGTGGGCTTGGTCCTCGAGGATCTCGGCGAGTTCCGCGAAGCGGCCGCGCTCGCAGAGGATGGTGCCGAGGATTTCGAGGGTTTTTGGGTGACCTGTTCGTTCGGTCAGGTTGGCCCGAAGCGCACCGATCCGTGAGTCGCGGGTCTCGAGCTCCCCGGCGAGCCGGGCGATCTCGAGGCGAAGCTCGAGGCGGCGGTCGGCATCCTCGGTGTGGCCGAGTTCGCGGTTGCGCAGCTCCAGGAGTTCCGCTGTTCGGCCCTCTTCGGTGCAGAGATCGGCTAGGCGCAGGACGTCGGCGAGGGACTCGTCGCCCTCGCTGATGATGCCGAAGTAGAGGTCGATCGCCCGCGCTTGCTGATCGATACCTGCGAGCAGTTCGGCGGCCTGGCGGCGGAGATCTCGGGCCTTGTCACGGCTTACGGGCAGGGTGGCGCCGTCGAGCAGGAGCCGTGCTGAGAGCTCCGGGGCGGAGCGCTTGCAGACCTCGTCGAGAGCCCAGAGCGCGGCATTGCCGGGTTGGATGATTCCGGTCCCGACCTCGTCGCGCGCCCACATGCGGGCGGCCTTGCGGTAGAGGCGGTAGAGAGTGTTGCGGACCAGCTCGTCGTCATCGCTGGCAAAGGCCATGGCCGCAGCTTCGCGCAGCGGATCGAGGTCGGAGATCGCCAGGGCGTCGATTCTGAGGAGGTTGTCGATGCGCTCGATCGGTGAGCGAGTGCGCAGCCGATGGGCGAGACTGCGGAGTACCTCGAGGTCGTTGGGATCGCGCTGGGAGGCCTTCTCGGTCGCGGCGATCGCTGCGTTGTCTTCGCCGCAGTGCTCGTACCAATCGGCGATCGCGAGCTCTAATTGGCGGGCACTCTGGGGGGTCAGGCGCTCGCCAAACTCGTCGGCTGCCGCCTGCATCGCGTCGGCGACCGCCTTCCAGGCGTGCTCGCTCTTCGCCGCCTCGGCGATCTCGTTGAGCAGCGAAGTATCGTGTTTGTGATGCCCGCGGAGTGCCTTGACGGCCGCATTCGCGGAGATCTGCCAGCGTCCGGCGCGGGCGGCCTGGCGAGCTGTGGCGTCTTGGTACTCGAGGTGATCGGGTGCCCGCTTCGCGGCCTCGGCGAAGGAGGTCGCGGCTTCGCCGATGTCATCCAGGTGTTTTGCGAGGGCCTCGCCCCGGGCGTACCAGAGCTGGGCTGCGCGGGCGGGCGCCTCGGCAGCACGCACGGCGGCAGTGGCGAGTGTTTCGGTGAACTCTTTCCAGGCGTCTGTCGCCTCTGTGAGGCGGCGAAGCTCGTGTTCGTGGGTGACATCGCCTGGGTCTGAGATCAAGGCTCGGGCGAGCATCGAGCGCGCGCCTACCGGGTCGTCACCGCGGCGTTCGAAGATCCGGGCGGCCTCGGCGAGTAGGCTGGCACGGTCGTAGTCGTCGGTGGCGAGGGCGATCCGGGGCTCGATGAGCTCGAGCACACCGGACCAATCGTCGACCCGCTGGAAAGCGGTCAGCAGCGCCCGGACGGCGACTGACCGACATGTCTCAATGGACAGGACTTCGCGGAGGCCGAGCCTGGCCTCCTTGCGCTCGGGGTCGAGGCTCAGCGCTTCGGCGTAGAGGCGGGTGGCGGTCTCTTTGTCGTCGAGGTCGCGGAGGTGGAGCTCTGCGGCGCGCACGTAGAGCCATCCTGTGTGGCTCGCGCTGGTACCCGCGGAGCGCTCTAGGAGGGCCGCGAGTTCGTCGAAGCGGGCACAGGCGGTGAGCTGGCGGTCGAGCGCCTTGAGCACCTCGGGATCCTCGCCAAAGTCCTCGCGTACGTTGAGTAGGAGTTCGATCGCGCCGTCGATGTTGCCGAGACGGAAGGCCCGAACTTCGGCCGCCTTGAGCAGGTCGGCGCGCTGCTGCAATTTGATCACCGGAGCTTTGGCCCGGCGCAGGAGGGCCTCGACCAGATCCTGCCAGCGCTCGAGGGTCTCGAGGAGGCGGATCACCGCGCTCATCGCTTCGACGTCGTCATCGTCGCAATCGAGGCGATGCGACCAGATCGAGAGGGCTCGTTCGCGTTTGTCGAGCACCTCCGCGAGGTGGGCGGCCTCGCCGAGGATCGACTGGCGGATCGCGGGTGCGCCCTCGAGATCCGCGAGGCGCTCGAGGACCTGGAGACGCTCCTCACGTTGGTCGTCTTGGCTGAGCAGCGAGGCGAGGTTGTGGGCGGCGATCGATGCGGTCGAGGGATCGACCTCGGCGCTACCGAGGATCTCGCGGTAGAGGGTGAGCGCGCCTTCGACATCACCTAGGGCCTCGCGCCGCAGCTGGGCAGCGTCGAGTAGGAGGGTCAGGCGCATGCCGCCCTCGGTGGCCTCGGCGGCGTTTTGCAGGGCGCTGGCGTGCAGATCATGGAGATCCGCTCGGGTGGCGATCTGGCGGAGCTGCTTGCGGGCTTCGCTGTCGCTGGGGGTCAGGCGCAAAAGCTCGCTGTAGGCGGAGAGTGCTCCCGGATCGTCGCCGCGGACAGCGAGGCGGTTGCCGAGGTCGCGGTGCAGGGCGCGCTCCTCGTCGGAGTCGGAGAAGTCGAGCGCCGCCTTGATCAAGCGAATCACGTCGTCGCCTCGGGAGGCACTGTCGTAGGCTTGGCGGAGCAGCTTAAAGGCCTTGCGTCGGAGATCGATCGGCGCGGTGTCGAGGCTCATCAGGCGCTCGAGTTCGGCGCAGGCGCTGGGGTAGCTGGGCACCTCGTCGAGCACGACTTGCAACTCGATCAGGGCCGGCACTGGCTTGTCGAGGCGAGAGATGTAGAGGCCGGCGATCTTTACCCTGAGATCGCGGGCATCGCTCGCCGAGAGCTGCGCGAGCTGTCCCTCCCAGAGGCCGACGAGATCGACAAAACGACCGAGACGTTCGAGCAGACGCTCGACGGTCGCGGCGAGTTTTTTATTGTCGCTGTCGATCGCGACCTGACCCAAGAGATAGTCGGCCGCGAGGTCTGGTTTGTCGGCGAATTCTTTGGCGACATGGGCGGCCTCGGCGAGGATTTCGCGGCGGATCTCATCGCTGGCTGTATTGACGAGAACGCGGTCGTAGACCTCTAGAAGCTCGTCCCACGCTTCGCTGGCGGTGAGGGCGACGGTCAGTCGATCGAGTGCCCAACGGGCGCCTGGATCACGCTCGAGGATCTGCAGTAGGAGGTCCGTGATCGCCTGTCGCTGATCGCCGTACCACTCCTCATGAAAACGGACCGCACGCTCGGCGAGGTGGGTGCGCAGGCCTGCAGACAGGCTTCGACGGAGGATGTCGCGGTAGAGAGCGGCGACCTCGTCCGGCTCTTGTTGGCTATCGGCGAGGGACTCTAGGTGGTCCCACGCGTCGTCGCTATCAGGGGAGCTCTCGGCAGCGCGGAGGGCCGCTGCGAGGGGTTGCTCGACGCCCGAATCATTCTTGACGCTCATATCCGGCCCAGTCTTTCACCCGGCGAACAACGGCCCGCGCGGGGGCGTGGCACTATATCAAGAAGAGTCCGCGGCGAAGGCCTGGGGCTCCGCCAAGATCCCTCGAAGATTGCGCGCGTCGACGCACTGGCGGTAATCCAGATGCGCGCGAGGCTGCGCGAGACAACGATCGCGCCGGCCGTAGTCGCGATCGTTGTATCGCCAAGTGGACGGATCGGCGCCCGACATCGGCGGTCGAGATCGCAGCTCCCCCGATCGCGGCATGCTTTGCTGTGTGCGTCTACGACCGCGGCGAATCGGCGCGGTGCCGCAGGTCGACATTCGAGTTGCGGTTTACCTGTGCCTCCAGGGGCGCTGGCGCTTTGCAGGGAGCGGTGTCAGCAGTACCCTGCACCGGGCGCCGTCGCGCCCTCGGATGCGCGTGTCCTCCCGGTCCAAATATGCCCGCTACGACCCGCTCCTGCGGCTCGTTCCTGTGTTTGTGGCGCTCGCGATCGCCTTTGCATGGACTAGCGCTTTCGCGCGTTCACGTCCTTGGCAGTTGCGCGCACACACGACCCCAAAGACCGTGCGCGCGGGCACGACGACGACCGTTGAGATCACCCTACAAAACCTCGACGACGCACCGATCTCAGCGGCCCTCGGCGATCGCTTGGCCTACCACTGGCTCGATGCATCCGGCGAGGTCGCGCTCTACGACGGCAGGCGCACGGTCTTCGCCGATGTGATCGCCCCCGGCGAGTCGGCCCATATCGAGGCGACGCTGCTGACACCGGCGAAGCCGGGCTCCTATCTGCTGCAGTGGGAGCCGGTGCGGGAGGGTGTTGGATGGTTTGGGCTGCCGCGACGTAGCCGCGAGATTCTGATCCCGGTGGAGGTTA
The DNA here is from genome assembly GCA_964474905.1 of uncultured Nannocystis sp. GTDB lineage: Bacteria > Myxococcota_A > Polyangia > Nannocystales > Nannocystaceae > JADJRG01. Next base: position 84,505 of record CAYYUP010000013.1, on the reverse strand, counting down.
TCGGCGGCGCACCGCAGTGGACACTCCTGCCCACAAAGGGCACAGAG
>CAYYUP010000013.1:68867-84358 GCA_964474905.1 uncultured Nannocystis sp. | reverse complement strand
AGGGCACAGAGGGCACAGAGGGCACAGAGGGCACAGAGGGCACAGAGGGCACAGAGAGGCCGCTCTCGCTGCGCGCCAATCAAGAGACCGAACTGAACCTCCGCCTGCGCAACGAGGGCCCCGAAGATTGGGATCCGGCGCTTGGGGATCGGCTGAGTTACCACTGGCGCAGCGCCACTGGGGAGGTCGCGATCCTCGACGGGCTGCGCACCGAGTTGCCGGGCAAGGTCGCGGTCGGCGAAGAGATCGAGCTGCGAGCGAAGCTGCGGGCGCCCGCGGAGGCCGGCAGTTATCTGCTGGAGTGGGAGCCGCTGCGGGAGGGGGTGCGCTGGCGCGGTGATCCTTCGCGGCCGCGCACCGTCCTGGTGAAGAACTCTGCGATCGCCTGGGCTCCCGTCGATGTCACCGCGCCGGTTGATCTGCACGCCGGTGAGCGGACGACGGTCGAGCTGACGATCGACAACCAGGGGGAGTTGCCTTTGGACCCTGCGCTCGGTGATCGGCTGAGCTACCACTGGCTCGCGGTCGGCGAGGGGGCGAAGGCGATCGTCTGGGACGGTTTACGCAGCGAGCTGCCCGCGGCGATCGCCCCCGGTGAGCGCGCTACCTTGAGTGCTGCGTTGCGAGCTCCGGAGCGCGCGGGTCGTTACACTTTGGTCTGGGCGCTGGTCCGCGAGGGCTCGGCGTGGTTGCCGGCGAGCGGGGCTGCGGGCATCTCCGAGGTCGACGTCGAAGTTTTGCCGCCGCACTTCGCCTTCGCGGTCGAGTCAGTCTCGTGGCCGCTCTGGTTGTCGGCGGTGGGCATCTCCGAGGTCGAGGTGACGATCCGCAATACCGGCGCGGCGACCTGGATCGCGGGGGCTCGCGATCGTCTGAGCTATCACTGGCTCGAGGCGGACGGAACGACCGTCGTCGAACGCGAAGGCAGGCGCACGGCGATCCCCCTCGAGGTCGCTCCGGGGGAGGCTGTGACGGTTTTTCTCGAGGTCCGCGGGCCCGGCAGGGGCGGTGATTTTGTGCTTGTGCTCGACATGGTGCGCGAGCACGTCGCGTGGTTTGGCGAACCGCTGCCGGCTGCTGGCGAGGAGCCTGCGCGGGCGCAGGTGCATGTCGTGTGGAGCTCCGGGCTTTGGCAGCTCTGCCTGATCGCGCTGAGCCTTGTCGTGCTCTTTGCCGCCCGGCATTGGCGGCCCAAACAGCCCTCGGGCGCGGCCCATTGGAGCTGGCTCGATCTGATGCCCGCGCTCTGGTGCTTCGCTGCGACGTGGCTGCTCATCATCACCTTCGCGGATCTCAGCGGCATCGCGTTGTGGCCCGGCGCTCAGGAACTCGCGCCAGCGACCGCTGCCTTACCGGTGTTCTTTTTGGTGCTCGCTCCGGCCGCGTGGCGTCGTTGGTTGGGGCTGATTTGGGTCTGCTTCATCGCCCTGCTCGCCCTCGCAGATCTGGTGTACCTCCACTTTTTAGGCAGTATCGTGCCGGTGCACGCCCTGACCGCGGCCCACCAGGTCGGCGATATCGCCGGCAGTGTGCGAGCGGTGCTCAGGCGCTCCTACCTGTGGCTTGTGCCCCTGCCGGTCGCGGCGCTCGGGCTCGCCCTGCTCTGGCCGCGGTCCGGGCGTGGGCCGTCGAACCGTCGGTGGAGGTGTATGGCACGGGTGCTCGGGTGCGTGCTTGCGGCGGCGGTAGCCTGGCCGTTCATCGCCGAAATGCGTGAGATCATGGGCAGCGATCTCGGCAAGCGGGTATTTTCAGAGCAGCGCAACGTCGGTCGTCTGGGCCTTGTTGGCGCCCACATCTTCGACGCCGCACGGGCTCTTCGCGAGCGTCGCGGACGGGGTGATGCCGATCCCGCAGAGCTCCAGATGATCCGGGAATTTTTCGCCGAGCGGGCGCTGTTGCGGGCGCAGGCTGCCGAGCGGGGGCGGCTGCAGACCTTTGGGCACGACCGCAGTGCCAACCTGCTCGTCGTTCAGATCGAGTCGTTTCAGGGCTGGGTTGTCGGTGCAAAGATCGGCGATCAAGAGGTCACCCCCTTCTTGAACAGCCTCGAACGCCGCGGCCTCTACTTCCCCGCGATCGCCGATGTCACGGCCCAGGGCATGACCTCGGATGCCGAGTACGCGGCGCTTAATTCGGCCTATCCCTTGGCCCAGGGGGCGATCTCATTCCTGCGCGCCGACAATGATTTTTTCACCCTCGCGCACGTGCTGGCCGCGGCGGGCTACACGACGTTCTCGGCCCATCCCTACAAGCGAGGTTTTTGGAATCGGGCGGTCCTGCATCCGCGCTACGGCTTTGCCCGCTCGCTCTTTGCTCGCGAACTCGGGCCCGGGCGCAAGATCGCCTGGGGTCTCGCAGACGAGCCCTTCTTTCGCCGAGCCTTGCCCGAGATCGCCGCCCTTCCCGAGCCCTTTTTCGCCTTCTTGGTGACGCTCAGCGTGCACCATCCCTACAGTTATTTTCCGGCCGATCGTCGACGTCTGGTGCTCGGCGAGATCGAGGGCACGGCGCTCGGCAATTACCTGCACGGCATGTCCGAGATGGACCAGGCGGTGGCGGGTCTCTTTGCCGAACTCGCGGCGAAGGGTCTCGCGGATCACACCCTGGTTGCCCTCTACGGCGATCACGACGCGCGTCTCGGGGTTCCGCCGGAGATCCTCGACATCGCCGGTGTGCCGCAGTGGACCCCGGCGGTGCCGCGTCTCTTGGAGCGGGTGCCGCTCTTCATCGTCGCACCAGAGACGAGCGCCGGCGACGTGCTTCGGGGCGTCTCGCCGCGTGTCGGTAGTCTCGTCGATCTCGCGCCGACGCTGCTGCATCTCCTCGGCCTGCCGGCGCCGATGGCCTTCATCGGGCAGCCGCTGCTGCCCGCTGCGGATCATCCCGGGGCGAGCCCAGGGAGCTCTCGTCTCGCGGTGTATCCGGACGGCTCGGCGCTGACGGCAGAGCTGCTTTACGTCGGAGGTGGTCGTGATGTGCCGCTCGCTGGGGCTTGTTTCACGGCCGCCGGTGAGCCCCTGCCGATCGAGGCCTGCGACGCGGTCGCAGCCGCAGCCGCGGAAGAACTCGACCGTTCGCGTGCGGTCGTCGACTTCGACCTCGCGCGGGCGCTCGGCGAGCGTTGAATCCGTCGTTTTTTTGCTGTTCCAGGCGGATCGAGGCACGCAGGAGGACGAACCATGTTCGCCACGAATACCGTCACCCTCCCGCGGAACCCGGTCCCTGTCCGCGATCGACCCGTCGCGACGATCGAGCGCCTGCCGCTCCTCTTTCGCCAGCTCCGGATCGACGCTCGTGGTCTCGAAGAGCTGGTCGTGGGCATCGGTGATGGCCGTGTCTCGGTGCGGGCGATCCCCGGGGCGACGACAGTCTCGGTCCAGGCGACGGTGGTCTGTGATGATGCGGCCGCGGTCGCAGGTGTTGTCCGAGGGCTGGTCGATCGTCTGCAGATTCTCGTCGACAGACCCTCTGCAGCACTGGCTCGTCTGCTGATCACCCTCGACGATGCCCCCGAGTCGCTCTACCTCGAGGTCGAAATCACTGTGCCCTCGTCGATCGCCCTGGCGCTCGACCATGCGGCAGAGCTCTGAGCCGAGACGCTGCGGGAACGTGCTGCTTGCACGTTTGTTGTCGCGTTCGTGCCTATCGACAGTGCGGCGCGGCTCGCCTCCGAGCTGTCCTCGTGGGCTCTCCTGTCGCTGGGCAGCGCTCTTACGCACCGGGGCGCGGCTCTAGAGATCTCGTGAGCGATAAAAAATCGGCGGCTCGGTCTCGTCGGGCGGCTTTGGAGTACACGTCGGCGACGTGAGAGAGTCCTCGTCTATGGGGGTAGTGTGTGTCGCCGATGTGCTGATCAGAAAAGATCGAATTTTGGGTCACACTTGCCCTTCTTGCACGTAATCCAGCTGCGGGCGGCGGCCTCGGATCGTCGGCGACAGGGCATCGGCGGCTCGCCTTGCGCGGGGCCTGAGGGCGGACAATCCTAGTTGCGCGGGTAGGTGGTGATGATGGACGCGGAGCATAGCGGAGCAGAGGAGCAGCCGGAGGGGGTCCGGGGCAGGACCCCGACAGTTCGGGTCGATCGATCGTTGACGACCAAGGGTCGCCTTGAGGCGCTTGCGGAGGGGGCCCTGCAGGGGGCCCTCGTGCGCGGTGATGAAGTGACGATGGGTGAGCAAGTTGTGCGCTCGTCCCTCCGTCACAAACTCTTTGGGCGGGCTGCCGAGCCGACGAGGATCGGTCGTTTTGTGATCGTCCGTCGGATCGGCGCCGGAGGCATGGGGGTCGTGTACTCGGCGTTTGACGAAGAGCTCGATCGCAAGGTGGCGATCAAGGTCCTGCACGCCGAGCGCAGTGGCAGCCAGGGGCGGGCTCGGATTCTCCGCGAAGCGCAGGCGGTCGCACGGATCTCTCACCCGAACATCGTGCATGTTTACGAGGTCGGCGAACTCGATACCGGCCAGGTCTTTATGGCGATGCAATTCGTCGAGGGCGTGACCTTAGACGAGTGGGTCCACAGCCATGAGCGCTCGTGGCGAGAGGTGCTCGCCGTCTATCGACAGGCGGCACAGGGCCTGGCAGCGGCCCATGAGGCCCGGCTCACTCACCGCGACGTAAAGCCCGAAAATATCCTGATCAACCCGCACGGTCGGGTGATCCTCCTCGACTTTGGTCTCGCCCGCGTCGGCACAGAGGCCGAGGACCACCCGACGGTCGAACCTTTGGACGATGGCAGCATCACCGGAGGTGGCCGGCGATCGAGGGTCAACGTCGACTCAATGACGCCTGCGCTGGCCGAGACCATCGCTAGGACGCTCACCGAGAGCGGGCTGATCATGGGCACCCCGGCGTACATGTCCCCAGAGCAATGTAGTGGCCTGCCCGCCGATGCACGCAGTGATCAGTTCTCGTTTTGCGTGTCGCTCTACGAGGGCCTCTACGGCGAGCGTCCCTTCGCGGGCGAGAATCTCTCGAAGTTGATCCTCTCGGTCTGTCAGGGCGAGGTTCGCGAACCGCCAAAGGGCTCTAAGGTGCCGACGTGGCTTCGGCGGGTGCTGCTTCGCGGCCTCTCTGTGCGGCCCGCCGAGCGTTGGCCGACAATGCAAGCCTTAGCGACCGAGCTGGCCCGGGATCCAGGGCGTCAACGTCGACGTTGGCTCGTGGCGAGTGCGGCTGCGATTTCGCTGGCGATGGGGGTTTTGGGCATGGTGCAGCCGTGGGCGAGTGGCGGCATCTGCCAGGCCGCCGACGAGCGCTTAGCGGGGGTCTGGGACGGCGCTCGCAAGCACGACGTGCGCGAGGCCCTGCTGAGCACCGGCTTCGCCTACGCCGACAATCGTTGGACGCTTTTAGAGAGGCAACTCGATGACTACACGGTGAGCTGGGCGGCGATGTACACCGGCGCCTGCGAGGCCCACCACCGCGGCGAGATTTCAGCCGAGCTCTACGATCGACAGATGGACTGTCTCGAATCTAGGCTTACGGGCGTCTCATCGCTCGTAGAGGTGCTCTCCTCCGCCGATTCGATGGTCCTGCAAAAGAGTTCCGATTTGCTCGTGGGGCTCGCGCCCTTGGGTCTTTGTGGGGATACCGATTCGCTGCGCGAGAGCTTTGCACCGCCACCCGATCAGAAAACCGCTGACGCCGTCCGGGCGCTCCGGCAGCAGCTCATCGACATCCACCTGCGCACTGAGTCAGGTCATGCGCTGGAGGTGATCGAGGCTGCCGAGGGCGTGGTCGAAGCCGCCAAGACCTTGGGTTACAAGCCCCTGCTCGCCGAGGCGCACTACCGCCTGGGTGCGGTCTATCTCTATCTCTATCGCAGCAAGGAGGCAGAAGGGCCGATCCTCGACGCGTTCCTCACGGCGGACTCCGTTCGTCATGATCGAATCGCAGCAGAGGCGGGGGCTTGGCTGGTTTTCCTGAACGCCGTCGAGGGCCGCGAAACGGAGGCAAGGCTGCGGGCAGAGCATGTGCGATCGGCGATCGCTCGCTACGGGCGCACCAGCGTTGCCGACGTGAATCTAAACCGCGGCCTCGCAGCTTTGCACGTCACAGGGGGCCGCTACGACGAAGCCCGCAGCGGTCTGCAGCACGCACTGACGATCGCCGAATCCTTGCCCGAGAGACAGGGCGAGAGTCTGGCGACGATCATCCACCTCAATATCGGTCAGGTCTGCGAACTCCAGGGCGACTTGAGTTGCATGTCTGCGAGCTACGAGCGGGCGCTCAAGCAGATCAGCACGCGCCTAGGACCCGAGGACCCAAAGCTGGCGATGTACCAGAGCATGCTGGCGAATGCTCGGACCAAGCAGGGGCGCTACGACGAGGCCGCGTCCCTGCTCGACGAGAGTCTTCGGATCACCCGCAATGCCTTCGGAGAGGGCCACATGCTTTGTTCGGAGAGCCTCGCTCGCACCAGTGCGGGCATGATCTCACTGGCACAGCTGACGGCCGCGCGCGACCGACTCGACGAGGCGTTGGACGTCGCGCGCGACGTGTCGGGCCTGAGTGAAGATAGTTCCGAGGTCCTGAAGTTGCGGGCGACCGAGGCAGAGATCCTCAACCTCCAGGGGCAAAACGAGCGAGCGCTCAGCCGCCTGGATGAAGTCATGACGGGTGGCAAAGAGACCCTCGAAGGCTCGTACCTCGGCAAACTTCTAGTTGCCAAGCGCGGCCAGATCCTCCTCGATTTGGGGCACTTCGAGGGGGCAAAGGTCGAGTTTGAGAGGAGCCTTGTCGCCACCAAAGACGAGCTTCGCTTTGGCAGCGACTTTCTCCGGGCCCAGGTGTTCATCGGCCTTGCGCGGGCCCACATTGGCCTCGCCGAGCATAAAGAGGCGGTGTCGCGTCTCGTCGAGGTCGAGCACATGCTAGCGCCACTCGCCAAGTCGCACTGGTTACGTGTCGATGTCGCTGCTGTCAGGACAGAGCTTGCGCTCGCTAAGGGGCTCACCCAAGAGGCGCGGGTAGCCGCGGTCGAGGTATTGCGCCTGCTCCCTCGCGCCGGTTATCCGCGCATCAAAATTCCCCGCGTCCGCTTCACCGCCGCGAAGGCGCTGTTTGCCAGCGATCCAGAGCGTGCGCTCGACCTGGCCCGCCAGGCACTCGAGGAGGAGCAGTCCTTCGATGGCACCCCAGAGTCCCGCCGCCGCATGCTCACCGAGTGGATCGCCGAAAACGAAATCAGCTGATCCGTCGACGCCAAGCGGCTCGATCGAGCTTTTCTAGGCCTCTGCGTCGGTCGTCGCGAGGTGCTCGCGGTGGCGTCTTCGCAGCCTGCGGATCATCGTAAACAACAACAGCGGTGTGGCGATCAGCAGGGGCAGTCCAATGGCGAGTACGAGCACCAGGATGACCGCCGCGATGAGGGCCAAGAGCGACCCAAGAACGGGTGGTGTGACCAGCAAAATCGCTGCCTTGCCGACCCAAATGACCACGGCCGGCAGCAGCAGGACCAAGAAAACAAGGGCCACAGCGGAGCCCGCATGGCCAAAGGCGCCGAGCGAACTGAGGGGGTCGTAACTGACGAAGTCTGGACTCGCGGCGATGGCCTGGGCCCAGAGCGTGAAGGTGGTGACGCCAAGGTCGACGAGCCACGGACCCAGGAGTGCGAGTATGCCGGCGAAGCCGAGCGGAACCAGCAGCGCCGTGACGAGCAGGGCGATACCAAAGAGGCGCCAGAGAAGATCGAGTGTCGCGATCACAGTGCCCAGGATGAGGCTCTCAAAGGCCTCGATGAACAGGCCGAGCAGGGCCATCGCGAGCAGATCGAAGAGAGGCTTTGGCTCCCGGATCTGGGCTGCGATCAGCAGCGGGATCAGCAGCGCGGCCCCGATAATCGTCGAGAGCAGGGCGACGCGTGTGCCGATCGACCACCAGCGCCGAAGGCCGAGGCGGAGATCGATGAGCAGATACGAGAGCAGATTGGGGGGCTGTTGTGCCATCGACCGTTGTTTTATGAGGGTCGCACGCGATCTGGCTCTTGGGCAATCTTGATGGCGATATGAGAGCCGCTTGCGTGCCCAGGCACAGACGGGCAAGCTGACGGGGTGAGCGATGATCGCCAGCTCCTCGCGGCGTGGCGGGCAGGCGATCTGCGAGCCGGCGAGGCGCTCTTTGATCGGCACATCGCATCGATCCACCGCTTCTTCAAGAACAAGCTCGGCGACAGCGATGCCACCGAAGATTTGGTGCAGCGCGCCTTCATGGCCTGTGTCGAGGGCCGGGATCGATTTCGCGGGGATTCGAGCTTTCGCACGTACCTCTTTGGCATCGCCCACAATCTGCTCTGCGATCATTTTCGTGAGCGGCAACGCGGGCGGCGGCCGCTCGACTTCGAAGCACTCTCTGCGGTTGATCTGGGTGTTGGACCGCTGACGGTGCTCGGTCAGCGGCGGGAGCAACGGCTGCTTCTCTCGGCGTTGCGGCAGATCCCGCTGCGTTTCCAGGTGGTGCTCGAACTCTCCTACTGGGAGGACGTGAGCTCCTTCGAGATCGCTGAGATCCTCGGGCTGCCGGCGGCGACGGTGCGCTCGCGCCTGCGACGGGCGCGGGAGCTACTCGGCCGCCAGATCGCCGCGATGGCTGGCAGTGCCGAACTCCGCGAGAGCACCACCGCAAACCTCGACCGCTGGGCCCGGGAGCTGCGCTGCGGGTGGCTCGATGAAGAGAGCCCCGGAGGTTCTTGAGGGCCGACGCACGCTGTGACGGAGATCGCACACACAGGGTCGTAGGAGGTGCTACAGGACGGTTCATAGGACCACGAGGATCGTGACAGCGATGTCGCGGAGGCCTGGCGCAGCTGTCCGAACGATGGTTTCAACCGGGCCCGCCCAAATTCGAGAAGCCCTTGAACTCACAGGAAAAAGCGCCGGCTTGGATCGCTGAGAGTGGGGCTTGCAATGGGTCTAGGCATGACTTACCGCCACGCCTTGACCCTCCCTCTCAGCGCGCTTCTCTTCGCCCTTAGCGGTTGCTCTGGGCTCGACGACCCGGGTGGCCATGATCCGATGGGTGACGATCCTGTGGAGGATCCAGATGCTGATCCGGACACCGACCCAGACGCCGATCCAGACGCCGAGCCCCTGGACTGCGTACTCGAGCATCTAGAGCTCGCAGTCGACGAGGCTGCGCCCTCCGGCATGCGCGGCAAGAACGTGTACGAGATCGCCAGCGAGTACGCCGGCGGCGAGATCACCTTCTTTGATGGAGATGCCAGCGGCATGACGATCGACATCGTCAGCGTCCAGGGCCCTGCTCAGGTGATCCACTCCGACGGTTCTGTGGAGGGTTGTAGCGCCTTCACTCAAATCGAGGTGCCCGCAGACTTCATGATCATCAGCGAGGACGGCCGCATCTCCGACCTCTTTGAGGCGACCTTGGTCCATCACAGCGATGACCCCGAGAGCGTTGAGGTGGTCGTCGAATCGATCGACTTTAGCGAACTCGGTGGCACCCTGCAGGCGCCCAAGGAGATCGGCCCCGAGGCGAACTCTGCCGAAGCGTTTTCTAGCCTCTCGCTCGCTCTTCGCATGGTACTCGGCGATCCGCGGCCGATGGCCAGCGTCGGCTCCGAGGTTCTAGAGGAGGTGCACGGGGTGATCCTGGGCAGCGGCGAACTCGCAGAGTGGAGCTGTCCCGACAACGGCGACGAGGCCGAAAACGACGCCTGTCTCGGCGCTACTCGGGACTTTTTCATCGGCTCAATCCGCATCAAGTCCTGACCGTCTGCTCCTGATCTCACCCCCGCTCTCCGACCTCTCCATCCCCTACACATCCATCGGAGAGCGAACCCGCCAGCGGGCGGTCAGGCATCGCCAGGCCGCCCGCATTTTTTTCTATTTTTTCTATTTTTTCTATTTTTCTTTTCTTAGTTTCTTGATGACCTGGGTTCCATGATCGCTAGCGAGTCAGCGAGTCAGCGAGTCAGCCTATTGTGTAGCAGAATGCTTGCAGTGTACCGACTGTGAGTATCCAACCGAATCAGGGGCTGATGTGTTGGGGGTCGCGTACGAGGATGTCGGTGATCCAGTCGATGAGCAGCATGTCGCTGACTTCGGCACTGTAGACCCCGTTGTCGCCGATCCAGGTGTGCTTCTCGCCCGGAAGGATAAAGGATCCCCAGGCGCCTCCGGTCTTGAGGGCGTTGTCGCGGAGGTCGTAGAGACCTTCGGTGAAGAGGCTGGCCTTCATTGATGGGAGGACCGCATTGCAATCATCGCTGCCAAAGCCGAAGAAACTGCGAATCGTGCTGTCCTCTTCGCTGGAGATCAGCGCTAGGATCGAATCGTCGTGCTTTGCACCGATAAAGGTGACGAGGTTGATGAGGCCGCCGCCGTTGTCGGGGAAACAATCATCACATGCTTGGGGCAGCGTCATGTCAAAGCCCCAGGCCTCGCGCCACTTTGATTGCAGGCAGGGGGCGAGGTAGGCATCGGCCATCGGCGGGCCGGAGTCGTCCAAGAGAGTGACCTCGCTCTTGGGAAATGCATCGGCGATGTGATCAAAATTGAGGGCTGCACCAAAACCTCCAGCCGAAACCCCGGTGACCAGCACGTGCTCAGCGTCGAAGAAGGTCGGCACGACCCGGTCTAAGTAGGCGACGACGTTGCGATAGCCGACGAATTGTTGAGCCCCGTTGACCCCGGGCAGACTGGTGTCGGGCTCGTCGCCTGCGTGCACATCACCGGTGCAGTAGGGGATATAGATGACGCTCCACTCGCCCAGAGGGTTGTCGGGGTTATCCGCATCGAGAACGCCCTCGCGGCCAGCTGCATCCTTCCAGTTATCAAAGTTGCCGCTGTCGTAGTTGGCGCGGTTGAAGGTGCAGGAGGTCGGATTAAAACAGGCGCCGCCGCCCTGGAAGAAGATCATGACCTTGTTTTCGAGGCCGTAGCGAACGCCTATGCCCGTCGTCGAACCATCGCGACAGAGCGCGTCGGGAAAGTCGATCCAATGCCACTCATTGGCCTGGGCGTCGGGTAGGGGCTCGCCGTCGTAGGGGGAATCCGGCTCGCCTGTGGTGTCAGAATCCGTACCGGTCTCGCTCTCCGAGCCTGTACTGGTGCCCGAGTCTGTGTCCGAGTCTGTGTCCGAGTCTGAACCTGGGCTGTCAGTTGTGCTGTCGTCGCCAACGCTGGCACCGGTCGCCGCGTCGTCGTCGCCGCAGCCGCTGATGACAAAGATGCACATAAAACCAGAAACGAGGAGCGAAGGGCGCATGACGGTGATGGTATGCAATCGCTGAGTGTGCGTCTATTCGCGCGGGCCCTCTTAGAGGCGATCGGGCTGTGATGGACTACTTATGTGCAATAACGAACGTTGTGCATCGCTCATGAACGGCAAGGAGGGACCAGGTTGCCATTACTGCGCAGTCCCGAGCGGAGCGCGATGCCGGAGGAGCTGCCTGCGGGTGATGCAGAGATCGAGCTTAAGACGGCGCGCAGGCTCGAGGCTGCGGCCGTCAAACTCGAACTCGAACCCGAACTCGAACTCGAACTCGAACTAAAACCGAAACTAAAAACGGCCGTTGAGCATCAGTCCGCCGCCGGCCACCGGCGCAAAGGGGCTGAGCTTGACGTTGGGAAGCGGCGCCTTGCGTGCGGCGAAGCGCTTGCGGATCAGGAGGCCGACGGTGGCGCCGGTGACCAGGCCGATGCCGGTGCCCATAAACATCGCTGCGGCGAGGCGCTGGTTGGTGGCGCGATCGATGTTGGCGATCGACTGGCTCCAGATGGGTATTGCGCCGACGACTTTGAGCTCGCGGTTGAGCGCGCCAGAGGTCGCAGCGAGCCAGCCTGCGCCGCCCAGGAGTAGCGCGCCGCCGGCTCCTAATTCGGCGTACCAGACCCGCTTTTTGACGTCGAACTCGGCGGTTAGGCCGGTGATAAAGAGGCCGGTCGCGCTGCCGACCAGGGCCAGGCCCGCGGTGCGCAGGCGGATCGCCTTGATGGTGTCGACGCGGCAGTTGTAGCTGTCGAGGGGCCTATTGCAATCAGCGTTGGCGGCGTTGGCGGTGCTGTCGTAAGTGTTGGATCCGTAGACCGCGAGGCCCAGGCCGGTCACGAAAATCGGCAGGCCGCTGGCGTTGAGGCCCGCGGCCATGCGCAGGCGCACCCGTTTGGGCACGACGTCGGGGTCGACGGGCTCCGGCGGGGGGGTGTCGACGACGCTCTCGGCGACCATCGGCAGGGTGAAGGCGGCGGTATCTTGACCGCTCGCCACGGTGATCACCTGGCGGAAATGCTTAAACCCAGGGGCACTCGCGCTGACCTCCCAGCTGCCGATGGGGGCGATGAGTTCGCAGGCGTTGACCTCGAAGGGGCGGATCGCGCAGCTCTGCGTTTCGCGCTCGGTCCCCGCTTGGCCAGCCGGTCGCAGCTCGACGGCGACGCTCTCGAGTTCGCTGCCGGAGGCCACGTCGATCCGAAACGCGAGACGCCGCAGCTTGGGGTCGAGGTTGAGGGAAAAATTGATCGGCGGTGCGGACTTTGCCCGTTTGGCGATGGTGATCTCTTGGGGCTGGGAGACAAAACTCTCCGAGCGGCTCTCGATCGACCAGCTGCCCTCGCCCAGGTAGATCGAGCGGGCGGCGGGGCTGCCCTCGGCGGGCGGTTGCACTGTGAGCACGATGTCGGGGCGGCTGTCATCTGCACCGTCGGAGATTCGCCGAATCCGGATCTCTGCGCCGGCGGTGACGGCCTCTGGCGGGCCGATGCGGATCGGCACGTCGGCGCTGTTGGCCTTTGCTTTCTCGAGCTGGAATTGAGCGAGGTCGAGGGCGTCCTGTGGCGCGTCTTGAACGTCACGAACGTAAGCCTCGAGGTACGAGATCGTGTGCGCGTAATGACCAGCCGCGAAGCGAGCGAGGGCCGCGTTGTAGAGGGCGTTGGGGTGCCCTGTGTCATCCCAGAGCGACTCTAGCTCGCGGGCGGACTCGACGTACTTGCGGGCCTTGTAGAGCTGCTCGGCGGTTTTTAGCCGCTCGTCCATCGAGGGTTGGTTGGCGTCGGCGTTAGCGTCGTTAGCGTCCGTCGCCGCCGGGGTGGCCGAGGTCGCGGAGGATGCGACGCCTGCTTCACCGGGCGTTGAAGGCTGCGCCGCGGTCGGCTGCGTGGCGACAGACGACCCCGTCTGAGCCGTTTGGGAGGGAGCCGCTACGGGAGCGGCCAGGATGGCGAAGGCGAACCAGGACGGGCTGGTGAACATGGGTGCTCCTGGCGCGAGACTGTAACAATACGGCGGAGTTATTGTCGAGGAGACAAGCTCTGGCCCCCCTTTTAGATCGCGGGTTTGCGAGTGCGCGCGCGCCTGTATCATGCGAGCGATGAAGGTCTCCGGAGGAATAGTACGAGCGATGACGAGCCCCCTACGCGAGGCCTGCCTGCGGGGCGCCTGCCTGACGGTCGTCTGTGGCGGCGCGCTTGTGGTGAGCAGCACAGCCGCTGCCGATCTCCAGGATTCGCAGCAGCCTTCGCAGGGGATCTACCTCGGTCAAGATGTCGAATCCTGCGCTTGGCCGACGGCGGTGGCGGTGCAGGGCGGCAACTCGCTGTGCACGGGGACCCTGGTGAGCCCTTGGATCGTGGTCTACGCCGCCCACTGCGGCGGCGGCAGCAAGAAAATCCGCTTTGGTGAGGTCGCGAACGCGCCCAAGAAGTCGTACGACGCTGCCTGCACCACTAATCCGAACTACGGAGGCACCAATGATCAGGCCCACGATTGGGCCTACTGCGTGCTCGAGGGGGCGATCCGCGACCTGCCCGTGACACCCGTGCTTTACGGTTGTGAGACCAGTGTTCTCAGTCCCGGCAAGGACGTGGCGATCGTCGGTTTTGGTGCCAATGATGGCATGTCGGGTGCTGGTTTTAAGCGCTGGGCGATGACCACATTGAACTCCGTCGGCTCGATGACCGCGACTCTGGGCGGCGGTGGTGAGCCGAGCGTGTGCTCGGGCGATTCGGGCGGCCCGGCGTTTATCAAAACCGAAGATGGGGTCTGGAGGGCATTTGGCATCGCCTCGACGGTGACCGGTGGCTGCGGCGGCACCGGTACCCATGCGCTCATTCACCAGGCGGTCGATTGGATCGAAGAGGATTCGGGCTACGACATCACGCCCTGCTTTGACAGCGGTGGCGCCTGGAACCCAAACTTTGAGTGTGGGGGATTTTTTGCCGGTGGGGCGCAGGGCTACGGCACCTGGGGTCCGTGGTGCGCTGGAACCCCCGAGTCGGGGTCGGGCAATACCTGCGGTCAACCCTTTGATTCGAATCCAGACGACACTGCGCCGCAGGTGCAGATCACCAACCCGACCGACGGAGCTGAGTTCCTCGATCCGATCCCGGCCAAAATCAACATCGAAGTCGCAGCCGACGACGGTGATGGTTGGGGGGTGACGTCGGTGCGGATCAAGGTCAACGGTGTCGAGCAGCCCCTCGAGGATTTTGATCCGCCCTTCTCATTTGACGGCGCTGCCTTCCCTGAGGGCAATTGGACCCTGCAGGCGATCGCCGAAGACGCGGCCGGCAACATCGGCGAGTCCCCAGAGGTGGCCTTTGTTGTCGGCGATCCACCGGAGGCGACGAGTACCGGCGGCGAGACGACGGGCGGAGAGACGACGGGCGGAGAGACGACGGGCGGAGAGACAAGCGGCGACGAGACCGAGGGAGAGAGCGGCGAGGGCACGAGCGACGGCAGCGCGGGCACTTCGGCGGGCTCATCGGGCCTCGGCACTGCGACCGCGGGCGAGACCGGCACAGAGCCCGAGGAGGGCTGTGCCTGCAGCTTGGGCGCCGGCGACAGGGGGATCTCGGGCCTCGCTCTTGCTCTCTTGGGCTTGCCTCTGGTCCGGCGTCGACGTCGACGCCGTTGAGATTATCTCGAGGCGTTGGAGCCCCAAAGTGACCTGTCTTTTGGGGCATGAAAAATGGTTACTCAGCCTTCGCGGGGTCTGCGAGGTTGGTCGGGGTCTGCACGAGTTCGTGGCCCTCAAATCGGGGCGCCTCGATCACAGGTGGAGCGGGGGCCAATGTGCCCGCGTAGCTGCGCCTTGCTCGGCGGAGTCGCATGTGCCAAACCTGCCCCGGTTTTAGATCCAGCCGGTTCGGGCAGAGAACGTCGACGATGAATCGACCCGACAGCGGTGGCCCCGATTCGACGCGCACGATGTCGAAGACGTAGACCCCGACAAACGCGAAAATGCCACAGTCCGGCAGTTGCTGGTAGCCGCTCACGTAACGGGCGATGACGGTGCGTTGGGCATTGGCCTGGGGGACGGGGTCGGTCGTTTCGTCGGCATCCGGGACAGCGACGTCGGTAGCCGCAGCGCCGAGCGAGGCCGTGACGTCGGCCGGGACAGCGACGCTGACAGAAGGCACGCCGGTCGAGGCCGCGACGCCGGGTGGGGTCGCGACGCCGGGTGGGGTCGCGACGCCGGGTGGGGTCGCGACGCCGGGTGGGGTCGCAGTGTCGGGCAAAGGCGTCGCTTG
>CAYYUP010000013.1:39414-68767 GCA_964474905.1 uncultured Nannocystis sp. | reverse complement strand
CGGGTGGGGTCGCGACGCCGGGTGGGGTCGCAGTGTCGGGCAAAGGCGTCGCTTGGGGCCGGTGTGGAGGCCGGGAGAGCGGACGGGGCTGTTCTTGTTTTTGTTCTTGTTCTTGTTCCTGAACATCGGCTGGCGAGGCGGGCTCTGTGCATGCGCCGAGCAGCACGAGTGCGATCGCGGGCGCGAGTGTCTTGCCAAGCGGCAGGAGTGAGCGGAGATCGAAGCGCATCAGGGCCATGGTGTCAGCTACAGGGAATCGCTGCGGATGCAGGCGATCATCGTGCAGGTAGTTTCGCCGCTCGCTTCGCAGGTGCAGGTATTGCAATCGTCTTTCCAGCTCTCCCCGACCCCGTGCCCGCCCGCGCAGCTACCGAGTCCGGCGACGCCCTCGCGATCCCGAGAGGGCTCATCTGCAGGCATGCCTTCGAGGGTGTCCTTAAAGTCAGCTGACCCAGACGAGCCTGCAGAGGCCGTCTCGCTCGGGTCCTGGGCGTTCGATCCGTCGGCTGTTGTGGTTGCTGGTGGTGCCGTTGTTGCACCGACAGCTGTTTCCGAGTCGGCTCCGGTACTCGGACCCTGTGCGCTCGCAGCCCGGGCAGGATCGACGTAGATCTCTACGGGGGGGCTTGGCTCCTCGGTCTCAGTTGGGCGCTGCTTGCAGCCTTGGACGAGGGCAGCGAGGAAGAGTGAGCACGCCAGACCGAGAACCCAGAGCGGCGAAGACAAACTCCGCGAGGCATGCACGCGCTCACCCGCGAGCGGAGCCTCGCGCTCGCTGCGATGACCCGAGGTCCGAGCTGCAGAGCAAAGAGAAGAGCGAGCGGGAGGATTTGAGGTCATCGCTAGAGGACCTCGTGCTCGTTGCTGCTGGCGCGGAGCTGGCGGAGCTGCTCCTCGAGATGTTCGACACGGCCGGAAAATTCGCGGATCACGAGGTCGAGGTCGTCGATTGTCTGCTGTTGAAAAGAGTGACGGACCTCGAGGTCGACGAGGCGGGTCTTGAGGGCGCGAAGTTGCCTTTCAGAGCGCGCTTCGTCGGGCATATGTGCAGTCTGGGCGAAGCTGCGGCCGCAGGCAATGATCGGGGGGCGCTCGACGGATCGGGCCGCGATCGCCGCGTCGGCTGCCTTTGGGGAGGGCTGCACCGCTAGCCACCGCGTGAGGCCCCGGCTACCCTCGTCGCCGATGCCCGCGCTCGTCGACATGCCCGATCCCATCGCCGCGAGCGGTCGCGGTCAGCTCCGCGTCGATCGCAGAGGGCCGCCCGAGGGGGTCGCCGTCGATGCGCCGCCCCTGGTGGTGCTCGGCGGCATGACCCAGACGCTCAGTTCGTGGGGCGGGCAGATCCGTGCGCTCGCGGTCGACCGCGAGGTCGTCGTCTACGAAACCCGCGGTCAGGGGCGGAGCGCGCTCTGTCTCGATGATGTCTCGCCGCCGGTGCACATCGCCGACTTCATCAACCTGCTCGAGGCGCTGGCCATCACCGGGCCGGTCGACCTCTGCGGTTTCTCCTTTGGCGGGCGTTTGGCCCTGGCGATCGCCGCGGCTCACCCCGAGAGGATCCGTCGCCTGGTGATCACGGGTGTCAGTGCCGGTCGCGGAGTGGTCGGTCGGCTGATCATTCGCTCCTGGCGCGAGGCCCTGCGCACCGGTGATCTCGAAGCGCTCGCTTGGGTCAGCCTCACCGATATCCTCGGGCCGGCCTACCTCGAGCGCAACCACGGGCTGATCGAACCGATCATCAAAGCGACGGTCCAGCGCAATTCCTATGCCGGCATCAAGGCGCTCTTTGACGCCGCCCTGGATGACGGCGAAGCGTCTCCGTACTCGCCCCTGACTCTGGCCCCGCAGGTGCGTGCGCCGACCCTTTTGATCGCCGGTGAACTCGACAGGGTTGCGCCAGCTGCGGACCTGGGGGAGCTTGCGGCGGCTTTTATCCGCCCCGCGGAGGTGGCGATCATCGCCGGCGTCGGCCATACCGTCGCGATCGAGGCGCCCCTGCCCTGGCGGTCGCGGCTGCTCGGTTTTTTAAACGGCGGCAGCGAAGGCGAGGCAACGTGAGCACCAGCTTCGGGCATCGCTTCGGGATCTCGAGCCACGGCGAGCCGCGGGCAGCGGGCAGCGGAGAAACAATCACGTGAGCAACAGCTTTGGGCACACCTTTAGAATCACGACCTTCGGCGAGTCGCACGGCGGCGGCCTGGGAGTGATCGTCGATGGTTGTCCGGCCGGGCACGCTTTCCCCCACGAACGCATCGCCACTCAGTTAGGGCGGCGACGGCCAGGCCAGGGGCGGCTGACCTCGCCGCGGCAAGAGCAGGATCAGGCGACGGTGCTGAGTGGTGTGCACTCGCAGAGCGGCCTCACGTTGGGCACGCCGATCGCGATGATCTTCGCCAACAAAGATGCCCGACCAAAAGCCTACGAGCACCTCGCGGGTCTCTACCGCCCGTCGCACGCGGATTACACCTACGAGGCCCGCTACGGGCTTCGAGAGGCCGCAGGGGGCGGTCGAGCCTCCGCTCGAGAGACCGTCGCTCGGGTGGCTGCGGGCACCCTCGCGGAGGATCTTTTGCGTGTTTGCCTCGGCATTGAGATCGTCGCTTGGGTCGACGAGGTTGCGGGCATCGCTGGTTCGGTCGACGGCGAGGCGGTCGATCGCGAGGCGGTCGATCGCAGCGCTGTGCGTTGCCCTGATCTCGCCGCAGCCGAGCACATGATCGCGGCGATTGACGCAGCTCGGGCGGACGGCGATACCGTCGGCGGCATCATCCGTTGCGTCGCCCGTGGTGTGCCGGCGGGTCTGGGCGCGCCGGTGTTTGGCAAGCTCAGCGCCGACCTGGCCGCGGCGCTGATGAGCTTGCCAGCGAGTCGCGCCTTTGAGCTCGGCGACGGCCTAGCGGCGACTCGCCTCCGCGGCTCTGAGCACAACGACCCCTTTTACATCGATCCCGAGAGCGGTGCGGTGCGCACCCGAACCAACCACAGCGGTGGGATTCAAGGGGGGATCTCCAATGGCGAAACCCTGCGTTTGGCGGTCGCCTTTAAGCCAACGGCGACGATCTTCAAGCCGCAGGAGACCGTCACCACGGCAGGCGAGGGCATCACCTTTCAGGCCAAGGGGCGCCACGATCCCTGCGTCTTGCCGCGGGCGGTGCCGATCGTCGAGGCGATGGTCGCATTGGTGCTCTGTGATCATATGTTGCGGGCCCGCGCTGCCCGTCTGGAGCCCAGCACATGACGTTGCGCTTGATCGATGGCGGCAGGTCAAGCGAGACCGAGGTCGAAGCTCGGGAGATCCCGCGGGCGACGTCGGCGAGTTCGGATGCGTCAGGAAACTCTGGAAACTCTGGCAAGCCCAAAAAGACAGGAAAGCCCGGAAGGTCGGGCCCTTCAAAAAAACGAGGCAAAAAGGGCAGGCATCGCCCAGTGGTGCGGGCGATCACTTCTGGGAGTTCGGGTTCGGGTTCGGGTTCGGGTTCGGGCGGGCGTGGCTCTGGGGGTTCAAGCGGTCTCGGTCCGCGGGTGCTCGCCGCGGGTGCTCCAGAATCTCCCGGTACCTTGCCGCTCGATCTCGCGGTTCTTCTGCGTCAGGGCGAGGCGCTCATCTGGTGGAACGAGAAGGAGATGATCTCGCTCTGGCCGGTGGCTTCGGTGGTCGGGATCTGCGGGGTAATTTTGGGGCTTGTCACCGCTCTGGCCCCGGATTTTTGGCTGCAGCCCTGGGAAAATCTGTGGCCGCCGCTCGCCGCACTCTTCTCGCCAGTGCTCGCGATCTTGATCCGTGAGGTCTTCAGCATTCGGGTCACGATCGTCGCCGATGGTGCGGTGATCGATGTGCCCCGATTTGGCGAGCCGCGGCGGATCGCGATCGGAGCCATATCAAAGGTGCGCCGCGATCTCTGGACAGGCGGCATTCGCCTAGAAGGGGCCGATACACGCCTGCGGGTCCCGCCGACACTCGCGGATGACACACGTCGGGCGATCGCTAGCACAGGGCGAGCAGTGCTGCGGTCGCGCTCCGTCGACGATCCGATCTCCTGGTTACCCTGAGCCCGGCCTTTTTTCCTTTTTCCCTTTTTTCCTTTTTCCCTTTTTTCCTTTTTTCCTTTCTCCTCTCAATACCGGCGTCGTCGCGCGTGGCTCTGAGGTCATCGTGTCGTGTGCTCGGTCTGGAGGGCTCGCAGGGCTCAGCTACTTTGGGTCGTCGACATCAGCGTCGCCTGTGGGCTGCACCTTGTCCGGGCTTTCGTTCTCGTTCTCGTTCTCGTTCTTGTTCTTGTTCTCGTTCTTGTTCCTGTCGCCCGGAGGAGCGTCATTGACATCGCCTTGGAGGTCGTTGTCGGCGTCGGCGTCGGCGTCGTTGTCGTTGTCGGCGTCGGCGTCGGTGTCGTTGTCGATATCGGCGTCGGCACTATCGTCATTGTTGTCGTTCGGCTCGGGCTCGTCGTCGGGCTCGGTCTCGACCGGTCGCCAATTCATGCGCGCTGCAGAGGAGTTCCAGGGCACGTCGATACCTGCATCATCGGGCTGGGACTGCGTGCTCTTGGCGATCGGACTGCGCGCTCTTGCGGGCTCACGGCTCGCCTCACGGTTGGTCATCGGCGATCCAGAGCCGAGGTAGGAGCCGCGGGGCAGGTCCTCGGGGGCGCGGGTCGGAGGGCTGTGGCAGGCCGCTAGCAGCAGTGTGCTCGCGAGGAGCAGCGAGGCTGCGGGCACTCGCGTGGCGTGATGGAGGGCGCGGGTCATTGTCGCGCGATGAGGGTGGCGCAGGAGTTCCCTGCGGTCGAGAGAAAGTCGTGCCTGTAGTGATCAAAAAAAGAGGCCGTGCCAGTGAAGGCACGACCTCGATAGAGCGCCGCCGGAAATGCGGGGCGTCGTTGCCTCAGCTCAGGAGGCGGCCTTGGCCTTCTGAGCCTTGGACTTGCGGCTGAGGCTGCGGTGCATGTCGAGCAGGCGGGGATCCGCGTAGCTCAAGAGCTTGCTCGCGAAGTCTTTGTCTTTGGTGAGACCTGCGAGTTCGGTGATCGCGGTGATCACCGCATCGCGGCCGCCGAGTTCCTTGATCGCCGCGCCGACCTTGGCCAGGCGGAGAAGCTTGGCGTTGGCGATCCGGTTGAGGCGGCTGAGAAAGTCTTCGGCAGACTCGCCCTCGGCTGGGGAGAAGAACTCGGCGACTGTCGCGGCGAGCTTCTCTTTTGAACCGTAGAGTTTTTTGACCTGTTGAAGGGGGGTGGTGCGCATATGTCTCCTCGATGATCGCCGCCATGACATGAGCAGCTACAAGGCTAGGGTTGGACTCGTTCGGGTCGCGAGGGTCCTGTGAGCAGGACGAACGAAAAATGGCGACCCGACAGAGCCGGGGCGCCATTGCTACGGCATCTCTTGTCGAGATGCAAGCCTAGAGCGGGTTACTCCGCTGCGGGAGCGGCCTCTGCGGCGGGAGCAGCCTCTGCTGCGGGAGCAGCCTCTGCGGGGGGAGCTTCCATGCCCGGCGGGGGACCGCCCATGCCGCCACCCATGCCGCCACCCATCATCTTAGCAGCGCCCTCTTGGATCTTCTTGATCTCGTCTGCGGAGGCCTTGGCCGACACGGAGATCGCGTTGCCGGAGGTGCCGAACTTGACGCTGTCGACGACGGGCTGAGGCACGCCGAACATGCCAGCCATGCCCTTGACCATGCCGAACTGCTCTTCAGCCTGCTTCTTGAGGGCCTCGGCGGTCTCGCTGCTCTCAGTGCCAGCGGAGACCGTGAAGGAGACACCGTCGGAGAAGTCGAGCGAGCCCGAGATGTCCTTGATGCCCTCGGCCGGCGAACCCTTGAGATCGCCTGCGGCCTCGGCCGGGATCAGACCGGAGAACCAGATGTGCTTGCCCTGGTCAGCACGACCAAAGAGATCCTTGTGGGGACCGTCGGCGGCGGACTTGCCCTTGCCGTCGATCAGCTCTTTGGTGGCGGCTGCCCAATCCTTGGTGGTGATGACCACGGTCTTCGCGTCGACGATGTAGCCGATGCCGTCGTCGCTCTCCATCTTGAGCTCTTTGCCCTCGACGGTGAAGGGCGCCTTGCCGCTCTTCTCTTTGACCTTCTCGGCGATGCACTTGAGGTTGGCCTCGACGCCGATGCCCTCGCCGGTGATGACGGCGGTGACGTTGGGCTTGTCCTTGGCGGCGTCGGTACCGATGAGGATGGTGCCCATCTTCTCGATGTCGATGTTGCAGGCCTTGGCGGCCCCCATCGCTTCCTTGGCCTCAGGCGCGGACTCCATCAGCGCCTTGTTGTCGGCGTAGAGCTTGGACTTGGTCAGACCACCTACGTCGATGCCGATGAGCATCGTGGCCTTCTCGGGGATCAGCTTGGTGCCCGAAGCACTGCCGCCGCCCGAGCAAGCGGTGATGCCAAATAGCGCTGTCGCCGCGAGGGCGGTGGTGAACGTCTTCTTCATAGGCGGGCTTATACGGTGGCCCCTCTTGCGGTGGCAACCACAAAGTGCCATCCCTTGCGGGGCTCTGGGCCTCTTTGGCGGCCCCTTCGCCGGTTCTCCCTCAAGCGATCTCCCTATGCCGTGGAAAGAATACCAATTTCGTGATCAAACAGTGTTTGTTCGGGTGCTAGCGAGCGGTAAGCCGATCGTTCACCGCGGGCGGGCGGAGTTGCGCTATCGCCTGGGCGCGAGCAAGTCCTATCGAACCAGTCCCGAGAATTTGGTCGATATCGACGGTAAGATCGTCGATGACGCAGAATTCGGCGGTCGTGCAACCCTGACCTCAACTGCGCTCCGCGAGGAGCCCAAGGTAGCCGCGACCGAGTCGACGATCGTCATCCACACCGATGGCGCTTGCTCCGGAAACCCCGGTCCTGCGGGCATTGGCGTGCATTTGGCCCGTCCCGGCGAGATCGTCGAGATCAGCGAGTTCATCGGCGAAGGCACCAACAATGTCGCCGAACTCACCGGCATCCTGCGCGCCCTCGAGAGCCTCAGCGAGGCCGAAAACGGCGCCCATGTGCACCTCTACACCGACTCTGGCTGGTGTTTAGGCGTGCTCATAGGTGGCTGGAAAGCCAAGACCAACCTGGCGCTTATTAATAAGGTTAAGGAACAGATCGCACGTTTCTCCAACCTCGAGCTCCTCAAAGTCCGCGGTCACGCCGGGCAGGCGGGCAACGAAGAGGCCGATCACCTGGCGACCAAAGCCGTTCGCCGCGAAGAGTCATCGACAAAAACTCGGCCCCGACGCTGAGCTTGTTCTTCAATTTTTAGTTCTTCCTTCCACTTCGTCGCGTGTTTGCGAGTGGCTCGGCGAAGTTGGAAGGAGTGCTCGGGACGCTTCCTGTGATCAGGGCGTCGAGACTGATCAGGGCGTCGAGATTGATCAGGGCGCTCCGAGATTGATCAGGGCGTCGAGACTGATCAGGGCGTCGAGACTGATCAGGGCGGCGATGAGTTCAGTCGAACGTCGCGAGATCAGTCGTGGCCTGCGATGCCGCCGCCAGCGGTTGCGGGCAGGGTGTCCAGGGCCTCGGCGAGCTGGAGCTTGAGGCTCTCGAGCATGCGCGACCGCACCTCGTCGAGCACCAAGGGCGATGCGCCGCTATCCGCGTGCATGTCGAGTTCGTGGCGGGCGGCCTCGAGGCGCACGACATGGGCCGGTTGCAGCGAGAGCAGCGGCCAGACGTAGCGCTCGATCGCGGTGTCATCGTCGGGCGGCAGACGCCATCGGTTGGCGAGCATGAATCGATCATGACCCTCGAGCGCGACCGAGAGGGGCGCACCGATGAGTTCGCTGACCGACTCGCGGCTCTCTAGCAGACGCTCGCGGACCTTGAACGCGCTCAGGCGTTCGCGTCGGCTTTTTGCAGGGTAGCGGGGGTCGTTGCGGCGAAAGGCGAGCCACGAGAGGAACTCGTGGTTATGGCGCCAAGCCAGGCGTTGGGCCTCGATCTCAGCGATCACTTTGGCGATCTGATTGGCGTGCCGACGGCGGAGCGCGACACCTGTCTCAGTCATCAGGTTGCGGGTCTCGCGGGAGAACATCGACAGCGAGACCCCGCGCTTCGCCTCGTCGAAAGCCTCGAGCGCGAGACCGACACCGACGCCGACATGGGCAGCGATCTGGATGGTGCCGACGACGATCTTCTCGTAAAGCGGCGGTACGATCTCGCGCAGCTGTGTGGCGCCGACGCCATGCGCTTCGCCGAGCGCGTCCATCTTCGCCAGCGTCAACGTCTGCCGAAGGTCGGCGACGCTGGTGTCTGAACTCCGACCGTTGACATGGTCGAGAAAGAGCTCTTTGGCCGTCGGCATAGGGGCCCCCTAGGGTAGGCAGAACACGTAAGCTTGTCACTCTTTGCCGAGAGCGGCCTCGCACCCGGCGGGGAGGTCTGTTTTGGGTGTAAGGGGCCACGACAGCTCGGCGTTTAGGACCCGTCAGCAGAGCGTCCGGATCCTCCGTGCGTTGCTGGAGCAGGACCATGACCATGAAGCGCACCCGACTCCCCCTCACTTTAGGTCTCCTCCTTCTCGCTGTCGGCGCTTGCAACCAACCGACGGCCGGCGAGGCGCAGGATGAGCCCTCGAAGCCAACTCTCGACGGGGAGGCGGCTGCGGGCGCTGCGGGGGCTGTCGAGGCTCCAGGGGAGAGGGCCGAGGTCGCGGTTTTGGGGGCGGTCACCGGGCCCTCGGGCATCCGAGCTGCGGATCTTCCCGAGGGGACCTTCTTGGGCAAGGGCGCCAAGCTGCACGCTGGAGCGCGGCTGACAGTGCCCGCGGGCACGATCGCCGAGCTGACGCTTCACGGCGGCGGCATTCTCCGGATCAACGAGCGGACCGAGTTCGTGTTGCCAGAGGCTGACTCGCGGCAAATCACGCTCGTTGCGGGGGAGATCGTGGCGATCGTCGCCGCCGATCAGGCTCCTCTAAAGATCGCCAGCGAGCGCGATGTCCTCACGATTACACGGGGTGAGGCCCGTGCGTTTAGCCGCGGTGGCATGCACGACTACGCGGTTGTCTACGGTGATGCGACCGTCGCAAGCGGTTCTCAGGTCGTCGATCTCGGCGCTGGTGCGACCCTGCAGACACCTCTCGAACAAGTCGGCCCGGCAAAGCCAGAGGTCAGCCTGCGCCCGCTGGCCGAGACGACCTGGGCCCGCAGCTTTGATCTCGCCGCCCAAATGACCGACGCGGTGCCGGTTGGCGTCGGCAGCTTGACGGCTCGGCGGGCTGGCGAGCGTATCGAGCGTTACTCGCTCGATCTGGTCGATCAGCGGGTCAATGTCACGATCTCGGGTCGCATTGCCCTGACGGAGATCGAGCAGACATTTTACAACGAGGCGCCGATGGTGCTCGAGGGCACCTACCGCTTTCCGATCCCTGCCGACGCGACGATCTCTGGCCTGTCGCTGTTGGTCGGCAATCGTTGGGAGGACGCAGCGATGCTCGAGAAGCACCGAGCCCGGCGGATCTTCAAACAGATCGTCGAGGCCACCGTGCCTCGCGACCCGGCGTTGCTCGAGTGGGAGAAGGGCAACATCTTCAAGCTCAAGATCTTCCCGATCCCCGGACGTGGCGCCCGCAAGATCCGCCTGCGCTACACCCAGGTGCTGCCGACTGTCGGTGATTCGGTTCGCTACCGCTATCCGCTGAGTGGCGCGAGTTCGGGGGCGAGTGGCACCTCGATCGGCAACTTCGCCTTCGCGATCAATGTTGACCGCGAGGGGCTACCCGCCGACGCGCTCGAGTCGATGCGTACGCCGATGGCAGAGCTCGTGCGTCGTGATCTCGGTGACCGCATCGAACTCCGCACCGAGCAGCAAAATTTCCGTCCGGTGCACGACCTGGGCGTCGATATTCCGCTGCCGCCGGCGGAGCAGCGCCTGTATGCAGAGACCCATCTGGACCGCGACGGCCAGGCCTACTTTATGGTCGCGGTCGAGCCTGATCTGCACCTAAAGACAGACAAACGACCGACCCGCTACGCCTTCGTGGTCGACCGCTCGCACTCAACGACTCCCGAGCTGTGGACCGTCGCTCGCTCGCTGGTCGGGGCGATGAGCAGCGCTCTCGGCGAGCAGGATCGGCTGACTGTGCTCGCCTGTGACAGCGCCTGTGACATCGCACCGGGAGGTTTTCATCCGCCGACCGAGGCGGATCTCACGACCCTCGATACCTTTCTGGCCGGTCAGACATTGGCCGGTGCCAGCGATCTCGGCGGCATGATGCGCAGCGCCGCCGAGACCCTGCGCAATGTGGATGGCTCGGATCGCAGCGATCTGGTGATCGTCTACTTGGGTGATGGCAACGCGACCGCTGGCGAACTCGCTCCCGACGAGATCCTCAGCCATCTCGCGCCTGTTCTTGCGGGTATTCGAGTCCAGGTAGTGGCGATGGGCTCGCGTTCGGATCTCCTGCTCTTGGACGCGTTGGCCGAGGAAAATGGCGGCGATCTCGTACAGGCCGATGCCAAGGACAATCTCCGCGACTTGGTCCGCGAACTCCGTCTTCGGGTCGCGGTGCCGGTCGCCCGCGAGGTCGAGGTACTGCTGCCCAAGGGCATGGTCTACGTGCATCCCTCGAAGGTTGGATCGTTGCGCTCCGGCGAGTCACTGGTGCTGGTAGGCAAGCTGGGTGGGCCGGTCGACGGCGACCTGACGATCCGCGCGAAGGGGCCGGGGGGCGAGGTCGTCAGCGACACCTTTAAGGTCAAGCTCGCCGCCGATCGAGTCGACCCTAGCGGTCGTCACTCGCATCTTCCGCGGACCTGGGCGGCCGAGGAAATCGAGGCCTTGACCACCTCGCAGGGAAACTCTGCGAGCAAGACGATCATCGACCTATCCAAGCGCTACACGGTTCTCTCGCGCTACACAGCGCTCTTGGTGCTCGAGAACGACGCGATGTTCCGCGAGTTTAATGTGGTCCGCAACGACGGGCAGACCGATGAGTGGCGGGGTGGCCTTGGCAAGGCGGCGGGCGCTTCGGGTTCGTCGTCGGTGAAGTCTGGGGCCGCGGCGGTGCCGAGCGAAGAGGCCGAGGGCAACGCCCCCGTCATGGCTGAGAGCAGCAAGAGCGAGCCACGCGATTCGAACGATGACAAGAAGGACAGTGTGGTGATGGACGCCGCGGACTTTGACCGCGAGGATCGGGAACGCAAGCCCGTCGAGGACATCGCCGATCCCTTCTTGGATGAGCCGCCGGCACCGGAGCCGATGGGCGAGAGCACCGCGCAAGAACCCGGAGGCGTCGATCTCGACGACGACGAGGATCTCGAAGCGCCAGCGGTGACCAAGAGCCTCAAAAAGAAGGGCAAGCGGCCGAGTTCCTCGGTGGCTAAGCCTGCGAGGGCGGACGCCGTTGGCGAGCCGGATATGTACGATTTAGGCAGGGGCTCGGGGTACGTGGGGCAGCCGTACGGTCGCCGGTCGCCGCGGATTCGGATCAGCGAGCAGGTCGCTCCGAGCGCGAAGATCATGGGCAAGATCGACGCGCTCCGCAGCCGACGCGACGCCGATCCGAGCAGCCGCAAGGCGCATCGGAGGTTGGTCCAGGCCGCGATTTATTACGGTGTGCCGGCGGCGCTCGACTACGCCAAGGCCTGGGCCGAGGCCGATCCGGATCACTCGCCGGCGATCCTGGCGGTCGCCGATCTGCTCGCCGCCCACGGGGAGCCGATGGCCCTGCGTGCCTACGCTTCCGCGGTTGAGGTTCGTCCCTTTAGCCGCAAACTTCAGCGGCACACGGCGGAGAGTTTGCTCGGCAAGGGCGATCTCATCCGGGCCTGTGCCCACCTGCGGGCGATCGTCAGCATCGAACCCAAAAAGGCACAGAACCACGCAGATCTCGCTCGCTGCCTGGGGGCGCTCGGTCGCTGGCGGGAGGCGGATGCGGCGATCTTGGACGGTCGCAGCCGGGCTCGTGACGGTCGCAAGGCCCTGGATAAGGTGGCGCTCGAGGTCAGCTCTCGGATGGTCACGCCCCTGCGACTACGTCGCTTGCACTCCTATCCAGAGCTGCGGGCGACGTTGACCTGGAGCGGCCCCAGCGATCTCGACATCGCCCTGGTCGACCACCGTGGGCGTCGCCTTTCGGCGCTGCACCGCGAGGTCGTGCGGGTGCGCGAGGGCGAGGGCGAAGAGGTCCTGACGCTGGGCAGCATCGGGCGACCTGTGTTTATCGAGGTCAGTCGCAGGGCATCGGCCCCGGGAGAGGCGGTGGCTCCCGCGGTCAACGCGACGCTTCGCCTCAAGACAACGACCGGCACGCGAACCTTCAACATCACTAGTGAGCACACGACGCTGCGTCTCGCAAAGGTCTTCTGGAGCCGTTGATGGTTGTTCTGCCGGCGCCGCCCAGGAGCTTTTTTAGAGGGGCGTGGCTCGTTTCGCTTGGGGTTTTGTTGCTCGCGGCCTGTGCGGGGCAGCGCCGTGTACAGAGCGAGCCTGCGACCAAAGAGTTGCGGGTTGTCGCCGACAACCCAAGCCCGACGGAGGTCCCGGATCTCGAACTCCTGCGTCACCGGGCGGCGATGGGTCAACACGCCGAGGTGCGTGAGTTGATCAAGGACCGCATGGACAGGGCTTCGCCGAGCGCTCCCGACAGCGGGCGTGATGCGCTCCGTCGTTTGCTTATCGAGCTCGCGCTCACCGAGGGCGACGCAGCGGGGGCGGCCGCGGAGCTGACGATCTTAGACCGCGACATTGAACGTCTGGGCGCTACCGCGGATGTCGAGAGTCGGGCGATCGTCGCCCTTCTCTACAGCGATCTCGCCTACCGCGGAAACTACTTCCTGGACGCCCGAAAATGGTCCCTGCGGGCGATCGCGCTGCTTGCGGGTAGTGGTTCGCCCCTCGAAGGCGGGGCGCTCACGACCCTCGCTCGCAGTCAGCTCGCGCTCAACAATCGGACCCAGGCCCTCGAGGTTCTGAGCGAGGCGACGCGCAATCTAGAGAGCGGCCGCCGAATCGAATACGGCGATCTGCACGAGGCGTTGTTGCTCAAGGTCGACGTGCTACTGGCGCTGAGCATGGCAGACGAGGCGATCATCGCAGCGGGGGACGTCTACGACGGTGCGATTGAGAGCTACGGCAGTGACTCGATCCCGCACGCCGAGGCATTGCTCGCGGTCGCAGCGGCCAGCTACGCCGCCGGCTCAGCGGACGCCGCACGGACGATGCTCGGCGATGCCAATGAGATCTTCAAAGCCATGCAGTCGACTCAGCCGACGTCCTCTTTTCCGATCTCCGAGCGACTGCTCCTGCGCCTTGTGCAGTTGACAGAGATTCTCGCTTTGCCGGTAAAGTCCGCTTCTTAGGGCTCTGCACCGGCCCGAACCTCATCGATCCTGCCTCGACGTCAGCTGTCCAGGAGTGGGACCTGCACATGCGAGGTCGACATCTGCAGAGCGGAGGTGCGGTGGGCCTCCTGTATGCTTCTGGCTCAATGATCGATCGAGCCGCCATTTGTTTTGGGATCGCCTGTGCGTCGCTCGGGCTCGCGTGCACCGGGGATGACCACAAGGTCGAGTTTTCGCCGGCAGAGATCGCAAAGATCGAAGAACTCTCACCGGCGCCGACGGCCATCGACGATACGACCAACAAGCACTCCAAGGATCCTGCCGCGGTAGATCTCGGCCATCGGCTCTTTTTTGATGCGGGCTACTCGGGACCTGTCGTGGTCGCTGATGATGGAATGAATGGCGGTCTGGGAGCGGTCGGAGAGACCGGCAAGGTCTCCTGTCGCAGCTGTCATCTGGGTGACTGGCTCGTCGATACACGGTCGCAGCCAAACGGTACCTCGCTCGGTGTCGACTGGTTCATCCGCAACGCGCCGACCCTGGTTAATGTCGCGACCTACGACGAGCAATTCGGCTGGGTCGGCTACTGTGACAATCTCTGGGGAAAGGTGCTGATCCCCGCGGAGTTTGTGATGGGCACCACCAGGACCGGCATCGTCCGCTACCTCTTCGACAATTACAGGGATGACTTCGACGCGATCTTTGACGTGCCGCTTGACGAGGGTATCGCCGACGAAGCTCGCTTCCCGTTGGCTGCGACGCCGCTCGACCCGGAGAGCCCGTGGGCCGAGATGGATCCCGCGGATCAAGCGATCATCAACCAGGCCTTTGCCAATTTCGGCAAGGCGATCGCCGCCTATCTGAGTGAGCTGATAAGTGGCGACTCTGATTTTGATCGTTTTGTCGCTGGCGACAAAATCGCGCTCTCAGAGTCTGCCAAGCGCGGACTTCGACTCTTTCTCGGCAAGGCGGCCTGCGTCGAGTGCCACGAGGGTCCTACCTTCTCGGACGAGAAGTTTCATGTGACCGGGATCCCGCAGGTAGGGGAGCACGTCGTGCCCGCTCCCGCGTACGACGACGGCCGGCTCGGGGCCGTCGACATCTACCTCGGTTGGGATTTTAATACGGCTGGGCCCTATAATGATGACAGTAGTATTGATCATACCCAGGGGGTCGAGAAGGATCCGGCGCTGAACGGGGCATTTCGGACCAAGGGCCTGCGCAATGTGGCCAAAACGGCGCCCTATATGCATACAGGTCATATCGAGACCCTGCGCGAGGTCGTCGAACTCTACAATCGCGGCGGCGCCGATTCTGACTTTGCCGGCGAGAAAGACCCACTCATCGTCCCGCTAAACCTCAGCGATCAAGAGATCGACGACCTGGTCGCCTTCATGGGATCGCTGACCGGCGAGAGCGTGCCTGCGGAGTGGCTTGTCGATCCCAACTAGCTCGCATCAAGGTCACCTTTGACCCGGAATAGCAGGATCGAGATGTCGTCCTCGATCTCGTCGCTGAAGTCTGCGCTGGCCTGCACGAGCCCCTGGGCAATGGTTTCGAGTGGGCTGTCACGGCCGGCTATGAGCGCTTCGCGGACCCGCCCTAGGCCGAAGAACTCGCCCTCTGGGTTGCGGCTCTCGACGAGACCGTCGCTGTAGAGCAGCACCAGGTCGCCGATCTCGAGGTGGAGACTGCTGTCGCTGAGTGCGTCGTCGATCTCGGGTAGCACGCCGATCCAGGTGCCAGGGGTCTCGATCTGCTCGACACGGCCGGTGGCGGCTCGGAGGATGAGGAAGGGCTCGTGGGCGCCAGCGAAGCGGAGGAGTCCCCCGTGGTAGTAGCGGAAGAGGGTGAAGGTGACGTGCTCATCTTGGGTCAGGCGCTCGCGCACGTTGTCGTAGATGACCCGGTTGAGGGTCGCGACCAGCTCGTGCGGCGGCGCGTCGGGTCGCTCGCGTACGAGACTAGAGATCGCGCTCTGGACCATCAGCATCACCAGCCCCGCGCGCAGTCCGTGGCCGGCGACGTCGCCAATGCCGATCCAGGCACCGTCATGGGCTGCGATCACATCGTAGTAGTCGCCGCCGACCTCGCTTGCCGTGCGCATGAGCGCGGCGATCTCGAGTTCGGGGACTGTGGGTCTCTCGGGGATGATCGAGGTCTGAATGCGAGCCGCGATCTCCATCTCGTTCTCGAGCCGCTGTTTAGTCGCGAGCTGCACTCGGGACTCCGCGAGTTCGTGCACCATCGTGTTCATCGCTGCGGCGAGCGTCAGCACTTCGTCTGTGCCTTCGTTGAGTTTGCGGGAGCGAAGCTCACCCCTGGCGATCGCAGTTGTAAAGTCGACGAGCTTGTCGAGGGGCCGAGCGAGCCTGCGGGCGACGAGGATCGCCAGGGCGATGGCGGCGAGCAGCGCCAGGCCGGCGATCAAGAGCAGGCGCTGCGTGATCGCTCGGCTGTCCGCGAGTGCCTGGTCGAGCGAGTGCAGGACGACAAAGCCGAGGCCCTGGTCCGCGCGCGCACCAGGAAAGACACCGCTCCGAACGAGGTAGGTGGAGCCGCCGAGCTCGACGCGTTGGGTCTGCTCGCTGCGCTCGCCGGCGAGGCTCAGGAGTGCCGTGGTGGCATCGGTGTCGCCGTCGGCAAAGGGAGCGCCGGCCGACATCGCGAGCACTCGTCCGTCGAGAGTGATGACGACGCTCGCTCCGGTCTGGCGTTCGATCGTCGACGCAACACGTTCGTCGATCACGAAGCCCAAAACGAGAATGCCGACCAGCTCCTGGCCGTAATTCAGGGTCTGAGCCTGCACCTGGTAGGCCCCGTCATCGATGACCCAAATGCCCTCGGCCACATCCTCGGCGAGGCTTTTTGAGATCAGCGGCATGTCCCCGAGATCAAATCCCTCTGCGGTCGGATCGGCGGTATCGACCCAGAGGTGAGCGGACCAATCGGTGAGCAGGAGCAGGTCTGCGCCCGCCGATCGCTGGATCTCGCGGGCGGTGTCGAGGACCGTGGCACGGTCGATGTCGGCGGTATGGACTACCGCCTTGAGCCGCGGCGCCTGGGCGACGACGTCGGATTGTGCCCGGAAGAGCGATGCCCGGTAGCCCTGCAGTTCGCGGAAGACGGCGAGCGAACGGTCGAGTTCTCGTTCGAGATCGCGGCGTGCGGAGCTGTCGATCGCGGCGCTCACCGTGATCACCGAGGCGGCGACCACTGCGATCACCAGGGTCATCGAACTCAAAAGGATCGCCGAGCGGAACTTCATGGGCAGAGGCGCCCCCAGTATCAGGGATTGTCCGACTCGATGATCACATCTGTCCGGTGGACGAGGGAGCCCTGGGGGACCGCGAGTCCGAGGCGAGCGGCGACCTCAGGGGCGAGGGCGAAACGCTCCAATCGCACCTTTGCGATCGTCGTCGAGGGCGGTATTCGAAAGCGCTCCATCCGGCGTTCGCCGGGGTGCAGGCGGTTGTCCTCTCGGAGGGCGCGCGCCTCTGTAAAGAACACCTCGCGGCCCTGCGCATCGACGAGTATCCGGGCGTAGACCCGCGCAGCTTGGCCGACGCTGCGGCCCTCGATGTCGATAAAGTTGATGCTGAGAACGAAACGTCGCCCCGCGAGACCGGCGGGGATCGAGTGCAGGGCGCCGCGATTGGTGAGCGTCACCTCGAGGTCGCGCGATCCCTCCTCACCGGTGCGGAGCGACGCTCTGAGGTTGATGCTGGCGCGGAGGAGTTCCTCATCGGCCCCGAAGAGGTCGTGGCGCGAGATCTTCTCTCGAGTTGCAAAACCGCGGGCGACCTCGCCCGGCGTGCCCGACATGTGGCAGTCCTGGCAGGTCGCTCCGCGGCCGCCCTTTGCCGACCACTCATCAAAGTCGGTGATCACTGGCAGCATCTCGCCGTTTGGAGAGGGCCACTCTAGGCTGTGGCAGCCAGCGCAGAGGCGGCTTTTGCTGTGCAGCGGAGAGCAGCCGCTGCGGTGAAAATAGCTGCCCTCGGAGTCGCAGAGGGGGCCGTATTTGATGCTCGCAGTCAGGTCAAAGATGAGGCCGGGGCTCGGCGCATCGTCGTTGACCTCGATGATCGAGTGGCAGGCGTCGCAGGTGACACCCTCCTCGTGGATCGGATCGTCGTCGGCGATTTCCCCGACCAGCGGCGTATGACAGGGTGCACAACGCCCGTCGCCATTGGCACTCGCTCGAAAGTAGGGACTGGTGGCCGCCTTTGCATGGCTCGAGGCCTTCCAGGTGCGCTCGTAGGCCCCGTGACATTCTCCGCAGCGAGCCGAAGAGCGAGCGACCGCCCGTTGATTTCGTTTCGATTTTTTCCTCAGCTCGGCTTTAGTAAACATGTTCCTTGAGACATGTTTATGAGAACGATCGTTTGCCTCTCCGCAGGCGAAGATCCCGAGCAGAGCGAAGCTAAGTCCCAGGCGCAGCCTCATCGGTAGCGACCGTAGGGGGTGCCGTCCTTGCGCGTATGGGCCTCCACGGGGCTACGGCCGACTTTCATCTCGATGTCGAGAGAGGTGATACCGTCGGCGCTGATCGTCACCTCACCGCGGTAGGGGTCGCCGCCCGTTTGCCATGCGACCACGGGATAGTTGCCCGGCGGTACCCCGTCGATCGCGAAGTTGCCCTCTTTGTCGGTGATCGAGAAGAAGGCATTTGGCAGCACGAGCACCTTGGCGGCCATGCCTGGGTGGATGTTGCAGTAGATGTCGACGATGCCCTCATGGGTGGCGACGACGCTCTTGCTGGTGCCGCTCTTGTAGAGGCCGAGGTCAAACTTCATCGCCCTCGACATCGAGAAAACGTTGTGGAAGATGCGGTCGTCGTTGGGGAACGCGACCGTTGTACCGATGACGACTGCGGAGACCTTGGGCGTGAATTGTTTGTTGTGTTGGCGGATCTCGTGGGCGGTAGCGGACGGTGTCGGGGCATCACCGGGCACGTTTTCGAGGTAGACAACGATATTGGATCGGTCCGCCAGGGTTCGACGGCGGCGCTTAAGAAGTACCTTGCCGACGAGCTTGCCGCCCTCGCTGGGGCTCGCTTGTACCGGGAGATCGGCGTTTGTAGAGGCTCCCGAGTCGGCCTTGGATTCGCCGCCGCTCTTGAGCTTGACCTCGTTGTCGGGACTCGCGAGGGCCTGTGGTGCGGCCGCGAGGCTCGCAGCGAGCACGAGGCCGAGTGCGCGTAGGAGCATCTTGCGCACGGGCAGAGCCGAGTGTGTGGAGGTCATAATTTTAGATCCTGGCGACGACCGAGGTCGTAAATACGTCATCGGGGAATTGCGGCACGCCCCCGAGCTCACGGTTGACGGTGTACTCGATCTTCATAATCACATGAGTGCCGAATTCGAAGCGAAAGCCCGGCGTGAAACGCAGCACATCGCTGTGGTAGACAAAACTCGCTCCGCTTTGGTGATGAGCCGAACGCCAGTCCGTTCGGAAATACGGGATCAGCCAGTTTTGGGCGCGGTAGGCGAGGAGGCCGTAGGCGCCGACGAACTCGAGGCAAGGAGCGAGCCCGCAGGCCGGACCGACGGCTTCGCTCTCGCCGCGGAGGTCGCCGTGGATGAATTCGGTCGTGAATTCGAGGTTCGCGATCTCCAGGTGGAGGTCGACGCCGTAATTCCATTGGTAGATGCTGTCGGAGGGCTGGAGGTCCTGGGCGCCAAATGATCCAGAGGCACCGATTTCGAGCCCCGCGCCCACCGGGATCACGTAGGAGAGACGGCTCGCGATCGTTTTGAAGTGGTTGCTGTCGACGTCGCTGGCGAAGCCAAAACCCTCGCTAAAGCCGCTGCCATTGGTCAGCGAGAGCGCGGCGATGAGCGAGCGAGAGCTGAGAAAGCGGGCCCGGGCCTTGATCCCGACCGGCCGCCCGCAGGTGTAGCGGCAGATAAGAGAGGGCGTCACGGTCAGCCGATCGCTCGCCTCCTGGATCCTGTACTCATACCCCATGACCGGGTTTATCTTGCCCGCCATGATGTCGAGGTCGAAGCGCTTGGTCGGTGGCGAGACCCGGAGATAGGCGAGCTTGATGTCGAGGTAGTCGCCGAGGAAGAGGCCGTTTGGGTTGGCGACGTCGCGACCCCGCGGTACCAGATCAAAGAGGCCCTCGACCGCACTGTATTTGCCGATCCCGGCGAAGATCGACAGGTTTAGAGCGTTGACGAGGAACGATGATTTGCCGCGGCTGTCGACGCCGTCAAAGGTGATCTGCCGTGATTCGCCGGTGTCGGCTGGATCGCCGCGGGAGTTGATCGCGGTCGACAAAGGGTCGCCCATAAAGACCCATGAGTCGGGAATCTCATCCTCGTGCTGGGGAAAATTGACGTGGCCGATGTCGGAGCGCACGCCTGAGCCGTCACCGCCGACCCAGAAATAGCCGAAGTCGATGTAGCCGCCCACTCGGCCGGTGAGTGGCAGAATCCGCTGAAAGTTTTGGTCGAGGAAGTTGTGATCCTCGCGGAGCGTATCGAGTTGCCCGCGGAGTTCGGCGTTTTCGGCTTCGATCGCGTGCAGGCGGCGCTCGAAGGCCTGGAGCGTCGCTTGGTCGGGTCCCTCGGGCAAAGCCTGCGTAGGCAAAGCCTGGGGCGTTGGATCGACGCTAGTGACCTCTGGTACGCCGCGATCCGCGGGTTGAATCTGGGCAGCGAGCGAGAGGCCGGAGAGGGCGGCGAGGGCAGCGAGGGCAGAGAGTGCGGGCATTATGATCTACCCGAGTCCCTCGCGGGCATTGTCTCGCTCTCGTGTCTTCTTGGATGCAGGCTGTTCTTGGAATGGTTGCACAGCACCTAATCTTCGATGCTGACGGTGATCAGATCGCCGCCACCGAAGAAGCTGATGGCGTGCAGGCTGCGTTTTTGCCAGGGGTAGTTTGCACTCGAGATAAAGCGTATTTGGTAGCGCGACTCGGGGTCCATGCGCCGGACCCGGACGATCCAGGTGATAAAACCCTTAAAGCACGAGGAGTTTAGAAACTCGAGTGTGCGAATGTCGACATCGACCTGGCGGATAGATTCGCCTAGGAGCTCTTCGTGCACACCCTGGAGAAACGTCTCGAGCTGGGTGTCGGCACGGCTATCCGCGTTGCCACTAAACACGAGGAGCACGAGATCGCCGTCTCGTGATGCATTGCCGTCGAGCTCACCTGTGTGCAGCGCAGCGATCTTCATTGTGTTGTCTCGGAGGGGAAGTGAGCCCTGGCGCGGATCTCAAATTCGTCGTCGATGAGTGCGGATTCTAAGGTCATTCCGGTCTCGGCGGCGATCCTGACCAGACCGAGGCCCGAGCCGCTCTTGCGTTCGGAGGCGATTTTGATGCGTTCTTGATAAAAGGCGAAGGTATCGTCGCATTCGCTCAGGTCTGCGATCACGCGCTCAGCCTCGGCGATATGGCTGGCGAGCGCAGTGTTGCGGATCGCGAGGTCGACGTGCACTCCGCTGTCGACGCTGGCGAGCACCGAGATCGCGAGCAGGGCATCGTCCGTGGTCCCGTATTTGACGGCGTTCTCGAGGAGTTCGTGAGTGGCGAGGGCGAGCAGCGAGGCGAGCTCACTGTTGTGCAGCACCCGCTCGTAGAAGGACTGCACGAAGCGGCGCACGATCACGATCAGCTGGGTGCAGGGTGTGAATCGGATCGACAGCGAAGCAGGGATCACGCTGCCATCGCCCGCATCCAGCTTCGTCTCGAACACGTCTCGAGCTTACGTGATCCGCAGGCGAGAAGCAGCCGCTAGCTAAGGGCCTCGGCGATCGCTGCGATGCACGAGTTCGGTTAGGGCGAGGCAGGCGTTGTCGAGGGTCGCGGTGCGAAGGTCGATGATCACGTGTGGGCGTGCGACCTCGGGTCTGTCGTCTGCATCGACCACGAGCAGCAGCGGTGCATCTGGCCAGGGCAGTTCGCAGAGCTGGTCGAGCACTGTTCTACCGCCGCGGAGATCGACGACGAGCGCGTCCGGGGCCGTGTCCGGGTCGAAGTCGACGGGCCCGAAGACGCCCCAACCCGCCGCCTTCAGCCCCCCAGAGAGCACCTCGCTGTCACCCGCGGACAGGAGCACAAGCGAGCCGAGATGCTCGCTCTTGCGAAAGCGGAGGGCGAGCGTGATGACCCGATCGATGTCGACAGGGCGGCTGTGCACGGCTGGGATTTCGAGTTCGCGCAGGGCAGCGCGGTCACGCGCTGGTGTGTCACCGCTGACAAAGAGCTGCACCGGTCCGATCTCTGAGCAGAGATTGCCAAGGGCGGCGCCCGAGTCCTCGACGGGGGTCGAGGCATCGAGAACGATGAGCACCGGTCGCAGGTGTGTGCAGAGGGCCAGCAGATCGTGATAGGTGGCGGCCGAGAGCACGGCAAAGCCCAGGGCCGCGAGGCGTCGGCGGAGCAGGTCGTGGAGGCAGGCGTCGCGATCGGCGATGATGACGACGTTGCCGGGCAGGCTCATGTGCGGGCTCGGCACTTCGCCGATCGGCGCCTGGCGTGGCAGTCGAACCGTGAAGATCGAACCTTCACCGACAATGCTGGTGACCGTGAGTGCGCCGCCCAGCATCTCGGCGAAGTGGCGACTGATGGTCAGGCCGAGCCCGGTGCCGCCGTAGTCGCGGCTGGTCGAATTGTCGGCCTGGGTGAAGGCGCCAAAGATCACTGGGAGCTTGGCCACAGGGATACCGATCCCGGAATCCTCGACCTCGATCAAGAGGTCTTGACCTCCTTCGTCGGCGTGCGCGCGCAGCTTGATCGATCCGTTTTCAGTGAACTTCGCGGCGTTGCTCAGGAGGTTGTAGAAGATCTGGCGGCATTTGGTGCGGTCGCTGTTGCAGGTGCCTAGGTCGTCGGCGATCGTCACCGAGAGGCGATTGCTGCGGTCGCGCATCAGCGGCTCGACGGTCGAGGCGATCGCCCGCAGGAGCGCCCCCAGATCGAAACTCTCGACCGTCAACTCCATTTTGCCTGCCTCGATTTTGGAGAGATCGAGGGTATCTTGGATGAGATCGAGGAGGTGGTGCGCAGAGTTCTCGACGTGGCCTAGGTCGGCGCTGATCGTGTAGCACTCGCCGGCATCGAGCTCCTCGCGGATGAGTTCGCTGTAGCCGATGATCGCGTTTAGCGGAGTCCGCAGCTCGTGGCTCATGTTCGCGAGAAAGGTGCTCTTGGCTCGGCTTGCGGCGAGGGCTCCGTCACGGGCAGTGGTCAGCTCGCGGGTCGCTTGCGCGAGTTCATCACCCATGATGTTGAGGCCAATCGCGAGCGCGTTGACGATCCAATCATCGTCGTCGCTCAGCGGTACCTTTCGATCGTATTCGAGTGCCGTGAGGCTAGTGACGACCTCCAGTATCTCTTCGAGACGGCCTGTGACCTGGTGTAGACGGCTCTCAGAAGCCCTCAGGCGCTCCTGGAAGAGAGCCGCAGCACGGCTCAGCAGCGCTAATCGTGCCGCGAGTGAGGCACCCTCGTTGGCCTCACCGGTGAGGCAACGCTCCAGCGCCTCGAGCGACGCGAGGGCATCATCAGATCCAATTCGGGGCAATCCCTATTGAGTCTACCCCGCGCACTGGCGACGTGGGGAGGTGCCCTCAGCGTCCGCTAGCGGAACATTAGGGGCATTTCCACGCTATCGTAGTCGCCCCTGCGGGCGGCTCTGCTCGCTATTGGGGGATGAAACATTGAATCGACGTATCGATCCTGAAATTGGACTGATCGGTGTGGCGTTCGGCATGGAAGATGTCCATCGGGTAGGTGCCGCCGGGGGCGATCCCTAGGACGTCCGCCATGGCGTCGAGATCGACCGTTTGCGAGAGCGGCGGGTGCAGGCCGCCGAGATCGATGGCGAGCTTGCCGTTAATAAATGTCCAGAGGTCGTCGTCGCCGGTGAAGGTGAAGACCTCGCCGCCCTCGTACTTAAAATTGGCGTGGATCTCGGTAGAAAAGAGGTAGTTGTGGGGCCAGCCCTCGTTGCCGAAGCCCATCTCGTCGATCGGAAAGAACGCCGAGTTGTCGTAGGTAAAGACGCCCGGCATCGACTCTGTCAGCTCGATCGAGATCTCGAAGTGCTGATTTTGATCGACGGTGTCGTTGTACCAGTGGAGAAAATTGTCGGGGCCCGAGGTCTGCGGCGTCGGGCCGGGGTTGGCGTAGACAGGTTTGTGATCGCCGCCCAGATCGGGTTTGACCAGCCCGAGATACGCCTGGTCGCCGGTGTAGCTCTCGAAGTCGGCATGGCCCTGGTGGAAGTCGCGGATGGTGACGAGCAACTCGGTCTTGCAGGCATCGCCGCCGGTCGGATCGGTGTCGGCGGTGGTCGATCCACTGCTCGTTGTGCCATCGGAGGTCGAGCTGTCGGCGGAGGTCGAGCCGTTGGTGGAGGTCGAGCTGTCGGCGGAGGTTGAGCCGTTTGTCGAGCTGCTACCGCTCTCAGATTCACTTTGGCCCGTCGACCCTGTGGAGGACGAGCTGGAGGTTTGCGAGGCCGTCGGCTGACCCTGGCTCGCGCTCAGAGAGCTGCTACCGGTGGTCATCGCCTCGCCGCTCGTGCATGCCCCGGGCAAAGAGCCGAGGCAGAGAACGAGCGCGCATTGGAGACGTGCCATGCCGGCTTACGGGCGGTCTAGGCCCCGGGCATCGTGAACTTGAAGTACCACATGATCGCCGACCAATCGGCGTTGACGCTGCGGGTCTCGCCGAAGGGGTAGTCCATGTGGGCGATGAAGACCACGTCCTTAAAGGGGAACATGAACTCGATGATCTCTCGCATCGCGTTGCCGTCGGAGTTCAGCTCTTGGTACTTGAGGTAGATGCCCTTTTTGTCGTGGTAGCTGTCGTTAAAGGCGATCTCGTCGACCGAATAACCCTTGCCCTTGAGCTCGTTCCTAAAGAATGCGACCGAGCGCTCGTCGAGCGGGCGCTGCTTTTTGGCGAGGTAGAAGGTCATCGACAACCCCTCGCTGTCGTCGCTTGAGGGCTCGGCGAATTCGTCGTCGCTGTCGCTGTCGCTGTTGCTGTCGCCTGCCGACTCGCAGCGAAAGACAGGTACCCACTGGTTGTCGCCGTCGGGGGAGTGAGAGGTCTCGGAGCAATCCTTGAAGACGTAGAGCGTCTCGGGGATCTCGAGCTGGGCGCCGAGCGTCGGGATCTTGAGGAAGTTGCCCTCTTGGGCGCCGGACTTCGGTGACTCGAGCCACTCGTACGCGGCGGACTTTTTGCCGCCTTTGTAGCCGCCCTTGTCGCCGCACCCGCTGAGCACCAAGGCGGACGATGCCAGGGCGAGGGTCAGAAGGGAGGTCATGGAGGTGGTACGCAGCATGGGCATCGGTGTTCCTCTACGTTCGCGCGCACCTTAGCAAAGAGCGCGGGTCTCGGGGAAGGTCGCCGCACGCGGAGCAGTGGGATCTCTAGAGTTTCGAATTTAAGGCGCAGCAGGCCCCTAGGCGGGTTTATCCGTGAGCAGGCTCGGCAGATATCCCTCGGGGGTCGCAAAGCCGAGCAAGTTGAGGCAGGTGGCGGCGACGTTGCCCAAGCCTCGCCTGGGAGCGCTCGCGAGGGCGGGTCCGTGCCCGGGCGCCCGTGGATCGTAGACCACCAGCGGCACGCGGTTGAGGCTGTGGCTGGTTTTTGGGAGGTAGGATCCGTCGCGGCGCAGGTCGAGCATTTGGTCGGCGTTGCCGTGGTCGGCGGTGACGAGCAGCACGCCCTCGGCCCGCGCGGTCGCGGCCACCAGGCGGGCGAGGCAGAGATCGACGGTCTCGACAGCGAGCATCGTCGAGCGCAGATCGCCGGTATGGCCGACCATGTCGCCGTTCGGATAGTTGAGGCGGATCATGTCGAAGCGCTGCGAGGTGTCGCTTGCGCCCCGGGCGATCGCCGCGATCACTCCGTCGGTGATCGCCTCGGCTTCCATCCACGGGTGGGCCTCGATGAGCCCCGGTGCCGAGGGGATCTCGACGTAGCGCTCGAGTGTCGGATCAAAGCAGCCGGAGCGGTTGCCGTTCCAGAAGTAGGTGACGTGCCCGTACTTGTGGGTCTCGGAGATCGCCATCTGCCGACGACCGGCGCCCACCAAGAGCTCGCTCATCGTGCGATCGATGGTCGGCGGCTCGACCAGGTAGCGCCGCGGCACCTGCAAATCGCCGTCGTACTGCATCATGCCAGCGAAGAAAACCTCCGGTCGGCGGCCGCGATCGAAGGCTGTGAAGACCCCGTCGTCGTCGTCAAAGGCCCGCGAAATTTCGATCGCTCGATCGCCCCGAAAGTTAAAGAGGAGCACCGCGGCGCCGTCGCGGATCGGTCCGACCGGGCCGTCGTCGTCGGCGATCACAAAGCCCGGCAAAAACTGATCGTTGCCACCGGTCTCGGCGTAGAAGGTCTCGACCGCAGTGGCGGCGCTGGGGAAGCGGCGGCCCTCGCCGTGCACGTGCAGCGCCCAGCCACGGGCGACCATCGCCCACTCGCCTTCGTAGCGATCCATGGTGATGTGCATGCGGCCGCCACCGCTCGCGATCTGGGCGTCGACGCCGGTCGCTCGAAGCTCGCCAAGCACCTGTTCTAGCGTCTTGAGATAGCCCAGAGCTGAGCGCCCGGGTACGTCACGCCCGTCGAGAAGCACGTGCACCCGGAGGCTGCGCGCACCGGCGCTTGCAGCCCGCCGCAGCAATGTCAGTAGGTGGTCGATGTGGCTGTGCACATTGCCGTCGGAGAGCAGGCCGATGAGATGCAGCGGCTCGCCTGAGCGCAAGACGGTAGCGATCGCCTGGCCCCAGACAGCGCCCTCAAAGAGCTGCCCAGAGGCCAGTGCGTGGTTGACGAGCTTGGCCCCCTGATCGACGATTCGGCCGGCTCCGAGGGCATTGTGGCCGACCTCTGAATTGCCCATATCACCGTCGCTCGGCAGGCCGACAGCGAGCCCGTGGGCGAGCACGCTGGTCGCCGAGGGCAGCGAGCGCAACCAGTCGAGGGTGGGGGTGGTGGCGCGGGCGACCGCGTCGGTGAAGTCTCCCTTGCCGAGGCCGATGCCGTCCATGACCGCAACGACGAGCGGCCCCTTCGGCGCCTTGCGGGTTGGATGCGCCTCGAGCTTGCGGTCGCTCTGCATGGGCCCGCGATATCAGAACCACGCTTGGTAGGCCAGGAGCACGTCGAGGTAGAGGTCGAAGATCGCGGTGTCGGGCTCGGTCTCGATGGCAGCCTGGGGATCAGCGACGATCCAATTTTTTTGTGGGGACCAGATCTTGACCACGTCGACGCCCAGACGGATCCCTTGGTTTTGCCGGATGGGAATGGCCAGGGCGACGTCACCGCGCAGCATCGGCTCGTAGCCGACAACCTCGAGGTCATCCTTGGGGTCGATGCTGCGTGGTTGACGGAAGAGCGAGACCGCGAGACCGCCGCTCACTCCCAACTCGAGAAAAAGCACGCGCAGGGGGATCTGCAGCGAGGGGCCAAGGGTGATGTCGGTGTGGCCTAGGGTTGTGAAACGGCGAAGCTCTTGGGTCTCGCCCTTGTCGTCGGTAAAGGTGAAGGTCCGTCGGTCCTGGAAGCGATCGTGGCCGGCCGTAAACTGCAGGCCCAGGCGGGCGTTGGCGATCGGCAACGCGTGGTAGCGGATGTCGAGGGCGAAGCCGAAGCCGAGCGGCGGCTGGATGACGACGCCGCCGTTGCCGGCGAGAACACCCAGACGCGCGAGTGCTGCGACCCCGAACACCGGCTGCCGGGCGGAGCGTTGCAGCACAGAATTACGGCGCCGCTGGGTCGCCGGTGAGGCCTCCGCATCAGTACCAGCGAGGCCGATGCTAGCAGAAAGAGCGATAATGGACACTGTGCCCCAGATGCGCCGCAGAGAGTTCTGGGGAGGGTTTTTTTTGTCCATTTTGCCCTCGTCGCAGGACGGCCGTAGCGGGATCACCGCGGTCATCTGCGGACGATAGCAGATCGCTCGCGGCCGGGTACGATGCCGCGCGTGTCGCTACGTATCGAGCTCCGCCGCGATCGCTCCCGTCTTCGCCCGAGCGATGGTCCATGGATTCGTCGCGCCCACGTACGAAAGGTCTGGGGCCCGCCCGATCCTGCGGCGCTCGCTTGCGTCACGGATCACCGTGGCCGACCGCTCGCCTGGGGTTTGTACGCGCCCGAGTCGGAGATCGTCGTTCGCCTGCTCAGCTTCGGCGAGCGAGCGCCCCCGGAGAACTGGCTCGCAGAGCGAATCGCGGCGGCCCTGCGCGGACGAGCGGCGCTTGGCCTCGGTGTTTCGCAGCTCGGGGCGTCGACGACGGGTGTGCGCATGATCAACACCGAGGGCGACGGTTTACCGGGTCTGGTCGCCGATCGCTACGGTGACGATTGGGTTCTCCAGGTGACGACCGCGGCGATGGTCTCGCACCAGCCCACGATCCTCGAATGTCTTAAGGAGCATGTGCACGGGCGACTCTTTGTTCTCCACCCAGAGAGCGCTGCCCTGCGCGAGGGTTTTACGCCAGCACCGCTCGCCCTCGACGGCGTGCATGGATCGCCATTAAAGGAGAGTGCGAACCTCGAATTTTGCGAGCACGGCCTGCGTTTTCGGGTGCCCGCGCCGCCAAGCCAGAAGACCGGGGCCTATCTCGATCAACGCGACAACCGGCGGCGAGTCGCTGAACTCGCGGCGAATCACGGCGGTCGCCTGCTCGATCTAGGCTGTCATGTCGGCGGCTTTGCGATCCATGCGGCGCGGGCGGGGGTCGACACCGTCGGTCTCGATCAGAGCGCAGCAGTGCTCGAGCTAGCTCAGGCCAATGCCGAACTAAATGGCGTCGCTGAGCGCACGCGATGGATCCGCGGCGATCTCTTTGGCGCTCTCGATGATCCAGAGCTTGCCGCGGGTTTTGGCACGATCGTCGTCGATCCGCCGAAGATCGCGAATTCGCGTCGGGACCTCGGGCGAGCGATCAAGGCGCTTCGGGCCTGTCTCGCGCGGGCCTGCCGGGGTCTCGCGGACGACGGCTTTCTCGTGCTCTGCTCCTGTTCACATCACCTCGGCCGCGAACACCTCGACGAGGCGCTGCCTGACGGCGGTGGCCAGCGATGGGTCCGTGTTATGTCCCTTGGACCAGGTGCTGATCACCCGGTCCAGGTCGGGCATGCCGAGGGCGAGTACCTGCGGGTCAACGTCTACCAGCGCCGCTGATCGTTGGTTCGCCGTATCAGGAAGGTCGGGCTCTGGGCTCTGGGCCCTGGGCTCGAGTGTCGTCGATGGCGCGCCGCCGGCTTTGTGGCGGTGTTTGTGGCCGCTCGCCGGTGGGTGGAACACCGCCGCAGATCTCGAAGCAGAGAGTCGGCCAAGCGGGGTGCTCGACGGCTAGCTAAATGG
Source organism: uncultured Nannocystis sp. (assembly GCA_964474905.1). GTDB lineage: Bacteria > Myxococcota_A > Polyangia > Nannocystales > Nannocystaceae > JADJRG01. The sequence continues at coordinate 40,131 of CAYYUP010000013.1, read as the reverse complement.
CGCTCAAGCGGGCGCCATCGTTAACCGGTAGCACTTGCGGGCCTCGCCTCTTGATCCAGGATGGCGAGACGGTAGACGCTGTTTTCGGTTTCGACGTAGAGCAGACGTTGCTCTGAAGTGGTCAGGACCCGTCGTACCGAGGTCGTCACCATCCGACGCCCATTGGGGTCGCGGAAGATCACCATTCCGCGGCCGACCACGGGCTCCGAGATCAGGAATCCCTCATAGGATTTGCCGACCACCGTCGCGCTCGAACCCTGGCGCTTGCCAGAGTTTCGAATCTTGGTGGCGAGAACAGCGAGCACGACTCTTAGGTTATCTCGCGTAGGCCGTCGTTGCCACGGCCATTTTCGTAGGTCCAATGCACCGCAGGGGTCACCCTAGGGCAGTGTAGGTGCTCGCTCGGCTCACGCAATCGAGCAGTGCTCGGAGGCTCTTTTGGCGAGCACCGGCCGGCGTGCCTGTACGCTAGGGGCCCTTGCATGAGGTATTGGCGAGCGCTGTGTCTGGCAGGTTTGGCACGATCGGCAGATGATTCGGCAAAACCGTGTTCCGCACTCTGCCAGCGCTGAGAAACTCGGTTCGGGAGGCCGCTTCGACCGGTGGCAAGGGCTTCTGAACCCAGACTCTGACAGCGACATTTCGCCGCGCTCGGAGATCGATCAATGTGCACGCTGCACGTTCGCAGGCAGCGCCGGGCCGTTAGGGAACTAGGGA
>CAYYUP010000013.1:36401-39314 GCA_964474905.1 uncultured Nannocystis sp. | reverse complement strand
TAGGGAACTAGGGATTTGTGGACGGGCTTGCGGGTGGCCTTCGCCGGGCGCTGCGGAGTTCGCCGAGATCCTCCGCGGGTAGCCAGCCGTGCAGCCCACCGCCGAGACGGATTTGGCTCCATCCCGGCGCCCGGTCGACGATCCGCACCCGAGAGCCGCCCTGGAGGCTAAACGCCTCCTTGCGGTGGGTCCCCGGGGCCTCGCGGACCTCGGCGCTCGCGGGCATGACGATCGCCATTGGCGAGCGTTGCTCGGCCCGCAGCGCGAGCCCGTGCAGTCCGCCGACGATCACAAAGATCACCACGAGAATGCCGACGAGGGAGCGAATGCCGGTGGCCGTGCTGCCGCTGCGACGTCGACCGACGAGATGGCCAATGAGTGCCATCCACCCAGCGCAGAGGGCGAGCCAGCCGAAGAAGGGTGCCTTGACGGCGGCGATGATCAGCTCCCACCAGCCCTCGGGGCGATCGATCTGGGCGCCCGAGGTGGCGGCTGCGACCTCCATGCGCTGGCGGACAATGCCGAGGTTTCGTCGGGCCGATTCGGCGATCTGGGTGCTCGGCCTGGCCTCTGACTGCAGGGCGCGGCGCAGGTTGAAGACCGCGGGGCCGTGCTGCCCGAGCTGTGCGTGGGCGGTGCCGAGGTTGAATGAGAGCTCTGACGAGCGGCCGGGCAGGAGGCCCTCAGCCTCGCGGTAATGCTTGATTGCGCCGGCCCAGTCGCCCGCGTGGGCGGCATTGTTGCCGGCCTTGAATGCATCGTCGACGACGTCGGCCGTCGCGCTTTGCGGCAGCCACAGAGCGCCGATGAGGGCCAGCGGCCCTGCGCCCCTGCACATCCGAACCCGGGCTTTGCCGCGCATCTAGGCCTGTCCTCTCCGGCTCAAGGAGGAGGTTTGTACGAGCTTAAGCGTCTGCTCAAAAACCTCGCCGCGGGCGCTCTCGGAGTCGTCGGGTGCGGCGCCAAAGCGGGCCCCGTCGCAGCGATCTAAGAGCTCCCGGAGGCGGCTTAAATCCGCCTCTGTGACGCCGTCGTCGGCGAGCACCTTGAGCAACGCCCGTCGGGGCAGGCCCTGTCCCTGGGGGCCTGCACGATCGACAGCGAGGGCCTGGAGGAGCTGGGCGATGGTCGGATAGAAGCCATCACCGCTGGCGCATGCAGCCCTGGCTTCTGTGATCCGAGTACGTTGGCGAGCGATTCGAGCGATTCGGGCCTGGGCCTGGGCATCACCGGCGAAGCGGCGGCGAAGCCCGCCCCCAAGCACTGCGAGCGCGGCGACCAGCGGTGCTCCGATCATGCCGAGGACCCAGCGTTTGGGGGTCAGCCACGGCTTCTCAAGCTCTGTTCGCGGCAGTACCTCGAGGTCGTAGATCGGCGCGAGCAGTAGATCATCGTCGTCGGCGAGTGCGGCCACAGGCGCGGGGCTCTCGGGAGGTGGTGCGTCTGCGGGGTCGCCAGTCACCGTGATCGAGATCGTCTTGGAGGTCGCGGTCTCGTAGGTCGCGGTCTCTGGATCGAAGAAGATGACGCTGTGCGGCGGGATCTCGAGGTTGCCGGGACGCTCTGGGATCACCAAAAATTCGTAGCGCCGATCGCCGCCGATGATCGCACCCTTACGTTGTGTGACCTCTAGCTTTGGGTCGTAGCGGCGCATATCGACAAGCTCGGGCCACTCGCCGGGATCGAGGACGCGGATGTTGCCATTGCCCTTGATCGTCACGGTCAGCGTAAAAGGCTCGCCGAGTTTGGTCTTCGCGCGGTCGACCGTGGCGTCGATCGTGTACTCGCCGACGTTGTTGCCTGAAAAGCCCGGGGGTTGGCCCTCGGCGGGTAGGGGCAGGACGGTGACCTCGATCGCCTGGCCGCTGATCCGGCGGCGCAGGCCGACGCCGACCTGGGCGGGTGTCACTGTCAACGTTCCGGATCGTTGGGGAAAGAGCGCTCGGCGCAGCCCCGGGTGCACGCGGTAGCCGACGCCTGCGACCGACGCGTTGCGCGGGCGTCCCTCGGGCAGCTCTTCGCTCCAAAAGTCCTTGAAGCCCGGGAGTTCGCGGAGGTGGATGTTTTGAAAGCGGAGGCGCTCGTAGACCTCGAGCGTATAAGTGAGCTGCTCGCCGACGTAGAGCGTCGGCTTGTCGATCGTCGCCCAGAGAAAGACATCGCCGCGGGCCTTGGCCGGCAGGGCGTTTGCGGCAGGCGTCGTCGCTGCGGCCGTCACAGCAGTGCCTGTGATCTCGAGGGCAGGCACCGAAGGCGCACGAATCGTGCGGTTGCCGTCCTTAACCGTGACGGGAAGCTTGTAGCGACCCGGCCGGCTGGCGATCAGATAATAGACATAGGTGGTGCTGACGCTCGACGAGGAGCGGCCGTTGATCCACGAGGTTTGGGTGCGAGAGCTGGTTGACGGGCCCTCGACCGTAAACCCCTTGGCGCCGAGGTCTGGCAGGGTCGGCACCGGTAGATCGCCGCCACCACCTTCGCGGCGGACCTCGACGATCAGGTCGACGGCGTCGCCGACCGAGGCGGTATTGGTGCGTAACTGGGCCCTCAGCGAGACGGTGCCGCTTGCGTGGGCCTCTTGGGGGCGAGCGAGAACCCCGCCAAGAGCGAAAAGAGTGCTCGCGAGGGCGCCGACAAAACCGCGGCGGCGAATGCCTGCGCGCACCATAGCTACCAGTCCTTCTCTACCGGCCGGCTCTGCCCCTGCGGCTTGCCGAGGAAAAAGTTGTCCTGCGAGTCGAGCTCTTCGAGTGCCTTGTCAAGGTCCGCGCGCTCGACCGGCTGGGGCTGCTGCTGCTCGTCTTGCTTCGGCTCGTCTTGCTTCGGCTCGTCTTTTTGTTCGTCGTCTTGCTTCGGCTCGTCTTTTTGCTCGTCGTCTTTTTGCTCGTCGTCTTTTTGCTCGTCGTCTTTTTG
>CAYYUP010000013.1:29376-36301 GCA_964474905.1 uncultured Nannocystis sp. | reverse complement strand
CGTCTTTTTGCTCGTCGTCTTTTTGCTCGTCGTCTTTTTGCTCGTCGTCTTTTTGCTCGTCGTCTTTTTGTTCGTCGTCGTTTTGTTCGTCGTCGTTTTGCTCGTCGTCGTTTTGCTCGTCGTCTTTTTGTTCGTCGTCCTTTTGTTCGTCGTCCTTTTGTTCGTCGTCCTTATCCTTCTCTTGCTCTTCCTCCTGCTCCTTCTTTCGCAGGCGGGCGAGCTCGAGGTTCCACTTTGCCGACGCATGGTCGGCATCGATCTTGAGACAGGCGATGTAATGCGGGATCGCTGCGTCCCAGGCTTCGGCGTCGAAGTCGAGGTTGCCGAGTTCGTACTCAGCGCTTGCTCGCACGCCCTCGTGCTCAGACTCGCTGCCGTGCTCGAAAGCCTTGCGGGCGGGCTCTAGGTCGTCTTTTGCGAGTAGTGCGAGTCCGCGGTTAAAGTGGATCTCGGAGCGTTCGCCGAGGGCCTCTTCGGCGGCGGCGTAGGCGAGCAGGGCGGCCTCGCTGTCGCCGGCCTCGTACGCCTGGATACCTGCTTCGATATCGCTGTTTGTGTTCGCGAGTGCCGTCGCCAGCCATCCGGCGGCGACCAGCCCGAGAATGATCTTGCTGCTTGGCAATGATGCGAGGATCACGGCTTCACCCTCCTTCGATCGCCGAGACCGAGGCCGATTACCAGGAGCGCGAGTGCTGGGATCACAAGAAAGACAAAACCCTCATCGCGGTGGATCTCGACGGTGTCCTCGCGTTGGGCTCGGCTTAGATCGGTCATCCAAGCCTCGACATCATCGAGACCAAATCTGTCTGGAGAGACATGCACAAAGCGGCCGCCGGTCTCCTCGGCGAGGGCCTTTAAAAGCTCCTCGTCGACCCGGGTCATCAGGTAGTTGCCCTCTTCGTCGACCTGGTAACCGTCGGGCTCGCCCTTGGCGTTGAATTTTTGGATGGGCTCGCCGGAGCGCGAACCGATGCCGACCGTAAAGATGCGCACACCGAGGCGGGCGGCCTCGGTGGCCATCACTCGCGGTTTGGACGAGGTATCCTCACCGTCAGTGAGCACGATGATCACCTGATCCGCCTCGGAGGTCGGAGTGGGCTCACTCGCGTCGCCGTCGATCACCTGGGCATCGCCGCGACGGCCGTCGATCATGTACGAGAGTGCGAGACGCAGCGACTTGCCGATCGCGGTGCCGCCGGGGTTTTCGGTCAGCGGATCGGCTTTTTGCAGGTAGAGTTTGAGGAGCCGCATGTCGCGGGTTAGCGGCAGTCCGCGGGCTGCCCCAGCGAAGACAACAACACCGACCCGATCGCCGCGGGCGGCCGCGCGGTCGAGGAAGCGGCGTAGCTCGGCCTCTAGGCGTTCGCTCCGCGACGGATAGACGTCACGGGCGAGCATCGATTTTGAGTAGTCGACGGCGATCACGATGTCGAGGCCGGCCGCGGGGATGATCTTCGCGGTGCCGCCGTACTGCACCCGCATGAGGGCGATGGCGATGCAGATGATCGCGCCGACGGTGGCGATCGCGGCGATCAGCCGGTTGCCGGGGTGAACGCTGGCGACCAAGCGCTCGACGAGCGCCCGCTGGCCAAGGGCACGGATGCCCTGTCGACGGCGGCGAGCGGCCCAGATAAAGGCGAGAGCGGCGAGTGGTGCGAGTAGAAGTACCCACCAGAGATCGGCACGCGCGAGTACCAGATCGTCGAGGCCGCTGACCGTCGCGCTCGCGCTCTCGATCGCCGAGCTACTGTCTTCTGGGGCAGGTTGTGTGCCGGCGAGGCTCACGAGTTTTGCGAGGCCGAGCTGCCACTCCCGTCGCACAAGTAGCTGAAGAGTCGCTATCACGGGAACCTCCGAAGGCGAGTGGTGCGGAGCAGGACATCGGCGCCCAGCAGCATGAGCGCTGGCCAGAGCAGCCAGGCGAAGAGTTCGGCGCGGACCGGCTCGCCGGCGATCGCCGACTTCTCGAGCTTGTTGAGCAGATCCTGAAACGAGGTGGTCAGGGCCTCGCGATCCTCTGCGGTGTAGGCGTATCCGCCGGTCGCGCTGGCCATGCGTTCGAGCCGGCCAGGGTCGATATTTTGCCCGGTATGGCGACCGATGAGCACCGTGTAGATCTGCACGTCACGGTCTGCGGCCTCCTGCGCTGCCGAGTCGGGATCGATGCCTTCGGCGTTGTGCACCCCGTCGGTAAGCAGTACCAAAACCTTGCTCTTGGCCTCGGATTCGGCGAGTCGATTGAGACTGACGCCAATGCCTGCGCCGATCGCTGTGCGGGCACCGTCGAGGCCACCGAGTTCGAGTTTGCGCACCAGCAGGCGGACGACGTCGTGGTCGAGGGTCAGGGGGGCGACCGTCGATGCGGTTGCCCCAAAGGCGACCACCGATACGCGATCGTGGGGCCTGCGGGCGATGAAGTCGTCGATCACCTGTTTTGCCGCCTCGAGGCGGTTGGGGTAGAGGTCGGGGCTCTCCATCGAGTCGGAGAGGTCGAGGGCGATGGCGATGTCGATGCCCTCGTGTTCTAGATGATCGGCGAGGCGGGTTGACTGGGGCCTGGCGAGTGCGAGCGCGAGCATCAGAGCCGCGGCGAGGCGTAGGCCGTCCGGTAGATCGACGAGGCGGGCAGCGAAGCCCGCTCGCATGCGGGCCGCAGTTCGGGCTCTCGAGAAGCGCAGTGTCGCCGGTCTGGGCCAGCGCCAGACCCGGACGCCGACCGCGGTCAGGGGCAGCAGCGCGGCCAAAGACCAGAGGGGATTCGCGAAGCTGATATGTCGCAGATCACCACCGAGCACACCGCCAAGTAGGGCCGCAGTGATCAGGAGTGCGAGCCCCGCGAAGCCGACGATTCGAAGAAATAGCAAGGCGCGGCTCATGCGTTGTTCTCCTCCGCGTCCGAAGTTTCGCTGGCCGCCGACGGCTCCTCTGCGGTCGGTTTTTTCGTCGCGTCCGATCGCTCGTCCGCGTTTGAATGTTCTTTGGCGTCCGAAGTTTCGCTGGCCTCTGACGGCTCGCTTGCGTCGGAATGGTCCTCTGCGTGCGGCTCGGTCTCTGAATCAGCGGTACCGGGATCCGTGGGCTGCGGGCCGGCAGCGTCGTCTTCGTTTTTTTCCGTTGGGGTCGCCTCTTGGGGCTCCGAGGCGGCTGCAGGTTGGGTCTCTTCGACCATCGTGCGCACTTCGCCGAGGGCGGTTCGGGCCTCATCGATCTCGGGGTCGAAGCGGGCGAACTTCACGAGATCGCAGCCCTCCAAGAAGCGGATCACCGCGTCGGGCTCGAGGGGTTGGATGAGCTCGCGGTGGCGAACGAGATCGCGGCGGATCTCATCTGTGGTGCGGTCGAGGGCATCGACCCCGAAGCGGCCTTCGAGATAGCCTTTGGCGATCTCTGTGAGCTCTAGGTAGTAATCTTGGACCATGCCGGTCTCTAAAAATTCGGAGCTTTCGAGTTCGCTGAGCGCCGACAGAGCGAGCACGTGTGCGGGCACGGGTGGCGGTCCGGCGACGACCTTTCGGCGGCTGGCGAAGCGGCGCCAGAAGAGCGCCAACAAAAAGCCGACGAGCATCGCGATTGCGGCGCTGTAGATCACCAGCTCGGCGGTGGTATTTGGGTACTCAAGGGAGACCGGCGGGTCCTCGAGTTTGCGCTCAGGATCGGCTTCGTTGGCGAGCAGCGAGTCGACAGTAAAGGAGCGCGGCGCCACACGAACGGTCTCGACCTCGCCGTCGACGCCGACGTAGGTCAGGGGGAAGCCCGGGACCTTGGCCTCGCCGACGTCGAAGTGCTGCAGAGTGATCGTGAAGACCTTGCGAAAGTAGCCCTCGGCACTCTGCTCTGGTTCGCCCTCGTCGATCGCGACCAGATGCAGCGGCGCAAAGTCGACGCCCGTCGGCAGGTTTACCCGGTAGCCCTTGGGGTAGGCGGCGATGACCTCGAGTACGAGCCTGTCGCCGACAAACGAGGGGTCAGGGTTAATTTTTGTGGTCACCGTGACCGGCGTGTCGCCTGAACTCTGGGCCGGTGCGCTGCTGCCTGGTGTTGCGTCCTGGTTTGTCAGCGCGGCCGAGGCCGCTTTGAGGAGACCTTCGTCGGCGCGCTCCGGGTCGGCGGCATGCTCCGCGTTGCTAGCGTTGCCAGCAGCGCCGTCATCAGTGGGGGCTGGCTGGGCGAGGGTCGAAGCTTCACCACCAGCATTGCTCGGGGCTTCGGCTTTCGCGGAGTCGTCGGGCCTGTGGGCGTCGGCGGGCGGTTGAGCGAGCGCGCTTTTGGGGGTCGTGAGCAGTGCTGCGCAAGACGCTGCGAGCAGTAGCCGCAGGGCGAAAGCATCGATGGATCGAAGACCGTGGCTCATCGCCTGTTCCTCCGGGATCGGCGGGCGAAGAAGGAGATCAGCGGTCGCTGCCAATTTTCGCCGCAGCGCACGGTGAGCATCTCGAGGCGGAGCTTGTTCATCAGACGATCGAGACGCAAGCGTTCGGCGCCGACGTCACGTCGGTAACGCTCGGCGCGGCCGCGGCTGAGGTCGATATAGGTGTCGCCTCCCAGCCCCAAGAGTTCGAGATCCTCGAGGGCGACGATGCCGAGCGGTGGCAGCTCGACCTCTAGGGGATCTTCGACCCGGATCGCGATCAGATCGTGGCGACGGCGGGCGAGCTTGAGGGCACGCTCGAAGGCGAGGGCTTCGTCGCTCTGCTCGGGCTCGTCGGGCAGAGCCTCGACAAAGTCGGAGATCAGGATCGCGACCGCGTGTCCCTTGTGCAGGCGGGCGAGGTACTCGAGCCCGGCGGCGGCGCGTGTGCCCCGATGCGCCGGCTCGTGGGTTAAAACCCGCTGGACCACCGCGAGTACGTGCTTGCGACCGCTGCGTGGCGGCACAAAAACCTCGACGTGATCCGTGAAGCCGATGAGGCCGACCCGGTCGTTGTTGCGGATCGCCGAGAAAGCGAAGGTCGCGGCCAGACGCGCCACCAGCTGGCGCTTGTCGTAGTCGCGCGAGCCCAGGTCGAGGCTCGCCGACATGTCGACGACGAGCATGACCGTGACCTCGCGCTCCTCGGTGAAGAGCTTGACGTGGGGCTCGCCGGTGCGGGCGGTGACGTTCCAGTCGATGGTCCGTACGTCGTCGCCCGGGGTGTAGGCGCGGACCTCCGAAAAGGCGACGCCTTGCCCCTTAAATACCGACTGGTAGGAGCCTGCGAGGTGCTGGTTGACCAGCCTGGAGGTCTGAATCTCGATCCGTCGGATCTCGCGCAGAAGCTCCATGGTCCGCTCGCGCGCCTCGGCGCTTTGGGCCTTCGATCGCTGGGTTGCAAGCTCGCGTGACATCGACTCGGTCGACCTGACTTATGGGACCTGTACGTGCTCGAGGATCGAGCGGACGATGCCTTCGACCGTTTTGCCCTCGGCCTCGGCCTCGTAGGAGAGGATGAGCCGGTGACGGAGAACATCGGGCGCGATGGCCTTGACGTCTTCGGGGCTGACATAGCCGCGATGGCGGAGGAAGGCGTGGGCGCGCGCTGCCTGGAACATCGCGATCGAAGCCCGTGGCGAGCCGCCGAACTCGATGAAGGGGCGCAGCGACTCGAGGCCGACCGCCTCTGGGGTGCGGGTCGCGGTGATCACGTCGACGATGTACTTGCGCACCGATTTTTCGACGATCATGCGGTCGATCACGCTGCGTACGGAGTCGAGCTCTTCGGGGCCGAGCACCGGCGCGAGCTCAACCTTTTCGTCGTGGGCGGCGCCAGCGACCCGCTCCATGATCGCGAGCTCATCCTCGGCGTTTGGATAGTCGACCTTGATCTTGAACATGAAGCGGTCGAGCTGGGCCTCGGGCAGTGAGTAGGTGCCCTCTTGCTCGATCGGGTTTTGGGTGGCGAGCACCAGGAAAGGCGCCGGCAGGATGTAGGTGGTGTCGCCGATCGTCACCTGGCGCTCGGCCATCGCCTCTAAGAGCGCGCTCTGGACCTTGGCTGGTGCTCGGTTGATCTCGTCGGCGAGCAAGAGGTTGGTGAAGACCGGCCCCTTTTTGTTGGTGAACTCGCCTGTCTGATGGTTGTAGATGACGGTGCCGAGTACGTCGGAGGGCAAGAGATCCGGGGTGAACTGCACCCGTTTAAAGTCGAGGCGCAGGCACCGGGAGAGGGTGCTCACCGTCAACGTTTTGGCGAGGCCGGGGGCGCCCTCGAGCAGCACGTGGCCGTTGCAGAGCAGGCCCATAAAGACCCTCTCGATCATCTCTTCTTGGCCGACGATGACCTTGTGGACCTCGGTAAAGAGACGATCGACGAACGCGCTCTCGCGCTCGACCATCTCGTTGACGATGCGGATGTCGTAGGAACCAACGCTCATTGGATAGCTCGGGGCTGTGTTTTAGATCGTGGAGGCGGGTGAGGTGCGCCGTGGAGGGTATCGAGGAGGCACGCTTCGAGCTGCTTCGAGCGGAGGGGCTCCAAGACGGGGCCTGAACTTGAGGCCCCCTGCGAACCGATGCAAGAGCCAGTTTGAGGAGCTGTGTGCTTTGTGCGCCGCCGAGTATAGGTGCTCGAACAAGTGGTTCGAAGAACCAGCCCGTAGTGCCCCCTATTCCCGTAATAGTGACCGAGGAGGTTGTTTTTGAGGTTCTGTGGCCGGGCGGTCGTGAGAGGGCGGTGCTGGAGGGTAAAAACTGCGCAAAGAGCGCACTTCCCCGCTTGGGGCGGGTGGTCTACAACCCTGCGGCTATGGCTGTCCGTAATTCTGAGCGCCTGATGGATCTCCGGACCATCAACCGAAACCTCCGCAGTGGTCTTCTCTCCCGGGAGGATGTCGCCGAGTACCTGCGCACGCTCCCCGATGTCAGCGACAAGCTCGAGGTGATGCGGATTCCCGATGACGACGAGGCCGACGCGGCTGACGCGGCAGCGCCGATTCCCGCGGCAGCACC
>CAYYUP010000013.1:20930-29276 GCA_964474905.1 uncultured Nannocystis sp. | reverse complement strand
TTTGCGATCGCTGCCTGTCGTCCCGTGGCCGAAGGAGATGTGCCGCGCACAGATCCGCTGTCGGCGGCGCTGCTCCGTGCGGACGCAGCCGCGCCGGGCGGACCCAAAGAGGAGCAGCCGCCGATCGTCGATGCGTTGCCTGATTTCGCGGCGATCGCAAGCAACCTCGACACCTCGGTGGTGACAGTTGTCGCGAACCTCGCCCGTGCTGAGGAGGGGGAGGCTGGTGTCCGAGTTGTGCACGGGATCGGCTCGGGCATGATCGTCAGCGCCGCCGGCCAGGTGATCACCAACGAGCACGTCGTCGCAGGCGCGAGTACTGTCGACATCGAGCTCGCCAATCACAGACGGGCGCGGGCCCGTGTGGTCGCCAGTGATGATCTTCTTGATCTCGCGCTGCTCGAGCTCGAGACACCGGCGAGTGGTCTCCAGCCAGTGGTCTTTCGCGAGCGCTCCGCGGTACCCGGCGAGTGGGTGATGGCGATAGGCCAGCCCTTTGGTCTCGGCAATACGGTGACGGTGGGTGTGATCTCTGGGCTGGCTCGTGACTACGCCGATCTCGGTCGACCCGAGGGCTTGCGCGCCGACGGCATCTGGAGCTTTATCCAGACCGATGCTTCGGTGAACATCGGCAACTCTGGGGGACCGCTGGTCGATACCCGCGGCGAGGTCGTCGGCATCACCACTGCGGTGCGGAGGGACGGCCAGGGCCTCGCCTTTGCGGTGCCGGCAGCGATGGTGCGTCGGTTTCTTGACGAGGTTTGGACCTACGGTCATATGCGTCGCGCACGGCTCGGGATCCGGGCGGAGAACGTCGGCCCTGATGCGTTTCCGGGGCGTCTCTCGGCGGTTCGTGTCACCCGTATCGAACCCCAAAGCCCAGGGGCCAAGGCCGGTTTGCGGGAGGGGGATGTAATCCTGGCGATCGATGACTCGCCGATCCTTCGGGTCTCGGAGGTCGCCTACGTCACCCAGCTTCGGGGTGTCGGTGCTCATCTCGATTTTTTGGTCGCTCGCAGTGAAGAGGCGCCGCGGCGAGTGCGGGTGATCCCGACCGAGGCGCTCTGAGCCGCGGGCTTGGTCACTTCGCGCGGAGGCTGCTGTCTTGCCTGCCGAATCGGCCCCTGTGTTGCCTTGGCGGGGTCTCTGTTGGTTTGCTTGGATCATGTTGCCCCCTTGCAAGGGACGTGATCGTTGATCTCGGCGAGGGCTGCGGGGTTCGGCATCATGCCGGCTTCGACGAGCGAAGTGTCGCCCTTGTCGCTGACGATCAAGTGATCCAAAACAGGGATGCCAAGGAGCCAGCCGACATCGACCAGGCGCTCTGTGAGTTCGAGATCGGAGCGGCTCGGCTTGGCATCACCGCTCGGATGGTTGTGCACGAGCAGGGTGGAGTGCGCACCTGCGCGGATGAGTGGGCGGAAGATCTCGCGCGGGTGCACCGACACCGCGGCGACCGTGCCTAGGCCCACTTCGCGGACGATTTGGACCCGCAGGCGAGCGTCGAGGCCGATCACCATAAAGACCTCTTGGTCGGCGCCGCGGAGTGCAGAGCGGGCGAAGCGACGGAAGGCCTGCGCGTCGCGGAGGGGTTGGCGGTAGGGCAGGTGCAAGCGACCCAGGCGTCGGGCGAGTTCGAGTGCCGCGGTGATCGAACCCGCGGAGGCCTCGCCGATACCCGGCACCCGGAGCAGCTCCTGGGGGAGTGCCTTGGCGACCCCTGAGAGACCGCCGAGGGTCCGCAGGAGCAGCGTCGCTCGCTCGGTTGCATGGCCGCCCCCGAGCACCAGCGCGAGCAGCTCGACATCCGCGAGCGTGCTCGCTCCGAGCACCAGCAGGCGTTCGCGGGGTCGCTCGATGGGGGCGGGTAACGGGCGCATCACCGGGCTTGTGACCGGGCATTGTGGGGGCCTGCTGCCCGAGGATCCTGTGGCTGCGGTGGCCATGCTTGCGCAGGGCCCGGGTGACATTAATAAGGAAGAGGCATGCGGCGGGACGGCGGAGCTCATCGGCAAGAGCTGTTTCAAGGGCCGTGCCAGCCGCTCGTGTTTGGTCAAATTTCGGCCTTCGGGCCCAGAAGTTGGACCTGCGCCCTCGTGGCGAGTGGGCAGCGCTGGCAGCCTCGTTGGATTTCGGGCTCTGGGCGGCCTAGGGGCGAGACGGCGTCCGGATTGCCGTCAGCGCCGTGTTATGGTTTGCGGCCTCTGTGAGCGTCTTCCGAACACAATCGCGTCGCACCCTTGGCGACGGGCGCTCGCCGGTCTGGGCGTCTTTGTGGGCATTGCTTCTGGGGATCGCCTGCAACCCGGGCACCGAGGAGGCCGCGCCCAAGGCTGCTGCCGAGCAAGGCGTTGCAGTCGAGGCCACCCCGACACCAAAGAGTGCAGCCCCAGCGATCACGGCCACTGCGCCCGCGAACGGCTTCGGCGATCACATCGCCTGGCGCGGCCTAGAAGAGGGCCTGCAAGAGGCCGCGAAGTCCGGCAAGGGTCTGATGCTGGTGGTGCACGCCAGCTGGTGCCCAAAGTGCAGGGACCTCAAGCCGAAGTTCTTTGACGAGAGTTTGGTCTCCGCCAGCCGTGATTTGGTGATGGTGAACGTCGACCAAGACGAGGAGCCGCGCTCGCTGATCTACTCACCGGACGGTACCTACATACCGCGGGTGCTCTTTATCGGTGCTGATGGCGAGGTGATCTCGGAGCTGAAAAACGGCCAGCGCTCGCGCTTTCATTATTTCTATACGCCCGCGGATGATCTCGTCGGCATGATGAAAGCGGCGGTTCTCCGCTTAGGTCGTAGCCATGGTCAGTCGTGAACGTCAGCGTCGCATGACCCTAGGGGCAGCCTTGGCGGGAGCAGCCGGCGTCGCGGCGCTGCTGCTCGCGACCGTCCTGCCTGCCACTGCTGTTGGCCGCCCGACCGAGACCATGCCGGTTAGCGAGATTCGCCCCGGCATGAAGGGTTATGCGGTCACGGTGTTCTCCGGCGAGAAGACCGATCGCTTCGAAATCGAAGTTGTCGACGTTGTCCGCGACTACCTGCCCAGGCAGGACGCCATTCTCTTTCGCTCGCCGGACCCGCGCATGATGCACTCCGGGATCGTCGGCGGCATGTCGGGTTCGCCGATCTACATCGACGGCAAGCTGGTCGGGGCGCTCGCTTATGGCTACCGCTTCAACAAGGATCCGATGGGCGGCATCACTCCGATCAGCAGCATGCTGGCGGTCGACAAGCTGCCCTTTAGGCCAGATGCGATGGTTCGGCCAAAAGCACCGCAGGGGCTGGGACGCAGCCGCGCGGGCACGGTCGGTTGGGCCGACGCGATCCTCGGCCTTGGGGTCTCGCCGTTGCCGCCCCGCAAGCGACCGCAGGAACTTTCGCCGGCCGGCGGTCTCGTCGCCCTTGGCGCACCGATGTCGGTCAGCGGCTTCGGTCCGGGCGCGACCCGGATGCTCGCGGAGGAGCTCAATCTGCTGCCGGTCCGCGGTGGCTCGGGTCGCGGTCAGGCTTCTTCATCGGCCGCCTCGTCCGCCAAAAAATGGACCGCTGGTGACTCTGTTTCGGTGGTGCTGATCCGCGGCGATAATTCGGCGGCGCCCAACGGCACTGTGACCTGGGTGGGCGGTCGTAAGGGCGAGCGCTTGCTCGCCTTTGGCCACCCGATGTTCGACGCCGGGCCGTCAAATTTGCCGATCGCTGACGCTCGCGTGCACACGATCATCTCGAGCGTCGAGCGTTCGGTGAAGCTCTCGTCGCCGCTGACGACCCGCGGGGCGATGATTCAGGATCGGCAGCCGGCGATCGCTCTGCGCACAGATATCGTCGCGCCGATGATCCCTGTGATCACCCATCTCTACGCCGCTGAGCCTGAGATGGGCGAGCGCCTCTACAACTCCGAGGTCGCCGAGGGCGTGAGCCTGACACCGGCGCTCATCGCTGGTCTCCTGGTCGATGCCGCCGAGGAGGGCGGCTCGGACAGCACCGAGGTGATGGTGATGATCGAGCATACGATCGCCTTAGAGACCACTCGAGGCCCGCGCTCGATCAAGATCTCTGACGAGTACTTCTTTGAGAGGGGGCTGGACCTGCGCATGCTCGGTCGCAGCCGCGGCATTTTGGTACTGCGGGCGTTGCTCGACAACCAGTACGAGGTCGCTCGGATCCGCAGTGTCGAGCAGTCGATCCGCCTGAGCTACGGGGCGCAGGTCGAGGTCATCGAAGAGGTGCGCCTGGCCCAGAGCGAGGTTCGGGCTGGCGAGCTGGTGGCCCTCGATGTCACCTTTAGGGCCCATCGCGGTGACCGTCGACGCGAGCGAATCGACCTTCGGATCCCCGAAGATGCCGGCGATGAGGACATCGTTGTGCACCTGGTTGGCGGCGATTACGTGCGCCCCTATCGACCGATGCCGAGCAACCTAGACGACGTCGTCGACACCCTAGAAGCCGCCTATCCGGCACGTTCTTTGGTGGTCTCGATCTACCGCGAAGGCGAGGGTCTTTCGACCCATCACGGTCTTCTCGACGAGATGCCGGGCTCGGTGCTCGAGACGCTCAAGGCCGACGGTACGACCCTCCGAGACGTGCGATTTAAACAGATGGCCCGGCGCGTGCTGCCGACCGCCAACGTGATCGAGGGCGAACATCAGCTCAACATCTCTGTCCTGCCGAGCAGGACCAAGCCCTGAACCGAGCCGGACCCCAACGATGCGCCGACGCTCCAGCCCCCGCCCACTCATCTCTGTTGTCGTAGTTGCGACCTTCGTTCTCGGCCTCTCGGCGGTGCCTGACGAGGCTCGTGCGGGCGGCACAAAGATCGCCCACATCGACGACTTTGACGACTTTGACGAGGGGGAGGCGGAGGGCGTGGCGATCGAGGGATCGGGTCGTCTTACCGTCGGATACGTGCCTCAGCGTGGCTCTGTCGCCGCCGATGCGCGGATCGCCTTTACCTGTGCGACCAGCGGAAAGGACATGTACATCGGCACCGCT
Organism: uncultured Nannocystis sp.; assembly: GCA_964474905.1. GTDB lineage: Bacteria > Myxococcota_A > Polyangia > Nannocystales > Nannocystaceae > JADJRG01. The sequence goes on along the minus strand of CAYYUP010000013.1, from coordinate 24,287 downwards.
GATGCTGCGACGATCCAGCGGGTGACCCTCGCCAAGGGCAAGATCGGCAAGGCGAAGAAGGCGAAGAAGGCGAAGAAGGCAAAGAAGGAAACGAAGAAAGAAAGAGCGAAGAAGAAGGAAAATGAGCTGCGGGCGGAGGTGGTTGCCAAGCTGCCAGGAGTTGTCGTCAGTGCGCTCGTCGAGCTGCCGGGCGGGGACCTGCTCGCGGCGACCTTACCGGGCGGTGTGATCCACCGGGTTAGCCCCAAGGGTGAGGTCAGCGAGTTTGCCAAGCTCGACGTCAAGCAGATTTGGGCGATCAGGCCGCACAAGGGGCGGATCCTGGTGGCCACTGGGCCCAAGGGCGAGCTTTACTCCCTGAGCCTGAGCGGTGGGGATGCCAAGGTGATCCTCGACGTTGACGAGAAGGACCTGCTTTCGGTGTTGGTGATCGGCGATTCGATTGTTGTCGGTACTGCGCCGCGGGCCAAGCTCTTCCAGGTGACCAGCGATCTCGACGGTGTGTTGCTGCAGGACTTTCGCGGCGACGAGGTGCGGGCCCTTGCGCTCACCGAGCGGGGCTTGCTCGCCGCCGTCAACGACTTCTCGGACGGCGGTCTCTCTTCGCTTGACGCGCTGACCAAGAACCTCAACCGCACAAGTCTTGTCGGTCAGCCGCCGGAGGGTCGCTCACAGAGCGCCCAGAAGAGCGTAAAGGCGAGCGCGAAGCTCTATCACGTCGATTTGCTTGGCGCGGGCAAGCGCCGCGATCTGGCGCGGGCGAGCGAGGCGAGTTGGGAGATCTGGTTTCGCAAAGACAGGCAGTATTTCACCGATGTCGCGGTCCTGGGCACGCGCGAGGAGGTTTTGGTCGCGTCGTCGTACGAGGGCAAGATCTACCGGATCCGGGGGCGTCGTGATCGGGCGACGGTCGCCGACTTTGATGAGCGCAAGGCGACCGCACTTTGCCGGCTGCGCGACGGGTCGGTGCTCGCGACCACCGGTGACGGTGCGGCGGTCTACCGCCTCGACGACACCCGTTCGCAGCGCTCTCGCTACAAGACCAAAATCTTCGACGCCAAGCAGCCGGCGACCTACGGCGCGCTGCTGATGCGCGGCGCCGGCAACTTTAAGGTGCGGGTGCGGGTCGGCCCCAGCGACGAGCCGGACAAGCGCTGGAGCGGGTGGTCGCCGGTCGCCCTGGCCAAGGAGGGGGAGGGCCGACGCGGGCGGTTAAATGTGCCGCAGCGCCGTTACCTTCAGCTCGAGTTTGAGCTCATCGGGCCGGACACAGAGATCCGCGATGTCGAGCTCTTCTACGCCCCCGAAAACCTCGCCCCGCTGGTCACCTCCGTCGAACTCGATCGACCGAGTTTCGACATCGACGACGACGACGAGCCCGACAGCGAGGTGACCATCAAGTGGAAAGCCAAGGCCAGCGACGGCGATGACCTGGTCTACGAGGTGCGCGTGCGTCCCGAGGGCAGCGGTGACGCCTGGGTCGCGCTTCACGGTGACGAGCCGGTGACCAAAAAGGAACTCAAGTGGGACCTGGACAGCGTGCCCGATGGTCTCTACGAGGTCGAGGTGAGGGCGAGCGATGAGCCGGCCAATGGCGTCGCCAAGGCGCAGACTGACGTTAAGGTCTCGTCGCCCTTTGTCGTCGATCGCAGCCGCCCCGAAGTCGGCGGGATCAAGCTGAAGGGCAGCCAGCTCCGCGGCTTTGCGAAGGACAGCGGCGGCTATGTGCACGACGTTGGGGTCAGCGTCGACGGTCACCCCTTTCGCCTGGCGAGCCCTGATGACGGCATCTTCGACGGCAATTACGAGAACTACACCTTTGAGCTCCCTGGGGATCTTAAGGCGGGTCGACATCGCGTCGTCGTTCGAGCTCGGGATGCCTTCGGCAACATCGGTAGCGGCGCGTTGATCATCGACCGCTGAGCGGCTGCCCGGCGTGCACTTGCGGCATTTTGTGGCGTCGCCGCTGATACACTGCGGCCTGTGCACGCGCTTCGCTCTGCTCGCCTCCTCTCCGTCGTCGCCCTCTTGGCTGCAGCTCCGTTGGCGAGCGGTTGTGCGAGCGCGTGCAAGCGCGTCGCTGCGGATCGGCAGGCCTTTCTCGATCGCACACTCCGCGCGAGCAGTCCGCAGATGGTCCTGGCGCTGCCGCTGGCGCCGCTCAGCCAGCAGCTCAGCGCTCGGCTCTCGCGGGTCAAGCCGGTCAGGGTGAAGCTGCCGACGCTGGGCATCGGCGGCGTCGCCCAGTTGCCGATCACATCATTAAGCGCGCGGCTGCACTCGATCATCCTGCTGCCGGCGGCTGCCGATCGTCTGGCTTTTCGCGCCCGGGTTGTGCTCTCGAGTGGATCGCAGGTGGTGACGACGATCGATCTCGAGGCCGAGTTGACGCCGCGCTTAGACGTCGCGAATGGGGTTGTCGACGTCGCGGTGTCGCCTGCCGACATCGCCCGCGTCAAGCCGACGATCCCGGCGGGTGAGCGCAAGCGACTGGGGGATTTTCTTTATCGGCAACTGCCCTCGGCGACTCAGCGTTTTGTCGATCGCAGCATGGTGGATGGTTTGGTCAGCCTGCTCGCCGATGATCTGCTGGGCGGCTCGTGGCCCTTTATTCGCGACAATTTGCTCGGTGATATCGGCGCTCTCACGGAGTTCTCGATCGATCTTCCAGATCTGCCGATCACCGCGATCGGTCTGCGCTCCGACGACAACGACCTGCTGGTCGCGATCACCAGCAGTCTGCCAGCTGCGGGCTTGACCACGCTCGCCCGTGATCCCTCGACCCCGGCGCATCTCCCCCAGCTGCGGATGTCTGGGGCGACGGTGGCGGAGCTGGTCAATTGGCAGATGGCGGCGGGGACGATTCCGGCTCGTTATACCCGCGAGGGTGCGGCGAGCCCTCGTGGGTCGTTTGAGGCGGGCATCAGCTGGCAGTCCGGTCCGCGGCCGCTCAAGATCCATGTTTGGGACTCGACGAAGGATTGCGCTTACGTGCAATTCGGCGGCACTCCAGCGCTGAGTGTCGGCCGCGGGCAGATCGAGGTGGCGGTTGACGATGCGACCATCGAAGAGACCAAGGGCAGTGCCAAGGTCCGAGCGGCGCTCTGGTTTCGTCGGCTGGGTCGGCAGACGTTTGCGGTCAGTGAGTCGACCGCGGCACGCCTCCGCTTCGAACTCTTTGGCGCGCAGATGCGGGCGAGCGCGACCTCGGCGAGCGTGGTCCAGGACACCCTGACGATCGGTCTGACCCTGGTCGAAGAGCGACCGGCAAAGCGCAGCCGCGGGCGCGCTCACTGAGCGATCGATCCGCGATCCGCGATCCGCGATCCGCGATCCGCGATCCGCGATCCGCGATCC
>CAYYUP010000013.1:0-20830 GCA_964474905.1 uncultured Nannocystis sp. | reverse complement strand
GATCCGCGATCCGCGATCCGCGATCCGCGATCCGCGATCCGCGATCCGCGATCCGCGATCCGATCGCAGATCGGGCGGAGAGAATCCATAGAGCAGGCCCGTGAAGAGTTCTCGTAGGAGTGTTTCGGGGGTTCGGCTCGGGCTCGGTGGTATTCGCGGAGGTGATAAGCTCGCGATGCGGATGAAAGGGCACCTGCGACGGAGTTACCCTGCGCTTCGGGCGTGTCTTCGGGCCTCGGGTGTCGAGTCCGATGAACTCGATGCAGCGCTACGCGGCACCTATGAGCAGGCTTTGAGGGCCGGCGTGCCGGTTGCCCGCGCGGTGCTCAAGATCCTCGCGCGGCAGTCCGATCAGGTTCGTACTGGCCGCCTGCCTGAGCGTGCTGTGGGGCCTCCCGCGCGAGAGCTGCTCGCTGACTTTGTGGCGGAGCTGGGGTCCGCGCGGGGGCTGCTCTTTGTCGCCAACGAATTGGCAGGGGCGACCGCGGCCTTGCTCGCGCTCGAGTTTGGGCTCGACCAGGGCGCGACTCTAGAGGAACTCGTGCACCTGCGCCGCCGCTTCGCCGCCTATGCCGAGCATCGGGGCGTATCGCCGCATTTGCTGCTGCAGGCGGCGGTGCTTTGCGAGCGCCTTCCGCCCGAGCGCGAGCGTGAGCTGCTGCAGGATCTAGAGGCGAGGGTGGCCGTGACGGTGCCGCTTGGGCGACGAGCCCACCCCTTGGTTTGGTTGTTAGTGGCCTCTCCGGCTCTGTTGTTTGCCCTCTATATCGGTTTTGGTGGTTTGCATGCGGCGACGGGGGACGCCCTGAATTTGGCGATTTTGGGTGCGAGAGAGGCCGAGGCGAAGGCGGTGCAGATCGCAGCGGTGCCAGTGGAGACCGAATCCAAGGTTCGGCCCGAAGCGGAAGCCGAGGGCGAAGCAGAGCCTACGAGGTCTGAACTTTTGGACAGATCGAATGGAGCGACCCGGGAGGGGAAACGGCGGCGGGGCTCCGCGCGGAGCAGGCGTCGGGCCAAGCGTGCCGAGCGTGCGGCGCTCGCCAAGGATCGGGATCCAGGTCGCGTGATCGTTGAGCTAGAGATGCTTAAGGCGGCCAAAGGATCCCTTGGCAGCAAGCCGAGAAAAGCGCTGGCGATCCTCGAACAGCACGCTCGCGACTTCCCGCGCTCGCAGCTTCAGGAGAGGCGTGATCTGCTGCGAATCCGGGCGCTCTGTGCCCTCGGAAAGGTCAGCGAAGCGCGCTCGCTTGCGGCTTCGACGAAGGGCTCAAAGGTCGCAGAGGAGCTGCGCCTGCGCTGTGGGGGAGGCTGAGGCAACGGTGTCGCGGCAGGGACTGAGGCCTGCGTGGTGGTAGTGTCGCGGCTGTGCGCGAAAGTGAAAAGTGGAGTCGCCTGGGCCGATCCTGTAAGCGGGAGCTAGGTGCGGCAAGGGCCGCTGCCGAGAGGACGAGGCCCTGCGCGGGCGTTGTTCGAGTTGCAGCCTTCGCTCGCCTCGCTGGATTCGGACTCGGAGTCGGGCTCAGTTTGACCGCGCTCTCCGGTTGCGAACCGAGCCTGTCGGGGCCCTCGCCTGGTGTCGAGTCAGGGGCGGAGATAGGACCCGAGCGAGTGCGTCCAAAGCCGCGCGCGCCGACCCCAGAGGAGGTCCGAGTCGAAGCTGAGTTCGCCCGTTCGGCGGGCATCGATCGGCTCATCGAGCTCGCGAACGACGGGCCCTCGGGCCAGCGCTCGCGGGCGTTGCGGGGCCTTGGGCGTTCGGGTGGGGAGTTGGCGCGGGCGCACCTAGGGCGCGCTCTCGAGGCAGGGCGCGACCGTGTGGCGGCCGCTCGCGCGTACGGTCTGCTCGGGGAGGAGGCGTCGGCCAAGCCGTTGCTGCGGGCATTTGAAGGTGCCGATACGGAGCTTCAGCGAGCGCTTTTCGCTGCGCTTTCACGGGTCGCGGTCGCCGAGGATCGCGGGGCTCTGTTACCTCTTTTGGCGACAGGGCTCGGCGCGGATGATCCACAAGTGGCGGCTGCTGCCGGCCTTGCGCTCGGTCGTCTAGGTCGTCGGGGCATCGAGTTCGACACCGACTGCGAAGGCGCCGCGGTGCTCGCATCACGTCGATCTCCAGCGGCGCTCCGATACGGGGCGACCTATGCCCTCGCCCGCGGCGCTTCGCTGACTCCGGAGGTGATGACTGCACTCCGCGAGCGGTTGCACGACGATGATCCAGAGGTGCGGGCCGAGGCGATCGTCGGTCTCGCGCGTAGCTTTGCACCGGCCGATCAAGAGGCGACCAAAAAACTCTCGGAGCAGGCACGTGTAGGTCGGGGGCATGGGGACCTAGGGCCCGATCTCACTGCCCTCGAGGGGGCTCTGGGCGATCCCTCGTGGACCGTCGTGATCGAGGCGATGAGGGCATTGACGGGGACAGAGGCGCCGATATCTGGGCGTCTTGCGCTGATCGAACGGCTCCGTCGGGCTCTGTCGGTGCTCGCGGGCGACTCACCGCCGGGCACTGAGCTGCACGTCATCGAGGTCGGCCTCGAACGACTCGGGCCTTTCGCCGCCGAACCTGAGGTCGCGAAGTTCGCGAAGCAGACAGCGGCTTTGAGCCTGGCACATCTGGGTGCTCGTGCTCGTGCTCGTGCTGCGCGAACTGCCGACGCGGAGGTGGCGTTCTCGCGAATCCATTGTCGAGCACTGGCGTTGGCGATCCGCGGAGGTGCTCCTGCGGCGGGCATCGAGGTCTGCGGAGGGCCTGTCTCTCGGGGCAGTTCTGTGTACCTTCGGCGAGCGATCCTCGCGGAGCTCGCCGGCTCGGGTTTTGCTGGCGGCGTCAAGACCTTGGGCGAGCTCGCCGTGCATGTCGATGCGAGGGTACGGCTGGCTGCGGTCATCGGTTTGGGCACCCATGGTCGCTCGTCGCCGGCCGCCCGCGCAGAGGTCCTAAATATGCTCCTAGATGCTATTAAGGACCCTTCAACGGCCGTTTCGGGGGCTTCTTCCGAGATCGTGGGCGCGCTGATGAGGCTGCATGATGGCAGCGGTACTGCCGAGCGAGCACGTGTTCTTGGGGCCCTGCTCGATGCATCCGAAGGGACAGGTACCGTCAACAACCCGGAGTTCGAGGCGGCGTTGCTCGGTGCGTTAAAGGCGGTCGTGGAGTCCCCGCCGCCGGTGGACTTGGAACCTGCGCAGACGTCTACCGCGGAGCCCCTGCCGGCGGCTCTGCAGGCTCGGGTTGCCGAGCGCTGTCGAATTGCGCGGGGGGCTCCGTTGCCGGTTCGAACGGCCGGCTCGGCCTGTCTCAAGGTACTGCCGCGGGAATTGTCTGGGCGAGCGAGCGAGACACCTGCCGAGGCTCCAGAGCGGTCGGCTCGATCACCTTTGGCGTTTGATCCGCGGCCGTTGCTCGGCACCTCCGTGCTCTGGACTCTCGATACGACGAAGGGCGTGATCACGATCCGCCTCGATCCCGAGGTCGCGCCCTGGAGTGTCGCGGCGTTGGTCGATCTCTCGCGGAGGGCCTATTACAGCGATGTCGCGTGGCATCGTGTGGTGCCCGGTTTTGTCGTCCAGGGCGGCGACCCCAGCGGTACTGGATGGGGGGGGCCTGGCTTTAGCTCGCCCGGTGAGGCGAGCTGGTCTGCGTTTAGCCGGGGGGCGGTCGGCATCGCGGATGCTGGCCTCGATACCGGCGGCTCGCAGTTTTTTATCATGCACAGGCGGGCCGCTCATCTCGAGGGTCGCTACACCTGGGTGGGCGAGGTACTGCGGGGGCAAGATGTCGTCGATCGACTGACGACGGACGACCGCATCCTCTCGGCGATGGTTGACATTGACGGAGCCCAAGAAGCGTCGGCTCGGCGCCAATAGAGATGGCCGGATCCTGCGTAATTGAGGGGTGATACACTCGTGCCGCCTTGGCAGGCGGGAGTGAGCATATAGAGGAGGAGATGGCGACGACCCTCTCGAGCGGTGGTGAAATTTCGCTGCAACATGGAGGTTTGCCGCAGATCCTCGAGGAGGGCGAGCGGATCGGCCGTTATATCGTTCGAGAGCCCCTGGGTGTCGGCGGAATAGGGGGTCGTGTATCTCGGTTACGATCCTGATCTTGATCGTCTGGTGGCGCTAAAGCTCCTGCACACAGATTCGGGCGAGCGGGATCTCCGAGAACAGCTGCTCGCCGAGGCCCAGGCGAGGGCGCGTCTCTCCCATCCGAACGTCGTCTCGGTCTACGATGTGGGCCATTACGAGGGCGGCTCGTTTATCGCTTTGGAGTACGTGGAGGGCGGCACGCTCAGGCAATGGCTGCGACGCGAACGCCCCTCGTGGAAGCGGATTCTCGAGGTCTTGTGGCCGCCGGGCGCGGCCTCTCTGCCGCCCACGCCGCGCTTGGCGGCCGCTCCTCCGCTGGTTGGTGATCTCTAGCTCGCTCAGCGATCTCGAGGCGAGCGTGCTTCGTTTGGGCGTGCCCGACATCGATCTCCTGCTGGGACGATCGGTGCCCTCGGCACCCCAGCTCGACGCTGGAGCCGTACACCTGCGGCTTTTTCAGGCGATCTTGAGTCTCCTTCGTCGCCAGGATCGACCCTTGCTGCTGGTGCTCGAGGGTCTCCATTGGGCGCGCGCAGAGACCCTCGACCTGCTCGCCGCATTGACCCGCGAACTCGTGGGGTTGCGCATCCTCCTGGTCGCTTCGTATCGCCAGGATGAAGCTCCGCAGCTCTTCGCAGAGGTTCCCGACATCGAACGTTTGAGCATTGGCCGGCTCGATCGCGCGGGCATCGAGGCGATAGATTACCTGTGGTGTACCCGAAATGCGGCGAAAAAATTCTCTCGCCCAGCGGTGATTTGTAACTATGTGGGCCCTGCATGCGCCGCTGCGGGTAGACTCGCACAGGAGGTCATGCTCTGACGGATCTGCTTGTAGCTCGCGCCCAGATGGCGTTCTCCCTCGCGTTTCACATCATCTTTGCGGTGATCGGCGTGGCGATGCCGTTGTTGATGGTGATCGCCGAGCGTCTCTACCAGAAGAGTGACGACCCTGAGTACTTGGAGCTGGCCAAGCGTTGGAGTCGGGGGGCTGCGATCATGTTTGCGGTCGGTGCTGTTACGGGCACTGTGCTCTCCTTTGAGCTTGGGCTGCTCTGGCCCGGCTTCATGGCCTACGCCGGCCCGATCATCGGCATGCCCTTCTCGCTCGAGGGTTTTGCCTTCTTTTTCGAAGCGATTTTCCTCGGCATCTATCTTTACGGTTGGGATCGCGTGAGCCCGAGGGCGCATCTTGGCGCGGGCATCATGGTGCTTGTCAGCGGTTCGGCGTCGGCCATCTTTGTGGTCTGCGCGAACGGCTGGATGAACACGCCCACCGGTTACACCATGGTGGGCGGCGAGCTCATCAGCGTCGACATCTGGGCGGCGATGTGGAACCCGGCGGCGCTGGTCGAGGGCTTGCACATGTTGACGGCATCGTTTGCTGCTGTCGGCTTTGCAGTCGCAGGTGTGCACGCGGCGATGCTTCTGCGGGGGGCGAGGCGCTCCTTTCATCGTCGGGCCCTGGCGATCGCACTCAGTGTCGGCGGCGTCGCAGCATTCCTCTCGCCGGTGACCGGTGACATCGCCGCCCAGCAGGTGGCGAAGATGCAGCCGCTCAAGTTAGCGGCGATGGAGGGGCAGTGGGAGGACGAGGTCGGCGCCTCGCTGCGCATTGGCGGCCTCCCGGATGAGCACGACGAGGTCACTCGCTACGCCATCGAGATTCCCTACGCGCTCTCGCTGCTCGCGACCCACGATGCAAATGCGGAGATCCGGGGTATCAAGAGTTTTCCCAAGGACGAGCGGCCGCCGATCGCGATCACCCACATCGCTTTCCAAATCATGGTGGCTTGCGGCAGCTTGATGATGCTCTTGGCTGGCATCGCGGGGGTTCAACGTCTGCGCGGTCGCTCCTTGGCGGATCAGCCGCGTCTCCTCCGAGCTCTGGTTTTGGCTGCACCTCTGGGCATGATCGCGATCGAAGCGGGTTGGACGGTGACCGAGGTGGGGCGTCAACCCTGGGTGATCTACGGGGTCATGCGAACCGCTGACGCGCTCACGCCGATGCCCGGTTTGCTCGTGCCATTCTCGGCATTTTTGCTGCTCTACGGAGTACTGGGGGTCGTTGTGGTTGTTCTCCTTCGGCGCCAAGTCTTTGCGGCGGAGCCTGGGCCAGATGTCGTTGATGCGACCCAGGAGGCCCGGCATGACGCCTGATCTGCTGCTCGCCGGGGTGATTGCGGTTGCCCTCATTCTCTATACGTTGAGCGCGGGGGCGGACTTCGGTGGAGGTGTCTGGGATCTCCTGGCGCGCGGGCCCCGGGCGGAGGACCAGCGGTCGTTGATCGCCGGCGCGATCGCACCGATCTGGGAGGCGAACCACGTGTGGTTGATCCTGGTGATCGTGCTGCTATTCGTCGGTTTTCCGGGGGCCTTTGCGGCGATCACCACCGCCCTGCATGTGCCCCTGACATTGATGTTGATCGGCGTTGTTCTCCGCGGATCGGCCTTTACCTTTCGCGCCTACGATCCGCAGCCAGGGGCTGGTGCTCGCCGCTTTGGTCGGGTTTTCGCGATCACCAGCCTGCTCACGCCTCTGGCCCTTGGCATCACACTTGGGGCGGTAAGTGAGGGCTTCGATCGCGATCCGCAGACGGGTCTTGTTCGCACCGACTTTTTCTCCGAATGGCTGGCCCCCTATCCCTTTGCGGTCGGGCTCTTTACCTTGGTTCTCTTTGCCTACATTGCCGCGGTGTACCTCGTGGACGAGGCGGAGGATGCCGAGCTAAGGGCGATGTTTCGCCGGCGGGCCCAGGTTTCGGGTGTGCTCTTGGGGGTCGTCGCGCTTGTCGCCTATCTCGCGGCCGCCGGAGGAGCGCCGGAGATCCGCGAGGGTCTGCGCGATTCGGCCTGGGCGCTGCCGTTACACCTGATGACGGGCACCGCGGCCTTGACCACCTTGGTCGCGCTGGCGCGCTGTCGGGATCGTCTGGCGAAGCTAGCGGCGATGGCTCAGGGCGCGCTGATCGTCGCGGGTTGGGCCTTTGCCCAGTACCCCTATATAGCCTTCCCCGACTATACGATCGCCGGTGAGGCTGCGCCGGCGGGCGTGCTCTGGTCAGTGCTTGTGGCCTTGGCCCTGGGCGCGGTGCTTCTGGTGCCGATGTTGATCTATCTATTTGTAATTTTTAAAGGACGGCGTGCATCGGCCTCTGGACAAGCCGATGCGGGCCCCCCTTGTCCTTAAAACCGTTGCGCTCGACCGGGAAGGTCCCGACCGGCACGTGTGCGGCGACCATGGTCCTTTGCCCTTGTCGCGGCGCCAAACCTAGCCGCCAGTCGCCAGGCTGTCGAGGAGGTCGCGGATATTCGTCGGTACCTCCGGAGAAACCTCGGCGCCGTGGCGGGCCAAGAGCCACTTCGGGTCATTGAAGGCGATTTTGGTGTGGCCATCCTCCTCCCAGACGAGCATCTTCTGTGGGAGGTCGATGGCGATGGTTCGTTTCGCCTGCATCAGCTGGGTCCCGACTTCGGGCTTGCCGAAAATGATGACCTGGGTCGGCGGGAGTTCGAGGCCCGCGCTGGAGGCATTGGCCGCGTGGTCGATGACGACCACGATCTTCAGACCTTTGGCCTCGATGTCGGCGCTGAGGCGCTCGACCGTCGTCGCGACCGACTGATCGCTGTCGACGATCACAAGGCCGGGATCGGGCGCCTCCTCCTCGGGTGTGTCGCAGGCGACGGCGAAGGCGAAGGAAAGGGCAAAGGAGAGGGCGAGGACGAGGGTCTGCGAGCGCATAGAACCTTGTATCAGACCCGCAGGAAAAACTCCTGCTCTGGTCAGTGCTTGTGGCCTTGGCCCGGGGAGCGGCGCTTCTGGTGCCGATGCTTATCTATTGATGTGTAATTTTTAGAGGGCGGCGTGCATCGGCCTACTTGCAGCGGAAGATCAAGAATTTACATTAAGGGCTCGTGAGCACGCCAATGGTGAGTTTGCTCGGGTGTCGGGCGTCATGAAAAACGGTGTGTTTGGCCGCCTTAAAGTCGCCGTCGGTGGCCGTGAAGATGTTTTGTACCCAACGCTGCGGGTTTTTATCGACCATGGGAAACCAGGTCGAATGGATTTGAATCATGAGTCGATGGCCGGCCTTAAAAGTGTGCAGTACGTCTTGCATTGGCACCCGGACCTGGGTCGCGCGCTTGGGAGCAAAGGGCCGTGGCGCGTCGTAGGCACCGTCGCGGTAGCGGCCGCGGAGCACCTCGGAGCGAATCATGCGTTGGTACCCGGACATATGTTTTCCGGGACGCAGGTGGGGATGCGCCTCGTCCTTTTCGGTGTCGGGGTAGACATCGATCACCTTGACAACCCAGTCGGCATCGCGCTCGCTGGTCGCCACCCAGAGGTCGGCGGTGATCGGCCCGGCGAGCGTCAGATCGGCGCTCAGAGGCTCGCTTTGATAGACCAATACATCGGGGCGACGAGCGGTGTAGCGTTGGTCGTCGGTCATGTACTCACGGGGCATGCCAATATCGACATCCTCTGAGGAGGGAACTGGGCGTGCAGGATCGCTGATAAAACTGTCGGCACCTGCGCCTGCGCCGGGCGCTTGGTCGAGGTCAAGCCCGCCCTGCGCGCGCAGGAAAAAAGCGTGCTCCTCGGTGGTCGCAGGCGGCCAGAGGGCGAACTGCTGCCAGTTGTTGGTGCCGGTATCAAAGACGGTGGCCTCCGCGAGCGGCGACGCAGCTCCGAGTTCGCCGCGGAGATAATGATCGAAAAAAGTACGCTCGATGTGTTCTTGGTAATGCTTGGAGGTGGGGGCACCGAAGCTGATGTTGCCGAGGTGATCGCCGGAGGTGCGTGCCCAGCCGCCGTGCTGCCATGGCCCCACAACCAGGTGGTTCGCGACCCCCGGATTTTGTCGTTCGATCGAGCGGTAAATGTTGAGCGGGCCGTAGAGGTCTTCGGCGTCGTACCAGCCGCCGACGACCATCACCGCCGGAGCGACCCCGCGCAGGTGCGGGAGGATGTTGCGCGCCTGCCAGAACGTGTCGTAGGTCGGGTGGGCGACGAGTTCACGCCAAAAAGCCACTTCGCCCTTAAAGTACAGACGATCGATATTGGCGAGCGAGCCCAGGGCGGTGAAGAAGGCGTAGCCGTCGGCCGTGCCGTGGTCAAAGCGCTCGCCCCAGGCCTTTGCGGGGCGCTCCTGCGGGCGGCCGAAGTTCACGAAAAAATTAAAAAAGTGGGGCAGGAAGAAGGCCCCGTGGTGGAAGAAGTCGTCGAAGTACCAGTCGGCGATCGGCGCCTGGGGAGAGACCGCGACCAGGGCGGGGTGGTGATCGATCATGCCCGCAGCGGCGTAAAAGCCCGGGTAGGAGATCCCCCATTGACCAACGCGGCCGTTATGACCCTCGATGTTGGCGATCAACCACTCGATGGTGTCGTAGGTGTCGCTGCTCTCATCGGTATCGGCCTGGCTGTTTTTCTTGGGCCGATGCGGGCGCATGTTGACAAACTCGCCCTCGGACATGAATCGACCCCGTACATCTTGGTAGACAAATATGTACAGATCGCGGGCGAGGGCGGCGCTCGGGCCTAGCTGTTTTGGTAGCTCGGCGCCGTAGGGCTTCACCGAATAGGGCGTGCGGAGCAGCAGTATCGGTTGGGGGTTGGCCTTGCCGGAGGTCAGATTTTTGGGCGTGTAGATCGTCGTAAAAAGGTGGACCCCGTCGCGCATCGGGATCTGGACCTCGCGCTTGTCGTAGGCGCCGGCGATGAAAGCCGCGTGTGCGGCTGCAGGATCGGCGTCGGCAGTTCCGTCGGCAGTTGTGTCGGTAGTTGTGTCGGCTTCGATGTTGGCGCCAGCCCGAGGTCGCTCGGCAGCCGCGTTGTCCGGGGCGGGTGCACGCGAGGTCGCCGTGGACGGGTGACAGGCGAGGCTTAGCACCAGGGAGAGGGAGAGAACCAGGGCGTTGCGGGGCCCCAGGTGAGTGTGTCGGCCAGAGGAGAACACCGGCGCATCCTACCGCGATCGGGGCCTTTTCCTAGCCTCTTGGTGTCTTTGCTGAGGGCTTCGCGAGTGGCGACGGCAAGGGGGCGGAGGGCGTAGACTGCCCGGCATGACGAAGACATCGATACGACAGGGAGTCGTCGCCGTCGCCCTCGCGGTCCTGCCGACGGCCTGCAATGGCGACGACTCGGCGGGCTCCGTTTCCGACACGGCTTCCAACACCAGCACGAGCGGCACGGGTAGCACGGGCAGCACGGGCAGCACAGGCAGCACGGGCAGCACGGGCAGCACGGGCAGCACGGGCAGCACGGGCAGCACGGGTAGCACGGGCAGCACGGGCAGCACGGGTAGCACGGGCAGCACGGGTAGCACGGGGGGGGCGGATCCTGAACTCTTGGCGCTCTGTCTCGAGGTCGAAGGTTCGTTGGCGGACGGGCTTGTCGGCGATTGCGAGTGCGAGGTCCAGGCAGGTCTTTACCCGAGCCTCGAGCAGTGCCTCAGCAGCAAGGGCATCGATCCTGCCGACGGCGCTTGCCGCTGTGATATCTACGCCGAAGTGCCCGACATGGAGCCCTATCTCGAGTGCCTAAAGCCGGTTGTTGCGGAGTTTAGCGCCTGCATCGAATCGCTTGGGTGTGACGATCCAGATCTGCTCGACAGCTGTTATTTTGGCTTTCTCGATGCCGTCGATTGCCCTCCGGCCGTGACCTCGGCGAAGGCCGAATCTGAGTACATTTGCCAGGGCGCGAAGCCCTTCACCTGTGGCTCAGGGGAGGAGATCCCCGACACCTGGCTTTGCGACCTCGCGGACGACTGCATGGACGGCTCGGACGAGTCCGAATGCCCGGTCTTTGTCTGTAAATCCGGTGATGAGATCCCCGCAGATTGGCAGTGTGATGGAGCCGATGATTGCCCAGACGGCGATGACGAGGCGGGCTGCGATCCCTGATCGCCGGTCTTGCTGAATAGCGCCAGAAGTGCCCAGTTAGAAAAAGGTGCGGCGACGGGCGCGGGACTCGAAAGAATCCCGCGCGCGTCGCCGCCAAGTGCGAGCCGGTATCGGCTCACGGGGCCTATTGAGCCCTTAGACTACTGACAGACACCACCGCCGTCGGCTGCGGCATGTGCACAGTGGGTGGCGGCGTCGGCCGCTGCTGGGAAGCTGGCGTGATAGGTGCGGCATTGCACAGAGTCGCCGCCCTTGTCGTTCCAGGCTCCGTCAGCGGGGAAAGCGGCGCAGGCGGTCATGCACGCGGCCTCATCAGCGTAGAGGTCACCGCAGTTGGCCATCGCCTGCGAGCAATAGCCCTGGCAGAGTTCACCACAGGCGCCGCCGCCGTTCTGGGAGGCGTGCTGGCAGTGAGTGTCGGCATCGCCGGCGGACGGGAAGCTGGCGTGGTAGGTGCGACACTGGACGCTGTTGCCGTCCGTCGCATTGAAGGCGCCATCGGTGGGGAAGGCCGCGCAGGCGGACATGCACTCGTCGGCCGAGCTGTAGATCTCGTTGGCCGCGCTGCAGTTGGCCATCGTTTGGTCGCAGTAGGCCTCGCAGTACGAACCGCAGGCACCGCCGCCGTTGGCGGAAGCGTGTTGGCAGTGGGTGTCGGGGTCGCCCATCGCCGGATCTCCAGCGTGGTAGGCGCGGCACCAGGCACTGTCGCCATCCACATCGCCTTCGTTGCCCTCAGGCAGCGCCGCGCAGGTGCTCATGCACTGATCCATGTCGCCGTAGACCGCATTGGCGCCGGTGCAGTTGGCCATCGCCTGCGAGCAGTAGGTCATGCAGGCGCCCATCGCCGCTTCGGTCTCGCTGCCGGAGCCGGAGCTGGAGCTGGAGTCGGTCGCAGTCGCCGTGGTCGTCGGGTTGGTATCGGAGTCCGCGTCGGAATCTCCGCTGCCGTCAGTGCAGGCGGTGGTCATCATCGTCGCTACCGCGAACGGCAGCAGAAGCGTTTGTAGTTTGAAAAAATTGAAATGCATCGTGATTGGTTCTGTGCTGAGGTTGTTTGCGCCAGCTCGCGAGAGCAGTCGCCACGGCCGATACGCTATCGAATGGCGTGCGGATCGGCGAGTATTTAGAGATCGTATAGAACAGCGTTATTCGAGCCTCTGCATCCTTGTTTGTGCCCCTTGATCGCCGCACAAAGACCTCGGACGACTATGTGCGGTAGTAATAAACGGGTGCAGATGCCCCCATTTGAGGCGATCGGTAATGCCCGTATCATTTACGGCATCATCTATCCTGCGAGTTGTTAGGATTCTTGGATGCGTCTTCAAAGCTTATGCCTCAGCTTGTCCTTCTTTTGGGGGTTTAGTGGCTGCGCGTTACTTGCCAGTCAGGGCAACACGTTGTCGCAAAAGCGACCCGTGACGGTCGAGAACGCGAGCGGTAGCGAGATCTGCAAGGTCGTCACGAAGAAGAAGAGCGCGAAGTCTTCGGACGAGTCGAGCGCTGTTGAGCCGCCGCTTGGGGCTGGCGAGACCCGAGAGATCAAGATGTGGTTGACGATCAATGTATCGTCGAGTCTCGTCTTTTTTGACTGTGCGGGCGCGGTGGTGGCGACGCGCACCCAGCCCTACGTAAAAGGCGATCTCTCGTTTGTGGTTGGCGAGCCAAAACCGTAATTGAGGACACCGGATTCCTGTAGTTTTCGGGGTTCTCGAGTTCGTGTTGGACGACAGCCTGACCTTCGCTCGGCTCGTTGTCGGTCGCGAGTTTGGCCTCCACGTGCACGAGTGTGAGCGCGGCGCGGCTCTGAGCCGGGATCGCTCGGTGTTATCGTGCTTCAATGTCGAAGCCGTCGCTCTCTGGGTTCTCTCGGGTCGTGAGCGCGATGCTCCTCGTCGTCAGCAGTTGCGGCGATGACGTCCTCCATACCAGCGCCTCATCGGCGTCGGAGGAGACCAGCGAGAGCGTCTCTGAGGGCTCGACGACATCGTCGCCGAGCACGGGCAGCACAGGAACTGTGAGTGCTTCGGAGAGCAGCAGTGCGACCGCGGGCACGACGGGCACGACCGCAGGCACGACGGGCACGACCGCAGGCACGACGGGCACGACGGGCACGACGGGCACGACCGCAGGCACGACTGCGGGCACGACGACGGGCACGACGACGGGGGGTCCGCTGACTTGTGTGCCCTATCCGTTGCTCTTGCCGGCCGACCCCGGGGCGCAGCAGGTGGCCGCCGACGCTCTGGCGATGCTCGCTCCGGGCGCGGTGATGATGTGGAGCCCTGAGCGCGGAACCGCAAAGGCGATCTCTGGCCTCGACGCGCCCTTTGCCTGCGCCGACGGGGATGAGTCGATGCCTCAGGTCTGGGACTTGGTCCAGGCCCACCCAGACATCTTTCAGATCGATGCCTCAGAGTGGGGGCCTGGCGGCTCGCTGCCTTGCAAGGTCATCAAAGACAAGGATCGGATCGTCACCATCACCCGGGCGACGCTCGGTGAACAACCTGTCTTTCGCGACACAATCGCCTTTCGTTTGCGGCGCATCGACGGTGAAGTCAAGCTCCGCGGCATCGTCGGTACCTACCTGCCAGAGACCACGCCCGAGCTCACATCGACGATGGCGGGCTGCGCCGATCTCGACTTTGATGCGGCGATCCAGAACCTCCAGCAGACGCCGCTGCCCTACACGGTCTTTGAGTTCTGCATCGCCCAGGACCTCGGCAACTACACGCCTCTACCGAGCGATAATTTTGAATTTGATGCCGACCCGAAGTGGCTCTGGGCCGAGGACATCGGCAAGGGCCAGGTTGTCTTGACCAAGCTCTGGGATGGTCGGGTGATCGTCGCCCCCGAAAATTACAGCGATCCGCTGCTCTCTAGCGATGCGGCTTGCCCGGAGGAGGTCGGTTTTCGCGTGACCTTTGATTCGGTGCTCGGCGATTTTATCGGCAGCATGCCAGGCATCAAGTGCCTGGTTTGCTGAGCGGTTTGCTGAGCGGTTTGCTGAGCGGTCCGCAGCTTGTCGCAGCTCGTCGCAGCTTAGGGCAAGGCGCCGCTCGCTCGCATTTCCTCTTCGCGGCGCATCGCGTCCTCGTAGACGCCCTCGGCGTAGAACTGGCGGGCCCACTTGCGGAACTTGAGGATCGCCCAGTCGCCTGTGGTTGCTGCCGGTCGCATCCGGTAGACCTTGTACTTCCAGATGTCGATGTCCTCGCTGAAGATGTCGTCGAAGATCTTGCCGTAGCGGTGCAGCATGATCCGCGTCAGCACCTTGCTGGGCGCCGGGCCAATCCGGTGGCGTACGGTGAAGCGCACGTGATCCTCGTCGATCGGCGTCGTCGAGCAAAGGCTCTGCGAGCGCAGCGAGAGGTTGCCCATCAGCGGCGAGAGTTGGCGGATGAGGCCGATGCTAAAGCCCGAGCGGCGGACGTTGATCTCGGCCGGTAGCGGCGTCTCCATTTTCAGGAGCTTGTAGATCCGCGGCACGTTGGGCAAGCCAAAGGCCGAAGGCTCGATCATCATGTTGAGCTTCCAGTCGCAGACAGGGCCGTCGGTCTGCATCTCGACCGTGGGTATCGAGCCGGTGAGCGTGTGCAGGATCGGTGCGTGGGTGACGTCCGAGTCGTTCTCGCCGACGTCCTGGATGCGGGCTTTAAACTCCCAAACGGTCTTGATCCAGGGGGACCAGGACAGGTCAAAATCCTCGAACTCGGCGACGGGCCACAGCGGCTCTACGCCCTCGTCGTGGACCCAGATCATGATCATGCCGTAGCGCTCTTCGACGTGCCAGCGCGGCACCTTGGCCTTTGGCGGGATCGGATCGCCGTTGGGGATGCGGGTACAAGCCCCGGTTTTGCCCTCGAATTCCCAGCCGTGGAAGGGGCAGCGGATGCTGTCGCCACAGACCTTGCCGCCGTGCCCCAGGTGGGCACCCAGGTGCGGGCAGTGGGCGTTGAGAACCTGAGCCTGTCCGCTCTCGCCGCGGAAGACCACGAACTCGCGGCCGAAGGCGTGCACCGCCTTGACGTCGCCGACCTTGACGTCGTCCGAGTCGGCGATCGTGTACCAACCACGGGGGTAGGGGGGCAGGAGGGGGGCGTCAGGGTGAGCGATCGGGAGTCGTACGTTCATGGCGCTCGAGGAGTATGCGCAGCGAGACCCCCGAAAGAAACGCTTCCGTAACGGAGGGACTCTCTTTCTTCGGACTTCGCCGCAAGTGCGCTTTAGGAGGCCTGTAGCGGTTGTTTTTGCCGAAATGCGGCGGAGCACAGGGGAGTCGACTCACGGCCGCGGGCTGTGATTTCACGCCGGCCTGGCCGCCTGTGCGCGCCGGCGCTCAGAGGCCCAAGCGTTGGCGAAGGCGTTCGACCAGCCGGTTGGCCAGGTTCGGTGCAAATCGCTTGGCGAGGTCGGTGAAGTAGGTCTCGGGGCCGACCAGCATGCGCGCCTTGTCGCCCTCGATCGCGTCGATAATCCTGCGGGCGACCAGCTCTGGCGGCCACGCGCGGCGCTCGAATTCTGTGACGAGCTTGGCCTTTTGGCCGTTGTGCAGCTCGGTGAAGCGCGAGTTTTTGACGATGTTGGTATTGATGCCGCCGGGGTGCACCGAGGTTACGCCGATGTGGTGCGGTCGGAGCTCGGTGCGCAGCGACTCGCTAAAGCCGCGGACCGCGAATTTGGAAGCCGCGTAGGAACTCTGCGTGGGCAGGCCGATGAGCCCAAAAAGGCTCGAAACATTGATGATATGCCCTTCCCCGGCAGCTTTGAGGTGGGGCAGGAAAAATTTACAGCCGTAGATCACACCCCAAAAATTGATCCCGAAGAGCCACTCAAAATCCTCGATCGAGTGCTCTTCGAAGAGGGCTGACACCGAGACACCCGCGTTGTTGACGACGATGTGCACGCGGCCGTGGGCGTCGATGACCTCGGCGGCGAGGGCCTCCATCGCCGGGCGATCGGAGACGTCGACGGTGTGTGTACTCGCCCGACGACCGTAGCCCTCGACCTGGCGGGCGGTCTGTTGGAGGCCGACCTCGTCGAGATCGGCCAGGGCCACATCGACACCGCGTCCGGCGAGAGCGATGGCAGTCGCCCGGCCGATCCCACTAGCAGCACCTGTGATAACTGCGACTCGATCCCGGAGCTTTCGCATGGGTTCGGAGTGTACGCGCTTTCTGCCCCTGTGAGGCGCTGCTACCATCCGGCGCCCCACGCCCATGACCGCGCCGCTCGTCCAGATCACCCGTCAACGCTGGCAGAGCGAGCTCGCTAGTGCCTTCACCGATCCGCTGGATCTGCTTTCGTACTTGGAGATCGACGCAACTCCGCTCGCTGTGGGTCTTCGGGCTCGCGATCTCTTCGCGATGCGGGTGCCGCGTGCCTTTGCCGCGCGCATGATCAAGGGCGACGCCGACGATCCGCTGCTTCGCCAGGTGCTGCCGCTCGCCGACGAGTTTGAGGTCGTGCCTGGTTTTGTTCGCGACCCGCTAGCGGAGCAGGACGCGGCGCTGCCGGGGCTTCTGCACAAGTACCGCTCGCGGGTGTTGCTGCTGCTGCGGGGCGGCTGCGCGATCAACTGTCGCTACTGTTTTCGCCGCCATTTTCCCTACGGTGACCACGCCCTGGGCGGGGCTGAGCTTGTGCGGATCGTCGAGTACGTGCGCGCGCACCCGGAGGTGAACGAGGTGATCCTCTCTGGTGGTGATCCGCTGATGGCCAAGGATGAGCAGCTGGGCGCGCTCATGGGGGCACTTGGCGATCTGCCGCAGCTCTGCCGCCTTCGCCTGCACACCCGCTTGCCGATCACCATCCCAAGCCGGATCACACCGGCGCTTGTCGAGCTTTTGGGCGGAGCGCCGTGGCCGACGATCGTCGTTTTTCATATCAATCACGCCCGCGAAATCGACGACGAGGTTGCCGAATCGATCGCGAAGTTGCGGGCCGTTGGCGTGACACTTTTCAACCAGAGCGTTCTCCTGCGCGGCGTCAACGACAGCGCTGCGGTGCTAATCCAGCTCTCCGAGCGGCTCTTTGAGGTCGGCGTACTGCCCTACTATTTACACCTGCTCGATCGCGTTGCCGGTGCGGCTCATTTTGAGGTGCCCGAGGCGCGTACGCAGGAACTCGCTCGGGCATTGCTCCGCGAGCTGCCCGGATTTTTGGTGCCGCGATGGGTCCGGGAGGTCGGCGGTCAGGCGAGCAAGGTGCCGATCGATCTGCGCCTGGATACGCGCTGAAGGCCCAGTAGATGCGCGCGAACTCGAAGGGAAGAAGAAGAAGAAAAAGAAGAAGAAGAAAAAGAAGAAGAAGAAAAGACTAGGGGGTTGGTAGGGCGATCCACTCGAAGGTTGGGTAGCGGGATTCGCCCGAGTAGTCGTAGTAGCTGATCATCTCGAGGGCGTAGAGTGAGCCGTCGGTTGCGCGCACGTAGTAGAGGCGGTCGCGGGGTTCGACGACGTGGTTGAGCAGGTCGTAGCGGTACCAGCCTTTGCCCTGGGCGAAGGCGAGGTCTTCGTCGCTATCGCTGACCCAGCCGTCGTCGGCCGGGGTTTCGGCGTCGCCGATGCTGATCTCATCGACCCAGGTGATCTCGACGCCACCATCGCCGCTGATGCCACCGTTGACGCGGATCTCTGTTTGGGCGAAGGAGAGGTCCCAGTTACCGGCGTCGATGGCTTGGGCGCTGAGCGCTGCGTTTGGGTCGGCGAAGCTGAAGTAGACCGGCGTGTCCTCGTCGGTGGCGCGAACGACCGTTGTGTGCACGCCATCGCCGCTGCCCTCGTGATCATCGACCGAGCAGAGCGCCTGGTCGCAGACCGGTAGAGATGAGTCTTCGTCGGCTCCACAGGCCACCGTGAGCAGGAGCGCTCCTACGAATCGGGCGAGGTGCGTCGCCTCTCGTCGTCGACCATTGAAGACCGAGTTCATTTTCATTTCCCGGGTGGTATACACCCTGCCGGTCCGGGTCGGAAGCGACAGTGGGCGGGCAAAACGGGCGCCATGTACCCACGACGTGCTGGTCCAGGATTCGAGCCATGGGCGGTGTGCTGCACCCGCGGCACGATCGCGTCGTTGGTGTTGGTGTGTTTACTCGGGCCCGCCTCTCTTCGCGCGGCAGTGCCCACAGAGTTGCCTGCTGGCACCACCCAGGGGGCGGACGAATCGGCTGAGTCGGACGACGATCGCGCTCGTAATCGTCGTACTCGGGATGGCGACCGTCGTGATCAAGGCGAGAAAAGCGAGCAAAGCGGGCAAAACGAGAAGGATGCCCGCAATCACGGGGATCAAAACGACAGGGACAAAGACAAAGTCGCGCAGCAGCAGCGCACGATTGTGGTCACGGCATCGCGCACCGAGGAGAGTCTCGGCGATACCTCGGTCGTTACCGAGGTGGTCACGCGCGAGCAGATCGAGGCGTCGGGGGCCGAAAACGCCGCCGAGATCCTGGAGGAGCAGCCGGGGATCCAGATCACCCCGGGGGCACGCGGGGGGGCTGGAGGCCTGGGGATCCGCCTTCTTGGTCTCGATCCGCAGCACACCTTGATCCTCATCGACGGTTTGCGGGCGACCGGTCGGTTAAACGGGGTCATCGATCTCACCCGCTTCAGCTCGGAGGGTCTGCGTCAGGTCGAGGTGGTCAAAGGGCCAGCTTCGGTCCTTTACGGATCGGACGCGATGGGTGGCGTCGTCAACCTGATCACCCGCGACATCGACCGGCCGCTGGTCGCCGAAGCCCACGCGGTCTACGGTTCGCGGCGCACGGTCGACGCCAGTGGCCTTGTCGGCATCATGCGTCGGCGCTGGCGCAGTCGGCTAAGCGGTGGTTTTCACCGCACGGACGGCTACGACCTCGATACCTCGAGCGAGACCACCAACGCGCCCTCGGGGTATACGGCCAACGTCGGTCATCGCACGGTCTACTCGCCTCGCGATGGCATCAACATCATCGCGACCACGGACTACTCGCAGAGGGACCTGCGCGGGGTGATCGAAGAGGGCGGTGGCGCGGTCTTTGACCGTCGAAACTTCACTCGGATCATCGGAGCTTCGCTGACCCCTGAGATCATCTGGTCGGCGCCGGCGCGGTTGCGAATGCGTCTGCACTACACCCGCTTCGTCGACAACGCGCTCCTAGACCAGCGCGGCGATGATGATTTGGATACGGTCCAGCGCACCGCCGATCAGCTGCTGCAGGCGCTCGCTCAGTACGACCATATGATCGGTCCTCACAGCCTCAGCGCTGGCGTCGAGGGGTTGGTTGAGTTTCTCGATACGCCGCGCCTGCCCGGTGATCGTCGCGATCGCCAGCGGATCGCGCTCTTTGTCCAGGACGAGTGGACGCTTCGCGACAACGAGGTCAAGGTGCGGGTGGTCCCGGGGCTGCGGGTCGACGTCGACAGCCTCTTCGGGGTCTACGCGATGCCTCGCCTGGCGCTGCGTGTCGACCCCGATCCAAAGTGGACATTTCGAGCGAGCTACGGTCGTGGATTTCGGGCGCCGAGTTTTCGCGAAATGTTTTTGGAATTCCCGAATTCTGCGGTCGGGTACATCATCCGCGGCGACCCCTCGTTGGAGCCAGAAACCTCCTGGGGCGGTCTTGGGGGCATCGAATGGCGGCCGCGGGCTTGGCTCGATATCGGTGCAGCGGCCTTCCATAACCGCCTGCGCAACCTGATCTACATCGACACCTCGGATGCCATGGGCAATTGGAAATACGCCAATACTGGCGTTGCCAAGACTCAGGGTATCGAGTTGCACGCGGTCGCGCGCGGCAAAAAAATCCTCCAGATTGCTGCGACCTACACGCTCACCGATACCCGCGATCTGATCCTGCACAAGCCGCTGCTCGGGCGTTCGCTGCACCAAGGATCATTGGTTCTCAGCGTCAAGGTGCCGCGCGTGCGCACCCACATTAACCTGCGGACCAAGGTCTTTGGCCGCCAGCTCTACTACGGCGAGGCCCTAGAGGACACCCTCACGGCGCCTTTTGCGACCATCGATTTGCGGATCAGCCAGCGGATCTGGCGCTACTTTGACGCATTTGTCGGTGTCGACAATATTCTCGGGGCCGGTGATGCCCGCTATATTCCCCTGGCGCCGCGGAGCTTCTACGGCGGAATCAACGCACACTACTAAGGAGCCCTGACGATGAATGACCTCTCGAACACTCAAATAACCACGACTGCTTGCACGGCAGCGACCACTCGCATTACGACGACAGGTGCGGCGAGACGTCTGTTGCAGCTCCTTGGGGGTAGCATAGCACCTGTGGCAGCGGGGCTTGTGCTGGCTTTGGGTGCTTGCACGCCGGTGCTCAGTGGCGATGACGCGGGGGAAGACGGGCCACCGGTTGTCATCGAGGACAACGGAGACGGATCGTCGACGGTGATCATCGACGGCCGCGACGAGAAGGCCTGGGTCTACCTAGACCTAGAGGCGCTGATGCAGGTCGAGCCGATTTCTGCCGAGGACTCGACGCTCTGGGATGTGGGCCTTTTACGCTTTAATGTGAAGGCCAATAGCGGCACCAGTGGCAGTCAAGATGTCGGCGTCGCCCTGGTCGAGGGCACGCCCTTTGAGACCCTGGAGCAGGCGCCTGCCGACGGTTACGGCGTCGACGAGGTGACGGTCGGCCCCGAGGATATGGAGCCCGAGCCCGGCTATGCTTTTGATCTCTGGTACGACTACGATATGGACGCGCATACGCTTGAGGCTCGCGATGTTGTATATGTAGTTCGCACCGTCGAGGGAAACTACTTTAAAGTACAGATGCTTGATTATTACAATGATGCGGGTACTGCGGGTTATGTCAAATTTAAGCTGGGCCAGCTCGCGGCTCCCTAGG
>CAYYUP010000012.1:99827-110336 GCA_964474905.1 uncultured Nannocystis sp. | reverse complement strand
ACACGCGTACAATATCACCAATATCAATGACGACGGCACCGTTCCACAAACGCCCGATCCAAACTGGCTCTCCTACAACAATTTCCGCTCCGGCGATCTCTCGCCTGCAGACGGTCTCTTGGCCCCGGACCTGGTGATGCTCTCGCCCGAATCATGCCTCAATGAGTGCTCCGGCGTCGACCAAGTCACGGTCTGGGTGCAGCTCGGCAACGAAGGTGCGGTGCCGCTTACAGCGGGTGTGACCATCGAGGTCTACGGAACGTCTATGGGCATAGAGTCTCTGATCCAGGAGGCCAATATTGACATTATCCTCCAGCCGGGTGAATTCGCCGATGCGATCTCGATCGACGTGAACACAGCCGGCATCGACGAACTCCGTCTGTTGGCAGTCCCCAACGAGGCGGAGTGCGTCGTCGATCCCGCCAACGAGATCGTACTAGAAGCTCCCTTCTGCAAGATCCCTGGCTGATCCGTAGCGGGTCCGCGAGGCCGGCCCCGATCGCCTACTCAACCGCGAGCATCAGCATCAGGCGTACCTCCTCGGTAGGCGAGCCCTGTTCGAACTTCGCGAAGGTCACGCTGGCGGATTCCAGATGGACACCCGTGATGATCACGTCGTAGTAGTGCTCCTTGCGAACAATCGCACGCAGAGCCGCAGAGCCGCAGAGCCGGCTAGATGTTGATACTCTGCGGGATCTTCGAGGGCAGCAGTTCTGTGTAGGGCACGCGATCCTGGTTGCGTTCGAGGATGACTGCCTCAATTCGCACAAGCTCCGCTTGAAACTCCGCGAGCGGAGCGGCAACCTTTGGATCCTCGAAGGTACCCTCTTTGTAGCGACCGAGGATCGTGTAGTAGGCGAGGCCTAGGCTGCGTGCGGTCTCGGTCTGGGCGAGGGCCTGCTCGAGAGGAGGAAGAACATCGAGGAGCTTGGTCTGCGGCGTCGATGGAGCGTAGGTCGCCAGGGGCTGGGCCGGCACGTAACTCATGATCGACCCCTGGGGGAAGTTTACGGCTGCATGCTGAGCGCTGCCCGTGAAGATCAGGGTAGTGATGACCTCGATCAAGTACTCGCGCGTCCTTACCCCACCCTCTTGGCCGAAACCGATAACTCGCCCGCCCTCAAAGGAGATGAGCTCGGCGGCCCAGGCCTGGAGTTCGTAGTCGCCGCCGACGTGGTCGTCGCCGATGTAGTAGAGGGCGATGTAGCGGCTCACCCATGTATGGATCGCAGCCCAGATCAGGCGGCCGTCGTCGCGAAAGGGGTAGTCGGGCAGTGCTTCGGGATCGTCGACGCCGCGGGCAACGAGCTGTTTTTCGAGGCCTGCATCGTCGAAGGGAAAACTCTGCACACCGAGAACCGTGGCCATACGAACCGCGTCGATTGATGGCGCCAACAGACGGTTGACCCCACCCTGCGGGGCGATGAGCGCACTTTGGGCCGAATCATTGATGTAGAGCGTGCCCTCGAAATGAGGCGCGAGGAGAACGTGGAGCGGATGCCGTTTTGAGAGCTGGCGCTTGGTCGCGATCACAAAAGGCTCGACCAGGAAGTGAGTCCGTGCGAGGTGCGAGATCCCCTCGTGGTAACAACCGTCGGCGACCTGGACCGCGTTCTTGGCGACGAGCCAGGCCTCGCCATCGGCGGGCGTCAGCACGGGGCTCTCCGGGGAGTTGCGCTGCTCCGTCTGGATCGCCACCGGGCGCAGGGCACGATCGCCGTCGCCCCTGGGGACCGCAAAGAGAGCAATCGGTGCCGGCATGTATTTGCGATACCTGGGATAGCTGCCCTCCACCAGACCGTCGAGGCCAGCAAAGTCGAGCTGGAAAAGTCGACCCTCGGTGCCGGCGCGCTCGAGAGTATCATCGGGATCGGCCATCGCGACCTGATAGTGCGTTTCGCTGACCGGCAGCTTCGTCGAAGGCCGGCGGACCCGTTCAATCATCGCCGGGTTGGCGCCTGCAAGCCGCATTCGGGCAAAGGTACTGTCTTGCTGATAGGTGTCGCGGATCGCCGGGATTTCAATCGTTTTAAAGAGCGCATCGTAGTCGGCGAGGCTTGTCGGTCTGCCCTCGATCCGCAGCACAGACTCCCCCTTGTTCAAGAAACTGTTGGAGGCCTTGCGAAGCGCCGCTTCGATTTCGCTGACCACAGAGGACTCAGCCTTTTCGGCGATGGACCCCACCGACTCCTCCTCAGCTTGCGAAGGCTCGCGGCGAACTCGACTCTTGATCCGAGACCAAAAACCGCCGTCATCGTCGCCAAAGGAGACCACGCCGTCATTCTCGAGGTCGCCTGGCTCGACGCCCTCAAGATCACCCGCGGCGATCCGCGAGGCGTCCTCCAGCAGCATCTCGAGGTCCGCCTTGACCTCCGCGCTATCATCCCCGTCCTCACCGAAGGAGATGAACCCGTCGCTCGCCTGCTCTACTTTGATCGCCAGACTGTTCGCCAAGTTTTGTGTGACCACCGACATCACGGTCATCCACCAACGTAGGCTTGGCTTGTCCGCGCGAGGCACTTTTCCCAGGAGAGCGAGCGGCTCGACCAAGCTGTGATCGTAGGTGTATTTGCGCTGTTGGCGAGCGAGGCCAGTGCGGCGTTCATCGCTTTTGGGATCGAGCTGAGGGAGGATCACGACCATGACAACCTTTTCGGCAGCAGCGTAGCGCCACTTGTTTTCTACGGGTTTCGCGAGCCCGCCAAGTATGCCCGAATCGCGAAGGTCAGATCGACGCCAGATCGCCCGTAAACACTCACCATCGCCATTTTTGGCGATCTTTGCATCCCCGGAAAGGCTCGCATTGGGCGCTCAAGGTCTCTGACTTCAAGGAACTCCTGATCGTGAGCGGCCACGCCGACGTCAAGCCGGACAACCGCTCGGCGAACTTCCCCGGCGATCTGATCGGCCAGACGAAATTCGTGCTCGCACAGATCATGAAGAGCGTGGAAGCAGCCGGTTTTACGATTGACGACGCGATTCGCACGGAAATCACCGTCTCCAAAGAGGTCACCGATGAGGATCTGCCAGCGCTCTTCGATGTTTTGGCCCAGTTTGTCGGCCCGGCCGCCGTCAAACCGGCCGCGGGCACGATGCGATTCGTCGAGCGCCTCATCTCGCGAGAGTGCCTGGTCGAGATCGAACTGATGCTCGCGCGCTAATCGGCGACTTCGCGGTCACCATGCCAGCGCGCGTGGCTCCACCCGAGTAAAAGGAGACCTACAAACATTTATGGGACTCACCAACAGAGCAAAATCTTGGCTTTCAACCCTGTCCAGAGAAAAGACGCTTCCGACCGTAGAGGTTGAGAAAATACTCCTCGATGGTGGCCATACTCCCCACCAGGTATGGCTGGATTTTCATGAGAACTACGGGGGATATATAGAAGAGGTCGGCCCCGGAGACATCGCGATCTGGGGGCTCGCGCGAGGGGCAAATCCAGCGACTCCTCTCCTTTGGTTCAAGGCCGAGCAGGTCTATATCGAGCCCGCTAGAAAACGCTTCTCAGAGGCAATCCTCTGCGCAGACGCGCATCCGACCCATGGCTACGAGCTCGGGTCGGACGGTAGATTTTTCGGAATTGGCGGCCCCGCCGAGTCTTTTGTGATGAAGCTGGAGCGTCACGGCGTCCTCCACGACTTCCATTCTCGTGGCAAGGTTCGCCGCACCCTGCTCACTCACAAGAGCGACGAGCCCGAGCACGTCGCGTTGCTCAATGACATGGCCCCTTCTCTTGTGCATGAGGCTTCGGGGAGAGCAAAGAAGCTCTATCTAGAAGAACGACGGTTGCTCGAATTCTGCCCATTCATCAAACAACTGGTGATGTGGGAACAAGTGCCCTAAGCCGACAGCCGGTGTTGCGATATGTGTCGCTCTACGCCCTTGATTCCTGCCGGTGCGCACCCTTGCCGGAGGGCGAGACAACGCAGTTCTCGAGGACAAATAGGGCGATGGCCATCACCTCGAGATGAGCGTGGAACTGGGCCATGCGAAAGTAGCCCGCATTCGCACCCACCAGATCGATGAGTGCCCAAACTGCGACCCCGATCGAGAGCAGGGCAGCGACAACCAAGCCGACATCGCCAAGATCGACGCGAAGCCCTTCAACAGTTGCCCGGAAGGTCAAGGGAGTCGCTCGGTCGCGATCCTCGTCGGGTAGCAAGTGCAGCCAAAGCCCGTAGTGGATCGACTGGCTAAAGCAAAAAAGAAGCACCAGGCGCATGCCCCAGGCGGGATCGATATCCGCTGCGAGCCGCCACAGCTGCGCCTTTGGGCCCATCTCTGTGCTGAACCTACCCAGGCCACCGAGCGCCTGGGCGACATCCAGGGCGACGGGGCTGAGGAGAAAGCAAGTCGCGGCAACCAGAAGGACCAGTGGAATCATGTGAAGCTTGCCGACCCGTCGGCGCCAGATCCACCACAGAAGCAAGGGCGTGAAGTTGTGCAGGTGAGCGAAGGCGATGTTGCCGTAGCGTCCGAGCCCGTCGAGAAAAAATGCGAAGAGCACGATCACCGCAGCAACGACGAGGCGGCGGATGAGCCCGGCGCGGGCGAGTAGAGCCACGGCAGCAGTGCAGAGCAGACCCTCGACGAGCGGGCCACCGAGCGCCATCCACAGCAGCGTCAACCCTCCCAGGAGTGCCACCCTCGGTCGCTGATGATAGCCGCTGCGGACCACTAAATAGCGAATGTCGGCGACTACATGCGGTACGCCCCAGACCACGGGTCCGAGGAGGAGGAGCCAGAACGGCGCGACCAAAGAGCCGATCAACGCGGTCGTGACCATCACCGAGAAGATGACCGCGACCCGGAGTTCACGCTTGCGTACAAGCGCGCGACCAGGACGGCCAAGCGCGCTTAGCCAGCTACGGCGCAAACGATCAACCGCCGTGATCGCGGCAACCAAGGGCCTCGGCAGCGGAGAAAGTGTGCCCCCCGAAACCCCGCGGCCACCCGTCGTCGCAGACCAGGCCGAGTTCACCGCTCGGTACATGACCTGGACGGTATATTGACCCTTTGGCAAGGTTTGACAGCGATCGACACAGTGGGTGTGTCTCACAGTCTCCTGCATGTCGTGTAGACAATTGCACGGTCCATGCCAGGATTCTTGCACAGGTGAGCCCTCGGCGTCACGACCCCTTGTACGCGTCCAGCTCGTCACCTATCTCCACGACATTCCGTGTTACGATGGGCACACGAGCGTAGTGACGCCCTCGCGAGCGATGCCCGTAGCCTCGAGCTTGCACGACTCGCGGTGCGCAAATGACGCTTCTTCGTGACTGCATCGTGCCGAGGGCAGCACTCTCCTGAAATTGCAGTTATCACGCCTACAGTTAACACTGCGAGGGCGCACGCCAAGGGGCTCTGTTGTGGGGTAGGCATCGGCGCGACAGTGGCGGACCATCGACCCATGCCATCGACACAGCTCTTCACGCACCTCTTGGGGATGGAGAATGTCCGTGTACTCGGGTCCGAGTTTGACGATAAGTCTCTCATCCTCGACGTCCAACCTACCTTTACACATCACTACTGCGCGTACTGCGGACAGGAGGGCAAACTGTACGATCAGCACGAGCGTCGGTGGCTGCACGTCAATGTCGCCGGTGTGCGGTGCATGCTTAGATACCCACTCCGCCGGGTGCACTGTCCGTCATGCGGACTCAAAGTCGAGGCTGTGCCCTGGGCCCTGGTCGACTCCTGCTTCACCCACCCGCTAGAGGAACTCACCCTGATCATGGCGCAGCGAATCAGCAAGAGCGCGGCGGTCTTCTCGATGGGAATCGCGAGGAGCTCCGTCGGCCGGATCCTCGATCGCCTAGTCGGTCGTTACGACCAAGAACACGAGGCTAGCTTCGAGAACCTCCGCCGTATCCGCATCGACGCGCTCGGCTATCGCGGGGGCAAGCTCCACATTACAGTAGTCACAAATATCGACACAAATCGCCCGATCTGGGCCGGTGATCGACGGGGCTCAGAGACCCTCAAAAAATTCTTTCGGGAGATCGGGCACATTCGTGCCGCCGCCCTCGAGGTCATCGAGATCGACATGCTCGGCGAGTTTCGAGAGGCCCTCTTTGAGTGGGCACCGCGGGCCCATGTGACTTCAAATCGCTTCCACGCGCAGGCCCTGGTGCACGACGCGATCGAGCAGATGCGCCGCAGTGCCATGACCTTGGCCCCCGAGCGCAAACACGAAATTGTACTCGAAAATCTCAGCTACGCGGTCCGTTGCTCCCCATTTGAGCTGCAGCCCCGCGATCTCCGCGAACTCGATGCTGTCCAGACAATCAGCGCCCCTCTCTACCGCGCTTACCTGCTCAAAGATCGCCTGGCTGCGGTCTTTGACAACGCATCGACGGATGAGCGCCACGGCTTGCTGCTCGACTGGCTGTGCCGGGTCGAAGACGAAGACGAGTCGCTCGTGCGCGCCGCCAAGCCCCTCGATCGCGCCGCCAAGCCCCTCGTCCACGCCGCCAATACGCTCGCTAAGTACCTCGATACGATCACCACCGATGCCGACCCCCAACCGTCACCGGTGATCGTCCGAAAACGAAGGCGGCGGCGCCACGTTGTCCGCGACAACCCGTCTGGTGTATGGCTCGTCTAAACCGCAACAAGAAGACACAAGATGACCCCCCCAAAAAAAACAGCCGATGAGATTTCCCAAACACACAGGGGCTCCTGCCTCTGCGGCGCCGTAACGTTTGCGGTGGCCGGCGCTCTCCCTCCGCCGGACGCCTGCCATTGTTCCCAGTGTCGCAAGAGCTCAGGACACTATTGGGCATCCACCGACGTAGCCACCGAAGCCCTGGAGATCCAAGGCGCCGACAAGCTCACTTGGTTCCACTCCTCCGAACGAGTGCGACGCGGGTTTTGCTCGATCTGCGGCTCTCCGCTCTTCTGGGATCCGATCCATAAGCCGACAATCGCCATCGCCATGGGCGCGTTTGATCGACCCACAGGCACCCATCTCAGCATCCATATCCACGTGCACGACAGGGGCGACTACTACGAGATCCGTGACGGCCTCCCGCAAAACGAGCATTGATGCTCCGGCCGCTCTCGCTAGGGGTTGCTGAGGAGCACAGAGACCGTGCTCAGGGCACTGTTTGCGATCGCGATGTCGGCGACCTCATCGCCGTTAAAGTCACCTACTGACAATGAAACAGGCGATGAGCCCTCCGCCAACATCGTCGTCTCTGCGACCATAAATCCGCCGACTCCAGTACCGCGGAGCACGGCGACTGTGGCATCTCCGGCGTTCGCAACGACGATGTCGAGTTCGCCGTCGCCGGTCATATCGTGCAAGGCGATGTCGCTCGGCCCGAGACCGACGACAAACGGCACACCTGGCGAGAACATGCCCAGGCCGGTGCCGAGCATCACCACCACCGAGTCCGCCGACGGCACAGCGATCGCCAGATCGATCGTGCCATCGCCGTTGAGATCGCCGAGCGCGACCGCAGAGGGCGCAGCCTCGACAGCGATGCTGGTCGCCGCTCCAAAGCCCCCCTGGCCATTCCCGAGCAGCATACTCAGAGCGGCGACTCCGTTGGTCGCGACAATCACATCGAGATTTGAGTCGCCGTTGAAATCCGCAACACCGAGGTCCACCGGCGACGCGCCGACCGCGAACGAGGTCATCTCGAGGAAGCTAATACCGTCCCCGAGCAGCAGGCCGACGCTCTTGCTCGCGGCATTGGCTACCAGCAGATCGATGTGATCATCGCCGTCGATCATCGCCATCGCGAGCCCGCGCGGCTGCCCGCCGACCGTGACCACGACCTGCGAATCAAACTTGCCGTCGCCCTTGCCGGTAAAGATCGACACATTCCCATCGCTGCGATTTGCGGCGATGATGTCGATATTCGCATCACCATTGATCTCGGCGCTAGCCAAGGCACTCGGCGCCTTGCCGGCGATCAGAGCCGAGAGGTTACCGAAGGCATCATTGTCGTCGTAGACCCGAGTCGTCAGATTGTTCGACTGGCTATTCGCACAGACAACATCGTCGAAGCCGTCGCCGTTGATGTCCTGGGCGAGCACTGCCGCCGGACCTGAACCCATGCCAAGGGTCACAGGTGCGCCGAAGCAGAGCTCGTCCGGCACCGGAATACCATCGCCACAAAGGGGATCCGCGCCCGTCGTCGTGCCGCTGTCCGTATCTGTGTCTGTGTCCGTGTCCGTGTCGCTGTCCGTGCCGCTGTCCGTGTCGCTGTCCGTATCAGCCAAGAGCACACACACTGTGTCGATGCACTCGAGACCGGGGCTGCAAAGATCGCCCTCCATGCACGCGCAGCCCTCTTCACCCGGGACACAGTTATCGGTCGTCGTGCCCGTGCTGGTTGTCTCGGTCGTCGTCGACGTGCTGCTGCTCTCGGTAGCGCTCGAGCCTTCGCTCGTCGACATCGTCGCTGGTGCCGTGAACCCCCCGCTGTTGGACGTCACATCGCTCGCCGACCCGTCACTGCCGGCGGAGCAAGCTGCCAACGAGACGGCAGAGAGCAAGATCGTAATTCTAAGCGACATGGAGTCACGCTATGTCGCGAGGGATTTTTTCGTCAATGCGGCGAAGCGCGCGACCCAATCTATCCGCACAGGAAACGAGAGACGCGCGCTCGATCGCGAAGAAAAGGCGAAAAGGCGCGATTTTGGCCGGCTACAATCGACTACAGGCGACCACGAACGAGCACAGTCGACGCGCTCACACCGGCGACAGGGCGAAGGGGTGAGAGATGCTCATGCCGCGCTTGCGTGACAGTTTTACATGTCTATTTTAACATGAACAATTGGACATGTCTGAATAGCCAGACATCGAAGTCGATCCACGGGCCCGCCACCCTGCAGCTCACGCGCCTTCGCCCAACCAACTAAAAAGACCGAGGTCGATCCGCCCGCGTCGATTAAATTCGATGCCCTCCGCCCGCAGGAGTTGGCGCTGATGCTCGCCGGCGCCACCATGGGTCGAGAGGCTTATCTCACCCCGAGCGTTGACCACGCGCTGCCAAGGCACCGGACTGCCGTCCGGCAGAGCGTGCAACGCATAGCCAACCTGCCGGGCCCGCCCGGGTAAGTCCGCGGCCATAGCGATCTGTCCGTAGGTCGCTACGGAGCCCCTAGGGATCCGCATGACCGCCGCGTAGATCGCGAGGTAGGCCGGCGACAGCGACGTTCCGGCGCTTCGCTCTGCGTGACCTCTGCCCTTGCTCGTCGCTGCTCTGCTCATCGCCGGCAGAGGCATACCACGCGCCCCTTCGGCTATCATCCACGCCCCTTGCCCCTGCCCCTCTCAAGCGACAGCCACGGCCTGCAGGTCCTGGCGATCAGCGTCGGCATCCTCCTCTTGGGCCCGTTGATCCACCGATTCGCGAAGCGCGAGCGGTTGACGATGGCAGCGCTCGACAGCTTTGTCCTGGTGGCTGTCGTCGGCCTGGTAGTCCTAGAGATCGCACCCGATGCCCTTGGCTCCGCTGGTGGCCTGGGCTTCCTCGCCCTCCTGCTCGGCATCGCTGCGCCGACGATCGCCGAGGGACCCCTGCGCCTGGCGACCCGCGGTACCCATCGGGCGGCCCTTTTTGTCGCCCTGCTCGGTATGGCCGCACACGCCTTCACCGACGGCCTCGCCCTCGGCGGCGCCCACCTCGGGGGCAGCCGCGGGCACGGTCTCGAGGTGGCGATCATCGCTCATCAGTTGCCCGTCGCGATCGCCATCTGGTGGCTCCTAAGTCCCTCCGCCGGCACGATCCGGGCGGCACTCGTGCTCGCCTCGATCGCGGCCGCGACGGTCGCCGGGTATACGCTCGCCGCGACCCGTCTGCCGCTCATCGATCCCCAATGGGTCGGGCTTTTTCAGGCCCTTATCGGCGGCCTCCTGCTCCACGTCGTCGCTCACCGGATCGAAGGCCACGAGACCGCAGAGCAACGACCCCGGACGCGCATCGCCGCCGGTCTCGGTGGCCTCGTCGGCCTCGGCCTGTTGACAGTACTCATCGCCGACAGCTCCCATGTGCACGCCCATGGCTCGGCGGTGGAGCCGAGCGTGGCGATGGTCGCGACCTTCCTAACGCTCGCCTTCGAAAGTGCCCCAGCACTCCTGCTCGCCTTTGTGCTCGCCGGGCTGGTGACCGTCTTCTTGCCGAGCGCCGGGGTCCGTTGGCTCGGCCGCGGCGGCCCTCTCAGCCGTGCGACCCGCGGCCTGCTCTTTGGTCTTCCGCTACCGCTGTGCTCCTGCGCGGTGGTGCCGGTCTACCGCGGTTTGATCACCCGCGGAGTGCCCACAGCCGCTGCGATGGCCTTCCTCGTCGCCACTCCCGAACTCGGCCTCGACGCGATCCTGCTCTCCCTGCCCCTGCTCGGCGGGCCAATGACCGTCGCCCGAGTCGCTGGAGCCGGGGCCGTCGCGTTGATCGTCGGCTGGTGGGTTGGAGGACTCGCAGAGGCCAGCAGTCGACGCAACGGACACGACGGACACGACGGACACGACGGACACGACGGACACGACGGACACGA
>CAYYUP010000012.1:82184-99727 GCA_964474905.1 uncultured Nannocystis sp. | reverse complement strand
GGACACGACGGACACGACGGACACGACGGACACGACGGACACGACGGACACGACGACGAGCAGACGAATGCCGACTCTGACTCCTGCTCAGGCCACTGCTCAGGTGCCCTCACAGAGCAAGCAGACGACAACACCGCGACACGCGAACCGCTCGCGAGCAGGCTCCGAGAGGGGCTCCACACTGGGCTCGTGACGATGGTCGACGATATCGGCCCGTGGATCCTTTTTGGCATCCTGCTCGCCGCGCTCGTCGCTCCGTGGATCGAGTCGAGCGCCTTCACGGAGTTACCAGGTGCACTGCAAGTCGGCCTCTTCGCCGTGCTCGGGATCCCGACCTACGTCTGCGCCTCCGGTGCCACGCCCTTGGTCGCGGTACTGCTTGCTGGTGGGCTCTCACCGGGCGCAGCGCTGGCCTTCTTGCTCACCGGGCCAGCGACCAACACGACAACTTTTGGCCTGCTCGCGCAGCTGCACAGCCGCCGAATCGCCATGATCTTCGCGCTGACGATCATCGCCATGGCGATCGCCCTGGGACTCGGCCTCAACCTGGTCCTGGGCGACTCCCCCCTGCTCGCGAACAGCCTCGACCACGAGCACTCGCCGAGCCTCCTACAAACGCTCTCCCTCATCGCCCTCGGCGGCCTGCTCCTGCTCTCATTCCTGCGCCAGGGTCCGCGCGGCTTCCTTGGCAAGCTCTGGGAGATCGGCGGCTGGGGTCGACACGATCATGATCACGATCACTAAGCCTACCTGACTATTAGGGCAGCTCAGATGGCTTCGACGCTGGCGATCTGCCGAAGTGCCTCTGCCATGTCGGGCTCTTTGCTCGCTGCGACCCAGGCCCAGCCCGGCTGACCGTAGTCGTAGTCGAGCCACCTCCGCGTGAACTCAGCGAGTTCTTCGGGCTCGACCGCCAACATCGCCTGGGCGTCGCGGGCGAGGGCTCCACTGATCTCTGCCTCGCTCACGCAGAGGTCGATCGACTCGCTCCAGAGCGCCGTCCAATCCTCCCCCGTAAGGCTCGCCTGGACCATCCTCGCGCCCAACCAAAGCTCTGCAGCCTGGGCCAAGCGGAGACGGGGTGCACGCGTGCGGATGAACTCGCGGGCCTCGTCGAGTTTCTTCACCAGGTGTGCCGCCCGCGGATCCTTGGGCAGGTTTTCCTCTTTGTCCTTGCTCTTGTCGCGGGCACGCTTGTTCTTGTCTGCGGCCTTGGTTTTCTTGCCCTCGCTGGCCTTGCGGCGACTGCGGATCGGCACCTTAACGACCCAAAGGCCGCGGTCACCAACGATCGTCAACCGGGCGTCGAATTCCTCTTGGAAGAGGCGCTGAGCGAGGCGAGCACGGGCCCGATCGGCGACCGTCGGCAGCGGTAGAATACGACCGAGCATCAGCAGTGCCCCTCCAGCTGTCCCAGGGGACAGTTGGATGAGGTGCAATGGCGCCGCCGGTGCACCGCGCAAGCGATAGGCACTGCTCACCGGGCCATCACCGCGCTGCTTACCCTTGCCTTTACCCGTTCGCGCGGGTCGCAGGCGATCGTGCGCCTTGCCCTTTGCCTTGCCAAAGCCACTGAGGATGCCACCTCGGGTCCACGCCTTCGCCAATCGAGTCACCGCCGACTCCTCGACGGGGCGACCCGCGTGCACCACAAGCATCGCCCGCCTGGGATCGAGTACCAAGCGCCAGGCATCGACCAGTGCTTCGATCTCGAGGGATGCGAGACCCTCTTTGCTCAGACGATCACGACCCCCATCACGGCCTTCCAGGAGCCCGACCAGGCTCGTCAGCACGAGCATCTCGGCGTCAACAGCCGGCAGCCCCCCAACCAGCGCTTCGCGTGCCCGGATAAGCAATGCCTCAGGTTTATCGAGCGCGAGCACCCGACTGAGCCCCGCGATGATCGCCACCGTCTTGCTGTCGAGACCGTGAACCGCGACCTCAAAACGATCGACCCGCGATACCAGCTCAACACTCGACCCGTAACGCTGGGTAAATCGGCGCAGCTCCAGTGCCAGCGCCTCGGCGACCACTGCTGCAGCCCCGGGAGCGAGTTCATCGTCGAGGCCGTGGGTCGGCAAGAGCACCCTAAGATGCAGCGCTGGCGAATCCTCCTCGGCGAGCCAGTGCACGAGCAAATCATTGCCGAGAACGACCCGCTTCGCCGGTGGCCAGGGCGGAGCCAAGGCGCTGATCGCCTCGGTCTCGGGCGGCATGCCGTCCTCGTCGACAAGCTCTACATTAGGCATGTCGCGGCGCTTGCACGCCATTGTCGGCAGGCCTAGGGCGGCCCCCCCAGCGAAAACCATGAGCGCTCTGCGGCTGATCACGAATCGCCTCCACCGTTGGGCACGGGCTTGGATGTGCCCTTTTTGGGTGCGATCGGCTTGCCCTTTTTCGCGGGCTTTTTGGGGCGAACAAGTACGACCGCATCGCCCAGGTGCAGCATTGCGGGAAAGACCTCGGCGAGCGTATCGACCTCGGCAAGCGCAGCCGCGCCGCTCAGCGCATCGATGCCCAATACCTGCGACCGCTCACCGACACCGGTGTCCGCAGAGATCGCGAGCTGACGCGCGAGTCCGAGGGGATGATGGGCGGCAAAGCTCAACTCTCGCGCCAAGCCCTTCGCCTGCGAACGCAGCTGATTCCGACCGCGCCCGATGGCCAATCGCGCGATACGCTCACGAAGCGCCGCTAGCGGCTCCGGCGTGCCGACCACTTGAACCAAAACAGACGTGCGCCGCGGATCGCTGTCGATCACACACTTCACCCGTAGACCCTTGGGATCCGACCGGGTGCGGCGCTGCCGGTTTAGGGTCCGGCAAACCGCGGTCGCCCAGGCATTGGCGGCCGGATCCCCTGGCACCGACCAAGCGTAGATCGGTACCTTGTGCGGACCCACGGGTATGACCTCTGGGTCAGGTTCGGTGACAGGCGTGCCCTCGACAACAGGAGTGTCCCCCACTGCGGGTGTGCCACTCGCGGCAGGTGCTTCGCTGTCAGCAACCGGCGGCTGAGATTGAGGTGCCCCTGACGCGCTGCCAGAGGGAGCCGTCGCGGCACCGCCGACAGGCACTGCGCCGGGCTCTGTGCCGACCGCGGGCGGTTGCTCGGGTACCTTGGCACTCGCTTTGGCAGCAGCGTCCGCGGCCGCCTGCTCAGGACTTCGACGTGCCCCGGGCAGACGCCGTCCGACCTTTCGCTGCGCCCGCGGAAGATCGGCGAAGAGCGGCTCGATCATCGCCACTACCTCGCGCGGCTCATTTGGAGCGACCACCACGAGCGTCGCTTGTGCGTAGGTAAAACGGGTTCGGAGCTGAGCCGCAAGCGCGGCCCCGGTGATCGATGCGAGCTCAGCCCCCGGACGGCGCCCGTCGTGGGCCAGCCCGGGCACCCCATGCACGACCGCCAGAGCCGCGGGAGACAGGATCCCGGGGCGTCGCGGGTCGCTCTTGGCCCAGCCGATTGTTTTTTTCCAGAGCGCCTTGCTGACCGTCGGAGCGCGCAGTCGCTGCGATTCGATCCACAGCACCTCCTCCAATCGCGACGCCGGCAAGACGCTCTCAAAGCGGATCTGTGCGAGACCCATCGCCAGGCTCGAGACGCCACCGCCCGCATGCACAGTGTCGATCGATTCGCCTGGCCTGAGTTCGCGGTTGCCGTGCAGGAGGTGGTACGCGAGCGCATGCACCAGCCCGGGGTACTCTTCGGGATCATCCTCGGGACCACTCTCTAAGGCGAGAACAACGGCCGCCACCGGCAACGTACGATCACGGGCAACCACAAGCCGAAGACCACAGCCGAGCACAACCTCCAGGGCCTGATCGGCGGCGACGGAGGTCCTCTCGGATAACGCGCTCTCGGGCCCCTGCGCCCCATCCGTGGCTGATGAAGCCGTCGACGGTCCCGCTTGAGCAGGCGCTGTCACGACCTTGTTGCCCGCGTCGTCGCCCGCCTCATGGGCCCCACTCGGCTCCAGAGATCCAAGCACCGCCGACCCGAGCCCGAGCCCAAGCGCCAGCGACAGAGTGAGTCCAGCGAACATTGCAGTGGAGCCTAGCAGACCGAACCCGAGCGCTTTCCCCAGGTCGCAGATGCGGCCTAGAGAGAGCCGCCCTTAGCGGGCTTTAAAGAGGCTGCGACCGGGATAGTGGGCGTCGTCACCGAGTTCCTCGGCGATCCGCAGGAGCTGGTTGTATTTCTCGACCCGATCGGAGCGAGACGCCGATCCGGTCTTGATCTGCCCCGCCTCACAACCCACAGCGAGATCGGCGATAAAGGTGTCCCCGGTCTCGCCGCTGCGGTGGGAGATCACGCAGCGATAGGCACTGCGATGGGCAAGCCTGACCGCCTCTAAGGTCTCGGTAAGGGTGCCGATTTGGTTGACCTTGACCAGGAGCGCGTTCGCGACCCCCTGCTCGATGCCCCGGCGCAAACGCTGAATGTTGGTCACGAAGAGATCGTCGCCGACGAGCTGCACCCGCTCGCCGATGCGATCGGTGAGGGTGCTCCAGCCGTCCCAGTCGTTCTCGTCCATGCCGTCTTCGATCGAGACCAGCGGAAAACGCCCCGCTAGATCGGCGTAGAGATCGACGAGCGCGCCCGAGTCGAGGCGACCACCGCCCTCGCCGGCGAGCACGTACACGCCCGCCTCCCGATCAAAAAACTCCGAGGCGGCGACGTCGAGCGCGAGGCTTATCTGCTCACCTGGGCGGTAGCCCGCGGCCTCGATCGCCTGAGTCAGGGTGCCGAGCGCCTCGGTGTTGCTCGCCATGTCCGGGGCAAAACCACCTTCGTCACCGACCGCTGTCGACTTGCCCTGCTTTGAGAGGATTTTTTTCAGCGTATGAAAAACCTCGACGCCGGCCCGCAACGCCTCGGGAAAGCTGTCAAATCCGTGCGGCACGATCATCGACTCTTGAAAGTCGAGGTTGTTGTCCGCGTGGGCGCCACCGTTGATCACGTTCATGAGAGGCACCGGCAGGGTGCGACTCAGGGGACCGCCGAGGTAGCGATAGAGGGGCAGACCAACGTCGTAGGAGGCCGCACGTGCGGCTGCCAGTGAGACCCCGAGGATCGCGTTGGCGCCGAGATTGGCCTTGTTCGGCGAACCATCCGCGTCAATGAGCGCGCGGTCGAGCGCCACCTGATCGCCAGCGTCGAGCCCCTCTACGGCCTCCGCCAAATACCTATTGACGTTGCCGACTGCGTCCAACACTCCCTTGCCACCGAAGCGCTCGGCGTCGCCGTCACGGAGTTCGTGCGCCTCGTGTTCGCCGGTGCTCGCCCCCGAAGGCACAGCCGCCCGACCGACGCTGCCGTACTCAGTGTGGACCTCGACCTCGACGGTCGGATTGCCCCTCGAATCTAGGATCTCGCGCGCGTGGACATGGACAATGGTGCTCATCAGCCGCGAGGGTAGCCAAAGGCCTATCGGCGGACAATAGAGGTGCTGCATGCGCGTTTTCGTCCATTTGTCTATCTAGTGCTCGATCGCCCTCACAACATTCTCGATCCCCTGATTCTCGCAGGTGACCGCCGTGAGCTT
This sequence comes from uncultured Nannocystis sp., assembly GCA_964474905.1. Lineage (GTDB taxonomy): Bacteria > Myxococcota_A > Polyangia > Nannocystales > Nannocystaceae > JADJRG01. The sequence continues at coordinate 94,179 of CAYYUP010000012.1, read as the reverse complement.
GCGACCGTCGCCCGCCGAGCCCCCACCCAGAGCCGCAGCATTGACGTGACCCCGCTCGCCAGCCGTTGACCGCACTCATCGGCGCTCGTTAGTGTCCGCGGGTCATGCGAAGGATCGTCCTCGGTGTGCTCGGCCTCGGCAATGTCGGCGCCGGCTGCCTCCGCCTCCTCGCTGACAATCGGCCCGCGATCGAAGCGCGCCTCGGCGCCAGCGTCGAGGTCAAGCGTGTGCTCGTCCGCGACCCCGCGCGCGAACGCGATGTCGCCGTACAACCTGGCCTTTTAACCACGGACGCCGCGGCGATCCTCAACGACCCAGAGATCGACGTGATCGTCGAGCTGATCGGTGGCGTCGAGCCGGCACGTACCTACATCCTCGCCGCGCTTAGGGCCGGCAAACATGTGGTCAGCGCCAACAAGGCGGTGCTGGCCGAGCGCGGCGCAGAGATCTTCGCAACCGCCGAAGCGAAGGGCCTCGGGGTCTTCTTTGAGGGCGCCGTCGCCGGTGGCATCCCCCTTCTGCGATCGCTGCGCGAGGGCCTCGCCTCCGATCGCATCGACCGCGTCTGCGGCATCCTCAACGGCACATCCAACTTCATCCTCGACGCCATGGGCCGCCGGGGCTTGACCTACGCCGATGCACTAAAAATGGCCCAAGAGGCAGGTTTTGCCGAGGCCGATCCGAGCCTCGACGTCAGCGGTGGCGACGCAGCCCACAAGCTCACGCTCTTAGCCCAGGTCGCCTTCGGATGGCGCATCGATCCCCGCAACATCCCGACCGAGGGCATCGAGTCGATCACCGCTCTCGACATGCGCGCCGCCGCCGACCTCGGCTATGTGATCAAGAGCCTCGCGATCGCCGAGCGCACAGGTGACATCGATGCACCCAACAACAACACTGGTCCCCAGCTGCAGGTCCGAGTGCAGCCGACACTGGTCCCCAAAGATCACGTGCTCGCCGGGGTGCACGGCCCTTACAACGCCTGCCTGGTCCGCTCGCAGGGCCTCGGACGCAGCCTCTACTACGGACGCGGCGCCGGCATGATGCCGACCGGCGTAGCTGTTCTCTCGGACATCATCGAGGTCGCCCGCCTGCTGCTCACGCGACTAAAGGGCAGCCCGCTGTCGGTCGTCGCGATCCAAAGTTCACCGGCGACCGCGGCCAGCCTGGACAACCTCGAGCACGAGAACTACCTCCGCATCGATGCCCCCAACCGGCCGGGTGTGCTTGGGCGGATCACCACCTGCCTCGGTGCCCACGGGGTGAGCATCAAATACATGCATCAAGACGGGGCCCCGGGCTGCGATCACGTGCCGCTGATCATGCTCACCGAGCCCGCCCGCGAAGCCGCCACGCTTGCTGCCCTCGCCGAGCTCCGAGCTTCTCCCGACCTGCCCCACGCGCCCCACCGCCTGCGGATCCTCAGCGACACCGAGGACGACACATGAGCAACAAGGGCAAGAGCCGGCATCTACACGTGCCCGAGATCCTGCCGGAGGTCGCCCGTGTGCGGGTGCTCTACGCCGATACCGACGCGATGGGTGTTGTCTACCACGGCTCGTATATCCGCTATTTAGAGCATGCGCGCATCGAGTACCTGCGGGCCCGCGACACCATTTACGCCGAGGTCGAGGCCGCCGGATTCGCGGTGCCCGTCACCGAATTAAGCGTTCGATACACCGGCCCCGCGCGCTTCGACGACATGCTGACCCTGCGCGCCGGCCTTGTCCTGCAAAGCCGCGCCCGCCTCCTCTTTGCCTATCGATTCAGCGTCGAAGTCGGCGACCGGCCAGGCCTCGAAAAGAGCCTGCCCGTGCTGCTCGCGACCACTGCCCATTGCTGCCTAAACCCTCGCACAGGCCGTCCTGTGCCCTTTCCCCCGGACCTCTACCAGCGCCTCACAGAGGCCAGGCTCGGCGATCCAAGCGAGCCGGTGAAGCCCGCAGCACCGCCCAGATCCGACCGGCCCTTAAACCATAGCTAGCCGCACCAGCCAGGAGACAGACCATGAACCGCACCCTCGTACTCGAATACGCACGCGTCACCGAAGCCGCAGCGATCGCCGCCTCCTCGATGATCGGCCGCGGTGATGGCGAAGGTGCCGACCAGCGCGCAGTCACGGCCATGCGCGAGGCCTTTGAGCGGGTCAACGCCCGCGGCACCATTGTCATCGGCGAAGGTGAGCGCGACGAAGCGCCGATGCTCTACATCGGCGAAAAAGTGGGCCCCCACGACCCCGAGCTGCCCGAGGTCGACATCGCTGTCGACCCCCTCGAGGGCACAAACCTCTGCTCCTCCGGCGGCCCCGGGGCGATGGCCGTGCTCGCCGTCGCCAACAAGGGTGACCTCCTCCACGCCCCCGACACCTATATGTATAAGATCGCGACCGGGCCCGAGGGCAAGGGCGTGGTCCACCTAGAGATGTCACCGACCGAGAACCTGCGGGCTCTCGCTGCTGCCAAAGGGCGTCGCACTGACGAGATGACGGTCGTCGTTCTCGACCGCCCAAGGCACCAACAAATCGTCCAGGATCTCCGCGATGCCGGCGCCCGGATCATGCTGGTCTCCGACGGAGATGTCGCCCCCGCCGTCGCCACCTGCATCCCCAAGAGCGGCATCGATATGGTCGTAGGAACAGGTGGTGCACCCGAGGGGGTTCTCGCAGCCGCCGCCCTGCTCGCCCTCGACGGCGAGTTTTTCGGCCAGCTCCGCTTCCGCTCCGATGACGAGCGTGAGCGGGCCAAGACGATGGGCTTCTTAGACGATGTCGACAAGATCATGGAGCTCGGCGATCTCTGCCGCGGCGACGTCATCTTCGTCGCCACAGGCGTGACCACTGGCCACCTGATCAAGGGCGTGCGACGGATCGGCGACTACCTCCACCTGCAGACCATGGCCCTGCGCAGCCAAACCGGCACGATCCGCATGGTCGAAACCCAGGTCAACGCCCGCCGCTTCCCCTACCAGTACGTCGGCCGGCTCTAGACCAGCCTTTCTCTGCAGACAGCGGGACCAAAGCCCGCTCTGAGCTACCAGCCCGCCGCCTGACTCCCCGCACCTAGTTTAAGCGTCTAGGGCCCGATGCAGTCAACGGGCTTGTAGGGCGCGGCCAGGTTGGTACAGGAGAGCTGCGCCATCTTGCCGATCGAGTCGACGCTCCCAGTCTTGGGATCCACCGTATAGAGGTCGGGGCCGCTGCTGCAGGCGTAGATCACCTGGTTACCCGGATGTAGCTCGATGCCCACGGTGCCAAAGTCAAAGTTCATCTTGACCACCGGCTTCGCCTTGCCGGTTCCGGGGTCAATTGTATACAGAAAATCTGTGCTGCCATTGATCGCGTACAGCCCCTGGAGAGCGTCGGACCAGGTCGCACCACCGGTACCAAAGTTTTCGCCCAGGGCTCCGACAATTGCCGCAACACCGCTATTTGTGTCGATCGAAATCGTCACATCACTGCCGCTCGAGACGCCGAAGAGGTCGACATTTTGATCGGAGGTAATGCCGTTAACCCCTGCGATGTTTCCACCGTACGGCCCAATCGGCGTGATTTCGCAGGTGCAAGGGTCGATCGCATCGAGCGCCTTACCCGCCGCTGACGCGTAGAGGACATTACTCCTCGAGAAGGTCAACGAGGGGTACGAAGTATTGGTATTTAGCTTGCAAAGATCCTCGGTCGTCGCGTCGATAATGCTCACCTTTTGCAGCATATGTGTCTTGTTGTTGATACTGAGGAGCCACTCTGGGGGCTCCTCCTCGCCGCCTCCCGTCGAGCCCGTCGAGCCCGTCGAACCTGTCGAACCTGTCGAACCCGACGAATCTGTGCCTGAGCCGTCGGTCGTGCCGTCTGTGCCCTCGGTATTGCCGGTCACCCCACCGGTCGTCATCGTTGTCGTCTCGGGCCCGGTCATGGTCACATCAGAGGTCGTGCCCGTCGTCGTTCCGGTCGTCATGCCCGTCGTCGTCATCGTCGTCGTGCCGGTCGCCGACGCCGACGCTGTGCCCGAGCTAGAACTACCCGTACCGGTCGCGGTCGAGGTCCCCTGGCTCGTCGAAGACTCCGAGTCAGAGTCGGCGCTCGAAGAACTCGACGCCCCCGACCCCGCGCTCATCTCCGTGTCATCGCCACATCCGGGCAGCGCGACAATGCTAGCAGCCAATATACATCCACCTACGAGTTGTGCTCTTCCCATACCAATACACTCCATCGCGACATCCTATCAGTTATAGCCGGGCGATCATGATGCATGATGCCTCTAATGTGAGGCCTACAATTGCCCATTATCGATGACCAAGCCCGCGGGCCATCGACGACCACATAGGCAACACAAGCATCGGTCTGCAGGGCCGGAGGTCGGTTCGTTGTTCGGAGGCCCGGCCCCGCGCGTTGCAATCCTCCGTTCACGCTGTCTTTGCGGGCCCACGGCCCAGAGCGCCTGTTTTCCCCTCATTTGCCGGCCCCGTTCATTTGGGGGTGATCGCACGGCCGTCATGCCCTACCCTTCGCCTCGCGATGATCTACACCTACAGCAACGAAACACAGACGCGCTGGGACCGGGGTGAATTCAAGGTCCAACTGGTTCAGCCGAACAACCCGCGACCCATCGGCTTCTGCGACGGCAGCGACACCGACACCGCCGAGCTCCGCTCGATCGCAGAATCAGAAGGCGCTGACGACTTCCTCGTCCACAAAAAGGTGCTCAAGACCGGACGTGAGATCTGGACGCTCGGCGGCTGATCGCAACCGCCCGCCATGCCCAGGCGCGTGAACCCGGACACATGAGCCCCTAAGAGAAGCGCTCGCCCGAGATGCTCACTCCGCAGTGGCGAGCACCAGGAGCAGGTCGCCGGCATCGACGACCTCGCCCACCTTGATCGCCACGCGACGCACAACCCCTGCGTGCGGCGCCGCGACCACGGTTTCCATCTTCATCGCCGAGAGCACGACCATCGCCTCGCCCGCCTTCACCTCATCACCGCTGCTGACACGAACCTCGACCACAGCGCCGGGCATCGGCGCGGCGATCGACTCTGGGTCGTCGACATCCGCACGCTCGCGAGTGACAACCTCCTTCGACGCTGCCGCGTCAGCGACCCTCAGCGATCTCGGCTGGCCGTTGAGCTCAAAGTAGACCTCGCGGTGGCCGTCCTCAGAGAGCTCGCCGACCGCCATCAGGCGCACGATCAGGATCTTGCCGCGCTCGATCTCCACGCAGAGCTCTTCGTCGATGCCGAGAGGTGCGAAGTAGGCGCGGGTCGGCAACTTCGACACGTCGCTGTAGCGCCCACGAAACTCGATGTACTCGCGAAAAACCACAGGATAGATCGCCGCCGAGGTGACATCGACATCGCGGATACGGGGACCATAATCTGACTCTAAGGACAGCCTTAGTGCATCGAAATCGAGGTCCGGCAGGGACGCGCCCGGGCGCCCCTCGACGCCGACACGCCCGCGCAAGATCCTGGTCCGCAAAGGCTCTGGAAAACCACCGTAGGGCACGCCCAGGTTGCCGATAAAGAAATCAATGACGCTCTTTGGGAACGAGAGAGTCTCGGCCTGCAGGGCGACCTCGACCTCATCGAGATCGTTCTGGACCATGAACTGAGCGAGATCACCGACGACCTTTGACGAGGGAGTGACCTTGATCAGATCGCCTAGCAGCCGGTTGGCGGCCGCGTAAGCCCGCTTGATCGCCGGCCAACGGTGGGCGAGACCCAGCGAGCCCGCCTGAAACTGCAGATTTGTGTACTGCCCGCCCGGCATCTCGTGGAGGTAGACATCCGCCGAACCCGAGCGCAGCCCGCTCTCAAAGGGTGCATAGACCCCACGCAACTGCTCCCAGTAGGTATTGATCGGCTGCAGCGTGCGGATCGCGAGACCGGTATCTCGGGGACCACCGGCAACCCCGGCGATGATCGCCCCGAGCGCGGGCTGGGAGGTCAGGCCCGACATCGCCGACGAGGCCGCATCAACAACATCCGCCCCCGCATTCGCCGCGGCGAGCATCGATGCGACCCCGGTACCGGCAGTATCGTGGGTATGCACGTGGATCGGCACCTCAGGAAATGCATCGCGCAGCGCCGTCACCAGCAGCGACGCCGCCCGCGGCTTGAGCAGGCCCGCCATGTCTTTGATCGCAAGAACATGAGTGCCTAACTCGATCAGCTCGCCCGCAAGATCGACGTAGTACTGCAGCGAGTACTTGGTGCGCGAGCTGTCCGCGACGTCGCCGGTGTAACAGAGCGAGGCTTCGATCACTCCCCCGGCCTCGCCGACCGCATCGATGCCGAGCTTTAGGTTCTCTGTGTAGTTGAGGCAGTCAAAGATCCTGAAAACATCGATGCCATGGGTCGCCGCATCACGGACAAATCGCCGGACGACATTGTCGGGATAGTTGGTATAGCCGACCGCATTGGCCCCGCGCAGAAGCATCTGAAAGGGGATGTTGGGGACCAACGCGCGCAGCTGATCCAGGCGATCCCAGGGACACTCGCGAAGGAATCGCAGGGCGACATCAAAGGTCGCACCGCCCCACATCTCGAGGGAGAACGCCGGTGCCATCAGGTGGGCGCTGATCGGCGCGATCGCAGCGATGTCACTGGTGCGCACCCGGGTCGCCAACAGCGATTGATGAGCATCTCGCCAGGTCGTATCGGTGATCAGCAGCCCCGAGTGCGCGCGCACAGCAGCCGCGAAACCAGCGGGACCCTGCTCCAGAAGCAAGTCTCGCCAACCCTTCGGCAGTGGCTCACCGAAGGGCGGCTGCGGGATCTCGAGGTTGACACGTGCCGGCGGATTTTTGTTCGCCCAGGGCGTCGTCGGCCCGTTGACCGCGACCTCGGCAAGAAATCGCAGCAGCCGCTGGGCCCGGTTGCGACGGCGAGGAAAACTAAAAAGCTCCGGCGACGCTCCGACAAAACTCGTGGTCACCGCACCGGCGATAAAGTCCGGGTGCGAGAGCACTTTTTGCAAGAATGGGATGTTGGTCTTGACACCGCGCACACGGAATTCGGCGAGCGCCCGCTGCAGCTTTTGTGTGGCTGACTCAAAGGTCAGGGCGTGCACCGTGACCTTGATCAGAAGAGAATCGTAATGCGGAGAGATCACGGCGCCGGCGTAGCCCGAACCGCCGTCGAGACGGATGCCCATGCCGCTCGCCGAGCGAAACGCCTCGATGCGTCCAGTGTCCGGGCGAAAGCCCTCCTTTGCGTCCTCCGTGGTCACCCGGCATTGGATCGCGTGACCGTGATGCTGGATCGACTCCTGCGAGAGCCCGAGCTCGCTCAGGTTCTCGCCGCTCGCGATCCGGATTTGTGCCTGCACCAGATCGACACCGGTGATCTCCTCGGTGACCGTGTGCTCGACCTGGATCCGCGGGTTTATCTCGATGAAGTAGTGGCCGCCTTGACGGTCGACCAAGAACTCGACGGTGCCGGCGTTCTTGTAGCCGACATGCTTCGCTAGGCGCAGCGCATCGTCGTAGAGCGCCTGCTTAACCGCGGGATCGAGCTCTAGCGCTGGCGCCATCTCGACCACCTTTTGATGACGACGCTGCACCGAGCAGTCGCGCTCGAAGAGGTGGACAACGCCGCCCTCGGCATCCCCCAGGATCTGCACCTCGATATGCCGCGGGTCCTCGATGAATCGCTCGACAAAGACCGTGCCGTCACCAAAGGCAGCCTGCGCCTCCGAACCCGCCCGCGCAAAGGCCTCGGCCAGACCGCTCGCCTCACGCACAACTCGCATGCCCCGACCGCCACCACCCATCGCCGCCTTGATGATCAAGGGGTAGCCATGGCGCTCGGCGAAGGCCCGCGCCTCGTCCAGCCCCGCCAGTGCACCGTCGCTCCCGGGCACCACCCGAACGCCGCAGGCGATGGCCAGGGCCCGTGCGGTGGTTTTGTCGCCAAAGGCCTCGAGAGTGCGCGCTGTGGGGCCAACAAAGGCGATGCCGGCCTCCGCACAGGCCCGGGCGAAGGCCGGGTTCTCGGCCAAGAAACCGTAGCCCGGGTGGATCGCGTCGACGTCGTTGGCCCGGGCGATCGCGATGATCGCATCGATGCTCAGGTAGGCCCCGACCGGGCTCCGATCCCGCGGCAACATGTAGGCCTCGTCGGCCTTGTAGCGGTGGAGGTGCACCCTGTCTTCGTGGCTAAATATCGCGACGGTCTTGATGCCGAGCTCCGTCGCCGCCCGAAATACTCGGATCGCGATCTCTCCGCGGTTGGCACAGAGAAGCTTGCGGATCGATCGTTTTTCCGTCGCCATGCGCCTTGGATAGCACCAAGCACAAAGCCCCGCAGACGAAAGAATCGCTGGCCCCGACAAAAGCGCGTCAAACCTCGACAACTGGAGACTGTTCGCCCTTGCGCGGACCTGTGCGCAGGCCAATGCGCGAACTGATCCGCGGACCTATGCATCTAACCTCTGCGCGCCCTCAGGCCGTGGCCGCGCTGCACTCGGTTTCAAGCGGGCCCCTGGCTCCTCTGCGAAGAGCGCTGCAGAGCCGCAAAATGAGCGAGTTTGTCGGGGTTTCGCAGGGCAAAGATCTCTCGGATCTCGCCACCTGCGATGGTCCAGGCGATCGCCGTGACCAGCTCACCGTCCTCGTAGCGCAGCCAGCCGGGAGCGCCATTAAACCAGTGGATCTGCCCCTCCGCCACTCCTCCCCGAACGGTCGGATTGCGCAGCACCCGAACCAGGAAGAGGCCGACCGCTCGACGCCCGTGAAGCGCTCTCCGCAGGGCTGTCGCCTTGCCGCCACCATCAGCGGTCATCGAGACGTTTTCGCAAAGAAGCACCTCAAGGGTCCCGAGATCGCCGGCGTGAATCGCCCTCGCGAAAGCCTCGGTGACCCGCTGATGCTCGGCAAGCGCCGCGGGGAAACGCGGTCGCTCGCTGCGAAGAAAACTTCGGGCCCTCGAGGCCGAGCAAGGCCGGACGGTATTTCTCGAAGGACCCTCGCAGAGCTCGACTCATCTTCTTTAGACCTCGATCGCCTGGAGCGAGCAACTCTGCGATAGGCCCATCGCTCGCTTGACGCTTGGGTACACCCGAGCAGAGGCGATCGCGAGCGCTAACTCGGCTAGGCCCCCATCCCCGTAGCAGGCGACAAGCGCCTCGATGTCGGCCTCTTCGACACCCGCGTTGCCGGCGACAGCTGCCGCGAATCGATGAACCAGCTGCAAACTCGCCGACAGATCAACCCCCTCACCCAGGGCCGCGCGCACCGTCGCCGGGCTGAGCCCGGCCTCCAGTGCCATCTTGACGCTGAGCTGCAAGCAAGACCCGCAATCCTCAATTTTCATGACCACGATCTTCGCGACATGGAAGGCCTCAGTGCACAGCTCCCGGCGAAAATGCCCCATCGGCAAAAACGCCTCGAAGACCGCGTACGCCTCCGGTGAGGCGGCCAAGAGCCGGTGCATATAGGTCGCGTCGTAGTTGTAGGCACTCTCGAACGCCTGGATCGAACTCTTTTTGTCGCTCATCATCTCGCTCCTTACAGCTTCACTTAGCCAGACGAGACAGCTTCGAAGAGTGTGACACAGAGCGATTTTGTCCACACTTCTCCGCTCCCTCTTCCAGGTCCCTCGTCTCCCGGTTTGCCTGTCCATTTGGACAGATACTGTTTAACTGCAGCGTATCGCCCCCTCTCTGGCCAAGTACTTCAGGGCTATGCGCGCCGTTGCACAGGCCCCGAAACCCCTGATCGACACCAAACACCCTTGGCGCCCGCCAACCCTGTCAACCGCCAATCGGCCGAGCGACATTAGGTAAGTAGTGGTCATCACAGAATTGTCCAGCACGGTTCACTCCTTGCGTATATGACAGTCGATGACACACCGAACTCCTAATCATACTACTTCGACAACCGTCGCGCAGACGCGTGCTCATCGGCCCGTCCTCCGTGCATTCGTCGCAAAGCGCTCATTGCACGGTCCCGACAATTTTTCTGGCGATGATGTGGATCTTTTCTGAGTTCCGCAGGCACTACCTCAAAGAAGCCGGCAAACGCGTCGGGCATGGGAGCAAAGCGCCCCCGAAGAGAGCCCCGAATGAGCGCCGCGCTCCCCCTTCCCCACTCGATCTTAGATCACAGGAGTGCACTACGATGCGTGCAATCAACCACAGAATCGATGTCCGCGCCACGCGGCCGCAACCCATGCCAGCGATCGCCCTGCTCGCCCTCCTGGGGTCATTTACGGCCTGCTTCACGCTGACAGCTGAAGATCCCACGGGCGACGAGCAGCCGACAAATGAGCAGATGCTGAGGAGCGCCCGACCTGCACATCATAGGACCCCTGTTGGTACGTCAAAACCTATACGAGCCGTCACCTGGCGAGTCTCGCCCTTTCTTCGCCGCCACCTGCACAGCTACGGCGTCGCCATCCGCCGCGGCGGCCAGGGCCCCTGCGAAGGGGCAACGATACTCATCGCTAACGGTCATGATCACACGCCAGAGTACCTCTCCATACTGCCAACTCGCCCGAATTGCGTGCCCGCGAGCTCCAGTCGATCGACCTCCGCGAGCGCACTGTATTACGCCGATGTGGCCGCCGCTGACCTCGACGGCAACGGCGATGACGAGGCCATCTATGCGGTCCTCGCCAGCCCAGATGGACGACCTAGCTCGGGCGGCCTACTCCTCGCCGAGCAAAACGGTACTGAGCGCTGGATCGACCGCGGTTTTGCAGCCTCTTCGCTGGCGATCGGTGACCTCGACGGCGATGGCGACCTCGATCTTGCCGTCGGCACCCTCTGGGCCCAGGACGCGACCGACGAACCAACCCGCCAATTCAAATCGTGCGTCAGCGCCGACGAGCAGTCGCCCACAGCCGTGCCCTCGGTCGGCCAACTCCTGCCGCAGGGCTCCCGCGGCCCGGTCCTGATCTACCTCCAAGAAGAAGACGGTCATTTCAGGCAAAGCCTGCGGATCGCTTCGGTCAGCCCCTTCAAGCTGCGCCTCGCCGACGTCGACCTCGACGGGACGCTCGATCTCATCGTCGCAGGAGCCGCGATCGAGGTCATCTACGGGCCGCTCGCGCACTCGCCCCGAGCCTGTGAACGCCTCGTCGGCGGCGGAGACAATGACTATTCAATGGGGGTAGATATCGCCTATCTCCAACGTGACCCGAACAGCTCTCCCCGAGTCCTAATCGCCGCGAGTAAAGCGTGCTCTACCAGCGCTAGCTGCGGTCGCCTCAAGGGCTCTGGCGTCTGGCTCTGGCAACGACCGTTGGGCTCCACCGGAGACGCCCCCGAGCCCTGGCAGCAGGACTTTTACGAGATCGGCGGCATCACCTCGGCGCTTCGCTTCACGGACCTACCTGGGCCGACTGGCGACGCCCATGGCCGCGGGCTCGACCTCCTGGTCGGGCGCATGACCGCGGCCACATGCACAGCCAAGGCCAAGCTCTATGGCCACTGCCTGGGCGCCCCCCTGCTCGGCCTCGAAGGTGTGTGGTCCGGCAACAGCTACTCGTTCTCTGCCGAGCCCCGAGCGCTGCACCATGCGACCGCCGACGAGCGCGCCCTCGCACAGCCGATGGCCAGCGACATCGTGCCCTATGTGAGCAGAATATCTGTCCGCAGAGACAGCCACTATGAGCCGCGCTGTTACGGCGGCGAGAACTCGCGCGAATGCACCTGCGAGAGCTGCCCCGCAGCAACATCGTCGCTCATCACCTACACAGGCCCGGGCCTTGTCGTCGAAGTAGGCCACGCCCGCGATGCCGACGGCCCCCTGCCCCTCCACCATTCCTACGGCGAACGACAGATCAGCCTGATGAGAGCGCCCCGTGGCCCGGTTGAGATCACCTGGCGCGTCGTCGACCACCCCGGCTTCCTGATCACCAGCTCGAGCCCGATCGACACCGCCGGCAGCAGCATCTTCATCGAGCCAATGCCAGAAACAGAATCTGTCTGAGGTCGCTCCCAGCATCCAGCGCAAAGCACACACAACCTCAATCTATCTAATCATTAACTAATCAACAA
>CAYYUP010000012.1:72511-82084 GCA_964474905.1 uncultured Nannocystis sp. | reverse complement strand
CAACCAACAATCGCTCAACGCCGATATTTGGCAGAGCAGAATAAAACAAGGAAAAGACAATGACCTGGAGTCAAGAATCAGCTGAAATCCTCACCACCGTGCTCCGCAACTCGCTGACCGTCGGTCGCGTCGTCGCCATGGATGTCGACATCGATGCCGTGCAGCAGGACATGTTGCCCCCCGACGATGTCATCGAGGCGGTTCTCTACCGCCGAGACGAGGGCGCCGACACCCGCGAAGACGGGGCCATCGCCGAGCGCGGCGTGATCACACGCGTCGCTGGCGGTGATGGTGATGACCGAAGCCGCAACTACCATATCGTCTTCGACACCCCGCAGGCCGGCGACTATCAGGTCGTCGTTCACTGGCCGAAAGATGGTGAGAGCAGCAGCTCGCTCCATCAAGAGGCCATCGCCATGCCCGGCACAAACGACGGGCTCCTGCGGATCCGATAACGACGAATAACGAGAGGAGTAGCACAATGCCAGCCACAGACTATGAGTTGATGCCGTTCTCACTAGCACGAGAGATCAAGAGGCACGAGCCACTTTGGCCGGCCGCGCTACTACCTCCCGAAAGTGTCGAGGCCGCCCGAGTTGCGGCCTCGACACTCCCCCCAATTTTCCACTGGCTGGTCCTCGAGGGCCGGCTCACCGGTGCAGACCGGCGCGTCGACCTGATGGGCAGCATCATCGACAGTCCGGGTAGCCGCGAGGCACTCGCTCTGGCCCTCAAATGTACACAGTCACCGCTGCTGGAGGGCGCCCGCCCTCTGCTCTCCGCCTGGGCAAGACCCGCGACACATCGCCAGCAGACCTGCCTCGAGAATACGCCCGTTCTCTGGCTCGAGTGGGACGCTCCCTATGACCGCCCCCCCCTGCAAATGCCCTGTATCGATCGACGGTTTTGGGGCCGCACATCGGCAACGCCATGCCCCCCAGAGGAACTCGTGCAGATGATCCGCGCCGGCTACGAGGCGACCTTTGGCGAGCCCCATTCGCCGGCGACGATCGCCGCTTTCTCGCGACTGATCCGCGCCCTTCCTCGGGGTGCCCGGGCTCTCGCCGCCGCTAGCCTTCGACCGCGAGGCATCACCAAAGATCGCCTCTTCGCCGCGGTGCCGCAGCAACAGGTGCTGCCTTGGCTGCACTCGATCGGCTGGCCTGGGAACCGGGAGCGGGTGCGACGATGGCTGCCGCGAATCGTCGCTCCGTGGGAGGAGGCATTTCTCCAGGTCGAACTCGATGGCGATCGACCCAACGCCTACCTCGGTATCGAACCTCGACAGAGCGAGCTCCGAGCTGTCGACCGGCGCGAGCGCAAGCGCCTTCTCCAGCACCTCGTCGACATCGGCCTCAGCGATGTGCACCGCGTCAAGGCCATCGAGGCCTGGACCCAAAGCCCTGGGCTCGCCGGCAGCGATCCAAGAACCGTGCGCAGCGTGCATCTTAAATGCGTGCTGCGCCCGGACACGGCGGTCGAGGTCAAGGCCTACCTAGGTTTACATCTACGGCGACGTCGAGCCCAGCGCAGAGCACCGAAGCCGGCAATGCTCACCGAGTTTGCATCACCCTGATCTACACGCAGCGAAGCCTGGAGCGACGACCTGAGCCCAGCGCTCAGGCTCGCCTGCGCCTAACCTGCGCATCTGAGCGAGCGCATCTCGGGCCCCCTCGACATCGCCGCCAAGCTCGGCCAAGCGCAGGCAAGCGGCCTCTCTCACCATCAGGATGCCAGCCAAGTCAAAGGCATCGATCGCCCGGTGCAACGCAGCCTCTGCCCTGCCCCGCTCGCCGGCACTCGCCGCGAGAGCTGCGTCCATCAGCTCAGAATTGCCGAGGGCCTCCGGCGTTCCTTCGCCGCGTAACTTCGCGACGATTTTTTCGACCGCCATCAAACCTCCGTGGCGAGCCCCAAGCGCGAGGCCAATCCTGCCCTCGAGAATGCGCCGCTCGATCCGCGAGAACGACACCAAATGAGCGCCGCTCCGACGATAGGCCCAGCGGCCCGCCAACCAACGCGACGCGGCTGCCTGCGGATTTCCCTCGTAGAGATCCGCGTAGCCGTGCTCGACCATCACGTAAAAACTCTGCACGGTGTAACTGCCCCGCAGCCAACGCTCGGAGATCCAGCCGAGTGCTGTACGAGCCTCATCGAGACCCCCCCGAGCGATCACCGGCTGTATCGGCACCAGGCGAAAGAGCACCTGCCCGTAGCGATCACCTCGGCGCTCAGCACTGCGCAGCTGCGCCCGCGAAAGCTCTGCACAGGCGACAAGCTCCCCTTGATTTCGAAGCGCCCGCGCGGCGCAGCTCGCCGCCTGCACCCGCTCCCAGCTCGCATCCTTGATCGCTCGTAGGCGCTCGAGCGCCAAGAGACCGTGCTGCCGAGCGCAGATCAAATCCCCCTGAGCCTGGGCGCGAATGCTCTGCCACAGCGGCAGCGTCGCCGCCAAGTAGGGCTCCTGCGAGGACCATCCTTGAATCGTATCGAGCCAGCTCGCGGTGCACTTACGCAGGCCCGGTATGTCCCCCAAGGTCGCCGCGACAAGCCCCATCGCCCGCCCAAAACGGACCCGTGAACCACTCGCCGCCGCATGCACAAGACCGTCGATCATCAGCGGCATCGCGAGTCCGGCGTCGACGAAGATGAGCCCCTTGATACCGACCCAACAGGTGTCCGCACGCTCCGCCGCCCGCGGATCCTCGACGTTGCTGAACACCAGACGGCGAGCGCCGGTGAGCAGCCGGATCAGCCGCAGGACCATCCCCGGAAGACCCCGCCGCCCGCGTCTTAGCTTCGGCAAGCGGAGTTCTTTGAGCAATGGCCCGAGCAACCGCAGGCCGCGCTCGACCTCGCCGACGGTCAACCACGCCTCGACCGCGCGACGCCGCAGTTCTCTCGACTCCACCAGCGAAGCCGTATCACCGGCGAGCTTTAGATAGATCTCGCCGGCCTCCAAGCCCCGCCCCGCTGCAGCGAGCGCCTCGGCCCGCCGCCCCTCGACACGAGCGCGCTCTCCCGGCTCACTGCAACCTGTATATAAGACCAGCCTGAGAAGATCGGCCACTTGGGAGAATGCGCCGGCCCTATCAGCCTCATCAGCGCCCCGCAGACCGAGCTCCTGCGCCCGCGCAAACCTCCCCGCCCGATGGAGATAATGAGCGATGCGGCCCGGCTCCCGGGCCCCGGTGGCCAGCAGCACATCAGCGAGTGCGGAGTAGCAAACGCGCCGGGATTCCGGCTCGACCCGTTCGAGCAAGGTCTCTTGCATGCCGCCGTGGGCGATCGAAACCCGTCGACAACCGCCGCGGTGATCAAACATGAGCACACGCCGAGAGCGGAGAAAGCGGAGCACTCGCCGCGAAGGCGCGGCCTGTCCGGATGCGCGAATCACTGCCGAGAGTTCGATCGGCGCACCGGCGATCGCGACCGTATCGACAAAGCGACGGACATCGCCCTCCAGATCCGCGAGCCAGCGCTCGAGCAGCTTGTGCTCACCAGGAAGACCGCGCCCCTCGATCAAGAGACGTGCATACGCCCCGAGCAGATCGGGCCTGCCCTTTGCCAAACGAAGAGCCTCCACGACCTGCTCCTCGCCGATCTCCGGGGGCAAGCGAGAACGCAGCCAAGACTTCGCCTCTGTTGAGGCCAAGGCCTCGAGCTCCAGGCGGGTCAAAGCACAGGGCAAGCCCTTTGCGATCTGCGACTCGAGCGCGCGACCGAAGGGCGACGTCTCCCAGACCCGCGTGCGCTGGCTAAAGACGATCATCACCCGGCGCAGGTTCGGACTCGTCAGCAGCGGTGCCAGGAGATCCGCAGAGTCCGCATCACCCCATTGGGCGTCGTCGATCACCAAAACCAACGGGGTACGCTCAGCGACCAACGAGACCAAAGCAGCGAGGCCCTCACCGCGGCTGCCGAGCCCAACATCGTCGACTTCCTCCCCTCGCATGCCGCCGACCGAGGCGAGCGCCGGCGCGACCTGGGCGAGACGTCCGAGCCCAGGAAGAGAGCGGGCCGCAAGGCGACGCTCCGGATCGCCGTCGAGAAGCTCTACCAGGCCCTCGACAAGAACATCGACGGTCTTGTAGGGGAGCGACTCGCTCTCGTAGCACGAGCCCCAGACAACCGCTGCACCGTCGCCAACCAGCTCATCACAAAATGAGCGCAGAAGCTCGCTCTTGCCAACCCCAGGCTCGCCGGTGATGAGCATAAGCGAGGGCACCGCGTCGCAGACCTGACGCCAGCAATCGCGCAGGACCCCGAGCTCTCGCGAACGACCGACGATGGTCCGCGCTGCCACAACCGGCGGCGGCGAAATGCCCAAGAGGCGGTGCAACGCGGACAGATCGAGCCGGCGCTCGGGCGAGTGTTCGAGGAGCCCATCGACGATCTGCGACCAGATCTTTGGGATGCCCGGCCGCAGCTTTGACAGCGGTGGCGCAGACTCAGAGAGCCGGGCAAAGACGCGGTCCGGCATCGCGTTTTCAAAGGGGTGGACCCCCGTCAAGGCCATGAAGAGGAGGGTGCCGAGGGCGTAGAGATCGACCGCCGGAGTCGGCGGTCTGCGCAGCAATTGCTCGGGCGCCATGTAGAGCGGCGACCCCGAAATGTTGGCGCCCGCACTCGCCTCTCGGCGCAGACGCGAGAGACCAAAGTCGAGGAGCCGGACGCGATCGTCAGCGTTGACCAACACGTTACCTGGCTTTAGGTCCATGTGCATAAGACCACCACTGTGCAAGTGCGCAAGGGCGGTCACGAAGGAGATGATGAGATCGCGAAGCCGGCTAGAGTCGGCAATCGCCCCCCGCTCCCCCGCCGCCTCTCGAAGTACCTCGCTGATCTCTCGACCGGCGATCAGGCGCATCACCAACGCCGACCGTGAACCGGCACAAACCAGCTCCTCTGGAGCGCATAGTCCCTCCTCCGTAAAGATCACGAGGCGGCGAAACTCATTTTTAAAGTCCTGCAGCGACCACGCGTCGAGCCGGTGCAGGACCTTTACTGCGATGCGCTCGCGACACACCGGATCCCACGCCGCAAAGACCTCACCAAAACTGCCCTTGCCGAGCGGCGCGAGGAGAAAATACTCGCCAAATACCAGCGGCAAGGGGTCCGGCTCGCCGTCATCTCTCACCACCTTCGCGGCCGCCAAATGCACGTTCTCGAAGCAAACGCCGTCGATGATCCATCGCCCGTGATCGGCCAACGAGATCTCGCGCGTATCTCCTCCGAGCGTCAGACGCACGCGATCCCCGACAAAGCGAACGCTGATCTGATGAGGCGCGGACATGCGCTCTCATGATCGCCCAAGCGACACCACCTCTGTCCACCTGAATGGACACTTTTTTAAGCGTTAGGCAGGCGCAGCTCTCGTGTGGCTCTTGGGTTCCACAACCCCCACCTTTGCCCGCTCGATCTAGCGAAGTACCTTCTCGACCCGCTTACGGAGGTCAATTCGATGCACTAAGTCTTGGATGTAATCTAGCTTATCAGTTTCAATTACAACTGTTTCACTTCGGTCGTAGCGCTCAAACCACGCGTCGTAGAGCTGCTGCAAACGCCGGAGGTAACCAACCGGGATCGCTTGCTCCTCGGGACGTCCGCGCATCTTGATCCGCTTCCGCACAGTGCGCATCGAGCAGGTCAGATAGATCATCAAATCCGGCGGCCGCAGCTGGCGGACGATCGCCTCATAGAGGTCGCGGTAGGTCTGGTAATCCCGCTTCGACATCTGCCGCCGTCGAAAGAGATTCTCGGCAAAGATCTCTGCGTCCTCGTAGATCGTCCGGTCTTGGATCACCCGCTCCTCGGTCTCGCTCAGCTCTTGGTGGATCCGGAATTTTTTCGCGAGAAAATAGACCTGCGAGTGGAACGACCAGCGCCGCATGTCGCCGTAAAAATCCTTGAGGTAAGGGTTGCCCTCGTTGGGTTCGTAGCGCGGCGTGAGGTTGTAATCACGGGCGAGAAAGCGGACCAACGTCGACTTGCCGACGCCGATGTTGCCGGCGACAGCGATAAACCTACGGGAGCCAGATCCGGCCACACCATGCCGGTACCGCGATCGGCCAACCCTTGTCGAGCACGCGCTCGCTCGGCGACCGATCGCGAGCCACGTCGCGCATTCTCGCACCGGCTCGGCACTCCACGATCGTCCGCACAACCTCCTAGGATGCCGACTCGGGCTGCGCTGATGCTTCTGGCACAGACTCGCCCGAAAGCGCCCCCAACGCTCGCTGCCGCGCCAATAGCTGCAATCCGCAAAAAACTCCAGCAGCCCCGAGTGCGCCGGCGTAGGCCAAGACGTTCACCCACATGTAGCCGGCCGCTTCGCAGGCAAAATTGAGGAGCATGCGCGGGCCCTCTGGCACCACCCGCAAGCTGAGCAGCGGATGAATGCTGAGGAGGATCGCTGCGGTGGTCAACACCGCGGAGCCCAGGTTGGCGACGATACGCGGCCACACCAATAGCCGCCCGGCCATCGCGGATCGGCGTTCGGTCAGGCGCATGAGCCCTTCGATGGGCCAGAGGATCAGCAGCACAAAGGCCCCCGAAAGAGCAACCACCGCGGCGACCATCAACAACCGAAGATCCGCCACATTGTCCAGAGCGAGCAGGTCGAAACCCTGTGATCGTGCGAGCACACGCTCGCGGGCAAGCGCTGCCGCGTCGGCACCGAGCAGCTTCTCGAGATAATGGCTACCGCCGACATAGAGGCGAATGCCGTAGCTGAGCACCAGCCAAAGGCACAGACCCGACCACACGCCCATCGTCCGCAGGAGCGCACCGATCATCGCGACTCCCCGTAGTGCCCGTAGACGCGGGCCTCTACAACCTCTGTCGCCCCGTCTTCGCCGACGCGAAAGGCGATGTAATAAGGGGAAGCCGGCCTATCAACATAGAATATCCGGCCCTTCATATAGAGTTCGTGCCCGTCGGTAACCCGCACAGGGGGCTGCCAACGCTCTCCCCAGAGGCCGATCGACTCGACTTCGGCATCACTCATGTCCTGACTCGCAACCTCGATCGCCTGGCGCAGGTTCGCCTCGATCGCCCGCCGATGAGCATGCACCCGCGATGCGAGCTCGGGCGCGGCCTCCTCGAGCTTGTCGAAGTACTTCGCCTGGTTCAGGTTCGTCAGGCAGCCGCCAGCAACCGCCAGGCCGATCGAGACCGTGAGAGGGGCCAACATCCGCCACGCAAAACCCGAACGCTGCACCGTCAGACTCTACTCGATCTCCACCGGAACCGAAACTTCGTCGGCGAGGATCCCCGCCCGATTGCAGCCTCAAATCATGTAGTACCAGCTCTCCCGCGCCTCTCTCGAGTTCTGTCTCAAGGGACATTTTTCGCAGAGGTCAGCGACCAGCCGCGCCTGCGCCCTCGCGACCGCATCGTGAATGCCTGTCCAGGCCTTGGGGCGCTCGCGAAGCAACGACTCGGGGCCCAGGCGCGCCGCCGAACCACTCCGATCGAGCGCCTGGTAGAGATCCAATCGCACGCCACAGAGCAACAAATGCACACCACGAGCGGCGACCCGGGCGACAAAATCATCGAGCAGCCGAATGCAGCTGGCATCCGGGTTTCGCACCTCGCGACAGCGAAGGATCAGCGCCCGCACGCCGCTCTGATCGACGCGCGACTCGATGCCCCGCAGCGCGCTTTCTAGCTCGGGCGCAGCACCGAAAAAAAGCTCGCCCTCGAGATTGTAGAGGAGCAGCTTGGTGCATACGGTGTCTCCCTCAGCCCGCGGACGGATGGTGCGATCGCCCCCTAAGACCAACTCGGTCAGCTGCACCCTCGCAGCCCGGGGCACGTAGAGAACAAACGACAAAAAGATACCGATCAGAATGCAAAACTCGATCGAAATCACGACCGCTGATATCGCCGTTACCGCGACCACTCCAGCGTCGCCCCGGGTCGTGCGCAGGTAGTATCGCAGCTCCTCGCGATCGATCATTCGCAGCGCGATCACCACCAGAATCGCCGCCAACGAGGCCCGCGGGATCAGGGCTGCGTAGGGTGCAAAAAGCACGACGGTGAGCGCGACTGCTGCCGCAGCGATCACTCCTGACCACTGGCTGCGGGCACCCGCCTCCCGGTTGACCATCGATCGGGTCAGCGAACCCGAACCCGGGAAGCACTGAAAAAACGACCCCGCGAGGTTGGCCAGGCCCTCGCTCAGGCATTGCTGGTTCATGTCGATCGACTCGCCGGTCTTACTAGCGATCGCCTTGGCCATCGCGATGGCCTCGAGCAGACCCAGAAGGGCGATCGCCATCGCGTCTCCGGCGAGATTTCGGACCCGAGGCCATAGCACCTCGGGCACCGCGAAACTCGGCAAACCGGCGGGGATCGAACCGATGACCCGCACTCCCGCGGCCTCGAGATCAAAGAGCGACACGGCAATGCCAGCGCCCACCAGCGCCGGCAACAACTCCGGCAACCTCGGCCCTCCGCGACCGCGAATCCAGCGGTTGCTCCGCCGAATCGAAAGGATCAACGCCACCGTACCGAGCCCCAGAAGCATCTCCCACGGGTTGCCCGTGTGCACGCCCGCCAGAGTCCGATACGAGCGGACCAGCACATGCTCCCCGGCCGCCCCCTCGAGACCGAACATCTGTGGGATCTGCTCGATGATCAGCAGCGCCGCAGCGCCCACCGTAAAACCGACGATTACCGCGTGGGAGATAAAGCGGGTGAGATCGCCGAGACGGAGGAGTGTGATGCCGGTTTGAATTACGCCGACCATCAGCGCCAGGAGGATCGCTGCGCTTACACGCTCCGCCTCGGGGACGATCAACAACGCCGAGAGAACGGCGATCGAGATCGCGTTGGTCGGCCCGTTGATCAGCAACTTCGAGGGATCAAAGAGGGCCCCGACCGCCGTCATCACGGTCGCCGTATAGAGTCCGTAATGCGGCGGCAAACCGATCACCATCGCGTACGCCATCGCCTGTGGCACTGCGACTGCAGCGACCGTGAGCCCTGAGCCTAGGTCGGCACAGAGCGCGGAGCGATCGTAGCCGCGGAGCGAGGCGAGCGCGGGTACCCAGCGCTCGACAGTAAGACCTGCCCTCCGGCCGATACCCAGGGCTCTCAAGTGAACCGTGTTCACCACCGTACGTTTCCCAAGTTTGACGTCTTCGCCCACGAATCCTGGGACGCGACCTGCGAACTTGATCTCGGTGGCGCCCATGATCTATTAAACTGCACCGCGTGTTGTTTCTTTGCTGTCGCTCCTCAGAATAGTCGCAATTTCACGATATTTCGCCCAAATTTCGCCGAATATGCGAGTTTATATTTTCTCATACTTTAAGATGTAATAAGGGGCACACTCGCACATGTCGCGATCCTTTGCGACCTTTCACTCTCGCGATATGTACTGTCTATTTAGACATGCACAAATAAACATGTCCTATTGAACATCTTAAAACTTTAGAGTTCGGTGATACCCTGGATCTCAATGTCGCCGTTGATCCTCCATCAACCCGCCCACAACCCCGTCCTATTCACGGCCCCGAAGCATCGCTCGCTTCTCGCTGCGCTCTCGTCGATCGCCTTGCTCGC
>CAYYUP010000012.1:62904-72411 GCA_964474905.1 uncultured Nannocystis sp. | reverse complement strand
GGCGGCAATTCGGCCTCTCAGGGGAGCTCTAGCGGCCCTACGAGCGAGAGTTCTTCGTCCTCAACGAGCGAGACCAGCGGCGGCATACCGGTCAACTGCGGTGACGGGCTGATCGACGGCGACGAAGAATGCGACGATGGTGCCAACAATGGTTCGGGGCAAGCTTGTAACGTCGACTGTACGCTCAATATCTGTGGTGATGGCGTTCAGAGCCCCCTTGAAGAGTGCGACGAAGGTGACCTTAACGGTCCCGACGACGCCTGTTCGACAATGTGCACGGTAAACCCCTCCTCCTGCGGCGTCCAAGAGTACGAGGCCATGCTCGAAGCAAGCCCCGTCGATATCATCATCGTCATCGACAACTCGGGCAGCATGGGCAAAGAAATTAAGGGCGTCCAAGACAACATCAACATCAACTTCGCAGCGATCATCGACAAGAGCGGGCTCGACTACCGGGTGATCCTGGTCAGCGAACACGGCTCCTACGACGGCCCCGAGAGCATTTGCATCGAGGCTCCGCTCTCTGGAATCCCGGCGGGCGGCTGCGATAATCCGCCTGCAATGCCGGTCAATATGCCCGGAACCTTCTATCACTACAGTATTCCCATCTCATCCCATAATGCGTGGTGCCGGTTGATCGATAGCTTCGACGGCTCCAAAAAGGACCAGTTCAATCTGGGCCCCAACGGCTGGCAAGAGTGGCTGCGCGAGGACTCGATCAAGACCTTTATTGCGATCTCAGATGACGGCTCCAACTGCGGCCCCTACGACGACAAAAACAACGCCAACGACGGCATCAATACCGCCGCGTTGTTCGACGAAGACCTGCAAGCCCTGTCACCGCTGCACTTCGGCGACTCCCCGCAAAATCGCAACTACCTCTACTACTCGATCGTCGCGATGGGCTACAACGACCCGCCGACCGAGCCCTATACCCCGAAGGACCCGATCATCCTCACGGAATGTCCGACCGCAGCAGATCCCGGGACCGGGCACCAGGCGCTGAGCAATCTCAGTGAGGCGCTGCGCTTCCCGATCTGCGATACCACCTCCTACGACGTCGTCTTTTCAGCGATCGCCGACGGCGTGATCAAGAATGCGAAGATCGTCTGCGACTTCCCCGTTCCTGAGCCGCCTATGGGCAAGACGCTCGACCTAGAGAGCGTGCTCGTCGAGTACACACCGATGGGCATGGGTGACCCCGAATTTTTCATGCAGGTCGACGGCCTGGATCAATGCGGACCCATGGCGTTTTATATCGAAGATGGGATCGTGCATCTCTGCCCCGAGACCTGCGATGCTGTGCAGCTCGACAACGATGCGAAGATCGGTCTCCAGTTCTCCTGCGAACCGATCAATCCCGGCTGAGCCCTCACCGAGCCCTCACCGAGCCCGGCTGAGCCCTCACCGAGCCCCAACAAAACTCCCCCTGCGCTCAAGCCATCAGGGGCTCGCTTCAGCGCCGTCCTGGGCAGGCTTTGAGGCCCCCTCGACCTCTTTTCCCTGGTCGGTCTCTTCCTTCTCTTTATCCGTCGTCGCCTGAGCTGCAGCCTTCTCCTCAGCGATCCGCGCGCTGTCGGTCGACCACTTGCGATCACCTGGCTTCTCCTTGCGGATAAAGACCAGATAGACGCCGATCATGAAGAGCGCGAGGGTGGCGTAGTGGGCTGTCGTCAGGCCGAAGTAACGCAGATCCTGAGCGCCGCGAGCAAAGTCCAGGATAAAGCGATAGGGGGCGTAGGCCATGCATATAAGCCCGGTCATCAGACCCGGCCGCCGATCCTTGCGCCAGTCATAGAAGACGTAAAAGTAGATCGCCAGACAAGCGTCGTAGATGAACTCGAGGAGCCCGAGGTCGAGGCGATAGCGACCGCCTGTTCCCGGCCATGGACCCACCGCGAAGCTCTCGAGCCAGCTGAGCCAGGAGGGCAGGTTTTCGACAAACGTGCCCGGGTGATCGTGGACCAGCGAGCAACCCAGACGCCCAAACGTGAAGCCCGTGAGGAAACCAAAGATCAGCGCATCGGAGAGCCCCAACAGAGGCTGATTGCTCTTCCTGATAAACCACCAAACCCCGACAAAAGCGCCAAGAAACCCGCCGACGCTCGACAACCCGTTCCAGATCATCAGCAAGAGCCACGGATTTCGGGCGACATCCTCGGGGAAGTAAAAAATCACCGAGACCCAATGCGAGATCACAAAGCCGAAGATCAGGACCCAAAACATCAGGTCGCGGATCATGAACTCGTCCATGTCCTTGTGCTTGGCGAAGGTGAGCACCCGCTGGAGGCCGATGATCACTCCGATCGCGACCAACGGTCCGAAGACCTGGAGCTTGAGCTGACCGATCACCGGCAGGCTGACCAGGGTCTTCTCCGGCATGGAGAGGTAAGGGATCAAGGCTTCGAGCATGGGCCGCGCTACCCTAACTCAGGGGCCTGAGGTAGGCAAAAGCGCTTCGCATCGCGAGCGCCACAAGCCCGCCCAATCGGCCTTCAAAACCCCTGGACAACCCCGAAAACTCCCTCGAAATCCCCCTCAGTCCTCGCCCCGCCCAGGCCCCGAGGGCGCCCCAAAGCCGCCTCCACCGGGTGTCTCAATGCGTACGCGATCGCCGCGTGCCACCTCAAACGCAACCTGAGCGTCGATGTGCTCGCCGTTGAGGGTGTCTAGGCCCATGGCCCCAAAGCCGCCGCCCATCAAACCAAAGGGTGCACGCCGCCGCCGCGAAGCGACGATCGAGACCGCCGCTGGCCGGAGAAACTCGAGCTCGCGCACGAGGCCGTCGCCACCCCGATGCCGACCCTCACCGCCCGAGCCCCTGCGGATCGAAAACTCGCAAACTCGCACAGGAAAGCGAGCCTCGAGAACCTCCACGTCGGTGATCCTCGTATTGGTCATGTGCGAGTGCACTGCGCTCGCGCCCGCAGCCCGCAGGGTCGCCCCCACACCACCGCCGATGGTCTCGTAGTAGCCAAAGCTGCCATCGCCAAAGGTCAGGTTGTTCATCGTGCCCTGGCTCGCCGCAGCCAGACCCAAAGCACCGAGCAGCACGTCGACGATCCGCTGCGAGGTCTCAACATTGCCGGCGACAACAGCACTCTCGGCGGGAGGATCGAGAATTGAACCTGGCGGAATGTGCAGGTCGATCGCCCGCAGGCAACCACTGTTAAGGGGGATCGGTCGACCGCAAAGCAGGCGAAGTACATAGAGCAGCGCAGCAACGGTCACCGCACGGGGCGCGTTGAGGTTGCCCCCAACAGCGGCGCCCGTGCCCGCGAAGTCGACGATCATGCGGGCGCCAGTGATCGTCATCGTCACCTCGATCGCGGTGCCATCGTCCATCGCATCGGCGAAACGCCGAACCCCGTCGCTCTGCTCGCGTATCGCCTGGGCGACCGTCGCTGCGGCGTAATCCTGAAGATGACCCATGTAGGTAACTACCGCTGCCGTACTCATGCGAACGCCGAGCTCGGCGAGCAAGCGCGCACCGGTCCGAGATGCGGCGATCTGAGCCTCAATGTCGGCGAGATTCTCCGCCGGACGCCTCGCTGGATAGGGCCCCGCACGAAGCACCCGCAGCAGACCATCGCGATCGAGATGACCGTCATCGACGATCTTCAGCGCCCGCAGGACCACGCCTTCGTCCGCGAGTCGTCTCGAGTTTGGCGGCATCGAGCCCGGGGTGATGCCGCCGATATCCGCGTGATGCCCCCGGCTCGCAGTGAAGTAGCGAAGCACACCTGCGTCATCGTGCACCGGAGCGATGACGGTCACGTCCGGCAAATGAGAACCGCCCGCCGCAGGATCGTTGGTGATGTAGACCGCCCCCGGCTGAGGCTTTGGATGCGCCGCCAAGACCCCGCGGATCGACTCGCTCATCGCTCCCAGATGCACTGGAATGTGCGGCGCGTTGGCAACTAGTTGACCGTCGGCATCGAAGACCGCACAGGAAAAGTCGAGGCGCTCGCGGATGTTCGTCGACAACGCAGTGCGCTGGAGAACGACGCCCATTTGCTCGGCGATCGCCGTGATGCGATTGGCGAAGACCTCGAGCAGCACCGGATCCGGTCCCTCTAAAGCTTTACTGACGAGGCGACTCGCGCCGCGATCATCGACTGCGATCAACAGGCCCTCGGCATCGACCCTCAGCGTCCAACCAGGGTCGAGGGCGATCGTCGAGGTCTCCTCGAGCACCAGCGCTGGCCCCTTGATCACACAGCCCGTCGATATCGACTCGCGCTGAAAAACCGGCACCCGCGCGTGAAGCTTGCCCTCCGCCCACATCGGCGCCCAGCGGAGTGGTTTCGGGGCACTGGCTGTGGGCAGAGGCGATGCCTCAGGTGCCGCCCTGGCGACTTGCTGCGCGCACTCGCAGAGTTCGACGCGCACGGTCACAGCGACGAGCGCGTGCTGTGACCGGGCATAGCCGAACTCGCGCCGATGCGCCGCCGTAAAGCGAGCCCGTAGATCGCCCTCACTTTCACCTGTCTTAAGGGTCATGCATATAACCGCTTCGGTGCCTCGATAGCGGAGATCCACGCGCCGGATGACCTCGATCTGCGCGACGCTGAGGCCCTCGTGCTCGCTGAGCAGATGTTGGCCGCGCTCGACAATCGCGGCAAAGATCGGATCGAGTTCGGCCAAGAGACCGGGCCCGAGCCCGCGCCTGCCGGCGTCGCCTTCTCCGTGCCATCCCAGGCGAGCGACGCCGATTCCGTAAGCAGAGAGCACGCCACCGAGCGGATGTAGGAGCAGGCGGCGAATGCCGAGCGCACGGGCAAGCGCACAGGCGTGCTGCCCCCCAGCACCGCCGAAAACAACCAACGCGTGGTCGCGGACATCGTGTCCCCGCGCCACCGAGATCGTCCGGATCGCCGCGGCCATGTGTTCGACCGCCACCGTAAAAAAACCGGCCGCGATGTCGACCACGGAGCGCCGCTCACTCAGGCGCTCGGCGAGTCGAAGGACCTCGCGCTCGGCCGCCCCACGGTCAAGCTCAAAGGGAAATCGATCGCCGACCAGACGACCCAGGAGCAGGTTGACGTCGGTGAGCGTGAGCGCGTACGCGTCGGCATGGCCGTAGCAGAGCGGCCCGGGATCGGCCCCAGCGCTCTCCGGGCCGACCGTAAAGCGGTGTCCATCATAGGCGCAGATCGAGCCGCCACCGGCTGCCACCGTGTGAATCGCCATCATCGGCGTCCGCACCCGTACCCCCGACACCACAGCCCCGTAGCTGCGCTCAAAATCCCCCGCGTAGCGACAAACATCGGTCGAGGTACCGCCCATATCAAAGCCGATCACCTGCGCTGCGCCGACCCTACGAGCGATGGCCCCGACCGCAACGACCCCGCCCGCAGGCCCGGAGAGGATCGCATCGCGACCGCGAAAGCGACCGGCATCCGTCAGGTCACCGCTCGACTGCATGATGCGCAGACTGCTGCCCGGCAAGGCCTCGCTGAGCCTGCGCACGTAGGCGCTGAGCACCGGCGTCAGGTAGGCGTCGACGACCGTCGTATCTCCGCGACCGAGCAACCCGAGTTCGCCGACGACCTCGTGCGAGCAAGCGATCTCTGTAAAACCAAAAGCCAAAGCCCGCGCCGCGATCGCCCGCTCATCAACACCGTCGCGGTAGCCGTGCACGAGCACGATCGCCAAGCTCTGGATGCCTTCGCCACGAAGCCTGCCCAAGGCCACGTCGACCTCCTCCGGATCGAGCACACGCACAACCTCGCCGGCCGCGCTCCGACGGGCACTGATCTCGACCACCGCGTCGTAAAGCGGTGGGCTCTGCTCGACGTCGAGTGCGAAGAGATCAGGCCGCGATTGATCACCGATAACTAGGAGATCTGCGAAGCCGCGAGTGATGATCAGACCGGTCGCCGCCCCCTTGCGCTCGAGTAGAGCGTTGGTCGCCAGGGTCGTGCCCATACGTACGTCGCAGGGGGGGATCGGTGCGTCCGCAGGCAGATCCAAAAGGCGCCGGATCCCGCGCAGCGGTGCCTCCTCATCCGAAAGCAGCTTTATCACCCGCAGCTCACCGGTCACGGGGTCGCGACCAATGCAGTCTGTAAACGTGCCGCCGCAGTCGATCCACACCTGCCAGCGACCGGACCGCGTCGCTGTCATCGACCTAACCGCCTGTCCGCTCAGCCAGGTATTCGCGGGAGCGCTTGACGTAGGCCCGCCACGAGTGCTCGATCCACGCGTAATCCTTTGGACCGAGCGCTCGTACCCTCTTCGCCGGATTGCCGAGCCAAAGTTCGCCGCTGCGGACCACCTTGTTGGGCGGCACCAAAGCACCGGCGCCGACAAAGGCCTTGGGCTCAACCACCGCGTTATCGAGGACGATCGCACCCATGCCGATCAGGCAATCATCGCCAACACTGCAGCCGTGAAGGATCGCACCATGACCGACCGTCACCCGCGAACCAATCGTCGTCGCCGAGATGCCCTCGGTCGCGTGAACCAGCGCGCCATCTTGAATCGACGTCGACTCGCCGATGATGATCGGCGCGTCGTCGGCTCGGAGCACCGCTCCCGGCCAGATACTCGAGTCTTGACCGACCACAACCTCGCCGATGAGCGTCGCCCGAGTATGCACAAAGGCGGTCGGATCAAGCCGCGGAGATCGCCCTAAAAAGCGCTCTAGCATCGCCCGAAGACCGCCCTAGCTGCTGCTAATGACCACATAGATGACGATGCCGACACCGACGATCGCGACCATGATGAGCCAGAGCGGTGCCGATTGCTCGGAGGCGGTCGGCATCGGCGGTAGCAGAGGTTTCGCCGAGTCTTTGCGGGCAGACGAACGCGATGCCTCTTCGGCCCCCCCCGGGCCCCGCGCGCCCTTCGGGATCGCAGGGTAGGAGACCGGACCCGCCGATTTTCGCTGCTGGTTTGGATCCTTGAACGAGGCGGGCTCCGCATCACCCTCTTTGGGCTTGCCAACCTCTGGCAGTTCTAGACCCAGGGCGTCGGCCATCGATGGGATCGCCCCCGAAGAGGGTAGCGGCGAAGGTGTCGGCGAGAGACCTAGGCTGCCGGAACTCGGGCTGAAGGAGTCGAAGTTGATCGGCGTCGACGGATCACTGCCACCCTGCGCCGGCGGGGTCGTCGAGCCCGAGCTGACCACCGGCTCTGAGCCGGCAGCCGTCCCGCCCTCGCCGATCGACTTGAAGTTCATCATCTCCTCTTGGATGAGGTCGATGATCAGGTTGCCACCGGGCGAGTGCTCGGCCTGCTGCTCGCGGCGAAGCCGTGCGATCTGACGCTCGCGCTCCTCTCGGAGCGGCTTTACCAGGCCGATAACATCGCGAGCGCCGACCATCATGCGCTTCGAGAAGAGGAATGAGAGGAGGTCGTGGGCGAACTCGTCGGCGGTCTGGTAGCGCTTGCTGACGTCCTTGGTCAGCGCCTTCATGATGATCTTCTCGAGGTCCTTGGACACCGCCTTGTTGAAGGAGCGAATGCTCGGGACCTCGCTCGCGCGGACCATGGCGATGGTCTGAAAGTCGTTCTTGCCCTTGAAGAGGCGGCGCCCGGTGAGCATCTCGAAGGCGAGAATGCCGACCGCGTAGACATCGGATCGGTGGTCCACCTCTTTTGCGAAGGCAGCCTCCGGCGAGAGGTAGGCGTACTTGCCCTTGACCACACCGGGGTCAGTCGACTCGAGCTGGGTCGTCGCCTTGGCGAGACCAAAGTCGGTGATCTTTACCTCGCCGTTCCACGAGATCAGGATGTTCGGCGGCGAGACATCGCGGTGAACGATGCCCATCGGCTCGCCGCTGTCGCTGTCACAGAGCTCGTGGGCGTAATGCAGGCCCTTGAGCATCTCGTTGAGAATCCAGCAGGTCTGCGGCACCGGGATCGTCTTGCCGAGGTTCGCCTGCTGCTCTAGGAGCGTCTTCAGGTTTGTGCCCTCGACGAACTCCATAACGATGAAGTACGTGCTCTCGCTCTCACCCAGGTCGAATACCGAGACGATATTCGCGTGGTTGAAGTGCAGCGAGACCCGGGCCTCGTCGAGGAACATCCGGGTGAAGCGCTGATCCTTGATCAACCCAGGAAGGATCCGCTTGATGGCGACCTTCTTGGAGTAGCCGGCCATCGACTCGGACTCGGCGACATAGACCTCAGCCATGCCGCCTGCGTCGAGCTTGTAAAGAGGGCGATAGCGTTGCGTCATGGCGCGAATCGGTGGTCTAGGGGTTCCAGCCCCCTGCCGCCGCGGGAGCATACCTCATACACATCTTGGCAGGGGCGTTCTCCTGCTCACGTGCCCGCATGAGCAGCCGGCGCCGAGCCCTACTGGAGCCGATCCGGGCGCCCTTTGGAGCGACTCCAAGCCGGTCCAAACCTGACAATCCAAACGGGACGATCCGCCCCGCTTAGAGATCGCTTAGGCGTGCGCGACCGTGGACCCGGCCGACCCGCCTGTCAGCGCCCGTCGCCCGGACCTGGGGTCTTCTTGCCCTTGTCCGTAGGTGGGTCGTACTGCGTCAGATTTAGGCGAACAACGCCGAGCCAAACGTCACTCTCGAGGGCCACAGGGATCCGCCGATCATCGTCGCTGAGCCAAACGCGAAGTTTGTACACCTTTTTACCGGGTATTGGAGCCCCGTAACGATCGACCCGCGTGATCGTGCCTGCAAGCTCGTATACGTCATTTGTCGCGAGACCGAGCGCAGTGCCGATCCCGGGCATGGGATCGAGCTTTGTCGGGCCCTGGCCAGTGATATCCACCCGCAAGAGCACCTTGCCATCGAGCCCGTAGACACGCGCCCGTTCGCCGGGCCCGAGCTCCAAAGCCCGTACCCAAGCCATGACCGCGAGCGAGTCAAGCGTGTCGATCGGCAAACGTCGACGGATCCTGATCTCGGATTTTTTTTTGTCGGTGGTCCGCTTGTCGCGGATGTCGACGAAGCCGCGACCGCCGAAGGTCGTAAACACCTCACGGTAGCGGTCGCGACCGAAACCCTTGCGATCGGTCTCGGCGTAGGTCGTGAGCGGTGCCCCGGTAGCCGCATCGATCGACGACTCGATCCTGTACGTGAGCGTCGTCAACAGTGAGACCACGCCGCTAGTACGCGCGTAGCCCAGGAGCTCGATGCGATCACCGCTGCCAAATTCGCCGGCCTCCCGTGGACCTACCTTGACCTCGGCGATGCCGGTGGGATTACCGCTAAAAGTAACGTCGTAACGGAAGCGCTCCCCCGGGCGCAGAGTGTCGCCAAAGGGTTCTGGCCGGGGGACCAGTGGGTATCGCCGACGCCGATCGACGAACGCCGGCGCCGCAACGCTACCGCTCCAACCTGTCAGCGTGCCGAGCACTCCGCTGATCCCGGCAAATCGATCCGCGTAGCCGGGTACCACCGTCGGATCCGCAACCCGCGGCAGCTTGGAGAGATCGACCGAGGCGATCGCCGCTGCGACCCCCATCTGCTGCCGCTTGCCGAGCCTAGGCTGTTTTTTCTGTCTCTTTTTTTTCTTCGGTTTTTTCTTCGG
>CAYYUP010000012.1:57175-62804 GCA_964474905.1 uncultured Nannocystis sp. | reverse complement strand
TTCTTCGGTTTGTTCTTTTTTGGGGCGGCTGGTTTGGACTCGGCTTCGGGCGTTGGCGTTGGCGTTGGCTCGGCTGCCGAAGTGCTCGGCTCCATCTGACGCGGGCCCTTTTTGGGCCGGAGATGGATCGCAGGACCCTCGCCTTCGCCACGGGTCGCCGCATCACCGGACGGTGCATCGACAACCAGCGGCGCACCGTCGCTCTGGGCTGGAACGATCGAGAGCGAGCCCCCGAGCACCAGGGCCAGCGCGCCCCTGAGGCCCCAACGGGGGCTAAGGCGCCTCGATCGGGGCTCGCTGCGGCTAAACGTCATGTGCCCATCATGGTAGGATCCCGGACCCGTCCGCGCCACTGGCGAAGCCGATGCAACCCACCCGCTCGCAGCCCCCAAACACGCCGACCTCTGGCGCCCGCCCGCAGGATCCCCGGGGTCCAAAGGGCACCCAGAGCCCTCGCAAACGCGACGGGCAGCGGCAGCTAGTCCTCACTCAGGGCGACCCCGAAGGCATCGGCCCAGAGCTTCTGCTCCGCTTGGGTGATGCGGGCCTGCTCAACGCGAGCGATCGTATTTTCGCCGACCCAAGGGTCCTCAAGCAGCTCTGTGAGACGCTTGGAAAAGCCTGGGCCCGCCGCGGCTGGGCCGCGATCGAGCCCCTCTTGGCCGCGGATCTGCCGAGCCCTATGACCCAAGTCCAGGCACTCGCGCGTGCCGTCGATCACATCATCAATGTCGACGATCCCTCCCTCGTCGCGTTGGTGACCGCGCCCATCGATAAGGCACGCTGCAACGCCGAGGGCTTCGCTTTCCCCGGGCACACTGAATACCTGGCGGATCGGGCAGGTGTCGACGAGGTGGCGATGTTGATGGTTGGCCCGCGTCTGCGCGTAGTGCCGGCGACGATCCATATCCCGCTCCGCGCCGTCCCC
Source organism: uncultured Nannocystis sp. (assembly GCA_964474905.1). GTDB lineage: Bacteria > Myxococcota_A > Polyangia > Nannocystales > Nannocystaceae > JADJRG01. The sequence goes on along the minus strand of CAYYUP010000012.1, from coordinate 61,876 downwards.
GACGCGCTCACTCCAAAGCGCATCATCAGCGCCGGCCGCCTGCTAGCGCTCGCCCTCCACCGCGACTTCGGGATCGCGGCGCCGACCATCGGCGTGCTCGGGGTCAACCCCCACGCGGGCGAGCGCGGCCTCCTAGGGAGCGAAGAGCGCACCGTGATCACACCGGCGATCAAAGCCCTCCAAGCCTGGGCCGTCGAGTCCGGAGCACCCATCACCTTCGCCGGTCCGCTGCCCGCCGACACCGCCTTCCCGCAGCACGCGAGCGGCCGTTACGACGGGTTGGTCGCGATGTACCACGACCAGGGCCTGGGCCCCTTCAAGCTCCTCCACATGCACGACGGCGTCAACATGACCCTCGGCCTGCCCTTCGTACGTACCTCACCGGACCACGGCACCGCCCGCGACATCGCCGGTCAAGGCATCGCCGATCCCTCGAGCATGTTCGCGGCGACCTCCCTCGCCCGCGGTCAGGCCTCCTTCGCCCTATGACATCGCGCTCGGGCGATGCCCCAGGCAAGAGAAGCGGGCCCCGTGCCCTCTCGCCAACGATCAGCGCGCCGACGACGATTCGGATTCGCGGCGCTCGCACCCACAACCTTCGGGGCATCGATCTCGACATCCCCCGCGACCAACTCGTCGTCATCACCGGCCCCTCAGGGTCCGGGAAGTCAAGCCTCGCCTACGACACGATCTTCGCCGAAGGCCAACGGCGCTACGTCGAGAGCCTCAGCGCCTCCGCCCGGCTCTTCCTCGCACAGCTGCCCCGACCCGATGCGGATCTGATCGAGGGCCTGTCGCCGACGATCGCCTTAGAGCAGACCTCGAGCGGCCGCAACCCGAGGGCCACCGTTGGCACCTCGACCGAGATCTACGACTACCTGCGCATCCTCTTCGCCCGTGTCGGCGTGGTCTACAGCCACCACACAGGCGCACCGATGGTTCGGCACAGCATCGACGATATGGTCGCGGCGATCCTGCAGCTAGAGCCCCGCACCCGCTTCTCAGTGATCGCCCCGGTCGCCCGTAAAACCCCCGGCGATCACAGCGAACGGCTCGCCGAGCTCCAGCGCCAGGGCTTCGTACGAGTGGCGATCGATGGCGAACTCCGCGATCTCTCCGAGTCGATCGAGATCGACCCCGAAAAGCGCCATGACATCGACGTCTACGTCGATCGCCTGATCCTCAAGGATGGAATCCGAGCTCGCCTCGCCGACTCGATCGAGGTCGCGCTTCGGCTGAGCGGCGGCCTCCTCGAGATCCTCTGCACGACTGGCCATAAACTCTCGTTTTCAGAGCACTTCACCGACTTTGAGAGCGACCTCTCCTACCCGCCTATCACGCCCTCGCTTTTCTCTTTTAATAGCCCCGAGGGCGCCTGTCCTGAGTGTGATGGGCTCGGCGAACAGCGCATCTTTGATGTTCGTCGAATCATCCCTAATGACCATCTTAGCCTGCGTGAGGGCGCAATTCGCCCCTGGAGCCGGAGCCGCTCGCGGGTCCTCAAGGCAGAGCTCTCGGCACTCGCTGCGCACTTTGACATCGACCTCGATACACCCTGGAAAAAGCTCCCCGAGGAGCACCGCATAATCCTCCTGCAGGGCAGCGGCGACGAGGTCGTACCGGGCCTCGCCCGCAGGGGCCGCGGGGCCGCGCGAAGAGGCAAAAAAAGCGGCCGCGCCAAGGGTAGCGCCGCCGATGGTCGCCCCTTCGAAGGCGTGATCCCTGCGCTCATCCACAAACAACTCGGGGCCAAGGGCGGCTCTGCCAAGGAGAGCGACGAGCCGACCTTCGACGATGAGAGTTCCGACTCGGGCGAATTCGACGAGTACATGAGCGATGTGCCTTGTCCGAGCTGTGAGGGCCAACGCCTCCGTCTAGAGGCCCGCATGGTGCGTCTGGGCGGGCGCAACATCGCCGACATCGCCGCCCTGCCCCTGCAGCAGCTCGCCCCTGTGCTCGCCGATCTCGACCTGCCCCCCGAGGAAGGTGAGATCGCCGAGGCGATCCTCGGTCAGGCCCGGCAACGCCTGCACTTCATGATCGAACTCGGCCTCCGCTACCTCACCCTCGACCGACCGACGATGACGCTCTCCGGCGGCGAGTCCCAGCGCATCCGCCTGGCGACCCAGATCGGCGCCGCCCTGGTCGGCGTCACCTACATCCTCGACGAACCCAGCATCGGCCTCCACCAGCGGGACAACGAGCGCCTGATCGCCAGCCTCGAGCAACTCCGTGACCTCGGCAATTCGGTGCTCGTCGTCGAGCACGACGAAGAGACCATCCGCGCCGCCGATTACATCATCGACATGGGACCGCTCGCCGGGGTGCAAGGCGGTCAGGTCGTCGCCGCCGGCCGCCTCGCCGACATCCTCAGCGACCCGCACTCGTTGACCGCCGCCTACCTCAGCGGCCGCAAGTCGATCCAACGTCCAAAGCGGCGCCGACCCACCGACCGAGCGTCGATCGAGATCCGCGGCGCCTCCGGTAACAACCTCCGTGATGTCTGCGCCCGAATCCCCTTGGGCACGCTCACGGTCGTCTCTGGGGTCAGCGGCTCCGGCAAGTCGACGCTCATCATCGACACCCTGCTCGCCGAGGCCAAGCGGCGGGTCAACGGCGCCTCCAGCTTTGGCCTGCCCCATCGAGCGATCACTGGCCTCGATCACATCGATCGGGTCATCTACGTCGATCAGTCACCGATCGGCCGCTCGCCACGATCCAACCCGGCGACCTACACCGGCCTCTTCACCGATCTCCGCAGCCTTTACGCCGGCCTCAATGAGGCCAAGATCCGCGGCTATACGGCGGCCCGCTTCTCTTTCAACGTCAAGGGTGGACGCTGTGAAACCTGCCAAGGCGGCGGTCTGCGACGAATCGAGATGCACTTCCTGCCCGACATCTACGTCACCTGCCGAGCCTGCGACGGTCGCCGCTACAACCGCGAAACCCTCGCCATCACCTACCGCGGCAAGAGCATCGCCGACGCCCTGGGGACCCCGGTTGGCGAGGCCGCAGAGTTCTTTGCCAGCCACCCGAGCATCCGCCAAAAACTCGAGACGATGCGTGACGTCGGCCTCGGCTATCTGACGCTCGGCCAGAGCGCACTCTCCCTCTCCGGCGGCGAAGCCCAGCGGATCAAGCTCGCCAAAGAGCTCGCCCGCAGGTCCACCGGCAATACCCTCTTTGTGCTCGACGAACCCACCACGGGCCTCCACTTCGCCGACATCGCACTCCTCCTGCAGGTCCTCGATCGCCTCGTCGATGAGGGCAATACGGTGGTCGTCATCGAGCATAACCTCGACGTCGTCGCCTACGCCGATCACGTGATCGACATCGGTCCCGAGGGCGGCGATGAGGGCGGCAAGGTGATCGCCACCGGCACCCCCGAACAGGTCGCCAAGGTCGCGAGCAGCCACACCGGACGCTACCTCGCACAGCACCTCCAGAGCTGACAAGCGCTCGGTCGAGCAACCGAGCAACCGAGCAAAGCGAACGAATGAGCCGTCTCCGATAGGCACGAGGCACCGACCCGCGCTAGCGTGCCGAAATGGCAAGCAAGACGCCTCCGCAGCTCTCTCCGGTCGACGAACTCGCCGCCCTCCTGCGACCGGCCTGTGGCGGCCTCTACCTGGTCTCTACCGGGCGCAGCGAGCAACTCGAGCTCCAGCGTCGCCTCTACGGGGCCGACGACGAAGCCCAGGTCCAGGAGCGCTGGCGCCTGGCTCTCGCCGGCATCGTCAACGCCAAGGCCGTGATCCTGGGCATGCCCACGGACATCGGCGCGAGCTTCCGTCGGGGAGCCAACCTCGGGCCGCAGGCACTGCGCAGCGCCTGGCTCGACGCCGATACCGAGTGGCCCGAACGCGCCGCGGAACTCGGCGTGATCGACATCGGCGACGTCTTCTGCGTGCCCCAGCTCCTGCACGACGAGATGTTGAGCGAACACCAGCGCAACCAGAGCCAGCGCGCGCTCTACCCCGACCTCGATCCTGCGATCGCCGCGACGCTGCCGGTCTCTCCGCTCTCTTCGGCCGAGCGAGCGCTCGATTTGATCTTCGCGCTCAACCCAGATGTGCGGCCACTCGTGCTCGGCGGTGACCACTCGATCGCCTGGCCTGTGAGCGCCGCTTTGGCCAGGTCACGCCGCGATCGCTGGGGCATCGTCCAGCCCGACGCGCACACCGATTTGCTCGCCGAGCGCCTGGGCGTGCGCTACTGCTTCGCGACCTGGTCGTACCACGCGAATGACCTGCTCGGCCGCGACGGACGCATGGTGCAGGTGGGCATCCGCGCCTCCCAGCGCGACCAAGAGCACTGGCAAAACACCCTCGGCGTGCGTCAATTTTGGGCCGCAGAATGCCTCGCCGATCCATCCGCCAGCCTCGACGCGATCCTCAAACATCTGCGCGAACGCGGCGTGCAATCGGTTTATTTTTCAAACGATATCGACGGCACCGATGCCCGCTTCGCCGACGCCACCGGTACCCCCGAGCCAAACGGTCTCGAGCCCGATTTTGTCGTCGAACTCATCCGCCGTTTGGGCGCCGAGATCGGCATCTGTGCTGGTGATCTGGTCGAGCTCGCACCGCCGCTGGGGGAGAGCGCAGAGAGCCGCGAGCAGAGCGTGCGCCTGGGCCTTCGATACGTCCGCGAGACCCTAGCTGCAATGCTCGGCAAAGCCGTCGACAAATAGAAGACACA
>CAYYUP010000012.1:34995-57075 GCA_964474905.1 uncultured Nannocystis sp. | reverse complement strand
CAGAAGGCCTAGGTCATCGCTTGGAGCCCATCCTTGTCCAGGAGCACGACGGTTCGCCCGAGCAAATCTAGGAGATGCCGCTTCTTGAAATGGGCGAGGGTCAGCGAAATCGTCTCGCGGGTCGAACCGATCAGATTTGCCATCTCTTGGTGGGTGATCTTGAGAACGATCTGCACACCTCGCTCGCACTCAACCCCGTACTGGCCAGCGAGCTCGATGAGCAGCGCCGCCAACTTGGCGTGCACATCGCGGAAGACTAGATGCTCGAGCTTGGTCTCCATCTGCCGCCGACGCTGACCGACGATCGTCGCAAACTTAAAGATAAAAGCGCCGTCGGACATCAAGAGCCGAAAGAAGACCTCGCGGGGCAGCTCGGTGATGATCGCGTTCTTCATCGCCTCGGCCATCTCCTCGCGAGGCATGTTGTCAAAGACACAGAGTTCGCCGAAGAGGTCGCCGCCGCCGCGATAGGCCAAGGTCAGCTCCTTGCCGTCACGGGAGACCTTCGAACACTTGACGCGGCCGCCGTTGATGAAAAAGACCCGATCCCCCGGATCGCCCGGTAGATAGATGACCTGACGGCGACGGATCTCACGGACCTCAACCTGCCCCGCAAGCTCCACGAGCTTCTCGGGGTGGATGTTTTCGAGCAACGGGATCTTCCGCAGGTACCAGAGTGCGCGTTTCTCGTCTTTCGTGATGGTATTCTGCACGGCGTCTCTTTGGGGGGACGGACGGTACGCCAGCCTACGAAGTGACGCAATCATGTAATCTAGCCGACAATTCTTTGTGGGTAGTAACTTACAAAGTTGGCAATCGCGTTCCGCGCATCCTCCTATTTGAGTCAAGGGCGAAAGCGCCTTATAGCGCGTCCTAGATACCTCTAGCGCGGGAATGCCCCCATTTGCGAGGGAACTCGATCGAGTCAACAGTGCTAGGCTCGTCGGTCCTCATGGCCATCGACGCTGGGCTCCCCCACCCGCTCCGCAAGCTTCTCTTCGACGCAGATCTCGAGGTTGAGGTCCCCTCTACCTCGAGGATCTTCACCAACCGCGACCTCGCCTTCGAGCGCATCACCGCGGTCGGGTTTGATATGGATTACACGCTGGCGATCTACCGCCAAGCGGAACTCGAACGCCTGTCGATCGATAGCACTGTCAGCAAGCTCCTGGCTCGCGGATACCCGGCGGAGATCAAGTCGATGCGCGCCGATCCAGAGTTCGCGATCCGCGGGCTGATGGTCGACAAGACCTACGGCAACGTCGTCAAGATGGACCGGCACGGCTACGTCGGCACCGTCTACCACGGCAAGCGCCTGCTCTCCCGTCCGGAGCGCAAGGAGCTCTACCGGGCCCAACGTCTGGGCACCGAGCATCAGCGTTTCGCGCCGGTCGACACGCTCTTTTCACTACCCGAGGTCAACCTCTTCGCCGAGATCGTCGACCTCATCGACGCCACACCAGAGCTTTGGACCAAGCGCCCGCTGCCGACCTACGCCCAGGCCTGGGATGACGTGCGCTCCTGTATCGATCTCTCGCACCAAGACGATACGATCAAGGGCCAGATCATGGCGGACCCAGGGCGCTTTTTCGACGTCGACCCTGAGCTCGGGCCGATGCTGCACAAGTTCCGCTCGGCCGGCAAACGCCTCTTCCTCCTGACCAACTCCTATTACAAATACACCGACGCAGTTCTCACCTGTCTCTTAGGCAACAAGCTCAAGACCTACGAGAGCTGGCACGCCTACTTCGACTGGATCATCGTCGGCTCCCGCAAGCCCGGATTCTTCACCAAACAAGAGCCCTTCCAAGAGCTCAACATGGCGGGCAAACCGATCGGCGAAGGCGTCAGCCTGCCCCGCCGCGGTCGCATCTACCAGGGAGGCAACCAGGCCGGCCTCCAACGGGCGATGGACATCCATCCCGACGAAATCCTCTACGTCGGCGATCACATCTACGGCGACATCGTGCGCTCTAAAAAGAGCTCAGGCTGGCGAACTGCGCTGATCATCGACGATCTCGAGCACGAACTCGAAGTCCGTCGCGCCCGTCAGATCACCCTCGAGGAGATCCAGCGCCTGTCGAGGCTCCAGATCAAGCTGACCGACGAGATCACAGCCCTCCGCTACCTCACCCATAAGCTCTCTCGCATGAGCAGCACGGATCTCGACGGGTCGACCCTCGACACCAGCCCAGAAGCGCTGCTCGACGAGGCCAAGGCCCAGCTCCGCCATCGCCTCGAGCGCCTGCGAAAGTACGAGGAGGAGACCGCCGACACGCTCAGCCGGCGCATCGCTGAGACCGACGCGGCCTTCAATAAGTACTGGGGCTCGCTCTTCGCCTCGCGCAAGGACACCAGCCGCTTCGGCGACCAGGTCGACGCCTACGCCTGCGTCTACACCAGCCGGGTCACCAACTTTCGCTTCGTCTCGCCGGTCAAATACTTCCACGCGCCGCACGGCTCGATGCCCCACTGGCGACGCACCCGCTAGAGCCCACCGCCCACGCTGCGTCCGATCCAGGGCGGCTGTGGCGTGCTCCGGCGATGAAGTCCTATCGCGAAGAGCTGTGGATCTGCGCAGAGTCCCGTCGCGGATCTCAACATCACACCAACGGTCGTGGCTTCTGGATCGTTGGTCGTTAAACAAAAGCGCCCGCGTATCACTTGATACACGGGATGCTTTGCGGGCGATGCACCCACTCGAGCAACTCGATCGCTGCTCAGACCTTGACGCCGCGGGCGCGAATGTCACGAAGCACAGCTTCGATGCCGCGCTTGTTGATGATCCGCATGCCATGAGCGCTCACTCGGAGGCGCACAAAGCGGTTTTCATCTGCAACCCAAAAGCGCTTTTCGTGCAGGTTTGGACTCGTCCGCTTTTTGGTGCGGATGTGCGAGTGGGAGACGTTCATGCCCGTGAGTGGGCGCTTTCCGGTGACCTGACAAACCTGAGCCATGACGAATTCTCCCCCGAAGACTGGGGAGCCACGGAGGCTGCCCCCTTTTCGGCGAGGAGTCAAGCACCTGGCCAAGTAGAAGAACACCGCGTGGCAAATACCGGGGTCCTAGGAGCCCCTATCCCGGTGACAAGCCGACCTCTTCCGCTCGTACGTCGGGATCTGCACAGCCTGCCCCCGCGAAGACCCCGCAGAAGATCTCTCCCGACTGAGGCGCCGCGGCCCAGGCTTCGGGTCCACAACGCATCGACTCGGGCACCCTCCGGTCTAGAACATCGCCCCTCTGGCGATGCAATCGGTGATGGTCTTGAGATGTCCTCGGGTGCGAGCGGCGGACCGCCCTTGGGCATCGAGGCGATAAAGCTGATGTCGTCCCGGATCCACCTCTCGACCGTCGCCAGATTGTCCGCCGAAAATATGCCCCCAAACCGCCGACACTGATCTGTGTATTGTTGAGCCTATGCCAGAGGTAGCTATCCTCGAGAGCGCCCAATTTGACCAGGTTCATCGATGGCAATTGGAGTATTCGTAAAAGAGCCACCGTCGACCGATGCCGACGATGGCCCTGAGCGCGGTGCAGAACGCACCGACGGTTAGCGCGTCCGGCTTAGGGCATCGCTCCGTCGGCGATCCAATCCTTGATGACCATCACGTCTGCAGGCGCGAGCGGTGGGCCGCCCTTGGGCATCTGGCCGCCACTTCCACCGACGTCTAGATGCGTGCCTTCGATCTTGTTGACCAAGTAGCTCATGCCAGGCATGCCCGGGGCGACTCGCTTGCGCATCGCCTGTCCCGCGTCGACATCGACGAGGTTGCTGAATGCCGTATCCGCATCCGGCATCGCGAGACCCGCCGGAGCACCGCCGACGTGACAGCTGCAGTTCGCCGCGATGATCGGATAGACCTCGGCGGCGAAGCCCATGTCACCGTCGGTGGTGGTGGTCGTCGTCGTGCCGTCCGTCGTCGTCGTCGTCGTCGTCGCGTCTGTGGTCGTGCCGTCCGTCGTCGTCGTCGTCACATCGGTGGTCGTTCCGTCGGTGGTCGTTCCATCCGTCGTCATCACCATCGTATCTGTCGAATCCGTCGTCGTCGCGTCTGTGGTCGTGCCGTCGGTCTCGCTGGTCGAGCCGGTCGAGGACTCGGTGGTCGAGGACTCAGTGGTCGAGCCCGTGTTGGCCTCGGTCGTGCTCGATGGATCGGTCGTCTCGCTGTCGGTGCTGCCGCTATCGTCGCCGACACACGCAGTCATCGCTGCGCACATAAAAAGACCGATAAGGGCCCGTGGAAGGTTGTTCAACATGGTGTTCCTCGTAGTTGAGAGCATTGAAAAGATCGAGTTAGGAACTGTCAGGGTGCCAGCGACAACCCGCGCATAGCAACGGCTCAGGCCTCAAAAACCGAGATTCGCGGGCTCGCTGCAGTACATCAAGCATGGGATGTAAGCCAAGCCACAGCATTGACGGCAAAGCAACAGGCCCGACAGACGCCCTCGTATTGACGAGCACAATTGATGCAGTCGTGCACTTCCGAACCACTAATGCCGAACCACAACGAAAAGGGCGAAGACAGCAGCTCGCACCACCGCTCTTCGCCCCTCTCCGGCCCGAAAACCCGAGGCTCGAGGCTAACTCTGTGCGCCGTCCTTAATCCACGTCTCGACCTTCGCCAGTTCATCCGCCGGGAGCATGCCCCCGAGGGGCATCGAGGATCCGCTGCCGCCGACGTCGCCCTGTTGCTTGTTGAGCTTATGCCAGAGGTAGCTGGTATCGAGATCGCCCGGCTCGACCATATTCATCGACGGCAGCTGGACCGAGGGCTTGCCAACCAACGTGTCGTAAGAGACATCTGGGTCGAGAGGAATCGCAGCCTTGCTACCCCCCGGAGTGTGACAGCCGACGACGCAGCGACTGTCCCAAATCGGCTGGATATCCGCCACGTAGTCCACAGGCCCCCCGGAGGTACTGGTGCTACCAGTGCTGCTCTCCGTATCGCCGGTACTACCCTCAGTCTCGGAGTCTCCGCTCGTGCCCGTTGTCTCGGTCTCTCCGGTGGTCGCCGAATCTGAGTCGCCCATATCGTCGCCATCACAGCCGCTCAGGCTGAGGCCAAGAGCTGCACAACCGACCAAACAAAAGCTCGATACCGAGGAAATTTCAATCTTCATCATAGGCAAATCGAAGTATCACCCAGCGGATGACAGGGCAAGCCCGCCCTCACTCAAAACGGAGCCCTAGATCATCCAGGAGCGCCGGCCCCAAGGTGCCATCCGCGGCGTACCCACGGGCTCGATAATACCCCGCGACCATGCCCCGAAGAAGCTCTCGCGAGACCACCTCGCCGTTCTCCAGAGGCTCGCAGAAAAACCGATCCGGCAGGGTGTCCTCGGCGATCGTCCAGCCCTCGCGGCGGTTGTACAGATGGCGCAGAGCGACGATGCGACGGACCGCCGATCGCAACTCGGCAGCGTTAAGATCGAGGCCTGCGGTCATCTGCAGCAGCTCGGCGCCCTCGCGCCACAGGTCGCCGATCGCCCCGCGAAGAAACTTGCAGAGGATGAGCGAATCGAGGAGCGCCGCCTGGTCTTCGGTCTCGATCACTCGCGGCGGTGTGCGCTCAAGATCGGCCGCAAAACGATCGACGCCCGGCCGCAGATCCGCCTGATAGGCGCCGCTGCGGTTGTGATCTGCCCCCCGTGCAGCGACCGCGAGACCTAGCGCCATGGTCTGCATCGTCCGCGGCTCGTAACCTGGAAGCTCGAGCCCCTTTACGTGACAGGCGAAGCGCTCGCTCCCCTGACCGATGAATTCGGCCAGGCGGCGAGTCCCCTCGGCGAGCTTGTCACCGATGCCTTCGCGGGCAGCGATGCGCTCGATCCAAGGCACAAGGTCGTCACCAAAGCGCAGCGACCAGGGCACAAGACCCCGCTCCGCACACTCCATCGCGAAGGCCAGAGTGCCACCCGTAGAGATCGTATCGACACCCAGGCGATCACAGGCCGCGGCCGCTGCCAACAGGCGATCGGGGCGCTGCACACCGCAGAGCGGACCGAGAGCGAAGAGGCTTTCGTATTCCACACGAGTGCCACCGTAGCGGTGATCACAGGCGATCGTGCAACCGGCACAGCCCCCCCGAATATGACCGGCCTCGGCCCGCAACCCCTCGGGCGAGAGCTGACGCGCTTGCCGACGACCGATCGACACCTCCTGAAAATTCCGCGACGGCAGGATCCGCAGACGATCAAACGTTTCAAGATTCGCCGCCGTGCCGAGGCGCCGGTACTTGTCGGTTGCAGCCCCGCGACTCCGGGATGCGAGGTCACGAGCGCGCTCGTGCACCGCCGCCGGCAAGGCGAGCGTCGCCATCGCATCACCGCGCACCGTGATCGCCTTGACTCGCTTGGCGCCGAGCACCGCCCCAACACCGCCTCTACCGGCATGGCGCCCGTCGTTTGCCAGCGAAGCAAAACGCACCAGGCGCTCCCCCGCCTCGCCGATCGCCGCAACATGAGCGCCCGAGAGCTGCGCCCCAACCTCCGCAGGCGAGGCACCCGCAAGCCGCTGCGCACGCTCGACCCGACAGCGCCCGAGATCCTGATCGAGGTGCACGATCGACAGGTGATCGAGAGCACCGTGCACGACGATCGCATCGACGCCTAAACGCTTGGCCGCGAGGGTAAAACGCGACGACGAGAGGCCGTCTGAGATCCTCCCGGTCAGCGGACTTTTGCAGACAACCGCGAGCTTGGCACTGGTCGTTAAAGGGGTCCCGAGCAGGGGCGCAAGAGCGAAGATCAGCGGGGCCTCCGGCGCGAGGGCATCGACCCCCTTAGGAGCGAAGCGCCAGAGCAGATAGGCACCTAGACCGACGCCACCGATGTAAGAGCGATAGACTGAATCCTCCAGCGGAATGCGCTCACACTCGACACTCCGACCGTGCAAACGTACGCTGAGGATCTGGCGAAAGAGCCCCATCTAGCCCCCCGCCTGCGCCGAAACCAGTACCAGCACCGAACCCGCGCAAAGCACATGGTCGGAGGCCTCGATCATCTCGCCACCGTCAAGCGCGACCCGAAGCAGATCCGTCGGCATCGCTCCGTTGATCAACGCCGGTGAAAGCCCCGGATAGAGCACCACAAGCGCGGCCAGGACCTCGGAGAGGGTGCCCGCCGCTACCCGGCAACACTCGCCACCGGCGTAGAGACGGGGCAACCCGTAGAGTTCGACCTCGACCGTGCCACGAGCGCAGGACGGCGGAACCGAGGACTCAGCGCCCATCTAGGTGCGCCCAGGCGGCGCTGTCATCAGCGGTGACCACGTCGTCCTCGACAACTGCACCGACCTCCGTATCGATCGCCGTCAACGACCTGACGAGGGGGCGAAGCTCGGCGTGATCTGCTGCCAGCTCGCGAAGCACCTCGTCCCTGTCCTCGACAAACGCTTGCGGCTCGACGACCCACTCATGGCGGCTGTAGAACGTCGCGGAACGGTCGCCACGAGCGAACTCGAGGCAGAGCTCGAAGGGCGCCGGCGCCTCTCCCTTGCACTCCCAGGTGCGCACCGTAAAGGCCGCTCGGCTGCGCTCTTGCGGGAAGAAGAGCTTTAGACGATCGCCCTTACGGCCCCACTTAAAGACCTCGATGATGTGGCGCCAACTCGAGGAGCGACCGACAATCCCAAAACGACCGTCACGGGTATCGAGTGCGAGGAAGTGCGTGATCATGTCGCGGTCGTTGGCCGGCAGTCGCTCGAGCCAGATCTGATTGGCGAGGTGCTCCGCACCCGCAGACTCATGCTCACCCCAAACACAGGAGCCCAACGTCCACGCGCCGAACACACAGGTGCTGACCGCAGCCAGAGAGACGATGGTGACCTTCAACTTTGACATGGGGGCGAGTGTGCAACAGCGGAGCGGCGCCAACAAGCCGTAGCTCGCGAGGCTTCGTGCAGGCCCTTGCAGACCGTTTTTTCGGGACTACGTGGTAGGATGCCGCCGTGGTGACAGGTGGTAGCGATGACGCGGATCGCAACGCGCCACGGCCCTCCGCGGGGATCCTGGCGGCGCTCCGCAACCTGCCGCCACCGCCCTCACTGCCCGGCCTCGGCGCTCTTCCTGTCGGCAAAAAAGCCCGCACCTCGAGGCACAACACCGACACCCGCCCGAAGCCCGCCGGCAAAACACAAAGCTCGCCGCCCACCGCCAGAACAGCGGACAAAGACAAAGACAAAGACAAAGACAAAGACAAAGATGAGCGTGACGAGCACGCCGCGCCCACTCCCAAGTCAGAACCGTCACCGGCCCTCGAACGCACGCCGCCCGCCGCCAGTCTCGAGCACACACCGACGACCCAGAGCCTCGCTCGCGAGTCAACCGAGCGAGCGCTGACACTTGGTATTGCGCCCACGAGCGCGAAAGACAAACTCGGTACCAACCTGCTCCAGGGCGGGCGCATGCTCGGGCTCGGCAGCGGTATCCCGCGGGTGATCGATCGTTCTCTCGAAGCTACGCCGCCGGTCGCGATCCGAGGCCTCGATCCACTCGTACCTGCGACCTCTCCGATGCCCGTCTCGTCGGTCCCGGCGACGCTGCCTGCCAGAGCTGGCGGTCTACCTGACAGCGCCACTGCTACCGCCCGAGGCGATGTTTTGGGTCTGGAGGACGAACAGGTCCCGGCCCAGATCGGCCGCTTCACGGTGCTCAAATTGCTCGGCTCGGGCGGCATGGGCGAGGTCTACGCGGCCTACGATCCCGACCTCGACCGCAGGGTCGCACTTAAGGTCCTGCACGCTCAGGTTTCGCAGTCGAGCTCGAGCTCGACCGCCCGCGCTCGACTCCTGCGCGAGGCCAAGGCGCTGGCCAAACTCTCGCATCCAAACGTAGTCGCGATCTACGACGTCGGTACGGTCAACGAGCAGATCTTCATCGCCATGGAGTTCGTCAAGGGCATGACCCTGACCAAGTGGATGCGCCAGCCGCCCGAACCGCTCGCCGATGGCACCGAGAACAAATTTCGGGCCTGGTCAGACATCCTAGCGCTCTTCCTCCAGGCTGGTCGCGGGCTCGCTGCGGCCCATAAGGCCGGCATCATCCACCGCGACTTTAAGCCCGACAACGTGCTGCTCGGCCGCGATGGTCGCATCCGGGTCGTCGACTTTGGGCTCGCCCGCGCCGACGGTGGTCACGCCGAGCGCCCCGATACCTTCGCCGACGCGATAAAGTCGCTGTCGAACCAGAGTTCATCGGTCTTTGAACTCCGTCTCACGCGAACCGGTGGCATGGCGGGTACGCCCGCCTACATGGCGCCAGAGCAGTATTTAAACCTTCAGGTCGACGCCCGCACAGATCAATTTTCCTACTGTGTCGCGCTCTACGAGGGACTCTACGGCGAGCGACCTTTTCGCGGCGATACCATCGCCCGGGTCCGCAAGGCGGTGATCAACGGCGAGATCGTCGAAGCTCCCAAGGAGAGCGAAGTCCCTAACTGGCTGCGAAATATCCTGCTCCGCGGCCTCTCCGTGCATCCAGGAGCGCGATACCCGTCGATGGACGCGCTCCTCGCCGAACTCTCAGACGACCCCGGTCGACCGCAGCAGAGCTGGCTTAGGGCATTGATGGTGCTCTGCGTCGGTCTGATGATCGCCACCTTTGGCTTCTTTCAACTCCGCGAGCAGGACGAAGGCCACCTCCTCGACGGCTCCTCCTGTCAGGCCGCCGCCGCTCCTCTCGCCGAGGCCTACGGCCCCGACCGTGAACGCGAGCTCGAGCAGCGCTTCGCCGATTCGGGGCTCGCTGACGCCAACCAAACCTGGCGCCGAGTCGACGATCTCCTCGACGAGATGACAGCCGATCTCTCGCGAACATTTCGCTACCTCTGTCTCCTCGACCAGATTCGAGGAGACAGCCGCAACGACTTTGTCGAGCACCAACGAGCCTGTCTCGAACGTCGCCTGGGCCCCTTACACGCCCTCTCTGAGGGACTCGGAGAACTCCCTGCGGCGGCCCAAGGCCACGCCCTCTCTGCCGCCTACGCGCTCCTCAGCCTGACGCCCTGCTCCGATCCGAGTTCGCTGCAGGTCCGCGTTGAGACCTCCGAGGACCCCAAGCTCGCCGACCTCAGCACCCGCCTCCGTGCCGATCTCGACCGCGCTCGGGCAACCGCATGGCTCGGCCGCCCAGACGAGGCCCTGACCATCACCCGCCAAGTCAGCACCGAGGCCGGGCATATCGACAACTTCGCGGTAAGGGCCGAGGCCTACCTCCTCCAAGGCCAACTCGAGGACCTTCGCGGCGACTACGAGGGCGCCGAGCGGAGCCTAAAAGAGGCGCTCTGGCACGCCGAGGCCAGCCGTCACGACGAGGTCGCGATCGACAGCCTCACCCTCCTGGTGCGGGTTCTCGGCGTCGATCTCCAACGCCATGACGACGCGGATCGATTGACGCCGCGCCTCACCGCCGCAGTCCGTCGCCTCGGCGACAAGCGCCGCGATGCCCGGGCCCAGCGAAACCTCGGCCTCGCCGAATCTGCCCGCGGTCACACCGATGCGGCAATCGTTCGGCTCCAGGCCGCAGCCGAAACAGCACGCTCGATCCCCGGCTCTTATGGGCGCCTCTTGGGGGCCTCGATCCGCGTCGAACTCGGCCGCGCACTCACCCTCGCCAAACGCCTCGACGAGGCCCTCGATCACCACAAACGAGCCATCGAGACTCTAGAGTCGACAATGGGCACAAACAATCCAGCAGTCGCCCGCGGCAGCCTCGCACTCTGTGAGACCTGGGCCGCAAAGGGCGACACGGCTCGTTCATTTCGCGCCTGCCGTCGCGCCCTGGAGCTGCGCAGTGAGCCCTCTGTGCCCGCCTACCAACGGGCCGAGGCGCGCTTCGCCCTCGCCCGCATCACCTACCAGTCCAGACGCAGCGAAGAGGCCATCGCCGCCGCTCGCCGCTCGCTCGATGAGATCGGCGGTGACCCAGCTGGCAAGATCCTCGGCGATAAGATCAACAAGTGGCTCCAAGAACATGCCCGTTAGGCAAGAAGGTAGTTCACTCACTCTGACGCAAAAAACACCGGCAATGACGGCCTCACGCCCTGTCGGCGTTCAAGCGCCTCGATCGCCCGACGAAGCTCCTCAAAAAGGAGACGCCAACGGATCTCCGGTGGCGCTCTGCCATTTGTAGTGCGACTCAACAGAGCATTAAACAGCCCGCCGAAGTAGGTCTGCGACGGCCCAGGGTCACAGCCAAAACTCGTGCGATCAAAGCGTGCCGAGGCGATCACCGTGAGGTTTGGGATCTCCCGAAGAGCCCGCGCACGGCCCCGCGGCTCCTCGACAAAACCACCACTGTGGCAAGCCTGAAGCACAACGATCTTCGGGATTTCGGCCGCAAAACCAGACAATACCTCGGCAAGGAGGTCTGGAGTCCAGAGCAGCTCCTCGGAGGCTGCTCCCCCGCGATAGGCCGCGAGCACAGGCCAGGCGCGCATGCCCTGTCCTGGACCCTCGCCGAGTTGGATGATGTAGCGATCCAGAAGCGCTCGCTCGTTTGGCGGTAGTTCGACGTCATCGCCGATAAGACCGTCGATTCCATGACTCGACATATATATATAAATAAAGGGCGGAGACCGCAAAGCAGCCGCCTGCAAGTGCTCGCGTAACTTGGATACCGACGCCGCATAGCACCCTCCTAGATCCGCTAAGATCGCCCGAAATTGGCGTCGATCACCGCGGAAGCCAGACTCGGTCGGCCTCGCGTAGTAGCAGACAATCTCGTCGTCGCCAAAGCCTCGAGCCCGCCAAAACCGGCGCTGCTCGAGGATTTCATCGGCGAAGTTGGCGACATCAAGACCGCCCGCTACCAAAAATATCCTCGCCCGCTCGGGCAACGGCGCCGTCGATTGTGCAGCCTTCGAGTAGTACCCTGAGTAGCTCAGCGGTGCGCAAGCCGGGCCCGCGACCGCGAGACAAAACGCTAGCTTCAGCCCCAGCGCAAGACCGCCGTAAACGCCCATGCCCACAGACAGGGGCGCCCTTTAGCTCGAGGAGCCAGTGGAAGCGCCGCTGCCACCAAAGCCGAGCCCAGCAAAGAAGCTCTCGACGACCGCAGCCGTCTCAATCGGGCGCTCGACGAGGGGATAGTGACCGGCCCCGGACAACGTCGCCATGCGCGCGTTGGCGATCGGATCGACAACCGCCTGGCGCAGGAAATCCGGCGGCAAAAAGGGATCGTCAGTAGAGATCACCAACACAGGCGAGCGTATCGACGACAGGCGCTCGGCAAAACCCCCGAGCCTCCAGGCGTCGAAGCTCTCGGCGATGCATGCAGACGAAACCGTGGCCCCGAGCGAGAGCAGGCGTTCTTTGCTCGCCTCGGAGAGCGCCACCGTGGCCATGCCGAGGATCGTCGCCTGCGGCTCGCGGCTGGCGGCCCCGCGAAAGAGCCCCTGAGCGTCCTCGGGAAGCGGGATACCCGAGGCCGGCACCGTATTGATGAGCACCACACCGACGATTCGCTCGGGCATGCTCGCAGCGACCATCTGCACCACCTGGCCGCCCATCGAGTGACCGACGAGGGTCACACGTTCGCAGCCTAGCTCGCCGATGAGCCCCTCAATGTCGGCGGCATAACGCTCGAGCGTATAGCCGCTCGCCGGTTTGTCAGAGTCACCAGCGCCCCGTAGATCCGGGATCACACAGCGCAGAGCGCGGGTATCGAGCAGCGCGAGCAAGTCGTCGTAGACATGGCCGTTCATCATCCAGCCGTGGACAAAGAGAACAACTACCCCATCCTCCGAGCCCAACACTCGGTAGGCGATCGTTACCTGGTCGTCGGTCGTATACGTCGGCATAACTCGCTCGTTTCTCTTTCGAAATCAGAGTCTAGGGCGAAAACGAATTCGAAGGAAGGCCGCCCATATGAGGCTCCGCAGACGCGGGGTCTTCTAGAGTTCACCGATACGCTGCAGGAAGTCAGTCGCGTCTTGGCAGTTTGGATCCTCCATCAGCGCCTTGCGACCCCAGAGCACCGCCTTTTGCCGGTCCCCGCGTTTGTCGGCGATGAAGCCCTGGCGGAGGTAGGCGACCGCCCGGGTGATCGGTGCGGCCTCCATCAAGGCGATGCTGCGGAGCACTCGAATCGCGAGATCGTAGTCCTCCATTTGCTCAGCGAGGTTGGCGAGTTCGATGGCGACATCGCCATTGTTGCGATCGCTGTGATAGGCCTCCTTGAGCAGCTGCTGCTCGGCACCCCGGTCCCCCATCGCCTTTGCGACCTTGGACTTGTGGAACTGCAGGACACAAAGCTCGGGCGAGCGACGCCCGCGCATCGCCTCGATCGCGGCGTCGAGGATCTGCCCCGCCTGCTCGAGATCACCGGCCTCAGTGTAGGCTTCGACGAGCAGCAGGTTGACCGCCTGATCGGTCGGTCGTAGCTCGAGCGCCTGCTTGAGCGCCGACGCAGCAGCCTCGCTATCTTCGTCGAGAAGCAGCTCCCCCGCCTGCCGCAGCATCAAGAAACGCTGCTCCACATCGTCGATGGCAACCGCCTCAGCGATCAGGATCTGAGCGATGTTCGCGTAGTCCTCAGCCTCCTCGTAGATCTTCTTGAGATGGGTCCGGATCTCCCTGTTGTCGGGGTTGCTCTCGTAGACCCGCTCGAGACCGCCACGGGCGTCCGCCGAGCGCTCCGCCTTCTTGCAAGCCGCGACTAAACGGAGACCGGCGTCGATTTGAGCATCGCCCTCTTCGGCATCGATCAGCCGGTCGCAGCTCTCGATCACCGCGTCCCAACGCTCGGCATCCGTGTCGAGTACCAAGAGACGCCGCAGCACCTCGATATCCTTGGGCGCCCGCTCGGCCCACTGGGCGAGGGTCAGACGGGCCTGCTCGGCCCCTCCTTCAGCGCTGAGGATATCGACCAGTCGAAGCGTCGCCTGCCGCTCTGCCTCGAGATCGCCGCGCCGCGCCGCACCGGCCCGAAGAGACTCGAGCGCAGCCATCAGCTCGCCCACCATTGGCGCACCGGCGAGACCGTAGGCATCCTCGAGATCGCTGACCGCACCGGCCTCGTCTTCGATGACCATGCGATGCTCCGCCCGAAGCTTGAGCAGCTCGAGCATCTTCTCGTCGTCCATCGTCAGCCAATCGATCGCGTGGCTGAGTTCCGCGATCGCCGACTCGTACTCACCGGAGTCAGCGAGCATCGACGCGAGCTCACCGATCAGCCCCAGGTCGCTCGGGCTGTGTGCAGATGCCTGCCGCAGCGCCGCGATCGCCCCCTCTTGATCGCCGAGCTGCTCAGCCCGGATCTCCGCGACCTCGCGGATAATCGCCGCTGCTTGCTCGGGCTCCACCTCTCGCACAGCTGCGAATGCCAGGTGCCCCGCGAGCTGCTCCCAGTCCTCGCTCTTCCGGTAGCGAGCCTCGAGTTCGCTGCGCAGCGCTTCGCTCGTACTCTCGGCGCTGTAAGCCCGCTGCAATACCCGTAACGCCGCCTCGTCATCGTCCTGCACCTCCCAGAGCTTGGCCACCTCAAAGGCCAGCGTGACCGCCTCTTCCCCGGTCGCAGTCGCGGCCAGGCGCTCTTTTAGTTCGACTCGCTCGTGCGGATCGTGATCCTCACCGAGAAGCGAAAGCAGGGCCTCGAGCAAGCGGCGATCCTCGGGTGCCGCCACCAGAGCCTGACGGTAGGTCGAGATCGCATCGTCGAGATGGCTCGCCCGCAGCAGCTCCCCAAGGCGCAGCGCGACCGAAACCAGGCCCTCGATATCCTCGCGCTCCTCAGCGTGCACGAGCTGTTGTTGCAGTAACTCGGAGAGCTCCGCGTCGTAGCCTGTCCGCTCAAAGATCTCCGCGAGCAAGGCCTCGCCTTCGCTGTTGCTTGGATCATCCGTGAGCACATCCCGAAGCAACCGAACCGCGTCCGTCTCAGAGCCGCTGCGGTCGGCCAATGCCCGCGCTAACTCCATACGCATGCTGTTGCGCTCAGCGGGATCAGTGAGCGTATCGAGAGTATCTTCAACCAGATGCTGCAGCCGACGGTGCTCATCGAGTTCGCGGTAAATCTGCATCAAGGGCGCCCAAATGGCGCGATTCGAGCGATCCTTCTCGAGCAGCCCCTCGTAGAGTTCGGCGCCTAGGTCGAGATCCTTGGCCTCAACAGCCATCGCCGCCAAGCTGAGTCCGAGCTTTGAAACCTCGGCTTCTTCGCCGATCTCCCCGACATCCCGCAGGTAGGCGACAGCCCCCTGGAGATCACCCGCATCGCGACGACGCCGGGCCAGGATGAGCAGCGCCCAGGCGTGCTGAGTGCTGGCATCTAGGCGCTCTCTCGCGACCTCGATCACACGCGCCAGCAGGGCCTCTGCCCGCTCCTGCTCGTCATTCGCGAGCGCCATCTCTGCGGCCTCACGAATGGCTTCAGGCTCGGCTTCTTCGCCCCGCGCCCGCTCCTCGAGGAAGTCGAGCAGCATCGCCGAATCGTCGAGCGCCCGCAAAGTCCTCTCAAAGAGCGCCGCGATCGCCTCGTTCTCGGGATCCGCAACGCGGGCCCGCCGGAGGATCGGCTCGCCGAGATCGTAGCGACCGTCCTGCTCCAGAGCTGCCGCCAACGCCTCGATTCCAGCCTCCCGGGTCTCGCTGTCTGCGAGGCGGAGTTCAGCGAGTCCGTAGGCCGCCTGCGCCCGGTTCTCTGGGGTCATCACCTCTGGTGGCAACGCTGCGATCTTCTCGAAGAGCTGCGCTTGGAGATCTCGATCCCCGGCGAACGCCGCGATCCTTGCGAGACCGATCCAAGCCTCGACCAGACGCTCACCGGTCTCCTCCGCGCTCGTGTAGGCCCCGGCCGCGACTTCTAAATCACCGGTCTCGAGTTCCGCGATCTCGCCGAGCCGCAACCAGAGATCAGCCGCCAGCGCCGAGTCTTCCTTGCGTCGCAGCTTGTCGACCAATGAGCGCAATACCTCGACATAGCGTGGTAGCGCAGTCGACGTGCTCGCCTGCTCATGGATCCTCTGGTGCAGCGCAGCATCGCTGGGATCATCGACAAGCGCCCTCAGTCGAAGTTCAAAGGCCCCCGCCTGGTCGCCCTCGTGCTCGCGGAGGTTCGCGAGTTCGGCGAGGATTTCGCCTCGCTCTGCGCCTTCAAGAGCTTCGCCAAGGCGGACATCGAGCAAGCTCGCAAGTTGGTTGTGATCGCCGTGGGCCTTGAGCGCACGCTGCAGCTTTTTGGCCTCGATGCCGCCGCGCATCGCAATCGCGATCGCGGACTCGTTGAGTTCACGGGCCTGGATGTCCTGACCACGCGCCGCGGCGAGACGACTGAGTTCGTACTGGACCTCAGCGACGCCCTCGGCCTCTGGATCCTCGGGGTGACGACGGATCGCCAGCAGCAACGCGCGATAGGCCCGCTCCGCTCGTGCCGGCTCACCTGCCTCAAAGGCAACCTCTGCGAGCATGCGCAAAATGCCGAGGTGGGCCGGAGACATCGGCGCCGCACGATCGAGCTGTGCCATCGCTTCGTTCGGTCGCCCCTGCTCCCTCAAAACCCGCGCCAGGCGGTAGTGAAGCCCGGCCCTTTGGGCCGAACGTCGACGGCCAAATTCGGCGATTTGCTCCTCCAGAAGGGTGCGCGCCTCGTCGATGCGTCCGGCCTCGAGCAGACCGTCGACCCAAAGAACCCGCGTCACTCGGTCGCTCGGATCGAGCCCGCAGAGGTGCTCGAAGACGGGGATTGCCCGATCGAGGGTGCCCAACTTCTTGGTGTAGATCTCGCCCGCTTCGCGGAGGAACGCGAGCGAAGCATCTTGGTCGTCGGTGTTCTCGGCTGCCCGCAGGAGATGCTCCGCGAGCGGCTCCCAGGCGCCGATCGTCCGGTAGAGTTCGGCAAGCAAATCGCGAGTCGCGGGCCCCCTTGGATCCGCGACGCAGGCAGTCGCGAGCACAGCGACCGCATCGTCGATCCGTGAAGCCGCGACCAGAGCCTCGGCGAGCTGAATCGTCAATGCGCTGCGATCGGCATCCGAGCTGAGGCCGAGACGACGCTCGATCCAAGGCACCGCCTCGTTGGCCTCTTCGAGTTCTGTGTGCAACCGCGCGAGAGCCTCGAGCGCGACCATGTCGTCGCCAAGGGAGGCGACCCGCCCGTGATCCACGAGGGCCCGCCGCACATCGGCCAGGCGGATCTCGGCGAGATCAGCGGCCTGTGCCCAAAGGGCAGCGGCGCGGGAGCCTTCGCCACTGCCTTCGAGGCGCTCCGCTAGCATCTCCAAGAGTTCCGCGAGCGGCTCAAACTGTCCCTTCTCGGTGAGGATCTCGGTGAGGGCAACCAGCGATTCGCCGTGCCCCGGATTCTCATCGAGGTTTGTCTTCAGGGCCTCGACACGGCCGCCACGAACCTCGAGAATACCGACGATCCTGGCGATATCGAGTCGCAACACCAGACGCCTATCGGCGTCATCTGTGCGCGCAAGCTCGTGTTGCCTCAATACCAAGAGTTCGGGGAAGCGCTCCTCCGCCTCGATGATGCCGGCGAGCTTGCGCACGGTCTCGAGGTCATCCGCGGCGCCCTCGATCACCGCGCTGTAGAGCTCGATCGCCTGGGCGCGATCATCAATGTCGACGCAGAGTGCCGCCGCCTTGCGTCGCATCTGCTGCGACACCTCGTGCTCGAAGGGCAGGTTGGCACCGCGAGCGAGCAGACCGATCGCGACCTCCCGATCGCCGGCATTCTCAGCGAGTCCCGCGAGCTTGCCGAGCGCCATTTCAACGCATACCGCGACAGCCACGGAGCCACTGCTCTCGGCACCGCGGCTCCACAGTGCCGCCGCCCGATCGCGGAGTGACTCGAGGATCGAACGGGTCTTCGGCTGATCGCCGAGGATATCAAGGGCGATCTCCGCGGCTTCGTAGAGTTCGTCAAAATTATCGTCCCGGAGCGCCGCTAACGTCAAAAGCGTGTCGATCAGAGCCGCGTTGGCGTCGCTCCGCATCAGCTCCGCGAGCATTTCGAGGCGACCAATATGACCAGGTACGGCGGCGAGCGAACGGCCAAGCGCGAGCTTCGCTGCATCGGCATCATCCCGATGATCGCGATGCCAGAGGGCGATGCGGGCCGCGATTCCGGCCGCGAGTTCAGCGTGTTCAGCGTGTTCCGCGAGTGTTTCGCCGGCCGCCCGCTCGAAGCTCTTGACGATCGGATCCCAGGCGACCTTGTCCTCCGCAGACGCCTCGACCATGGTCAGGAGTTCCTCATCGAGGGCATCAATCACCCGCATAAAGGCCAAGGCATCGTCGGCGATCGGATCCCAGTAGCCGATCCGCGTCGCTGTGCGGATCACACCGACCACGGCGACTCGGTCGTGCACATCGGCAGCGACCACTGCTCGCCACGCGCCCAGGGCCGCGCTCATCTCCGCCAGATGATCCTCGAGCAGCTCTGCCTCTCGCGTTCGGAGCAGAGCCAGACGTGGCTCTAAACCCGCATCCAAGGCCTCGGCGGCCGCTCTGTAGCCATCCGCACCGGCCTGCCAATCCTCGGCGTCGACAAAGAGCCGCCTAAAGTCATGCTCGTAGCGCTCATCGTCAGGTGCCAGCGCAAATGCCCGCTTCAGCAGTGCCATCGCGGTCGCCGAGTCGCCGAGCTGCTTCTCTTGAATGCCCGCAGTCTCGTGGAGGATCGCGGCCTTCTCGGCCCGATCTGAATTCACCGCGAGGCGAAAATCAAGAAGGCCAGCGAGTTCCGCGTGCTCATCACGCCCACGGTAGAGTTCGACGAGGGCAGCCACCGCACCAGCGCAGCTCTCATCGTGATTGAGCAGCGTACACAGGCCCTCACGCGCACCCGCATGCGCCGGGTCGGCCTCAATCGCGCGGGTGAAGCAGGCCATCGCCCGCCCCAGTTCGCCGAGATGCCCCTGATAGATTGCACCGAGCCGAGAGGCGAGATCAGCAACCCTGTCGACCTCTCGCTCCGCCGCCCGGTCGAGCAACGTCGCCAGATCCGACCAGCGTTCAACCTCCGAGAGCAGCGCCGCCAGCGACTCGACGTTGGTTTCATCCTCACCGTACTCCTCCTGAACCTTCGACCAGATCTCGATCGCATCGGCGGGACGACCCAGTTCATTGGCGTAGACCCGGGCGATCCGCGTGAGATCGGCGAGCCGCTGGTGAGCCGCAACGCCAGCACTCGAACGGCGCTCAAGGGCTGTGATGAGCGGCTCTCCGCCCCCCTCCGCCAGCAGGTCGACGATCGCATCGAGGGCCTCACGATCACGATCACCGTTGGCACCCAAGCGCTGACGCCAAGCGCTGAGCGCCCGCTCACGATCACCTAACTCGCCCGCAAGAGCGCCGATCTCCCCAAGGATCGCGCTGCGCATGACGGCGTCGGGCTCGACCATCGCAAGTCGCTCGAGAACCGCGAGTCGCTCATCGTTGCGACCGGCCTTCGCGAGGAGCTGGGCGAGGTCATGCGCGACCCGATGCAACGCTCCCTCCTCCAGCAAAGGCTCGCCGAGGATGCGCGTGTAGAGTTCGATCGCCCGGGCCTCATCACCGAGCTGATCGCGGCTCGCATCTGCGGCCTCTAGGAGCAAGGCGATTCGCCGAGGCTCATCCTTGGAGGCATCGGCAGCGGTGACAAGCGCATTGACGTAGGCGCCGCGCTCAGCGGTTCGATCGCTGAGATGGCGGAGGTCTCGATGATCGTCCTCGAGACTCGGATCGATCGCCAAGAGCGCGGCGTAGTGCTCCATCGCCACGACCTCGCGACCCTGCGCAACCTCCCTCTCGGCGAGTTCTCGATGCAGGGTGATCAACCGCTCCTGATCCGCGAAGCCGAGCACGACCTTGAGAATGCGAATGACCTCGTCGGGAAGCTCCGCATCCTCGTAGATCTGGCTCAGACGATCCAAGGCGCCCTCGCGAACAACCGTCGGCGTGCTCTCGTCGGCGAGCATGCGCTCGAGCAGCATGCGTCCGTCACGATCGCCGGGACGCTCGTCAAGCAGCTCTTGGAGCTCTACGAGGGCCTCAGCCGGACGGCCGAGACGATCGACGTAGCAGCTAGCGATCTGGAACTTAAGACCCGCCGGTGCGTCCTGGCCGAGGAGCGAGAGCCGCTCGCGCCAGAGGTCGATGAGGTCCTGCCAACGACCCTCTCGCTCGAGCAAGCGCTCCAGCGAGGCCGCGAGCTGCACGTCCTCGGGGCGCAGCGGGACCAGCTGCTGCATGTAGCGGATCGCCCGGGTCACCTGGCCGGCGAAGTCCTTGGCGATGCCGGCGGCCTCGTCGAGGATCATCATCCGACGATCGCGATCATTGGTCGCCGTCAACGCCCGGTCGTAGAGCGCAAGAAGATCGTCCCAGCGTCCGGCTAGGGTCAGCACCGCAGTCAGCTGGTCAAAGGCCCAGAGGGCGCCGGGGTCCAGCGAGAGCACCTTTTGCAGGACCGAGAGCATCGCCCCCGAGTCGTCCCCAGCCCACTCCTCGAGGAAGCGAGCGCCGCGCTCGCCGACCTTCAGGGCGACATCTGCGGTCAGCTCTCCTTCGAGAACCTCGCAGTAGAGATTTGCAACATCGTCAGTCCTTTGCAGCGTGACGGCGAGCCGCTCAGCCCGCTCCCAAATCGACCATTGGGCAGGGGTGTTGCGAAGCGCCGCCATCGCAACGTCGAGCGACTGCTCGAGAACAGCGCTGTCATTAGAGCCAGTCGAACTCGGAGGATTCTGTGCCATCGGGTCCCTCGATGCGATTTCAGTGCAATGGCTCGCCCAATAACCAGGCGAACGGGCGTGCACCTTACCAGGAAGCCGCAACCGCAACACCCTCTAGAGCGGCCACTGCACCCCCTTCAGCATCATTCTCGTCGCGCGCAGGTGAGCGCCGCCAAGATCAACCTGACCCTAAGAACAGATCACACGGCGCACGAACGCGCTAGTTAACGGGCGCAGGCTCTGCGGTCATCGGGTCTGCGCCGACAGCCGCGGCCAAGGGGCCTCACCCGGGCCCGGTGCCGCTCGGAGGCGCCCCTCATTCCCACCTTCAATCACCGCGCTGCCACGGCGCTGCGCAGGGCCTTCGCAGTGCAGGGGCGGCTCAGCGCGGTGCGCAAGAGCGCGGAGTGATCTCTTAGCGCTGACGTCCTCAACATCGACGCCGACGTCGACCGCCGCCGCTCCCCACAATTAACAACAGGGCAAAGGCCCACATGGAGCTGCCCCCCATGCTCCCCTGCGCACCACGATCCGTCGCGCAGCCACAGCCACCGGCTCGTGCGGCCGGCTGGGTTTGGCCTGTGCTGTCCTCAGCGGCCACGCTCCGGATCGTCGTCACGGCAGATTTCTCGACCCCATGGTGCTCCCCCGTGGGAGAGCGACGGCCGCGACCGCGAACCTGCGAGACGCCGAGTTCATCGAGCAGGGCATCGCCCCCCTCGACCTGGTCGAGCAGCCACAAGAGATAGCGAATGTCGACCGTTACGTTGCGCGAACGCCTTTTATCGTAGGCGACATCACCGGCGATGTTCTCCCAGACGCGATCAAAATTCAGGCCGACG
Organism: uncultured Nannocystis sp.; assembly: GCA_964474905.1. Classification (GTDB taxonomy): domain Bacteria; phylum Myxococcota_A; class Polyangia; order Nannocystales; family Nannocystaceae; genus JADJRG01. The sequence goes on along the minus strand of CAYYUP010000012.1, from coordinate 35,572 downwards.
ACTTCACCTCGGCCGTTGACCACTGCCGACCCCGAGTTGCCGCCGGTCGTATCCGCATCGCTGAGAAAACAGATCGGCAGATCGGCGAGTTCGGGATCCGCCCAATAGGTCTCGGCGGCGCTCTCGACCTTCGCCAGTACCCGCACAGGAAGCTCGAAGGGCGGCTCCCCGCGGAGCTTTGCCAGCTGCCCCGTGAGGGTCGTCTGCGGCCGCGCCGACATGCCATCACGCGGTTCGTAACCGCGGACGCTGGCGATGCTGATCCGCAAGGTGCCATTGGCGTCGGGATAGATCGGCCCCGAACGCACGCTGCGGAGGAGTTCGAAATAGGCCGGCTGCAACAACAAAAATGAGCCCTGTCGACGATCCCCCTCGTCAGCAGCGATCTCTAACTCATCGACAAGCGCCCCCGCGAGCTGCAGCAGAGGGTCCTTCGCGCCTCGCAGCGCCTCGGGGTCGGCCTCGTCGAAAAGCTGCTTCAACCTGCTCTCATCCGCGAGCGTGCTCCGTTGAAAGAGCCGCCGCGTCGCTGGCAGGAAGACCTCGCGGGTGCTTGCTCCCGAACTCGAACTCGAAC
>CAYYUP010000012.1:31329-34895 GCA_964474905.1 uncultured Nannocystis sp. | reverse complement strand
CGAACTCGAACTCGAACCAAAGTGGGCGCCGATGAGTCCATTAAGCGCCTCGACTCTGCCCCCCTGCGGGAGTTTTGCGGCCCGGGCGACGACCGCTGCAAGCAGGTTCGCCGCGAGTTCGGGGTCGTGATCCCGAAGCCTCCGCTGGATGCCGCGCCAACGACGATCTCGATCTCGATCGAGGTAGCCTCCGGCCCGCTCTCCATTGGGTTTACCGCGCTCACGCGCCCAACGAACGATGTCGACCGCTGCGCTCAGGAGAGTCGGACCGCGAGCGGCCTGCGATCGCAAAAAGCCCACCGTAAAGGTACGCCGCAGACGCGCTGTCTCTTCAGCCAACGCCGCGAGCACCCCCTCCTTGTCGAGTTCCTTGAGGCCGGCCTCCTCGTTGCGACGGCGCTTGATCAGCCCCATCGCCGCGACGCCCTCGAGCATGCCGCGCGAATTTTTGTGCACGTTCGCGAGGCTTTTCTTGGTAGCAGCGACCTTGATCGCGACCGCAGGATCGGCACCGCCGAGCGCCTCGGCGATCGCGATCCACTCGCCGTAAAGATCGATCTTCGCCGGCAAGGACTGCTCCATCCTGCGAGCCAACTCGTCGACCCAGAGGTAGCGAGTCGTGTGACCGGGATAGCCGAGCACCGCGACAAAATCCCCTTCGCGAACGCCCTCGGTCGAGACCCTTAGCCAATGCTCAGGGTGGTAGGGCACGTTGTCCTCGGCGTACGCCCGGGGCTCGCCATCGGCGCCCGCGTAAGCCCGCAGGATCGCAAAATCACCGGTATGCCGCGGCCACATCCAGTTGTCGATCTCACCGCCAAACTCGCCGATCGACGAGGGCGGCGCGTAGACCAAACGGATATCCTGGAGTTCCAGGTAGGCGATCCGTCGGTACGCAGAGCCGCCGAAAAACGAAGCGACCTCGCAGCGCCGCCCCGGAGCCTCGGCATCACATACCTTCACCAGCTGCCGCCGTTTGGCCCGCAACGCCTTGCGTCGCGCCCGTTCATCGCTGATCCCGGCAGCCGCCGCCAAGACCTCCTCTGTAACGTCGTCGATGCTCTGAATAATGCGAACGCTGCGGCCCTTCGCCGGCTCTTCCTCGGCGCGGGTCCTGGCGATAAAGCCGTCCTTCAGGAGGTCTCGGTCGACGCTAGAGCTGGCCTGGAGCGCCGCGTAAGCGCAGTGGTGATTGGTGATCACCAGGCCCTGCGCCGACACAAACGAGGCCGAGCAACCGTTGAGATTGACCGCCGCTCGGAGCAAGCCCCCGCCCGCCGGATCCCAGAGTTCCTCGGCCGTGCGCTCGAGCCCGCGCTCGCGGAGCGCCTGGTGATCGAGCGCCGAAATCTGCTCGGGCATCCACTGCCCCTCGTCCGCGCGCGCATCACCGATCTGCGATGTGATCACAAGCGCGAGCAAGAGGAGGGGCGCGCGAAGGTGCGAAAGCATACCCGAGGGTACCCCGGAGCCGCCCGCGATATGCGGCGAGAATCAGCGGATACCGACCGCGAGCCGAGCCCTGTCGGCAAAGCCAAATTTCAGACCCAGGCACTCTGCTAGCTCGACGATGACCATCAAGGGTCCCATGGCAAACGAGATTTTACGCTGCAAGAGCGCCGGTCGATTGCCCTCGATGCGATGCCCAAGGAGCTGCAGGGCCCAACCGACGAGCTGACCGCCGATCACCAAGGTCCAGTTCGAGCTGAGCAAACCGATGAGCGCGGTGCCGATCAATATCGGGATACCAAACATGTGCGTCAGGCGATTTTGCGGATTTTTATGCTCGCTCAAATAGAAAGCGAACTCGCGAACCCAAAAATCATCCAGCGCGGCGATCTGCTCAGCATTCATGGCCGGCGAGTTGTATCCCGGGCCCGTGCTGCCGTCACCCCCGGTGGGCTCCAGCCTGCTCAATCCACCGTCGCCCCTTGGCCCGCGACATCGCCAAAACGAGCACGTACATGCGACCTTGACCAATCGCGCACACGGCTTGCGACAACGCGCTCGCGCATGCGATGCTCCGGCGCCGCATGTGCGAGCGCGTGGACGCAAGCCTTGCGACCAGGAGACCAGTGCAATGCGCATGATCCTCATCGGCCCCCCCGGCGCCGGCAAAGGCACCCAAGCCGCCAGCTTGGTCAATAGCTACGCGATCCCCCACATCTCCTCCGGAGACATGCTGCGCGGGGCTGTGAAGGCGGGCACGGAACTCGGCAAGACCGCAGACCGCTACATGAAAGCCGGCGACCTGGTGCCCGACGATGTCGTCATCGGCATGATCATCGAGCGCATCGCCGCCGACGACTGCAAGCAGGGCTTTATGCTCGACGGCTTCCCGCGGACACAACCGCAGGCCGCTGCCCTCGACACCGCCCTTTCACAGGCAAACGTCGACCTCGATGCCGTCGTGCTCATCGAGGTCCCCGACGAGTTCATCGTCGAGCGCATCACTGGCCGCCGCAGCGACCCCGAGACCGGCACGATCTACCACCTCAAATTCAAGCCCGCGCCGGCCGAGATCGCCGCTCGCTTGGTGCAGCGCAAGGACGACACCCCGGCCGCCTGCGAAGCCCGCCTCGACAAGTACCACCGCGACACCGCACCGGTGATCCCCTACTACAAAGAGCGCGGCCTCCTCCGTCGGGTCGACGGCATAGGCACGCCCGACGAGGTCCTGATGCGGATCACCGCGCTGCTCGGCACCCCTGCTCAGGCCACCTGAGTCCGGCCGGCCCTACCGGAGCGAACCTGACCAACATGCAATCGTCCGATCCAAAGCGGACGCCGCTGCGTTACGCCGCCCCCAACATCGTCACGGGGCTCGCAATGTTTTTCGGCCTGGTGTCGATGGTCTCCGCCAGCCAGGGCGAGTACGTACTCGCTGGCTGGCTGATCATCTGGGCAACCTTTCTCGATCGACTCGACGGCGTGGTCGCGCGCCTGCTCAAGGCGACCAGCGAGTTCGGGGTGCAGATGGACTCCTTCGCTGATTTTTTCAACTTCGGCATCGCCCCAGCCTTCCTGATCTACAGCGCGCTCACCAAAGCGCCGGGGCTCGGCTTCGACCAAGGCAACGGCTATCTGCTGGTCTCGATCGCCGCCGCAGCCTGGATCTTTGCCTGCACTTTCCGCCTCGCTCGCTTCAACGTGATCGTCGATGAACCCCGCTTTAAGGGGCTCTTCTTCGGAGTACCGTCGACGATCGCCGCCGGCACCCTAGCGACTTGGTTCCTGGTGCTGCTCAAGTACGCCGGCCCCGACAACGCGCTCAGCGGCCGCGACCTCTTCGCGGAGGGCCGTGCCTTCGGCGACCTCGGGCTTTCATCTGGCTCTTGGACCCTATTGCTCTGGGCCATGGTTTTCGGCGCATTTTTGATGGTCGCGAACCTGCGAGTCCGCAAGCTCGGCCTCGGCCGCGAGAACATCGGCGCGATCGCTTTCTCGATCGCCGCTCTCGGCGGCACGCTCTGCGCCTTCGCCCGAGTCTTCCCCGAGTTGATGGTCCTGCTGCCCACGGGCTTTATCCTCTACTCGGTCGCCTCGCAGCCCTCCCGCAAGCTCAG
>CAYYUP010000012.1:17133-31229 GCA_964474905.1 uncultured Nannocystis sp. | reverse complement strand
CTCGCCTGACCTGCGCCCCGCCGCAGACCTGCAGCCCCGAGCATCACATCCGGCGTGCTCGCCCGCTGCACGGCCTCCTCGACCTTCGCCGTCTCGAGATGGGCGAGCAACTCCGCCTGGTACTCAGCGAGGCGCTCCTTGACCCGCAAGCGCTTCCCGACATCGCGCTGGAGCTCCTGCTGGTAGCGCTTGAGAAAGTAGCCGATCGTCTCGACTCGGATCCGAATCGATCCTGTCGGTTTGTTCTCGTCGACATCCTTAAACGAGAAGTAAGGCGTCCCCGAGTTCTCGACGATCTCCTCGACAACCGTGTAGACCGGCGCATCGTGCCCGCACTTAAAGCTCGAGAGTTCGAGCGCAACCAGGTTGGGATGGCGCGCAGTGAACTTGGCGGCCCAGACTTTTTGGTTGGTGTTCTCGGAGTAGCTGTTCTTCCAGACATCCGAGATATCGAAGGGATCCTGGATAAATCCGGCGTCGATATCCGCCTGGAAGAGCGGCCGCACGAAGTCATCGTCGATCGGCAGCGAGTGGATCGTCAGCACCGGATAGCCGAGTTTTTGCAGCTCGTCCGGGATCTCGTGGTTCATGCCGGGATCGTTGTGATAGGGCCGCGCTAAGAGCACGATGCCGATCCGGTTGTCGCGCTCGAGCTGCTCGATGACCGCCCGACCACGGGCTCGTAGATCCTCGTAAAAGCGCTCCTGGCAACGGAACGCCTCACTGACAGCACGATCGTTCTCTTCGACCGAGAGACCGAGCGGCTCCTTGAAGTACTCGAACATCTGCCGGCGACAGAGCTTCTGCTCGGCCATCTGCACGAAGGGAACGATCAGCTTGATGCCCTTCTCGGCAAAGATGTCGCCCTCTTTGACAAACGCAGCCTTGGTCGTATCCGCCGAGCCGACCACCGTCGGGCACGCGCGTGAGCCAACAGTACCGGTGATCCAAGTCTCCATCGAGTCGACCTGCGGGAAGACGATGTAGTCGATCGGGCGCTTCTTGTGTTTGACCTCGAGCAGGTTGTGCATATGGGCGATGCACACCTTTGAGGGGAAGCAAGGGTCGATCGCGCCGCGCTTCGCCCCCTCTTTGTAGAGTTCCTCAGAGGTGAAGTCGGAGTAGACGATGTTGCGCGCCTGGATCCCGAGCGCCTCGAAGTAGGCCGAGAAGAAGGGGTTTTGCGAGTACTGGTTCAGGACCCGCGGGATGCCGATCCGCATGCTCGCACGACGCTTTAGGACCTCGGCCCGGCGATGCTGCTCGGCGAGGCGTGCCTTCGCCGGAGCCGCGACCTCACGAAGCGGCGCCGCGACTTCGATCGTGTCAGCGAGCTTCTCCGCCTGCTCGACCGCGCGGCTGAGCAGACCGCTAACTCGAGACGAGTGGTTGAGGCGATGGAGGAATCCGTTAAAGCGATCTTGGTGCTCCGCCAGCGCCTCCGGCAGTTCAACCACCTCCGGCAAGCCGAGCCCTAAGTGCTCTGGATCCGAAGCGACAATTTCGGGCTTTTGCGACCGCCAGATCGCCTTGGCGGCAAAAGAAGCGAGGTTTGGAAAATCGCGTTTGAAGGAGTCGAGACCCTTCTTGATCTTCTTCATCGAGTCGATGTCTTCGACCTCTCCCTTCTCGCAGGTGGCGATGATCAGACGCTTCGTGCCGATCGTCTGCTCGGGCTTGTCCTCACGCTTACGGATTTGGAGGAGCTGCCCCTGTGCGAGTCGGGCCTCGGCCTCCTTTGCCTCGATCTCGATGTCGACGTCGATGAAGGTTCGCAGGCACTTGTTCTTGCAAAAATAGCAGCGGGTCGACTCGTCACGCTTCTGACTGAAGGAGACGCTGTCGATCTTGTCCATGCCGATCCACTCGGTCTCGTGCCCCAGATCCTGGTGGAGACGCCGGACCTCGAGGGCCGCCCCGATCGCCCCCGACTCGCCGCAATGGCGATGCACGATGACCTCGGCCTCCATGCCCTTCGCCTCGAAGCGCTCCTGAATAAAATCGACCTGCGACTTGACCGCGGCGAGGTTGTGCTGAGTGCCGCCCTGCAGGACAAAGCGCGAACCCAGCTTGGCGAGGTTCGGGATCTGCGAGACGTAGAGCCAGATGTTCTTTGGCAGAACGTTGGCGAGCCCCGCCATGATCTCCTCGGGCGCCCAGCCCTGACGCTGGAAGTCGACGATATCCGACTGCATGAAGACCGCACAGCCGTAGCCGAAGGTCGGCATCGCCTTGGCCGCGAAGGCGAGGCCGGCGTACTCGCGCACGTCGTGGCCAAAGCCCGCCGCCGTGCTCTGCAGGAAGTAACCGTTGCCCGCCGAGCACTGAGTGTTGAGCTTGAAGTCCTTCACCTTGCCGTTTTTCAAGATGATGATCTTGATGTCCTGGCCGCCGACGTCACAGACGACATCGACGTCGTCATAAAAGTGCAGCGCGCTCTCGCAATGAGCGACAGTCTCGACGATCGCCGCATCGGCCCGCAGCACATCGCTGAGGATGTCCTTCGCGTAGCCGGTGGTGCCAACGCCGAGGATCTCGAGGTCGCAATCTTCGGACTCGACTTGATGCCGCAGATCCGCGAGTAGCTCCTTGGTATCGACGATCGGGTTGCCCTTGGAGAGCTGGTAGACCTTGCGCAGGATCTCGCCGCTCTCGCTGAGCAGCACTGCCTTCGACGAGGTCGAACCGCCATCGATGCCGATGTACGCACGGACGGTCGTCTTTGGCGTAAAGGGCAGCGGCTCAAAGCGCTCTGGGGCGTATTTTTCTAAGAACGAGTCGAGCTCTTCGGTGGTCTTGGACAGACCGGTGCCGCCGGCCTTTTGCTTCTCGATCAGGCGACCTTCACTGAGGTACCACTCGAGCTTGGCTAAGCCGGTGTAGACACCGACGTGCTCGTCTTCGCTGCGGCCGTACTCGACTGCGCCAATCGCTGCGTAGTACTGAGCGTTGCTGGGCACAAAGATCAGATCTCGCGGATCGTCGCAGGGCGGCAGCTCGACGCCTCGCTCCTCCCAAATCGGCGGGATGTTGGCCTTCCAGCACTCGACCATGCCCTTGATGTACGTGTTCGGCCCGCCGAGCAGGAGCACGTAGGGCATCAGCGTATGGCCGCGGGTCAGGACCGCGAGGTTTTGCTGGATGATCGACTCGAAGAGCGAGGCCATCAGCTCATCGGGGGGCACGCCGAGCTTTTGCAGACCGTTGATATCGGTCTCCGCGAAGACGCCACACTTGCCGGCCACCGGGTGCAACTTCTGCCCGTTGTAGGTCTGCTGGCCGAGCAGTTCGGCCGGGATCTTGAGCTTGGCGTTGATCTTATCGATCACCGCCCCGGTGCCGCCGGCACACTTGTCGTTCATCGACGGGATCTTCTTCTTGCGCCCGGTCTCGGGATCCGCCTTGAAGACGATAATCTTCGCGTCCTGCCCACCTAGCTCGATGACTGACATCACCTCGGGATGCTGCTTCTCGACCGCCAACGACACCGCGTTGACCTCTTGAACAAACTTGGCACCGATCCAGCGACCGACGTTGGCGCCGCCCGACCCGGTCATAAAGAGGCGAGCATTACCAGCCTCAAAGCCCGGGACCTCGGCCTCCATCTGCTTGAGCATCATCAACGCCCGCTGTGCCTGCTTGGAGTCGTGGCGTTGGTAATCCTTCCAGACGATCTCGTCGGTAACGGCATCTCGGATCACCGCTTTCACGGTCGTCGAGCCAAGATCAAAACCGGCGAGGAACTTGTGCTGAGGCATCGGGTTTTTCCTACTTAGAGATCGTCAACGCGGAGGGGTTGGCTAGCTACTGCGGAGCTACTGCGCGGCTTCGGAGCGGTGCTCTGACTTGATGCCGTCGGCGACCATGCGCTTGGCGGTGTGCACCGCGAAATGTGCCGCGGTGCCGACGACCCGCGGCGTGTCGCGGGGAAACACGTACATCGGCCGCTTCATCTCGGGGTGAGCGTCGACGTAGGCCCTGAGCTCGGCAAGGCTAAAGCCCGTGCCCTCGAGCACCTCTGCGAACTCCCGCTTGGACTTGGCCTTGGCCTCACCAAGCGCCATCTGCACTCGGCTGTGCGCGTTGATCTCGCCCTCGCCGGAGGTCTCGATCGGCAGGAAGATCATGTCGCGGAAGCGGTTGACCACCGCCGACTGAGCGCCGTCCGATTGGGTGCTCGGCATGCAGCCAAAGGGCTTGAGGCTGAGCACCATATGGGCGAGATACTTGGTCGAGTAGTAGATGTTCTTCGCGATCTCGAGGTGCCCTTCGCCGCCCTCCGAACGCGTGTGATAGAACTCGTGCGCGAGTTCTTCGAGTTCGTCCATGTCGACGATCTCATGGGCGATATGCCCGAGCGCGTCGACCATGCGCTTGTACTCGCGGCGGAAGATCCTGTCGGCGACGCCGATCATCGCGGTCTTTTTCAGGCGATTCGCCTCGTACTGTGCGCGACGCTTAAACTCGAACCACTTGATGTCCTCGCCGTCCTCGACAAGGTCGCGGCGGTCCTTCGACTTGATCCTGGTCTGCCAGAGCAGGTACGCAGTCCAGGTCGCGATCGGCTCGGCAATGACCTCGGCGCCCTCGGCATTGAGGAAGCGGAACATGTTGAAGTTGCCGTCGCCCTCGGTGGTTTGAGCCCAAAATTCGCCGGTGATCTTGACGATCGGCTTTGGCTGCAGACGATCGACCTCGATCTCGTCAAAGCGATCTCGACAGTTGCGCAGAGCGCTCGTCAGGTCCTCAGTGCTCAGAAGATCGAGGAACTTCACAATCTTGGTGACGGTGCCAAAGGTGCTGTCGCCCGCCCGCTCTTTTAGTGTCTGCGCCGCCCAGCTGCTGAGTTCCGCCGGCTTGCGGCTGCGGAAGACTCGGTTCATGTACTCGGTGGACTCGGCGAGCGCCGAGTCGGTCGCACCCGGCTGGACCTCGTAGGCCCGAATCGCGTGGGCGACCTCGTTCAGGATGTCGCCGCAGTTGAAGGCGTTGACCATGCCGGCAAAGAAATCCAGGTCCATCTTGAGACCGGCCTCGACGTCGCCCTGGCTTAGCCCCCCCTTTTGCTGAAAGAGGATCACCCGAAAGCCATCAAAGCCGGAGTTGCGCAGTGCCAGGCGGTACTCCGCTTCGTACATGCCGAAGCGACAGGGACCGCAGGCCCCAGCGGTCAAGAAGATGTGATTGTCGATGATCTCCTGGACGCTCATGCCCTCGTCATCGCGAAGATGCTGGAGGTACTGCACCAGGTTGCCAACCGTGAAGTAAGTCGGGTTGCACTGACCGTTGTTGCCGTACTCCTTGCCGAGCTGGAAGGCCTCGACGTTGGCCGTGGGCACAACGCCTGTCAGGTATCCGAGCGACTCAAAGACGCCCTTGAGCAGGTGCTCGTGCCGGAAGGTCAAACCACCAAAAAGCAACGTCGTGTGCGGTCGTTGATCCGCAGTGAAGTCGTTCTCGACCGGCTTCTTGAACCGCAAATTGACACCGCGAAACGACACGCCCTCCTCCTCCGAGATCCGACGCTCTGCATCCTGGAGAAGCGACCGGACCTCAGGCTGCGAGACAATATTTAGGAGTGAGCTGCGGTGTTCTGTGCTGGTCGCCATGGGGTGTCTCTTCGGCAAAAAGTGGTCGGCTAAGTTCGATGACAGTGGTGTCACTGACAGTGGTGTCAGTCAACTTGCGAGTGGTTTCTACGCTCTCTTGGAGCTTCTTCGCAACAATTACTCGAATCGCGGGATTCGCGCACACGCGCAAGGAGCGGCGTTCGACTGCGCTCTTCGCGCACTGCACCCGCACGCACCACGAACACATGGCACGTCGTCACCGATGTCGCGGGTGTCACCGGTGTCGCCCGCATCACGTGCGTCGCATCGCACAAGCAAGCCACCCGCGATCGAGTGTCCCCCGAAAATGTCGGTCTAAAGCTGCGGCGAGGAGATCCCCGTGAGCTGCGGGATCCGCTGGAGCAGTCGCCGCTCGATACCCTGCTTCAGGGTCGCCTGCGCGCTCGGACAGCCGATGCAATTGCCAGTGAGCTTCACTGAGACAACCCCGCCCTGCACATCCAGAAGCTCGATGTCGCCGCCGTCCGACTGCACCATCGGCCGCACCTCGTCGAGCACCTCGAGCACCCGCTGGACCAGCTCCTTGCCCTCCAGCGGCTCGTCCTCGAGTGGCGCGACATCCTCGATCTCGAGTTCCTCAAAAGGCGAACGCTCCGGATGCAACACCGTCAGCCTTTTCTTCTCTTTCTTCTTCTCTTTCTTCGTCGTCTGAGCCGCCGACACCTCCGTCGACTCTGACTCGGCCGTGACATCCGTCGCCGGTACTCCGGCGATCATCGCCTCAAGCTCTCCCTTAAAGACGAGCTCTCGCAGGGCATCAAAGCCGCCAATCGGCCGATCGTGGATGACGATCTGCGGCGTCGACTTGCTGCCCGTGAGACGCGCGACGTGGGCCTGCAAGCCCTCATCGTCGGTCGTATCGACATCATTAAAGGGGATCTCGCGCTCTCGCAGCAGATCGAGCGCGGCGCGGGTGTAAGGGCAACCGCGGCGGTAGTACACGGTGATCGCGGCCTTCGGTGGCGCGACCTCGACGGGGGTGCTGCCGTCATCTTCCTCGGTCTTGATGATCCCGTGGTCGACCCGATAGCGCCGCAACTTCTCCTTGTCCGACTTCCACATCGGCTGCTCTGGTTGGCCGCCGTCGAGATCGGGTAGAGGCGTTCGCACCGGTACCTCGTCGAGGCCAACAAAGCCGCGAAGATGATCGAGCGCCCCTGCGGCAGCTCGCACAGGAGCCCGCCGAGAACTCCTCCCGCGATCGATCACAACGTCGAGGGTATTAATTGCAACGCGATGAAGGAGCGTACGGATCACAGTTGGCGGGTACCGTCTATGCTCGCCGGGCGTCAAGATCGACCTTGACGTCGTCGGCCACCAAAGTCGCTCCACTAAACAACGATAAGACAGTAGAAAAGGCTGCGAACCGTCGGACTCGAACCGACACACCCTGAGGTACTGGAACCTAAATCCAGCGCGTCTACCAATTCCGCCAGGCTCGCGCTCGCGCAGCGTATCATGCCTTTATGTTCGTTCGATCGCTCGTCTGCGCTCGCTCCACTTGGACACGCCTCGTCGCTTTTTCCCTACTCGCAGTACCGTCGGGCTGCCTCGGAGAGCGAGGTGGAGCACCCCTCGCGGAGAGCCTCCCGATCCAGCGTCAAGGGACCGAGCAGGCGTACGCGACGACCCGCGAGGACGTCCCCCTGCCGCTCGGCAAACTCCTGGGTCACGCGCCTCCAGATGTCGAAGCACTGCTCGGCGAACCTGTGAGTAAGGGCTTCGTCAAGAAGACCTGCGTGCGCTTCGCCCCCGAGCGCACCTTCTTTCGCTGCGAGTTCGCCAGCCAGACCTACGCCGACAAAACCGGCACCTTTAACTCGGTCTCGATCGACTACGAGGACGGCCTCTCCAGCCGCGTCGCATTTCACGGCCTGCCCGGTGCGGGCCCGCTCAGCTGGCAACAAGCCCTCGAGATCGTCGGCCTAGAGCTGCCCAATCCGCCAAGAACCTCCAAGCCCGCAGACGATGTCGTCCTCTGGCGCTGGTACAACGGCGCCGCACGCCTCCTGATCCACGAGCGCCAGTTTCGGGTCGAGATCTCGATCGTCGAAGACGACCGCAAGCGCGCAAAGATCGACGTCATCCTCAACCATCCGCTGAGCCCAGAGCAGGAGGCCAAATCCATCGAGGTCCAGCGAGCAGGACCGGGTACCGGCGAGTTCAAGCCCCCTCCGCCGATCACCCCGCCCTCGCGCAGCGGCGACTAGGTCGGTCGAAGGACGGTCCTAAAAACCTGTCCCAAGGGTCATGTGTTTGTAGGGAAGATCTTGCCCGGGTTCATGAGCCCTGCAGGATCCAGGAGTTTCTTGATGCCCCGCATGATCGAGAGTTCCAACGGCGAGCGGCTGTAGTGGAGGTGATCACGCTTGAGCAAGCCGATGCCGTGCTCCGCCGAGATACTGCCGCGGTGCTCGCGTACAAGAGCGAAGAGTTCGTCCTCAAAGCTGTGGCAGCGCCCGAGAAAATCCTCGAGATCGAGGCCCTCGGGGCGCAACAAATTGAGGTGCAAGTTTCCGTCGCCGACGTGGCCAAAGACCAACACCGGGATCTCGGGGAGGCGGGCCGCCACTCGAGGACGAAAGCTCCGCAGGAACGCCGCGACCTCGGCGACCGGCAGGGCGACGTCGGCCTTAAAGGGCGTGTGACGATGCAACGACTCGCTGATGTCCTCGCGCAGAGACCAGAGCCCGCGGGCCTGCGCCGACGTCTGCGCGAGCACTGCGTCCGCCATCACCCCGCTCTCTTGAGCCTCGGCCAGGACCTCTAACAACTGATCCCGAGTCGCCTCGACCACCGCATCGCTGCCCTCTGGAGCTTCGACCTCGATCAACGCGTAGGCAGCATGTGCCTCGGCAAAGGGAGCATTCGCAACGCCGCGATGCTCACGGACCCGCTCGATGCAGCCGTGATCCAGACACTCAAAGGCGGCGAGCGTCAGAGGTGCGCGCCGAAGCTGTCCAAAGAGTCCGAGCAACGCGTCGTCGCTGGGCACCGCCGCGAGCGCGACGATCGTCGCCGCCGGTGCTGCGCAGAGCTGGAGCGTGACCTCGGCGATCACCCCCAGAGTGCCCTCTGAGCCGATAAAGAGCTGGCGGAGGTCGTAGCCGGTGTTGTTCTTGACCAGGGCGCCGCCGAGCTCCAAGAGCTCCCCCGAGGCGAGCACCACCCGCATGCCCAACACCCAATCCCGAGTCAGGCCGTAGCGGATCACCTTTACGCCGCCTGCGTTGGTCGCCAGGCTGCCACCTATCTGGGCGCTCCCTTTGGCGGCGAAATCGACCGGATAAAGAAGACCGGCGGAGGCTGCTGCCCCCTGCACCTCCTCTAAGGTGACACCCGCCTCGCAGCGCAAGGTCCGGGCATCAGCGTCGACCTCGAGCACACGCCTCATCTTCTCCAACGAGAGCACGACCTCCCCGGAGGTGGCCGTCGCGGCGCCGGCGAGACCCGTCCGACCGCCAGAGGGCACGATCGCGACGCCCAGCTCCGCGCAGATCCGCACGGTTGCTTGGATCTCGGCGACCGTGCGCGGCAAGGCGATGAGCGAGGCCCGCACAGGCCAACCACCGCGGCAACGATCGCTCCCGTAGTAGGCCAGCTCCTCGGGGTCACTGAGCACACGCCCGTCGAGGGCGTCCTCTAGACGCTCTCGCAGGAGACGCAGCTCCTCGGGGGTCTTCGCGCTGGTCACCGGCTCCAATGCCCCCTTAGGAGGACGAGGAGACCGACAGCGGCATATTCGACACCACTGGGGCCGGTGCTACCTGGGTCGGAGCTGGCGGAGCCGGGACCGCTGCGATCGGCTTTGCGGTGGGCCCGCCCGCCCGCAACAGCTGACGCACCATGCGGACCACCGATTTGACCACCGGATGGCCCTTGACGAAGACCACACCGACGACGTGGCGATCGTCCCCGGAAACCAGAACAGCGTGCTCACCGACGAGCACCCGGACGGACGCCTCGCCGGCGATATGACGCAGCCGGACCGCTTCGACCACGATCGGCTTCCAGTAATCCTCACCGACCCACGTGCAATCGCCGGCCAGCGCCTGCTCCGCGGTCATATCGAGAACCGCGACGATGCCGTCGTGGCGGAGGACGCGCTCAATTCGAGAGAGTGTCGTCATAGGGGATTCCTGGCGTTCCTAGCGTTTCTGGCGTCTCAGGCGTCGAATGACCCGATTTCGCGGCTAACGCGGCATGGGTTGTACAAAAAGGCTCTAACTGCGTCAATGACGCGAGGCGTCTTCGAGCATGCGACTTTTTGACACTCATGCGCACCTGGACCTGCCTCCCTTCGATTCCGCAGAGGAACAGCGATCCGCTGGCTTGCGGGCTCAAGTTGCAGGAATCGCCGCGATCCTGATCCCTGGCATCAAACCGAGTTCGTGGTCGGGAACCACAGATGCGGCGATCACGCTGGGTGCACATGCACCCAACGTGCGCTTTCACACTGCATTCGGTGTACACCCCCATGCCCTCCGCGATCTTCAGCCCGAAAACGACAAACACCTCGCAAGGGAGCTAAAAGAGGCCCTTTACGCGACAAATTCGGGTTTAGTGGCGATCGGCGAATGCGGGCTCGACTTCGGTTCCCGTGGGATCAAAATCGCTCGGCACCGTCAACTGGCCGTACTCGACACACACCTCGCCGCTTCGCGAGAGACCGGACTGCCGCTGCTCCTCCACTGCGTACGCGCCCACGGGGTGCTCCTGGAGCGCCTGCTCGCAGCCCCCCTACCACCGGCGATCCTGCATTCCTTCTCGGGCAGCGCCGAGGTCGCGAGAGCGCTCTGCCGCGCGGGGCATTACATCTCCTTTGCCGGCTCAGTCACCCTGCCAAACGCAAAGCGTCCCCAACGCTGCGCCGCCGCAGTACCGGCCGCACACCTCCTCCTCGAGACCGATAGCCCCGACCAGACACCGTTTGACCGCAGACCGGCGACCAACGAACCCGCGTTCCTCGTCGACATCGCCGCACAGATCGCAGCGATCCGCGGGGTCTCCCCCAAAGAGCTCGCAGAACGGACCACCGAAAACGCCTGCCGAGCCCTCCGCGTCACCCTGCCCCCGGCGCTCCTGGGATTCTGAGGGCTTGCGGCCTCCGCCCCTCCGCGCCAGGGTGGGCGCCGACCATGCGGGTCTCTCCGAGCCTAGCGAGGATCACCTCTGCCCTCCTCTCCGTGGCGTTCTCCGTCGCTGCGGCCTGTGGCGATTCACCGAGCGCGACCCCGGCCGAGATCGTCGCCGCCTCCACACCGCAGCGCCCAGAACCCGACCGCGCTCCCGAATCTGAACCCGAATCTGCGGCCAGCGGGGCCGACGATGCAGATGATCGCCTGCCCGGTGAGCGCCTCCGGGTCCATGACGCGGCCGAGCTCGACGCCTTCTCGAGCCTCGCGGCACTCCGAGAACTCGACCTCGCGCTCTCCGAGACCGATCGCATCGGCGTGCCCGCAACCGAAGGCGCCGACCCCTGCCAAACCCTCGACCTCCGCCGCCTCGCCGCTCGCCTGCCCGGACTCCGCCGCCTCAGGATTTCGGGCTGCCAGGCCGCAGTGCACGCGGGGCTCGACTCCTTCAACAGCCTCGCCGACATCGAACTCGTCGACCTCGTGCTCGACGGCGTGACGATGGGCAGACTGCTCGCACTGCCGGCCCTCAAGACCCTCCGCCTGACCCGAGTCACGCCGGGCAGCGAGTCGTACTCGATGCTGCGCCGCCTGCCGATCGAGCGCCTCGCCCTCCGCGAACTCGACGAGGATTCGCAGCTCGCCGAACTCTTTGGGATCCTCCGCGGCCTCCAAGCGATCGAGATCGACGGATCCTGGGCTGGCCACAAGACCATGTTGCAGGTCGCCCAGGCCGATCGGCTCCGCGAGCTTTTCCTCCGCGACACCGAGATCCGCAACTTCTCGCTAAACCACGTAAAGGGCCTCGAGCACCTCACAAAGGTCGATCTGCGCGGCGACATGTTCAACGACAAAACGCCGCTCTACTTCCGCGCTCTGCCCCTGCGCAGCTTCACCTGCGCCTGTGCAAACCTCGGCGAATCCGGTCTCCGCTCACTGCGGCACATCAAGGGCCTCCGCGAGCTGCGAATCCTGAGTTCGCGCATCGTCGCGGCTTCCGACGAGGACCTGGGCGAGCTGCAGGCGCTCGAGTCCTTCACCTTCCACGGCAGCGATCTCGGAGCCGATGGTTTCGCGGCCCTCGCCAGCATCAAGGGCCTCCGCACATTCGAGCTACAGATCGAGCCGAGCGAACTCCGAGACCCGGCTTTAAAGGGACTCGGCGAACTCCGTGGACTGCACAGCCTGATCCTGCGCAGCCAAGAACTCGGCGATCGCATCACTCCTCAACTCAAGGAGCTGCACGCTCTCGAGGTGCTCGAGCTGGGCGGCACATCGATCTCCGACGAGTGCCTCGAGGCTGTCGCCGGCATGCCAGAACTCCAACGCTTGATCCTCCATCACACCCGAGTCACCAGACACGGCCTCAAAAACCTCGCAAAACTGCACAAACTCGAGGTGCTCGAGCTCGATCACACTGACGTCGTCGACGCGGGCGTCGCTCACCTCAGCGGCCTGACCTCCCTCCGCGAGCTCCGCCTGGATGCGACCCTGATCACCGACAAAGCACTCGAGTCGCTCGCCCCCCTCAAGGGCCTCGAGCGCCTCAACATCGCCGATACCGTGATCACCAATGCCGGCCTCAAACACCTGCGAGGGCTGGAGTCGCTGCAGAGCGTCAACCTGGCAAGAACCCGCGCGAGCCCCTGATCCCTCCACCCAACACGCAGCTAGCAGCTAAATGGGCAGATGAGCGGCTCCCTCGGGACCGCTCCGCCAGCGCAGTCGTGCACCATCAAGCCAGCGGATCGCTTCGCTAACGGCGTCCACCAGCTGTGCATCCCGATCGGCAGCGAAGCACTGAGGGTCCAGGGTTCGCAACACCCCGCTCGGGTCGGCGGCAATGCGTCGGGCAAGGCCTGCAGCGATCGCACTCGCGAGCGCACAACCCGTGCCTCGAGGGTCCGGCCCAGACAGTCGCGGCCGCCGAAACTCGCGGACAGAACCGCGTATCCAGAGTCGATCAACGACCTCCAGCCCGGCCGCATGTCCCCCCTTTAGAAGCCACGCAGGCCCAGCAATGCGACGGCCAAGTCGTTCGACGAGATCGGGCTCATCGTGCTTACAGGCAGCGAGCGCCGCCGCCTCCCCGCGGTTGGGCGTCACCAGTGCAGCACGGCCGGCAAGCTCGCGAAGCTCCGCAGGTCCAGCACCAAGGTCCCCGCCGTCGCTCGCGAGGAGCACCGGATCGACGACGAGTGGCGCCCCCCCTGCGAGTTCCTCGAGGCGCTCGATCAAACCCTGGCGGATCAGCGCCGACGGCAAGAGGCCGACCTTGACCACGTGGGGCCGCGGCTGCCGGGCCAGCTCCGCCGTGATTCGACGCAGGGAACGCGCCTCTGCCCTCGCCGGCACCCCGTGCCCCTGCCACGTCCAAGCGCTGACCACCGCAACAACCCGGGCCTCGGGCAAAAGCATTCGCAGGGTCCAGAGATCTCGCAGCAGACCCGCTCCGCCGGTCGGATCGAGACCGGCGAGCAACCACAGCACGGGGCGCGTCTTTATCGCCACAGGCCTCGTCAGAGGGCCCAGCTGTCGATTGCCCGCCGCAGACATCTTCTGACGCTAGCACCGCTCTGCGAGTGCAGTACACTCCTGGCAATGGCCAAATTCACCGGCATTGTCCGCAAGAACGACCTCGAGGGCGGCTTCTACGAGCTCGCTACCACGTCTGGGGATGTCTACCGACTGAGCACGCGCGGCAACGCTGCAGCGGGCGACAAGGTCGAGGTCGAGGGCAAGATCGAAAGAGGCGGCTTCGGGATCCAGATGAGCGGACCAAGCCTCAACGTCGACTCGATCCGGGTTCTTTAAAGCACCGCGAGCTCGCAGGCGTTGGCGCCATCCGCAGACCTGACAAGAAGCCCCAGAACAAAAACAAAAACAAAACAAAAACAAAGAGCGCCGCGGGCAAGCCCCGGCGCTCTTGTTGTGTCTGCTCTGGTTTGTGCGAGGAGAGGGACTCGAACCCTCACATCCGAAGACACACGGACCTGAACCGTGCGCGTCTACCAATTCCGCCACCCTCGCGTAGGGCAACGCAAGCTAGATGCTTCGACAAACTTCGTCAAGACCCGCGGACAGGAAGACCTCGCACCTTGCGCTTTTTGCGCATGTCGCTCGTCTGAGCATACCTCGCGCATTTCCGGCGTAAAGGCCTAGTCGTCATCGCCGTCGTCATCAAGGAGCCCACCGAGCGACGCCGGCGCGAGACTAGGCTCATCGTCACTCGGGATCCCCACCGTCTCACTCTCTGACCCGTCGAGATCGATCTCTTCGATCTCTTCGATCTCTTCGATCTCTTCGATCTCTTCGATCTCTTCGATCTCTT
>CAYYUP010000012.1:13724-17033 GCA_964474905.1 uncultured Nannocystis sp. | reverse complement strand
CGATCTCCTCGATCTCTTCGATCTCCTCGATCTCCTCGATCTCTTCGCCGTCCATCGGATCCTCGATGTCGATATCAATATCGATGTCGATATCAACCTCATCCGCTGCCAAGCCCGACGACGGCGGGCCACTGTCCTCGATTGTCATGTCGATCTCGACCTCATCATCGAGACCGGCAAGGTCAACCTCGACCTCGAGATCCACCGCGAAGTCCTCGGGGCGATCCACGGAGCCCTCGGGAAGCTGCGATGTGACCGGAGCTGACTCCTCAGCCGCGAGCGGCAGCTCCTCCAGAAGCCCCGGCAACGCCGACAAGTCCGGGATCGCCAGCACGCCAGAGGGCTCCGGCATTCCCGGCAATGAGGGCACTCGAGACATCTCTGGCAGCTCCGGCAGCTCCGGCAAGCCGGGCACTCCCGGCACCTCTCGGACTCCCGGCAGCTCCGGCACACCTGGCACACCGAGCAGCTCCGGCACACCTCGTGGGCGAGCGAGAAGCCCAGCCGTCGGCGTCTCTTCGGGCTCGTCGTCGAACGACGGCATCTCGAGATCAAAGATCTCGTCAAAGTCCGCATCGTCAGCACTCTCTTCGGCGGTATCGCTTGGCTCCCTCGCGAACTGAGCGGGACCTGCGAGGGCCTGAAGGGCTGCTGCGCTGAGTTCGAGATCGACAGCGGCGACCGCCTCCTCTACCGCGCTCCGCTGCGGCGCGGCCTCACTGTCGTCATCTTCGTCGTCGCTGGCGAGCACCGCACTGTCGAGCCTGGGATTGGCTTCATCACCCTCGAAGAGATCGATGTCGATATAGGTGTCGCTGCTGCTGGTATCGGTGCTCAGGAGCGCGGGCCCGCTGCCGACACCACTGCCCTCCGCCCAATCCTCGGGCCACGCCTCGTCATCGAGCATTTCGATGATAATTCCGGTGCCGCCGCCCTCCGCACTCGACTCGATCCAAGCCTCGGGCTCGAGCACCGCCGCCGGCTCCATCACCACTGTGGCCGCCCGCGAAGTCGCCATCGCAGCCTCTACGTCCTGGAGCAGCTCATTGTCGACGTCTTCGCCGAGACCCAACGATGGCATGCCCTGGAAGCCCGTCGCGCTCGCAAGAATCTCCTCGAGTTCGCGGTCGTACTCGTCATCGGAACGCCGCGAGACCATCGGCTGGACCAGCTCAGCCTCACCGTCGAGGATCGCATCGGTCATGCGCAGCAGCTCATCGTCCAGGTGCAGCGGAGCCTCAAATTCCGCTTCTGTGAAGACTGCGTCCTCGGTCACGCTCGCCGAAGCTTCACCACCCAGCCCCGGTGGTAGCAGCTCGGGCAGCGACTCGGCGCTCGTATCGATGCCCTGCCTCGCAAGCCGCACCCGCTCGCTCGCGAGGTTGCGCTCGAGCTCCGCGACCCGCGACTCAGCCTCCGCCAGAAGATCCCGAGAGACCTCGAGTTCATGCACAAGATCCTCGAGCTGCTCCTTTTGTTTGGCGTACTGCGCAAGTCCAGCAGCGAGCCGAGCAGCATTGCGATCGGAGGCGTCCGTCATCTCCCAGATTCGCTGCTCGCAGGTGTCCACGCGAAAGAGCAGGAACTCCTGCTCCTCGGCGCGCACATAGGCCTCGAGTTCCGCCCGCTTGAGCCGAATTCCGGTGGTCTTAAGGATGGAATCTCTGCGGGCTTCGATGCGCTCGAGCTCGTCGGCAAAACGCCTCGCCTGGCCCGCGAGTTGCTGGCGCAATCCAGTGGCAGCCTCATCCCCACCCGAGCCGGTAACGCTCGCGCTCTCGATCTGCGCCATCGCCAGTTTGACGGCCTCGAGTTCCGCCGCCAGCCCCTCTACCTCAGCCTCCAGACCGTCATGGCGGGCAAGCAACACTTCGTGCCGCCGCTTGCGTTCTCGGAGACGCTTGCGCAGGTGCTGCTCCTCGACCGCCGCTGACTCCAGCTTCTGCTGAAGCAACGAGGCCTCGCCATCGCGTGCCTTAAGCTTGCTGCGCAGATCCGCGGTCTGCTTCTGCAACGTCGGCACCAACGACTGCAACTGCTCAACCTCAACCTGGATGACGACTAGCTCGCCGCGAAGGTTGGCGGCGATCGCCGCGTAATCATCGACGGCTCGACGGAGCTGCGTGATCGTCTGTTGAGCCTCGGCGACCTCACGCTCGCGTCGACGCGTCTGCTCGCCCCCCGCCTGCTCGCGTGAACGCACCCTCTCGAGTTCGGTCAGAGCCTCACGCAGCTCTGCGCCCAGACGTTGGGCATTTGAGTCGACCTCGGCGCCGACACCCCGGACCTGCTCCTCGAGCTCACGGATTCGCTGACTCTTGCCCTCTAAGAGCCCCTGAAGCTCCGCATGTGCGACCTCTAGGCGACGCAATTCGTGACCGAGAGACTCGATCTCCTTGAGCCTGTCGCGCTCCACCCCGCGCCCACGCTCGACCTGCTCGCGCAAGCGATCGACCTCAGCGACCAAGCGAACGTTCTCGATTCGCTCCTTTTGTGCGGCCTCACGGGCCAACCAAAGCTGCTCCTCGCTGGCCTGGAGCGCTGCGCTCCGCCGCGCCAGCTCCTCCCGCAAACGGTCGCGATCAAGAGCGATGTCTGCACCGACCCGACGGCCATCACCTTCTGCCGTCGATGATGTCCCGCTGCGCACACTCGCCAGCTCCGCCTCACGATCTGCAAGCGCCTCCCTGAGAGCCACAAGCTCTTTTTCGTTCTCTTCTGTCGGTTCTTTTGCTTCTTCGAGCCTTGCGGATTCGATCGCTGCTTCACGCTGCTCCAGGGCCTGCTCACGCTCCGCTAGCGCTGCGCTCCTCTCCTCGAGTCGACGCGCCGCCGATGCAACAGCTGTCTCTGACTCCACTGACCTAGCCGCGAGCGACGACTCCTGCACCCCGGCCTCGACTGCTGCAGGCTCTCGCTCCGCCGCGGCCTTCGCCTGCTTCGCCTCCGCTTCAACTGCTGCTGACTCCAGCTCCGCTGACTTCGCTGCTCTCTCGGCTACGGCCGCTGACTCCAGCTCCGCTAACTTCGCTGCTATCTCGGCCTCGGCCTTCGCCTCCAGTTCCGCTAACTTCGCTGCTGTCTCGGCTACTGCCTTTGCCTCGAGTTCCGCTAACTTCGATGCAGTAGCCGACTCCAGCTCCGCTGACTTCGCTGCTGTCTCAGCTTCGGCCTTCGCCTCGAGCTTCGCTAGCTTCGCCGCTGTCTCGGCTTCGGCCTTCGCCTCGAGCTTCGCTAGCTTCGCTGCTGTCGCGGCTTCGGCCTTCGCCTCGAGCTTCGCTAGCTTCGCCGCTGTCTCGGCTTCGGCCT
>CAYYUP010000012.1:0-13624 GCA_964474905.1 uncultured Nannocystis sp. | reverse complement strand
TCGCCTCGAGCTTCGCCTCTGATTCAAGTGCTGCCTTCGCCGCAAGCTCTGCCTGCTTCGCCGCAACGCTTGACTCCTGCTCATCCGACTCCGCGGCGACCTTCGCCTCCGACTCTTGTGCGACTCTTCGAGCTTCGAGTTCCTCTGCCGCCGCTCTCGCCTCTTCCCTGCGCCGAGCGATGTCTATTTCGGCCCCACGGAGCGCCTCCTCGCGCCCACGCAAAGCCTCTTCGCTGCGCTCAAGCTCCCCCTGCCGACGCCGAAGAGCCTCAGCAGCCGAAGCCTCCCCCTGAGCGGATTCAGGCCCAACAGCACTCTCTAAGGTCCCCGCCGGCCGCACATCCACCGAGCCGGGCTCCCGTGATCCCGCGGGGAAAGCAAGGAGCACACATTCCCTCTCCAAAACCTTGGGACCGACAAATCCCAAGGCGAGCAACGACTGCGGAGCGGATGAAGGATCGAGAAATTCGTCCGAGAAGATCGCCCGACGAGGGCCTGCCGCAAGGGCATTCTCAGCATCGGTGAGGGGAGCAATCGTCAGCCCCCGCCAAGGCGAAAGCGCCAACCATTCAAGGGCAGAGAAGCGAGTCCGCAACGCCCCGTCGATCGAACTCTGCAGCTCCGCTGCAGTCTCCGAGAGATAGAGCGCCAGGATGCCCCCCGGGCGCAGCACGCGACGCGCTTCATCGAGCGTAGAGATCTCAAGCGTCGAGACCGTGCAAAGGATCAGATCGACGCTCGCTTCGCGAAGCGGCAACGTGGTGCTCGCGGGGTGAACCTCAATTCCCGGCTCGGCCCGGACTCCATCACCGACCACAAAAACCCGACGCGCACCCGCAGCCAAGAGGCGACGGCAACCATCAAGGTCGGCCTCACCAGTCACGACGACCAGCCGGCCGAGCGCGTGTCGCTCTAGAGCCACATATGCGGGTAGGAGGTGCACAGCGCCCGCCAGGTAGATGCTCATCATACTCCAACGCCCCGCCCCAACCGAGTCGCGAAAGACTCGAGTCATCATGGCCAGAGTCGCGCTTTTCTCTGAGCGATGCGCGACCTCGTATGCAACACCTCGAGATCACCGGGCGCCTTCGACCCGAGGTCTGAACCATCGTGCTCCCGCGGTTGATCCTTAGGTGTCCGCTACCCTACGATCACGCAACATCGATGACGGCCAAGCTCATCCTGATCGGCGGCGACCATCCGGTCGAGCACATCTTGTCGTCGTTCAACACGCTTGGACGACATCCAGATAACTCCATCCAAGTTCTCGACCGGATCGTCTCGAAGGAGCACAGCCGGATCACCCTCGGCCCCGACGGGCAGTACGTGATCCGCGATGTCGGCTCGCTCAACGGCACCTACGTCAACGGCGAGCGAGTCAGCGAATGCGTGATGTCCTCGGGGGACCACATCTCCCTCGGCAATACGACCTATCGCTTCGTCGAAGACACGCCCCAAGAGGTGCCGCTTCGGCGCGTGACGATGATGGCGGATCAGGTCCAAAGCCAGGTCCAATCGAGCATATCGGCGAACGCACGCTTCCTACCGGCAAACGAGATCTCCGATCCGGCGGTTTTGCGCGCCGACTACGAGAAGCTCCGAATCGCCCACGAGCTCTCGCAAAAGCTCTCCCTCAGCACCGACCTCGACTCCCTCCTGCAAAAGATCGTCGACGAGGCCTTCCAGCTCATCCGCGCCGATCGAGCGGTGATCCTGCTCTACGATCCCAGCACCGATGAGCTCGAGCCCCGCTTCGTCCGCCAAAAACGAGACGAAGAGATCAAGCTCTCAAAGAGCATCCTCGACGAGGTCAAAACCAAGAAGCGCGCAGTGCTCTCCTCCGACGCGCTGGTCGACGAACGTTTCAAGGCCGCCAAAAGCATCATCATGCAGGGCATCCGCTCCACCATGTGTGTGCCGCTGGTCTTCAACGATCAGCTCCTCGGCGCGATGCATATGGACTCGATGCTCGCCACTGGTGCCTTCACCGAGAAAGATCTGCTGCTCTTCTCCGGCATCGCCACCCAGGCCGCGGTCGCAATCGAGAACCACCGCCTCGCAAAAAAGATCGAGACCGAGGCAGCGACACGCGTGCAGTTCCAGCGGCTGCTCTCGCCCAACCTCGTCGAGCAGATCGTCTCAGGCCAACTCGCCCTTGATCAGGGCGGCTCGCGTCGCGACGTCACCATGCTCTTCGCCGACATCCGCGGCTTCACCTCGATGAGCGAGCGCCATGCACCCGAAGAGATGGTGCACACGCTCAATGAGTACTTTGAGGTGATGGTCGATGTTCTCTTCCGCCACGGCGGCACCCTCGACAAGTACGTCGGCGACGAAATCATCGGCCTCTTCGGCGCCCCCGTCGAACTCCCAGACGCGTCGCTAAGGAGCATCCGCTGCGCCCTCGACATGATGCGAGCCCTCGAGGAGTTCAACCGATTGCGCGCCGATCGTGGCCTCGAGCGGATTCGAATCGGTATCGGCATCAACTCGGGATCGGTCATCGCCGGCGCGATCGGTTCCTCGCGAACCCTGCAGTACACGGTCATCGGCGACGCCGTGAACATCGCCTCGCGCCTCTGCGGCCTCGCTCGCCCCGGCGAAATCCTGATCAGCGACACCACTCGCGAACAAGTCAGCGAGAGCGTGCTCGTCGAGCCGCGTAAACCTGTGACGGTCAAAGGCAAGCGCGACGCGCTCCAGGTCTACGCAGTCACGGGCATCCGCGAGGTCGTTACGCTGCGCTCGTCGGACAATCACACAACCTTCTAGGTTGCTCCACAGCTCGCCGGTCGGTTCCGATTTGACGGGCCGCAGCTAGCTTTCGCCTGCCGCGTCCAAATCAATTCCCGGCGGCCTTCCCAAAGGAATGGAGGCAAAGAAAAAGGGTGAGTCCGCAATGCGAACTCACCCTTGTTTTGTAGCGCTCTCTAGAGCCTACGCGACCTGCATACCGATGCTGCGGCGCGCCTTGAAGTAATCCTCGCTGAGGCTGTAGAGCACCAGCTCGCGGATCTTATCCTTCGGGGTCATCGTCGCGCCGAAGGTCGCCGCCTCCTGCGAGATGACGTGCGCTGCCACCTGCATGTCATTGCAGAGGAGCAGACCCACGCGGTAGCCCGCGATCTCAGTGGCCTGCGCCCACTTCTTGACGTCCGCGGAGCCACCCGCGTCGACGAACTTCCGCATCAGGCTGCGCATCTGATCGACAGCACCCGCCGAGAGACGACCGACGATCTCCCGCGCATAGGCGTTGAGCTCGTTGGTATTGCCGCCGACCTGCATCCCGCAAATATGCATGCAGGTCATGAACATCTGCTTGAGCCGCTGTGGCGAACGGTCGAGGGAGACGTAGGCGTAGTGCGGCAGATAGAGATCCATCATGTGCCGACCCATCGCGAAGGCCAGGTGCTTCTCGTGTTTGCCGCGGAGCAGGTTGGCGAAGATCACCATCGTCGGGAAGACTCGACGATCGCGGACGCAGTTCATCAGCATCAGATCGCCGGGCTCATCCGGTCGCAGGTAGAGATCTGGCTGGCCGACGTTGAGTACGTTCATGACGTACTTGGCGAGGCGTGAGATCAGCTGCGGATCCGTGGTGATGTCGATGCGCTCGTTGGACTTGAACGCCGGCGGCAGCGGCTTTGCCTGCCAAGCAGCGAGCGCCGGTGCGATCATCCCCAAAATACCCGTGAGGAAGGGATCCTCGTCGGCCGGGAAGACGTGGCGACGCAGCGTCTCCTCGCTCAAACGCTGACGCGCCTGCTGCCACTCCGGGTTGTTGTAGCGGTCGTAGATCGCCTGCTCTTCGTTGTTGGCCTGCTTGAGGAAGACCAGCGTGCGAGCGACGCAGAACGCCTTATCCACCTGCTGCGAGCGCGAGTAGATGGTGAAGAGCGCGTGGTAGCTCTCGTAGCGGAAGGGCTCGCGAGCGATCAGGATCTGGTGCTGTTGCACCGCCTGCCGGACGTACTCGGTCGGGTGATCCTGAAGGAGCCGCTCGTAAAGCTCGGCGAGCATGTAGTGACGGTCGACGTTCTTCGGGTCGAGCTTGTTAGCGACCTCGAAAGCGGCAGCCGCCGCCTTGAAGTCGAGCAGACGAGTCCGATAGATCTCTGCGAGATTGCTCCACAGAGTGATCTTGAGGGACATCTCCTCCTCGCCCTTGGGCAAGCGCTTGAGCATCTTCCGGTAGGCCCGCTCGAGGGTCTTCCAGTCCTTGCTTTGAGTGACCATCGAGTCGATGGCCTGGAACGCCTTGAGGAACGACGGGTCATCGTCGAGAACCCGGTTGAAACGATCGATCGCCTCGTCGTGAGCGCCGACCGAATCGCGGAGCAACACCGCCGCCGTGTAGTGGTAACGCGAACGTCGGATCGGGCTGGTCTCGATCCCGATGATGTTGTCGATGATCTCGAGCGCGTCGTCCCACTGCTCCTTCTTGGTGTAGATGTCGAGCAGGGTGTGCAGGAGCGGGAAGTCGCTCGGCCGCATATCCAACGCGCTGCGGTAAGCTTGCGCCGACTTCTTCCAGTTGTTGAGCTTGTCGCTGTAGAGCTGGCCGATCTCCTTGTAGATCTCGACCTTGCGATCCTCATCGACAGTGTCGATCAGCGCCCGCTTGGCTTGGATGACCCCCTCCCAGTCGTTTGACTCGGTCTGAAGGTCGACCACCGCACGCAGCGTCTCGGCATCATGCGGATCGATCTCGAGAGCCTTCTCGAGGTAGTTGAGCGCCTTCCGGGCCTCGTTCTGCTTGCGCTTGATCGTACCCAAGCGGAAGTACACGAGCACCGTGTCCTTCGGGCTCTGGCTGTCGCGATGCTGAACCAGGATCGTCTGATAGAGCTTGAAGGCCCTGTCCCAATCCTCGCGCTCGAAGAGCAGATCGGCCATGCCGCTCAGCACCTCGCGGTCGGTTGAATCAACGTCGTACGCCCGCTTGTACTGCTTGAGTGCCTTGTCGCTGCGATCGACCGCCCTCGCCGAGACTGCCGCTTGCAGGAAGAGATCACGCTCGCCGCGATCATCGAGCTCCAGGACCTCGACCTTGCGCGTCAGCATGTCGAAGATCGGGTCGGCCCCCGCGTAGTTCTTATCCTCGTAGTAGATCTGCGCGAGGATCTTACCGGCGCGCATATGCTCCGGGTCGAGTTCCAGGACCTTCGCAAAGAGCGAGGTCGCCTTCTCCCGATCGTCGAGCTCCTCGTAGAAAATAAATCCTGCCTCAGCGGCCAGGTTTGTCTTCTCGAGCTTGTTCGCCGAGTAGTCGGCCGCCATCTCGAGATTACGAGCGGCCTTCAGCCAGTCGTAGCGCGACTTGTAGAGTTCGGCGAGACCGACGAGCCCCGGCACATGCCCCGGCTCGAGTTCAAGAGCCTGAGTCAGACGCATTTCTGCCTGGTCGGGCTCACTGAGCTTGTTCAGGAAGACCTGACCCATCCGGGTGAGGTTCTCGACTTGGTCCTGCGGCTCACGCGAGAGCGAGACCAGAAGTTCGAGGGTCTTGATGACCGATGGCCAGTCCTCGATCCGCTCCTGAAGACGCGAGAGTTTGACCGCCGCGTTGAGGTTGCTCGGGTCGAGCTCAAGGATCTCGCTATGAGTCTCGATCGCCCGATCCACGTCTTGGATCTGCTTCTCGTAGACCTCGGCCATCGCCTCGAGGAGTTCGATCTTCGCGAGGTTGTCCTGCGCAGCATCGACGTGACGCCGGTAGGTCTCTACCAGCTCACTCCACTTCTCTAGCTTGGCGTAGAGCTCAGCGAGCTGCCGATATGTGACATCACGGCTCTGGTCGAGGAGAAGCACCTTCTCGAGAACCTCGGTCGCGCGCAGCGGATCGTCGGCGAGTTCGACGAGCGCCCGAGACATCTTTTCGTAGATCTCGATGTGCTCGCTGTTTTCCGTCGTCGCATCGAGCTCTGCCTCGAGAATCTCCAAGTACTCCGGGATCTGATTGCCCGAGAGATAGAGACGCTCGAGAGCGACAAGCGCGTCGCGATCCGTCGGTTCAACCCCGAGGATGTCGCGGTAGGTCGCGATCGCTGCCTGTGGATCGTTGAGCGCCGTGTCCTGGACCTGACCGATGCGCTTGCGCAGCACAATCGCCTGTGCGGGCTCATCGAGCATCAGCTCCGCTCGCCGGTCGAGCACCTCGACCAGCTCCGGCGCCTTACCCTCGCTCTCGTAGAGACGAGCCAGGTTGTCGAGTGCGATCACACTGTCGGGATCCACCTCGAGGATCTGTCGGTAGGCCTCGATCGCCGCGCTGACATCGCTGAGCCCGGTCTCGCGAACTTCAGCGAGATCCTGAAGCGCCTTCGCCTTGATCTCGTCATCGGTCTCCAGCGGCACCAGACGCTCGAGGGTCTCACCGAGTTCCTTCGCCTGGTTGTCGCGCCTGTAGAAGCTCACGAGCTCACGCAGGGCATTGACACTCTCGGGGTTCAGCGCGAGCGCCTTCTGGAGCGACTGGATCCCGTAGTCGGGACGGTCCAGGTGCTCGCCGTACCAGCGACCAATCTTCACCCAGAGCTCACAGCGCTCGATCGGGTCGGGGATCTGCGTGACGATCCCGTTGTACTCGTTTAGAAGGTCGCCCCACTTGCCAGCGGCTGTCGCCAGACGCTCGAGTTCGCGGGAGGTCTTCTCGTCCGAGTAGTCGACGTTGAACGCCGCCTGCAGGACCATGAAGGCGTTGTCGAGATCACCGATCTCGGTCTCGAACACCTTCGCCGCGCCCTGAAGGCTCGCGACCTTCACCTCGGGATCGGGTGAAATCTCGGCCCGCGTGATCAGCAGCTCCGTAAGGTTGCCCCAGTCCTCGCCGACCCGATAAATGTTCTCGAGCGCATCGCCGGCGGCAACATGCAGCGGCTCGATCTCTTGGATCTCCATGTAGGCCCCAGAGGCCTCATTGTTGTTGTCGAGCTGCTCCTCCCAGATCTGAGCGATCTGCATCAAGACATCGATCTTGGACTCGTCATCGCCGACCACCTTGGTCTTGCGCTCGAGAATCTTGATCACCTCGTGCCAACGAGCCTGACTCGAATAGAGCTGCTCCAAGGCTGCGAGCGCCTCCATGTTCGACGGGTCGAGGTCGAGCACCTTGAGCCAGGCCTCGATCGCCGCATCGGTCTCCATGAGGTACTCGCCCTCGATTCGACCGAGTTGGGCGTAGTAGTCACGGATTTGCTCGATGTCGAGGATGGCCGGGCCAACGGCGATCAAACGACGGAGAATATCCGTGAGTTCGACCCACGACTCATTGCGCTCGTAGATCGTGTGCAGCGCGTAGAGCGTATCCACATTGCCGTCGTCTAGGTCGAGCGCCGAGAGCCACGCGTCGATCGACTTGCGCTCGTTCTCTAGCTTCTCGCCATAGGTCCGGCCGAGAGCCTGATAGACGCTCACCTTCGCCGCGCTGTCCTCAAGGACATAGACCTGTCGCTCGAGGATTTCGACGTAGTCATCCCAGCGATCCGAGCGCTGGTGCAGAGCCGCCAGCTCACCGAGACCCAGGGAGTCCTCGCCGCGCAGATCGAGCACCCGCCCCCAAAGGTCGACGGCGTCGAGTTCACGATCAAGACATTCGGAGGCGATCTTGGCCATCCGCTGGTAGCAGCCGGCCATGTCCTCATCGGTATTCGCGGTGTCGACCATGCGCTGGTAGTTGTCGAAGAGTTCCGACCAGCGCTGATGGTTGAAGTAGAGCGCCTCTAGATGCTCGAGCCCTTCTCGACTGGTGGGGTCGAGTTCGAGGACCTGGTTGTAGGCCGCGATCGCGTCCTCAGGCCGTCCGAGGTAGCGCTCATAAGCACCTGCCAGGCGAGTATGGAGGTCAACAAGCACCTCCGCGTCCATCGTGTTTTCGATCCGCTTTTGCAGGACCGGGACCAGCTCGTCCCACATCGCTGACTGGCTGTAGATACGGTCGAGGGCCTCGAGCGCCTCCTGATGATCGGGTTCGTAACCGATGACCCGGACATAGGCGTCGATCGCCCGCGATGAGTCCTGGAGATGCTTGTCCAGCACGCGGCCTGAGCGGGCGAGCACCGCGAGGCTGACCTCGTCTGAGACACCCTCGACCTCGAGGATTTGATCCCCAACGTCGACGATGTACGCCCACTCCTGAGTGATCTCCGCAAGCCGAGTCATCTCCTCGGAGACCTGCGGATTCAGCGGATCGTCCATGTAGGCGCGAAGCCACCAGTAGAAGGCCTGCCCCGCATCACCCAGGCGACGCTCGCAGATCTCGGCGACGTTCTGGATGATCGACATGCGGTCCATCGGATCCGCGGTGACGCCGAGCTTGACCTCGCTGAGCTTGACCAGCGCATCCCAACGCTCCGCTGCGTAATAGAGCGGCTCCAGAATCTCCGCGATCTCCTGCTGATGCTCGCCCTCGGCGAAGATCAACTCGAGCGAACCCAGGGTCGCGCTGTGATCGGGATTGATGTTGAGGATCTCGCGGTACACCTCGATGGCGTGGGGCAGATCGCTCATGTTCATCTGATAGATCTGCGCCATCCTGAACTGACGCTCGATCGCCTCGTCCTCATCGCTGGCAGTCATCGCCTGCCGACGAAGGATGTCCACCAACTCCTCCCAGCGCTCGAGGCCGGTATAGACCCGATCGAGTTCACCGACCGCCGCTTCGTTCTCGGGATCAAGCTCGAGGATCATCTGGTAACGGCTGATCGCCTCCTCGATGTCGCCAAGGCTGCTCTCCTGGATCGCCGCGACACGCAGCAGCATGTCGACCTTCACCGCTGGGTCGAGCACATTCTCGGCCTGCTCTGAGAGTAGATCGCTGAGCCGTTGCCACTCGCTTGTCACCTCAGCAAGCCGGGTGAGCTGCTCGAGGGTCTCGGCATGTGTCGGCTCAACCGCGAGCGCCCGAGCGTAGGCATCAAAGGCACTCTCGTAGACCTGCAGCTGACGCTCGTAGATCGCGGAGATCTGATGCAAGCGCTCAATCTTCGCCTCGGGGTCATCCGTATTGCGAGCCATCACATCGTAGATGTCGACGAGCTTCTCCCACTCTGCGAGTTGGTCGTAGAGCGGTGCCAATACCTCGGCGGCGAGCATCGGTTGGTTGTCGCCGTGCACGATCCGACCGAGCGCCTCGATCGTCGGCTCGTGATCTGCCGCGAGTTCAAGAACGTCGCGATAGGCCTCGACGGCCTGGACGGTGTCCAACAACTTCTCTTCCCAGAGGTTGCCGATTCGATAGCGATACTCGATCTGCGCCTCGCGCTCGCCGTTGAGTTCGACAGCACGCTGGAGGATCTGAAGCTGATCGGGCCACCGCTCCGCCTGACCGTAGAGACGGTCAAGAGCGAGGATCGCGTCGTAGTCGTGCGGCTCTAGATCGAGAACCTGCTCGTACGTCTCCATCGCCCGCTCAAAGTCAGCGAGACGCTCCTCGTAAACCTGACCGAGCACATGCAGCACCTGCCGCTGTGTCTCCGGCTCAGTCACCGAGAGCTCCACCTTACGGCGGTAGATGTCCTTGAGATCGACCCAGGCCTCGGTCTGGACGTAGAGCTTCTCCAGAGCGTCGAGTGCCGTTAGGTCCGCATCGTCGATCCCGAGAACTTGCTGGTAGAGCTCGATCGCTCCGCCCGGGTTCTCCATGACCGCCTCGCGCACATTTGCGGCGTAGAGCAGCAGCGCCTTGCGGTCCTCCATGCTCTCGACCATGTCCGACTTACGGACGACGGCCTCGACGAGAGACTCGAAGTTGTTGGTCCGACGATGCAGCTCGATCAGCGCATCAATGGCCGGGAAGTTCGCGGGATCGATCCCGAGAATGCGATCGTACGCAGCTGCCGCTTGCACGGCGTCATCAAGCACTCCCTCATAGACCTGAGCCACCTTGAAGAGCACCGAAATACCCAACGCATCGTCCATGATGTCCGGGATCGACTCTTCGTAGAGACTCACCATCTCTGCGTAGGCGCCCATTTGACGCGCAAGGTTCTCGAGCCGGGCCTGTGAATCCTCGTTGGAAGGATCAGCCCGATAGGCGCGGCCAAGCGCGTCGAAGGCAGCCTTCTCGTCACCGATGATGCCGTGTAGCTCCGCGATCCCGTGGAGGAGGCTGATCTGCTCGGCCGAGTCATCGGCGTGCTTGACCATGATCTCGAGGGTCTGGATCAAGCGCGGCCACTGGTTGGCAGTTCGATAGATCGGCTCGAGGATCCGAGCCACGGTCAGCTGCTCGTCTTCGTTCTCGAGGAGCTGCTCCATCGCCGCCAAGGCGGTCTCATTGCCGGGATCAAACTCAAAGACCCGACGGTAGTTCTCAACTGCGAGACCCGGCTGCTCGAGACGGACCAAACGCAGCTCGCCGAGGCGGAGATTCAGGGTGATCAGCGGCTCGGCCTCCTGAGCCATCGTCAGCTGTCGCTCGAGGTTCTCCGAGAGCTCGATCCACATCTCCTGCCCGAAGTACAGGCGATCGAGTGCCAGCAGCGCTCGCTCATTCTCGTAGTCGTCGGCGATGATCTCGTTGAAGGTCGTGATCGCCTCCGAGGGCTTCCCAAGCTGCTCGTCCTGGATCATCGCGATCCGGAAACGAAGCTCTTGCCGCTGCCCCATATCGTTGGAGAGCACGACCTTGTTGCGATAGACGTCCAGGAGTTCGTCCCAGTTCTCCGCGCGGCCGTAGAGTCGCTCGAGGGCATCGAGTGCGTCGACGTTATCGGGATCGACGTCGAGAGCCCGTTTGTAATAGTCCGTCGCCTTCGCAGAGTCGCCGAGCTGCTCGTCGTAGAGATCCGCGAGCTTCATCAGCAGCGCGCGCAGCAAGCTCGACGGCAGATCCGACGAGATGGCCCCTTCGTAGAGCGCTGCGAGGTCCTCGAAGCGCCCCTCCAGCGCCGCAATTTTCTCGAGTTCATCCTGCGCTTGCTCGCTCTCGGGATCGATATTGAAGGCCCGGCTATAGGCCTCAAACGCCTTCGTAGCGTCGTTCATCGGACCCGCGAGAATCGCACCAATGCGGAGCAGTAGACCGACCTGTTGTGAAGGCAGCTCTTCCGCCGCCAACTGGTGCTCGAGGCACTCGACCTGTCGCGGCCAGTTCTCGAGGGTCTCGTATACCGGCAGCAAAAT
Organism: uncultured Nannocystis sp.; assembly: GCA_964474905.1. Taxonomy (GTDB): domain Bacteria; phylum Myxococcota_A; class Polyangia; order Nannocystales; family Nannocystaceae; genus JADJRG01. The sequence goes on along the minus strand of CAYYUP010000012.1, from coordinate 2,500 downwards.
CCCAGCCACGGAGGTCTTCAGCTCATCATCATTGAGCCAGCCTTCGAGACGCTGCCGCGCCTCTTCGTTGTAGGGATCGATGGCGAGCACCTGCCGATAGAGATCGATCGCAGCGACCGCCTCCTCGAGCTTGTCCTGATAGATGATGCCCAGTCGAAGGAGGAAGCTTGCGCAGTCGACGACCGCCTCTTCGTCCGTGATCGCCAACTCTCTGCGGATGATGTCCGCGAGTTCAGGCCAGCTCTCGAGGTTGAGGTACATGCGATCGAGAGCAGCCAGCGCATCGGGGTCCTCGACCCCTGTCGCGAGCACAGCCTCGTAAGCGGCGATCGCCTCATCGTTGTTGCCGAGGCGCTCTTGGATCGTACCGACCCGACCTTGGATCGACCGTCTCTCCTCGTCGGAATCCGCGAGGGTTAGCTTCGTCGCAAGGATGTCGAGCAGGTCGACCTCCCGTCCGAGTGCCAGGAAGAGACGCTCCAAAGACGTCAGCGCCGTGGGCTCCTCGGGGTTGATCGCGAGCACCGCCTGGTTCGCTGCGAGTGCAGCATCATGATCCCCCAGCTGCGTCTCGTAGACCGCTGCCACTGTGAGGCGGAGTGGAATGCTCGCCGGCTCGTCGCCGTACTTTTCGATCGCCTCTTCAAGCGATGCGACCAACGCCGACCACTGACCGGTCGCCTCGGCGAGGCGCTCCAGCTGTCCGCGAATGTCGTCCGCGGTGTGATCCTCCTTGAACGCTTGGCTGAAGTAGCCAAAGGCACCGTTCTCGTCAGCGGAGATCCGCTCAGCAAGATCGGCCAAGCGACGGAGCAGGACCTGCCGATCGTGCGGCTCCTCGGTGTGTGCAAGCTTCACCCGCAACGGCATCGAGATGTTTCGCTCGTCCGTCGCAGCCTCGTAAAGATCGATCAACCGCTCCGCTGCCGGCAGGCTGTTGCCATCGTGATCGAGCGCCTTTTCCAGTGCACGAGTCGCACGGTCGGCCTTGCTCAGACGCTCGTGATAGAGATCCGAGATCTTGATCAAGAGGTTCGTCCGCGAGTCCCCCTCGGCGGAGTCCGCCTCGCGCTCGAGCACTCGGACAAACTCGCCCCACTTGTCCTGCTTGGCGTAGAACTCCTCGAGACTGTCGAGTGCCCCTTCGGCCAGGTAGAGCTTCTTGAGAGCATCCTGTGCCCGACGGTTACCGGGATCGATCTCGTAGAGTTGCTCCCATGCCTTGATCGCCGCGGGATTGTCGTGGACCTTGTCAGCGAAGAGCTGGCCGAGCTTGATCAGCCGCTGCACCCGCTTCTTCTCGTCGTCCTCGACCTCTGTGAGGGTACCGAGCACGTTGGCGAGTTCGCCCCAAGACTTCTCGCGCTCGAGCAAACCCTCGAGCTGACCGAGCGCCTCGGTGTGCATCGGATCCACCTCCAGCACCTGGTGCCAGAGAGAGATCGAAAGCGCGTTCTTCTTGATCTTCTTAGCCGCAGTTCGTGCGATCTCGAGAAGCTGGACCATGCGCTCGTCGGGATCGTCGATAAGCGCCAGCTCCCGCTGCTGAACACCAACCATTTTCTCCCAATCGCGCCGACGCGCGTAGAGCTCCTTCAGCTTCGTAATCGCGGTCTTGTTGTCCTCATCACAGAGGAGCACAGCCTCGAAACTCTTGATCGCCTCGGCCTGGTTGTTGAACTTATCGAGGAAGAGCGAACCTGCCTCGAGATGCAGAGCCGCCTGAGCCGCGGGATCTTCTGACAGTTCGGCCCGACGCCGGATTCGGCTGATCAGATCGGGCCAACGCTTCATCTTCTCGAACTGAGCCTGCTGAGTCTCGACCACTCGAAGCAACTCGTCTCGCTCCCCCGCTTGATCGAGGAGCTTCTCGAGTGCCGAGAGGCTCGTCACCACAAGACCGGGCTGGCGCAGATGCTCGTCGTAGATTCGGATCAGCTCCCAATAGGCGCTCCGCTTCTGCGGGTCGCTATCATCAAGATGCTTGAGGTCGTCCTTGTACAGATCGGCGACGTTGCTCCACTTACCGGCCTCTACATAGAGCTCACGCAGACGATCCTTCGGGTAGCGCTTGTTTGCGAGGCGGTGCACGGCATCACGCCAGGCATCGATCGCCCGAGGGCCGCCCTTGGCAGCGGCCTCTTCGGCGTGCTTGATGACGGTGAGTTCCTCAGCCGAGAAGCTTTCGCCACCGTACTCCCCTGCCGCGGCAACGGGCTCTTCTGATGTCTCGGCGGCCTCTTCGATTTCGGCTGTCTCTTCGACTTCCGCTGGCTCTTTGACTTCTGCTGTCTCTTCGACTTCCGCTGTCTCCTCGACTTCCGCTGTCTCTTCGACTTCCGCTGTCTCTTCGACTTCCGCTGTCTCCTCGACCTCCGTTGTCTCTTCGACTTCGGCTGTCTCCTCGACTTCCGCTGTCTCCTCGACTTCCGCTGTCTCTTCGACTTCCGCTGTCTCCTCGACTTCCGCTGTCTCCTCGACCTCCGCTCTCTCCTCGACC
>CAYYUP010000011.1:96066-113549 GCA_964474905.1 uncultured Nannocystis sp. | reverse complement strand
CCCCTACTAAATGCTCGCGCGCACCGACGGAAGCCGCATCTTCCACAGAAATCCGTCGTAATAGAAGTGCATGAACGACTGGTAGACAACCCAATATCGAAGCCACTCGTAGGTGCCGATATCAAAGATCTCCGGCCGCTGCATCTCGCGAAACAAGTACCGTCCGGTGCCGCTGTACTTGAAGTAGAGGAGTGCAACAGAGCAGATGATCACGGTCCCCACATAGATAAAGAGGGGGTAGCGGAGGAACCGAGTGATCGCAGGCTTATGGGCGAGCGGCTCGCTGTAGCGGCGACGCTGGAACGCCCAGACAAACACCATGTATTCGACCGCGTGCGAGAAGGTGTAGGCGATATAGGCCTTAAAAGGGTGAACTAAGAGGAAGCTCGCGCCGAGCAGCGTGAGGCCCGCGCCCATCCACAATCGAGGCGCGTTACGCAGACCGTTCGCGCGTCTCTCGTGGACGAGGAAGAGCGCCAAGGCGACGATCACCAGGGCAATCGACGGCACTAGCAGGAACTCTTGGACAACCTCGATCGCCTCGACGATCGGTGTCAGGATTTCTTTGCCACGGCGAAATTTTTGGAAGAGAAAACCCTGGTAGCGAGGGCCGAGATAGGCCAGATACAGCGGCAGCCACGACCAGATCAGCAGGCGGTCGACCCATCCAGGCACCTTGCGTTCGCGCCCGCTCTTGGCGTTGTACAGGCGTAGAATCCCGTACTTCTGCATGAACACGTGCCAGATTCCCCATACCGCAGCGATCACGGCGGCCGCGTTGAGACCGGATTTTGCCGACATCTGCAGGTCTGGAAAATACGCTGCCGTGCCCAGCAAGGCCGCAATGGCGAGGGGTAGTACGACACGTGGGCGGCCGCCTGCCTCGGCGCAGCGACGGCGACGAGCGACCTCGAAGGTGAGCGAGGCGATGAGCGTGGCGGCGAGCCAGACGAGCCCCCGGCCATAAAGATCGAGCGAGGGCCAGACGAGGTTGATCAGCCCAACACCACCGAGCACTGGCGCGACCACATTTGCGAGGTGGGCGATAGAAGGTCGCTCTTGCTCGCTATCCGTGCCGAGGATCTGCAAGAGAAATGCAAAGCCGGCGAAGACCGCGAGCATCCCAGAGACCGATACAAACTGACCCCGAGCGGCCCACGGACTGGCGATGAAGAGTGCGAAGAGCGCGATCGGAAAGAGTACAAAACGCAGCGTGTGTCGCCGGAAGACCTGAGAGTCGAGGTAGATGTAGGGCAGGCTGTAGTGACGATGTGCATCCGTCACGCACATCGTCAGCAGATACGCCCACAGAAATTCGACCCTCATGTCGTCACCGACAAGCGCGATCGGAGCGAGAACAAGAAGCCAGCTAAACGCGTAGGCGATGATGTCGACGCCCGGGGAGACGTGCCACGGGGCACTCGGAACCCCCTGCGGAGGTGGTCGAAAGAGCCTGGCCCTGTGCTTCATCCGGCACCATTTTTAGCACAGGCAACAGATCCGCTGATGTAGCTGTACTGCACATTGGCGATTGGCGACTCCGCCGACCAAAAGTGCACTCGCGTTTGCCTGGACCGCGCCGCTCGTTCTCACGCCACATCAAACGCAGTGTTCGAAAAATCGAGTCGCAGCCCCTCAAAAACATGCCCCAAGGGACACGCTTCAGATCACGAGGCCAGCTCGACGGCCTTGCGCATGTTGACCGAGACGAGCTTCGAGACCCCGCGCTGCTCCATCGTCACCCCGTAGAGGCGATCGGCGGCCTCCATCGTGCGTTTGTTGTGGGTGATGATGATGAACTGCGTGCGCTCGGCGAGTTCGCGCACCAAATTTGAGAATCGACCGACATTCGCCTCGTCGAGCGGTGCGTCGACCTCGTCGAGCAGACAAAAAGGGCTCGGTTTGATCAGGAAGATCGCGAAGATCAGCGAAGTCGCCGTCAACGCCTTTTCGCCACCGCTCAGCAACTCGAGCGAACGCACCTGCTTGCCCGGCGGTTGGGCAATGATCTCGACACCCGTGCTCAGCAAATCGGTCGGGTCGGTGAGCTTGAGTTCCGCCCGGCCGCCGTTAAAGAGCCGCGGGAAGAGCTTTTGGAACATCTCGTTGACCGCGTTAAACGTGTCGCTAAAACGCTCCCGGGTCGTCTTGTTGATCGTGTCGATCGCCTCTTGGAGCTGCGCTATCGCGTCCTCCAGGTCTTTTCGCTGAGCACTCAGGTACTCGAAGCGCGACGAAACTTCTTCGTATTCGTCGATCGCTGTCAGGTTCACCTCGCCCATTCGCGCGAGCAAACGCTTGAGTTCTTTGACACGATCGCTCTCGGCGGCGCTCGCCTGGGCGCGGTCGTGAAAATCGATCAAAACCTCCTCGAGTTCGACGTCAAAACGCTCGCGGATGTCGAGTTCGAGGTGGTTGTTCTCGAGGGTCAGCTCCTTCACCGCCAGCTCCACCTCGCGCAGGCGCTCGCGCTCCTCGTCGAGCTCACTGCGGAGCCCGCGGATCGCCTGCTCGACGGCATCGACCTCCAGGCGCGCGGCATCAAAAGCCTCGCGGGCGTCGTGGCCGGACTTCACGGCGTCCGCATGCTGATCGAGGATCTGGCTCCGCTCCTCCTTGGCGGTGACGATCGCCTGCTCGAGTTCGGCGATACGAGACTCACCGTCGGCGGCGTGTTGGGCGAGCCTTCGGGCACGCTCGCGCTCGCTCGTGACCTGCCGATCGAGACGACCCTTGGCCCCCTTGAGCGCGTCGAGTTGCTGCTGCCAGCGAGCCCGGGCGACCTTCGCCTCCGTGAGCATCTCGCCGACACGATCACGCTGCTCGGCGAGCGACTCGATCATCGATTCACCCGAACGCTGGATCTCCTCGAGCTCCGGCAGCGAGGCCTCTGCGATCCTAAGCGCGCTCTCCTGCTCGACGCGTTCGGCCAGGCGCCCAGTCAGGCTCTCTGCGAGCCGAGCCCGGTCGCGCTCAAAACCCTCGACCCGACCGCTCATCGTCTGCACCGCCTGCTCGATACGCCGAGCCTCCTCGACGAAGGCGATGCGGGTCTTCTCAGCCTCTAGAAGGCGAGCCTCGCTCTCCTCTCGCTCGAGCTCGACCACCGCGAGGCGCTCGGTGATGCCCTCGTGGAGATCGCGGACCCGCTCAAAGTCTGCGCCGAGGGTCTGGGCAACCTCGCCGAGCTCACGGATCTCCCGTTTTTGTTGGAGCAGTGCCGAATCAAGCGCGGTCGCAGAGCCGCCAACGATCACTCCCGAGGGCTCGATTCGGTCGCCCTCGATGGTCACCAGCGTCGCGCCGATCGTGCCCTCGCTCCAGAGTTCGAGGGCGCGACCAAGGCTCGCAACGACGACCGTGTCGCCGAGCAGCGCGGCCATTAAAGGACGCAGTTCAGGGCTGACCTCAACGAGGTCGACAAGGCGCCCGCGTACGCCCTCGATGCCCTCGATAGACCCAATTGTGGACGGCGTTGCGTCCCGGCAAATTCGCGGCAAAAACGAGCTACGGCCCTCCTGGACCTCTTTAAGCAGTTGAACGCCCTCAACTGCAGCCCGCGCTCCGTCGACGACAATGCCCTGTAACCTGTCACCAAGGACAGCCGATACTGCAGCCTCGAGATCTGCTGGAGCGGTGATGTAGTCGGCCATGATCCCGAGCACGGCCTCGCCCTCGGTCGCCGCGGCGATCTCGTCGCGCCGCTCCATCACCACCTGCACACCGCTGGCACAGCCGCGATAGCGGGACTGGATCTCCTCGAGGGATTGCAAACGCGAACGCGCCTCTTGCAGGCGCCCGCGCAACTCGTCCAGGTCGACCTCCGATCGCTTGACCTGCTCGCGCAACTCCTGGCGTTCGCGGTCGAGCTCAACTCGGCGGCTGCGCAAATCCTCGACCGCGATCTCTGCGGCCTCCCGCGCACAAGCAGACTCTAAGAGCGCCTCGCGAGCCTCACCGAGCGTCGATTCGATGCCCGCGCGCTCGCCCTCGAGACCGTCGATGCGCTGCTCCAGATCGGCGATCGCATCGGCCCTCGATGTCAGCGTCGCCCGCAACGAAGCCACTTGGGTCTCCAGCCGGCCCCGCTCACTGCGGCTCTTGTCGATGTCTGTCCGGGCATTTCGCAGCCGTTGGTTCAGATCCTCGAACTCCGCCTCGTAGCGCTCGAGGGCCTCCTCCGAACCGCCAGAGCCCTCGCTCTCCTCTAAGAGTTCGAGCTCCGCACGGGCCTCGGACCGCTCCGCCTCGAGACCCTCGAGACTGCTCTCGACGACCGCGCCCTCTGCCTTTCCCTGAAGAACCGCCTGCCTCAGGCTCTCCTGTTCACGCCGGCGAAAGCCCTCCTCGGCCTCACCGAGCTGCAGGCGACTTTCGAAATCAAAGACCCGCTGCTGCGCGACCTTTAGGGACTCCTCGCGCTCGATGAGCGAGAGGCGCTGGGGCTCGATGCGATCCTCATGTGCACCCAGGGTTTTCTTGAGGGCATCGACCAGCGCCGAGAGTTCGTGCTGCCGAGCCCCGAGCACCGCCCCGATGACCTGAAGCTCGAGGAAACGATGGCTCGAGGTCCAGAGATCGAGGTCGCGGAGTTCCTCGCGGTAACGTTTGTAACGCTCGGCTTTTTGCGCCTGCCGCCGCAGGGTGCCAAGACGACCTTCGAGTTCGCCGAGCACATCGCTGACCCGCAGCAGGTTCTGCTGGGTCTGCTCAATACGCCGCTCCGCAGCCACTTTTTGGCTCTTGAAGCGGGTGATGCCCGCGGCCTCGTCGATGATGTTGCGCCGGTCCTCGGGCTTTGACGAGACGATCTTGCCGACCTGTCCCTGCTCGATGATCGAGTATCCACGAGCACCCGCACCGGTGCCGAGCATCAGCTCCTTGATGTCGCGGAGACGACACGGGACCTTGTTGATCAGGTACTCGCTGGTTCCATCGCTGTAGAGGCGCCGGGTGATCGCGATCTCGGAGTAATTGATGTACGCGGCCGGAACAGAGCCGTCGTTATCAAAGGTCAGGCTGACCTCCGCCATGCCACCGGGACCACGGGTCGCACAGCCCGCGAAGATCACGTCGCGCATGCCGCTGCCGCGCAGGTGCTTCGCCCGTTGCTCGCCGAGCGTCCAGCGGATCGCGTCGACGATGTTCGACTTGCCGCAGCCGTTGGGTCCGATCACGCCGGTGACGTGATCGTCGATGTGCAAGACCTCGCGGTCGGCGAAGGACTTGAAGCCAATGATCTCGATCTTCTTGATCCGCATGCCAAGGCCGCAGCGGGTCACAGAACCGCCAGGGCGCTGGAATAACACCCGTCCCTCGGCCCGCAAAGACCCCCTGTGGGCCTGCGCTGAGGGGACTTCGTCCCAAAACGGAGCCCCACGAGAGATATCCACAGGCTGTGCACGAGTGCTTTCCCGGGATCTCTCACCGGCGAGGTCGCGCTTTCTCCTTTCAGGCGAGCGAGCCGCTGTGCTACGAGACCTCTGCTGTGACCCCCACAGTCCTCGGAATTCTCGCGGTCATCGGCGCCGTCCTGGCGATCGTCATCGGCGTCGGCGTTGTCCTTCATCGGCGATCGCAGGCCCTGCCCGGTGCGACCCCTCCCAAGGCTGTCGAAGCCGAACGCGAGGTGCGGGCGCCGCTGCCCCCTGAGCCTGCGACGCCCGGCGTCGACGTTGCGCTCCCGCAAGAGAAACCCTCGCCGGCCGTTCTCTCCGAACCCGAGGCCCAGCGCCTCGATCAGATCGATCGCTACCAACGTGGCCTGGCGCAGACACGCGGTGGCTTCGTCGCTCGCCTCGCCAACCTCTTTCGCAGCCGACCCGAGGTCAGCGACGACCTCAAAGAGGACATCGAGACCGTTCTCTTCACCGCGGATATCGGCGCCCGCACGGCCAACAAGCTATTGGTCCGTGTCTCCGAGGTACTCGACAGGGCGAAGGTCGCGGATCCCAACGCTGTGTGGTCCGTGCTCCGCGAAGAGGCGCTCGCGATCCTCGACGTGCCAGCCGAGCCACTCGACCTCGAGCCGACGCCGGGGCCCTATGTGCTCCTGATGATCGGCGTCAACGGTGTCGGCAAGACCACCACTCTCGGCAAGCTGGCAGCCCTCTACCGCGAGCAGGGTCGGCGCGTGCTCCTGGTCGCCGGCGACACCTACCGGGCCGCAGCGATGGAGCAGCTCGAGGTCTGGGCCCGCCGAGTCGGCGCTGCCCTCCACCACGGCAAAGAGGGCGCCGATCCTTCTTCAGTGATCCACGACGGCATCCTCCGCGGCCGCGAAGAGGGTTTTGATGTCGTCCTCTGCGACACCGCCGGCCGCCTGCACACCAAAAAAGAGTTGATGGCCGAGCTCAGCAAGATCCGCCGATCCTGCGCCAAAGCGATGACCCGCGAACTCGACAAAACGCAGGCTGCAGCCATCCAGGGCCCGCACGACACCTTTCTCGTGCTCGACGCGACGATCGGTCAAAATGCTCTCTCCCAGGCCGAACTCTTTAAAGAGACGATGGACTTCTCGGGCCTCGTGTTGACCAAACTCGACGGCACCGCGAAGGGCGGGGTGATCCTCGGGGTCTGCGACTCGTTGCGGGTACCCGTACGATTTGTCGGCATCGGCGAGCGCGTCGACGACCTGCGCGAGTTCGATGCACAGATGTTCGTCGACGCCCTCTTCGCGGCCCCTGATCTGCCGTCTTGAGGCGCTCCTGCGTGGATTTGGCCCATTCGGTCCACACAATCGCAATCGGCACGTGACAGAGATCGCCCTGCGCTCGACAACTCCACCTTCGACGGACGCCGTTGATGTCCGCGATTGCGAGGGAAAATTGCCGCTAGGACCGCCTATGGGCCATAGCAACAAGCTCTTCGAAAACTTTTGGCGCTCGCCTTGGGCTGTTGTTTGGCAGCGGCGCCCTGTGCTACCGTCCGGCACCGACTGTCGTACCGCTGTATCGGCGGATGCGAGCACACCTACAACCTCCCCGAGCTCTCCCTCCCACGAACTCCCAGCGCCCGTCGACTTTGAGGTGAGAATGCGACGAACCTTCACTACAACCGCTGCAGCAGTCCTGTTGTCCGCAGCCTGGGCCATCCCAGCCCACGCCTCCGCAGCCCCTGCCCCTGAAGAAGCCGCTCCCGAAGAGGACGACGACGACATCGTCATCCTCGACGATGACGAGATGGAAGGGGACGCCGCCGAAGGTGGTGGCGAGGCTGGAGACGGTGACACGGCCGATGGCGGTGCAGATGCATCCGCCGAAGCCTCAGGCGACCTCTTTGGCGAGGACGACGGTAAAAAGGTCACGGCCGAAGCCGCCAAAAAAGGCAACGCCTCAGACCCCGATTCCGAAGCCCAACAGCTGAAAGAAGACCGAGCCTTCATCTCGGTGGTGCAACGTCAACGCTTCCTCAAAAAGAAGCGGATCGACCTTCAGCCGCAGTTCGGAATCACGGTCAACGACCCCTTCGTTCGCCACTATGTGGTCGGCGCAGAGCTCAACTACTGGATCACGAACCGACTGGCAGCGGGTATCACCGGTACAGCCTTCTTCGGCTCCAAGACCTCCCGCTACAACAACATCAAGGCCCAAGAGGGCTTGCTGCTCACCGCCAACAAGACCCTCTGGCAGGCGAGCGCAAACATCCTCTACAACCCCTTCTACGGCAAGATCGCGGTGTTCAACCGCGCTCTGATGCACTGGGAGGCATACGCCCAGCTCGGCGGTGGCGTCATGCAAACGCAGGTCATCCCGCGCTTCGAGGCATTGCACGAGCCCTTCCGCTCGATCGTGCCGCAGGGCAACATCGCCATCGGCGCACGCTTCTACATCCCCCGCTCAGACTGGATCTCGTTCAACGTCGGCGTCCGTAACTGGATCTTCCCCGACAAGCTCGAGCCCGCCAATCGCGGTCCAAGCACCGGCCCTGACGGCCAAGGCGACCTCTCGAGCCTCGACGATCCCAAGGCAGCAAAAGCTGCGGCTGAAACGGCGCTCTCGTTCAATACAGTCGTCTTCCTTGGGGTGAGCTTCTACTTCCCCCGTACCTTTGAATACACCACCCGCCGCTAAGAGCTCGACATGACCAGGATTCGAACGCTCACCTACCTGGCGGCATCCCTGGCCGCCATAACGTTCCTGTTGCCCGCGACTGCGCACGCGAAGCGCAAGAGCCCGCTCGAGGGCAAGCCGGTGGTCGTCCGCAAGCTCGAGCACCGGAAGCTGCGCTTCACGATCACGCCAATGGCGTCGATCTCACTGTCGCAGCCTCTCGTGCACATGGGCTACGCAGGCGCCAAGCTGCAGTTTTACATCCGCGACTGGATCGGCGTACGCGGCACCTTCCAGTACGGGGTTCTGCCCCGCGACGCGAAGTTGCTCAAGGCGCTGCACTCCGACGGTGGCCTTCCGCCTGGCATCGCGCCCGGCGAAGAGGGCAACACGACCGCTGCGCCGCTGCGGCCTACCGAAGAGAAAGACAACCCCGCGCCGCTCCGCCACGACTTCGACGCGGGCCTCACCCGCAACCAGTGGCTGGCCAGCGGAGATGTCGTCTTTACGCCCTTTGCAGGTAAGCTCGGACTCTTCTCGGCGATCTTCACCGAGTACGATCTCTACCTCTTTGGCGGCCTGGGTCTCAGCAGCTGGACCCGTCACTACCCCGACCAGCAAAATACCAGCGAGCTGCTCAACCTGGGCGAGACCTGTGTCCCCGAGGGCGGCGGTTCGATCAACGAAGAATGTGCCCTGCACCCAGTAAAGGCTGATACAGGCATCAAGCTCGGCCCGAGCTTTGGCGGCGGCCTGCACATTTTCATGTCGGACTGGGCCGCGATCAACCTCGAGTTCCAGGACATCATGAGCCTGAACAACCCGACGGGCCTCAACAGAACGACCACAGACATCCTCGACGAGGGTCGCGTTGTCGTCGACAACAAAGACAGCAACTGGAACCACAACGTCACGGTGCAGCTCGGCTTCAAGTTCTACCTGCCGCCCAAGGCAAAGCGCTCGAGCCTCAAGCCCGCGGCCAAAAAGAAGAAGTAGTCAGTCGCTCTCAAGCGAGTCCATAAGGGCGCCCGGTAGTCACCGAGGCGCCCTTTTTTATTGCGACATGCCCAACAATGCACAAATCGGGCTGCCAACTAGGTTGGCATGCGCGTTGTGATGGTTGGCACCCTCTCCCCGATCTCTGGCATTCCCCCACGGAATCGAAGGCCAATTCCGTGGCACGATCGTTGCTGTATTTCAGGTCAGACGGCGGCCCGATGTCCAACACAATCCCACTCCGAAGCTTGTTGCTCTTAGGGCTCCTCTCGGCTGGCGCGCTCTTGGGTTGCGCTCCCTTCGGAGCTCCCTTCGTCTTTTCTGCACCGACCTTCCGCGGGATCTCTGTGCCCATCCCGCCGCCAAGCCTCGCCGCGGAGCCGGTCCAGGACGTCGATATCGACGGCAGCACCAACCTGATGGACCCGGTACCGCAAACGCTGATCTACCTCTACGAACACCGCAGCGATCAGGGTTATTTCGTCTTCGCCGACGACGCAGGGGACTTCAAGTTCACCGAGATCGAGCTCGACCTAACCAACAACTGCATACAGGTGTGGTTTGAGGAGCCGGGCGAAGATGGCACGCGCAGCGAAGACGGCTTTTACCAAGCCAGCATCGCCGAGGACGACCAAGCGGTCGACTTCGCCGAGCTCCAGCTCGGCTGCTCCTGAGAGAACATCAGCCGCCTGTCCCACTACTTGCGCTTCGCACCTGGTTTTGTCCTGCGCTTGCTCTTCTTTTCGGAAGGCTCGTCGGCCTCCGACTCGGCCATGCGCTTGAGCTTCTTTTGCAAACCGTAACGGCTGAGCCCAAGCAACTCGGCGGCGCGAGTTTGGTTGTTGTCACAGCGCTCCAACGCGCGACCGATCACCTCGCGTTCGAGCCGTTCGAGCCGCGGCCGGAGTCGAAGATCATCGGGGTCCAAGGTCGACTTGGCGCTCCCATGATCGCTGATCTTTGGCGAGAGATCACGCGCCTCGACGCGGTCCTCTGCGAGCACTGCGAGGCGCTGCACTTCGTTCTCTAGCTCGCGCACGTTGCCTGGCCAGGGATAGCGCGCAAGCAGCCGCATCGTCGCCGCTGGAATTGTCAGCCGACGCTCGCGATCGTAGCGTGCGAGGAAGTGCTCGAGCAGAGGCGCCAAGTCCTCCATACGTTCGCGCAGCGGCGGTATCGACAGCTTGACCACCTGAATCCGGTAGTAGAGGTCACCGCGAAAGCTGCCGTCTGCGACCATCACATCGAGGTCCTTATTGCTGGCGGCGATCACCCGCACATCGATCTTGCGCGACGAACTCTCGCCGACCCGTCGTACCTCCCCCTCCTGGAGCACACGCAGCAGCTTGGTCTGCATCGACGGGCTCATTTCGCCAACCTCATCGAGGAAGATCGTGCCGCCATGCGCGGCCTCAAAGAGACCGGCACTCGCCTTGTGCGCCCCCGTAAAGGCACCTCGGGCATGGCCAAAGAGAACGCTCTCGAGCAAGCTCTCGGGGATCGCCCCGCAGTTCTCAGCGATAAAGGGCCGCCGCCGCCGCGATCCCGCGTCGTGAATCGCCCGCGCGACCAACTCTTTGCCGGTCCCGCTCTCGCCGTAGATCACCACCGGCACATCGGCGTCTGCAACCCGATCAATGAGGCGAAAGACCGCCTGCATCGCCGCCGAAGCACCGACCATACCGCGGTAGATCGGCCGCTCAACAGCCTGCTCTCCGCGCACCTGCTCGCGGAGGCCCCGGACCTCGAGTTCCCGCTCCTCGAGCAGACGCGCGAGTTCCTGGCCCTGCTCAGCCAGAACTTCGCCCTGCTCCCGCTGCATCGTCAGGGTCCGCGCATGCACGATCGCCAAGGATGCAAGAGCTGCCAGCTCCTCGACGAGCGCGAGGTCTCGCTCACCAAAAGCGCCTCGACGCAAACGGTGATCGACATAGGCCGCACCCACCAGCTCACCGCGACTAAAGAGCGGGATCCCGAGCACCGATCGCATGTGCAGATGGGAGACCGAACGCGAGCCATCGAAACGGTCGTCGGTGGCCGCATCGACGCTGAGGATCGGCTCGCCGACAGCGAGCACACGATCGATGATCGATCGGGAGAAGCTGGCGCCTTCGCTACCCGAGGCGAGCTCCCGTACGACCTCGATCCTCGGCTGTCCCTCGCGCCAGGGCAGTAGAACAGCGACCCCGCGCTCGGCGTCGCAGAGTTCCATGATCGCGTCGACAACCTGCGCGAGCAGGCGGTGCATATCGTCCTCACGGGCGAGACGGCGGTAGATCTGGATCAGGCGCTGGTGGTAGCCCGCCCCCTCGCGCGCAGCCCGTTCGTGAGGCCGCTCGCCGCCCTCCGGATCGAGATCGGCGAGCAAACCTTCGAGCGAAGGATCGACCTCGCGTCCAAGGGCATTGCGTACGGCGGGGCGATCCAGGGGCTCAACCTTGTCCATAATTTTCTCCGCGGTCGATCGGGCACGCGCGAGCAGGGAGCGCTTGATCCCTGGCTCGCCAAGCCCACGGGCAACGAGGGCCGCGAGCAGGGTGACGTCGTAATTCCAGGCCCGCTCGAGATGACCCCGGGCGACCAATTCTTCTGCGCTTTGAAGCGCTCGCAGGGCCTCGGCGGCCCGCTCAAAAGCATCTCGATCGCCACCCCCGGCAGCCACCGCAAGCGCCTCAATTTCGACGGCGAGCGAAGCCTCAACAGAGCCCGCATCAGTGCCCTCGATCAGGCCCCGAGCAGCGACGAGATGCGCCTCGGCAGCCCCAAAGCGGCGTCCAAAACGGGCGCTCGCCGCCGCCTGCACGTAAGCGTCGCTCGCCTCGCGCGGCGCCGAAGCAGCCACCAGCGCTCCCGCACAGGAAACGTAGAGGTGCTCGATCTCTCCCCGCGAACCAGCGGAGGCCCGGGCCCGCGCTCGATCGGCCCGCAGCCGCGAGAGCCGAGCGCTCGCCAGCGGACCCCCCGCGACCTCGCCGAGCAAACGCCCCAGACGCGCGACCTCATCGTCGGCGCCGACCCGCAAGAGGAGCTGTCCAAGGTTCACCGCAACGCCATCCAATGCCTGCAGCTGACCGCGGGCGAGCAAGCCGCGCAACGCTCGACGCCCCGCGGCGATGCCCTGAGCGATGGCCCCCGTCTCGACCGCGAGGCCCGCGAGGTTGGCCCGCAACCAGATGCGCCCGCTCGGCTCACCGGCACTCTCAAAGAGTTCTGCGGCCCTCCCATAAGCGGCCTCGGCGATCGCAAGATCCCCGCGGGAGTGAGCCATGTTGCCGCGCAACTGCTCGACCCGCGCCCGCAGTCCCGCCCCCTGCTCGCAAGTTTCGAGGCGCTCCTCTGCGCGATCGAGCCAAGCCCGAGCCCGGACCTCGTCCCCCGTGTAGAGGGCCGCGAGCGCCCCCCAGGTCAATGCCTCTGCGACCCCCAAAGCGCCGTCCTCGACGATCCCCAGCCAGCCCTGAGCCTCTGTGTAGGCCTCCCCCGCCTGTCCGAGATCGACCAAAGCACGCCAGCGAAGACCCTGCGCCGTCGCGATGTCCTCCGGCTGCGAAGATCCGGATGATCCAGAGCTGATAAGCGGGAGGAGCACCTCCAATGCCTCTGCGGGGCGCCCCAATTGTTCGAGCGCACGGGCCTCGAGCAAACATCCGCCGGCGGCCAATCCCTCGCCCGGCGCTCCTGCTCGTAGGTACTCAAGCGCCGCAGCAGCATCGCCCCGGCGCAGGAGGTGGCGAACGATCCGCTCGCGCGCCTGCATCGAGACCTCGATCGCAGCCACCACCAATCTGTCGATCGCCGGATCCTCCGGCAACAATGCGGGAGCCTCTCCAAGCCACGACTCGATCGCTTGCCGATCGCGAGCTGCAACCGCGACCGCCAATGAGATCGGCGCCCGACGTCGTCGCCTCTCGGCGATGATGCGCTCCGCCAAACGCGGCGCCTCCTCGCCGAGGATCCGCTCGGCCACCGCAAGCGCACCGGCGAGCGGCTCCCCGTCGCTGGCAAAGAGCCCGCGCAACGTCGGCGGGATCGGCAGCGGCCGCCTGCCCTCGTGCCACGCGATCGTCAGGAGTTCGCGGGCGATCAGAGGATCCAGCGTGACCTCGGCGGTCGCGAGGCGCGAGAGAGTCTTGGCACTCGGACGCACGATCCGGCCGCGGGCGAGCGCGCTGATCAGACGCACGACCCGCGCCGGCCAACCACCGGTGGCCTCGAGTAGCGCATCGCTCCAAGCGGACTCGAGTTCGTGATCACCGGCACTCTCAAACGTCGAGACCACCGCCTCGCCGATCTCCTCGGCGTCCCAGGGTCGAAGCCGTATCACCGCGATCGAGGCATCATCGGCCCCTTTCCTGCTCGCCAAGAGATCGCCGAGCATCGACGAGACCGGCAGGATCAGGGTGCTCGCAGCAGCGCCCGCTCCCGCCCGCAAGACCGCCGCCTGAAGCCTCGCCTGCCGCTCCAGATCCCCGGATTCGCCGAGTTCACCCGACCACAGGGGAGCCTGCGCCACGCCGACGACCTGCCGCTCGCCCACGCTCGCCATCCAAGCGGCGAGCCACCCCCCCTCATCACCGCCAAAGATCCCAGCGAGACGCTCCGGCGTGCAGAGGCGGGCACTCACGCGAGCGGAGACCTCGATCTGCAGGTATTGGATCAGCTCCTCGACAATCCGCCCGCGACCTGCCCCTTTTGGGCCGGCGATCGCCACCAGCCGCGGACGCCCCTCGACCAGCGCGCGCACTCGGGACCCGAGCTCCAGGCCCCGGTAGGGCCAACGCGCAGGTAACCACCAGGTCGACTCTCCACCACGACCCTGACGGATCTCCTCGAGGCGCTGGAGCAGCGCCCCCAGATCGCTGACCCGCCCCTCAGGATCGGGATCGAGGAGATGCTCAAAGAGGGCCAGAAGTCGACCCCCAGGGGGCTCCAAAGCCTGCGCCGCGAGTTCGTCGATCCTCGCCCGCACGACCGAGCGTGAGCCCCCCGAGAGGGCCGCCAGCTCCACCGGCGACCGCCACGGAACGGCGCCAAAGAGTCGGGCTGCGAGCACACAGCCGAGCGCAAAGACATCGCCAGCCGGACCGCCACCACCTCCGAGCACCTCCGGCGCGAGGAACCCAGGAGTCCCGGAGCCGACGCAACCGATCTGCCCAAAGTCGATAAGGGCGAGCTCTGCTGCCGGCGTGATCACAATGTTGCCGAGGCTGACATCGCCGTGATGAGTGCCGACCGCGTGGATCGCCCGGAGCGCATGGGTGAGAGCGAGGGCCTCGGCGAGTGCCTGATCGAGAGGCACCGGACCCAACCCGAGCGACGCCCCCTCGACCCACGCAGTGACCAACCAAGCGCCACCATCGTCGGCTGGCAGCAGCTCCAAGACCTCCGGCAGATGCGGCGACGCGACCCGCCGAAGCACATCAAAGGCCCGACGCACATGGGCCCTTCGGGTCGCCGGCACATGCTTAAGAACCACCTCACGGGCGCCCACGTCAGCATCTCGAGCGACCCATGCTCCGCCTTCGCTGCCTTCGCCGAGGCGACGCACATCGATAAATCGCGGAGGCAGACTGCCAATCACGTTGTCAAAGCTACACCGAGTTGGCAGCGCCGCCAACGGTGGCATTTCAATCGTGCGATTACACCCTCAAAAAGGGCGCACAATCCACGCAGATAGCATCTGCGACCGCTACCAGTGGAGACCGAGTTCGCCCAGGATTTGGTACGAATGACCCACGGGATGCTCGGTCGGGGCGTCGGCGAACCTCTGTCGGAGCCGCGTTAGGCGATAGTTGCCGATCAAACCGAGGGTCATGTTGGACGTCACCCAACCCTCTAAGCCGAGGGCACTACGCAGCTGTCCGCCGACGAGGTAGCCGCCCTCTGGACGCTGGTACGCCGCCAGCCCGCCGCCCACCTCGACAAAGGGTTGCACGCGACGCCGTAGCGGCATGAAGACCCGGAGGTAGAGCGGATCCCAAAAGAGCATGTCGCCGTAGCGGTTGCGCTTCTCGCCGTTTTCGGTGACCTCAGCACGATCGTGAAGCTGTCCTGAGATACCTGTACCAACGCCCAGCCAGTTGCTGAAGCGATAGCCGAGATCGAGCCCCCCGGTGAGCGAGCCGATGCTCGGCCGCGCCGGCACCTGCCCCCCAAGCGGCCCGGTGATGCCGACCCGCATGGCCATCCACCAACGACCCCGCCAGGGACCTCGGCGAATGTCCGACCGCGACGCCGGAGTGGGCGGTGGCGGGATCGGATCGACCACCGGGTGATACACAGGCTCGACGCCCACATCCGCGGCAGGAACCACAACTTCTGCCCCAGCGGCCGTTGCCGGCACGATCAGGACGGTCTCGCCCGTGTCAGATGGCGCTGGCGCCTCGGGTACCGGCGCGACCTCTGACGCGGGCAACGGGGCGGTGGGCGAGGTCTCGCTCGCGATGGGCGGCGATGACGGAGCCACCGGTGCAGGCATCGATTCTTGCGCGACAACAGTCGACGTCTCGGCCACAGGCTCCTGGGCGACGACGGTCTCGGGTGCTGAGGAAAATGCTGTGAGGGCCGCGATAAGCGGGCTAAGAATCAGCGTTGTCATTGTCGGTGTCCCCTGGCCAAGCGCCCCGTAGGATCGCTGTGAGTGATCGATGGCTCCGCCGGAATTCCCGTGAGAGCGAGCCTGAGCGAACGCTCGGCCTCCTCACGCAGGATGCTGTCATCCTCGTTTGCCGCGGCAAAGCGAAGATATCCCAGGGCCTCGGGGCCCCGCAGACGAGCGAGCGCCCGGTAGACCTCGCGAGTTTGCAGACGGCTCATCGGCCGAGCGCTGCGAAGTATCGGCCCCACCACCGCACGATCGGCGGCGTAGCCCAGGCACTCGACCGCCAACGCGCACACGCGATCGTCTCGGTGCTGAAGGAGTGCGACGACATCTTCTGCAAACGTAGCCGGCGTATGCTCGCGGATCCACTCGAGCGCCAGGATCACCAACTCGGGATCGTCGTCGCCCAAGAGCCCGCGCACAACCCCATGCTCACCGCGGGCGAGCGCCAAGCGGGTATCAAGAACAGCAAAGGCCCGCGCCCCCGCAGCGACGACATCATCGTCGAGCGACGCCTGCCCACTCGTCTCGCGCTCGAGGATCACAGTCGCGTGGATCACTCCGCCGATGATCGGCCGAAGCTCCGCCGGAACCTCCACCTGAGCCTGGAGGTAGACCTCGCGCTCACCATCTTCGGCGACTTTCTCTTGGAACCACAAGTCGGCACCGAGCACCGACTCCTGATCCGCCGGAGTCGCGATTCGGAGGTTCGCACGCTGGCCGAGCGACGAGTTAAACCTGGCGATCAAGCGCTCCGCATCGATGACACCGCCATCGTCTGTACGGTGATGCACCCGCTCGATCCGCACTGGCTTCGGACCTGTCTTTTGGGACTCCTCGCAGGCGCAAAGCGAGACCACGCCCAGCAGAGCGAGCACGCGAAGCGAGTCTGTCAACGATCGTGCCATAGAGGACCTCAGCAACCATAGCAAAGCGGCCAAGAGCACGCCCGAGCCCTAGATCACCCACCATCCATCGCTTTCAAACAGTACCTGAGTCCAATCCTGCGATCGAGCGAGCGCCCACGCACACTCTCCTGAGGATCGGTGTCGAGTCGAGCCGGCAATCAGCGCAGCCCCCCGCGAAGAAATCAGTCGCTGTTCGGGGCTCGGGCCTCGTCAAGCCAGCGCAGCGTCACCCCGCGACGCGCGGCAAAGAGATCAGCGTAGCGCCGCGCCGCCTCCGGCAACGGAGGCACAACGCCAGCGCCAACCCGTGCAGCACTCGTGACCTTGATCCCGGGCAAACCACAGGAGACGAGCGACTCAAAAAGCGCCGGATCTACCTCGAGATTGATCGCGATCCCCTGGACGGAGATGCCGCGACTCACGTGCAAACCGAGCGACGCGAGCTTCGTCTCGCCTAACCAAAGCCCCGGATGGGCCATGCGAAATTCGCACCCCGCGACCCCGTACTCCGCGAGTAATTCGCGGGCCGTCTCTGCAAGATCGATGATCAGTGAGCGGATCCGGCGGCCGATGTAGAGCACCGGATAGGCGACCAGCTGTCCCGGCGCATGCAGGGTGACCTCGCCACCTCGAGGCGTCTCACAAACCTCCATCGATGCCGCCCGCAACTCCTCGTCGGACCACAGGACATCGTCCCTCGTAGCCCGCCTGCCAAGGGTCAGCGTCGGCGGATGCTCGACCAAGAAGAGCCGCGGCGGACCCTCACCGGCGGCGAGAGCCTCCCGCGCGGCGAGCTGGAGCTCGAGCACCTCCGCAAAGCGACGACGCCCGAGCCACTCCGCAACCAGCGGAGCGCCCGGATCTTGGCCCGGCTCAGGTATCGAGGCCCCCGGCTCAGGTATCGAGGCCCCCGGCTCAGGTATCGAG
>CAYYUP010000011.1:74272-95966 GCA_964474905.1 uncultured Nannocystis sp. | reverse complement strand
CTCAGGTATCGAGGCCCCCGGCTCAGGTATCGAGGCCCCCGGCTCAGGTATCGAGGCCCCCGGCTCAGGTATCGAGACCACTGATCGACTCGATCAGAGTGGGGTCGAGCGCGGGCACCTCGATCCTCACGATCTCGGTGCCGATGCCGTGCTCCCGCAGCCAGCGCGCAAAGTCAGGGGCCCGGATGGCCCGCGCGTCCTCGAGGTCGGCATTGCCGTCGGCCATCGTGAAGACAAGAACCGCCCCAAAACCTGAGCGCTCGACGTCGCTGCTCCACGCGCTCGAGTCGACCGAAGTCTTGCGCGGAGCGATGACCACGAGAACTCGGGGATCATCATCCTCGGGCTCGGGGTCAACTGCGACCAACCTGCCCAGGCCTCTGCCCGGAGAGAGCGACGCCTCGATCACAAAGCCCTCCTCCGCCAGGTACATGCGCACGAGTGCTTCGAGACCGCGAAGGCCGAGCGAGCGCACCCAATGCAGGAGCTGGCGATCGGTCTCAGCTGCGACCGTCTGCGCGGCGACCCGGAGCGTGTCTTCGGCGATCGCCGAGGGCATCGGCAGACGCGAACCCTGGAGCTGGTAACGAGCATCGCCGCGGGCGACAAAGCGAGAATGTCGACCGTGGCGATGGATGTCTGTAAGGACAGCTGCGCTTACCGCCCGCTCGATCTCTGAGATTTCACCGCCGAGAACATTTTGATTGGCGAGCTGTTCAGCTAGCTGGCGAATATGCAGAGAGCGACCACTCGCACCCTCGAGCACCTTGGCGACCTGGAGCAGCAACGGGATGCCCGGACTCTCCTGTCGGGCGTCTCCAACAGACTCGGTCCACTCGACCCGTTTGTTGCGACGACGACGGCGACGTCGTCGACGGCCGCCCTTCTCGTCCTCATCACGGGAGCGACGGCCCTGACCCTGGCCTTGGCCCTGGCCTTGGCCTTGGCCCTGGCCCTGGCCTTGGCTCTGGCTCTGGCCCTGTTGGCCTTGGCCCTGGCTCGGTCGCTCGACCTGAGCCTGGCGCTGCTGGATGAGCTCTAGCTCGCCGCGGAGTTCGGGACGCTCTTCGACCAACCGCGACATCGCGTTTGCCATGACCACCGCGACGTCGGTCACACCGTCGAGCCCGGAGCCCTGCGGCGCCTCAAACTCGAGGTTTTGTACCTTCTGCAGGATGTCGTTGCGCCGGGTCGGATCGGCACCGCGGCGCGATGGTTTGACGGCGACAACCTCCGGCAGAGGAGCCTCTCCGCGAACGCCAAAACGACTGCCGGAACTCCGCCGACGACGCTTGCGCTTGCCTGCCCCGGACGACGCCTCGGCGCTGTCTTCTTCGGCCTCTGCCTCCGAAGCCGCAACCTCTGGAGCCTCTGCCGGTACTTCGACAACCTCGGGCGCAGCCTCTGCCGCAGCCTCTACCGGAGCCTCGGCCTCGGCCTCTGCCACAGTCTCGACCGGAGCCTCATCGCTCTCCGCTGGCTCCGCGGCACGTTTGGTCCGACGGGCGCTCGTTTTTTTCTTGGCGCTCCGCTTCTTTCGCGGACGCGGAGGTTCAACGGCCTCCTCGACCTCTGGCTTGGCGCGCACAGGCTCGGGCTCGGGCGCAGGCGCAGGCGGCTCGGGCAGCTCAGCACCTGGCCTCAGCGTGTAATGCCCAGGCTTGGAACGGACAAGGATCGGATCGTTGCCGCCGCGGACCGCCGAGTTCAAACAACTCCGCATCGTCGCCTCTGGATCTCGACCGACGTGCGAGAGCAGGCCGCGTTCGACAGCAGCGCGCGCGATTTTGGAGAAATGCAGGGGATCCTCAGTATTACGAAGGATCTCGATTGCAGCTTCGAGGAAGGTCATTGAAGTCGTCTCGCAGGCGCGCCTTTCGGAGCAGGCGCTCTCGCCAGACTATCCAAAAATTTGCGGCCTCCTGGCAAGAGCTGCTAGCGGCAAAGTGCATGGTCTCCCTCAACATCGGCGTCCTGATCTCACAGCCCGAGCACGAGGCGAGCGACCCCGCCGCCACAGATCGTGCCAGCGGCGAAGCCCTCGTCCAGGCCCTGCAGGGCCTTGGCCTGCAAGCAACACTGATTCCGGCGGATGACGAGCTGCGCCTCGCCCAGGCCCTGCGGCAAGCGCACATCGACGCCTGCCTGCTCGCGACCCACGGCGATCTCGGGGGCAGCGGACGCCTCCAGGCCCAGCTGCGCCGCTGTTGCATCCCCTTTGTCGGTCCCGAGGCGGAGGCGGTCGCGGCCGCCTACGACAAGGGCAACGCCCGCGAACAGCTCGCGGCGGCAAATCTGCCGGTGCCGACAACCCTCGCCTTCGGTGGGGGGCTAGAGACCCCAACATCGGCCCTCGCCTATCTCGGCTGGCCGGCGATCCTCAAACCACGCAGGGGTGCCCAGGGCCACGGAGTGCTCCGCCTCCTCAGCGCTCAGGAGATCGCTGACGTCGTCGAGGACGAAGTTGTCCACGGCAACGAGATCCTCGTCGAGCGCGCAGTCGAGGGTATCGAGGTCCAGGTCGTACTCCTCGACGGTGAGGTTCTCGGCTCGATGCAGATCGATCGCTCACGAGATCTTCAGACCATCGAAGCGATGATCTGTCCGCCCGAACTCAGCCCGACGATGCTCTGCGGCATCGAGCATATCGCGCGCCATGCCGTCGAGACCCTCAACCTGGGCAGCGGCGTCGCCCGTGTCGATATCCTCCGCAGCGATCGCCACAACGAGCAGATCCTCGAGGTCGAGCCCCTGCCCTCCCTGGCCCGCGATGGCGTCGTCGCCCGAGTCGCCCAGGCTGCGGGCATCGACTACGCGAGCTTGGTCGCCCACCTGGTCGCCGCCCTGCCTGTGGTCGATACCCTGCCTCAGGTCGGCGCCGCCCAAAGCCAGGAGCAGAAGACCTTCGAGCCGCCGCAGAGCGAGCTCACCGCGCCACTGCCCTGACCCACGACGGAGCAAAAAAAGAGCGCCGCCGGCCATCGCCGCGGCGCTTTTTCTATTTTTGTTGGGGGATCGCTCGACGGATCAAACACCGGCAAAGAGCCGCGCCCCAAAGGAATCCGAAAGCCGATGGTCGTTGAAGATCTTCTGAGCCGCGGCGGCGATATCGTATTCGACCCGCTTAAAAGAGAAGGTGCCGCGATCGGTGTCGAGGATCGTGTAGCTCGCTCGCGGATCGTGATCGCGGGGCTGGCCCACCGAGCCCACCGAGATGATGTAACGGAACTCTGGGTGGATCTCGAAGTCCTTGGTCACGACCTCGTAGACCCGCTCTTTGGAGATCGCGAAGGACTTGCAGAGATGTGAGTGACCGATAAACGTCGCGAGCCCGAGACGCTCCCAGATCGGGATGCAGGTCTGCGCCTGCTCGACATTAAAGATGTACTCGAACTCCTCGAGGTCGACCGGCGAGCCGTGACAAAAATGCACGTCATCGTCTCGCTCGGTGTACTGCAAACTCTTTAGCCACTCCATATTGGTGGGGCTCAGGATCGACGCGTGCAGGTCGAGCGCCTCGCGGGCAGCATCGTAGTAATAGCTGTAGTCCATACGCCCAGCGACCGCGGCGTCGTGATTGCCGAGAATCGTATGCCGCGCCACAGAACGCACGCGATCACAGCATTCGTTGGGCTGAGCGCCGTAGCCGACGGTATCGCCCAGACAGACCACCGCCTCGACCTTTTCGCGATCGATCGATCGCAAGACCGCCTCTAGAGCCTCTTCGTTGCCGTGGGTATCACTGATAATTCCGTAGCGCATTAGGCTATTT
The DNA here is from genome assembly GCA_964474905.1 of uncultured Nannocystis sp. Taxonomy (GTDB): domain Bacteria; phylum Myxococcota_A; class Polyangia; order Nannocystales; family Nannocystaceae; genus JADJRG01. Next base: position 92,194 of record CAYYUP010000011.1, on the reverse strand, counting down.
AACCTCTTCGAATTCGAAGTCATCCTCGACGAGGATGTCGAGCTCGGGGGTAGTAATCGCCTCGTAGGCGCGGCGGGCGAAGCCTCGTACAGCCGTATCCTCGACGAGCGGACGCTCGCCGCGGATCTCCTCACCCGCAGAATTCACGTCGTTCAGTGTAGCAAGGGCGTGCGTCGCCGCGGAGGCGATCGCCGGATCGTGGATGTCGACGAGCGCCGCGACGGCGTGACGACCGGGACCGCCACGGGTATCCCCATCGGAGAGCACAACCTCCGCCAACGCCCGAGCGACACGATTGGCAGCGTAATCCCGGCGTCCTACCTCGACGCGTTTGATCAGATCGCAGAGCGGCCCAACAGCCCGCGGACCGAAGTTCCCGAGGGCCCTGGCAATATCGCGCCACACGTTAGTCTCTTCGGAGAGCAGACCGCGGCAGAGCTGATCGATCGCCCGACCGTCGCGAGCGAGACCCAGCAAAATCGCTGCCGACTGACGGATCTCGCGGCGCCCCGAGCCCAGTCGCTCGACCATCGCCGGCGTAATCGTCGAGCCGAGCTCTGCGAGCGCTGGCAGAAGCGCGAGGATCTCATCGGCGTCGAAGGACTCCATCGAGCGAATGACGCCTTTAACCTCGTCGGCTGTCGGCACGCCCTCCAGAGTATCTGTCGCTTGGGCCAGGCGACTTCGACTCGGCGGCGGCGCAGGCGGGGTCGGGGTTGCGGCGACCACGGTCTCGCCGATCACCCCCGAGGCGACCATCGGCGGCTGTTGCGAGCGACGACGACCCAGGGGACGCGAACTCTTCGCGCCCTCCTTTGGCAGGTGGTCGGTGAGTTCTTTTGGATAGGGAACCCGCTTGCGATCGGCGAGTTCCTTCAACCGGTACCAGTTCTCAAGAGCGGCCTCGTCCGAGAGCGGACCGCCGCGCTCGCGGGCTCGAGTACGGGCAAGCCTGGCGACGATCGCCTCCGGGTTGGGGCCCACCTCGCGGATCAAAATCCGCCGCCAAAAACGAGAAGCAGGCGTCAACCCGAACTCAACAGCGGCCGCGAGCACCGAGCGTCGGATCTCCTCGTACTCGCCCAGGGGCAAACCGTCGACCTCGAGCAAACGCGTGAGATTTTTGCGGCTCGACGAGCGATCGAGGTGCTCGAGCGCGGCCCAGGCCGCAGCTGCGGTCGACAGGTTTCGATGGGAACCGACCTCCATCGTTACCGGCGCGGGCTCCAGGCGTTCGCGAACGCCGAGCTTTGCCAGCACACCGCAGGCGTCGAGAAAGGCGTCGTCGAAATCACCCGCGGCCAGCAAACCGCTCGCCGATTCGAGACAGAGCGCAGCGTTGCGCTCGAGACCCGGCGCGTCGATCTCGCGGGTCAAGGCCTCCCGGCCCCGCTGTCCGTGGATCGCCAACGTGAGGTGAAAATTTTGGGTGAGACGGGCGAAGATCTCGTGGGCCTCGACATCACCGACATCGATCAAGCCATCGATCACCGCCCGCTCCCCGAGGTAGGTCGCGACCAAGCGAACACCGACCAGCGGGTAGCCAAAGCCCCGAAGTACTAAAGGATGGGCCTCGATGGTGGCCTCGCTCCAGACCCGCACCGTCGCCTCACCTAGGTTTAGGCGGACCATCACCACGTCCTCGATAAAATCGAGTTCGCCGCTCGCCGCCCACTCGATCTCGCTCGCAGCCGGTGCGGGTGTCCAACCCGAGCCTGGCGCGGGCCCGACCGGGGGCAGCTCCTTCGCGGTATCTCGAGTCACCGCACCGCCGTGGAAGGCGAGCGCCGGCTGGAGGATCCACGAACGGGCCAACGTGGGCCGCTTGGCGACGCTGCGCAGGTGCTCGCGCAGCACCTCGATCACCTCGCCGCGTTGATGCGGCCCCAAAATCATCATCGCCTCTTCGGCCGAGGGACGGAGCTCGAGCCATGAGCCCTGACCCGCCGCCGACACCTTGCACTCCGGGCACTCGCCGACGATCGTACCGTTACTGCGCACTAACTGCGCAAGCTCGGGCTCGGCCTCGGCATCGACCCAACGCCACCGGTGCGCCGCAAAGGTCACACCGCACTCGCAGGCGTAGACAACGTCCTCGGCCCAGCTCCACTCGGCTAGGTTTTTCACAGACGGGACGATAGCCCCCGCTGATTTGTGGTGTAAAGCATAGTCCATGCGATCTACGCCGTCGGACGCTTCCCCGTCGACCGCCCTCGAAAAGCTGCAAAGCGCCAGTGAGCAGCTAGTAGCGGATCTCCGGGGGGGATTCGCCAACCAACTCGAACACGCGCTCGGAGTTGGCCTCGATAATTCAGTGATTTCGCTCGCATATGTCGACCACTATCTGGCACAGACGCGCGACGAGACTCGCGAACCTATCCTTACTCTGCTCGCCGCGGGTGCGGGCGCCTACTTCGGTGATCTCGTCTGCCGGACCATCGGCGGTACTTGGCTCGGCGATGGCAAGCGAGCCACCAGCCTGCGTGTCCTCCTGCATCCGCAGCTGATCTACTTTTCGCCCTTCGCGGTCGCCCTCGACGCGATCGCCGGCGAAGCCGTCGGCCCGGGTGATCCGCGCGCGCCCGCAGACACGCCCCGCGATGCCTCCTTTCTATTCGCGAGGCCGCCGCAACCGGCCGAGGGCGTCGCCAGCAACCAAGATGACACCGCCTGGCTCGGCGAAATGCTCGCTAACCTCGCTCCTGTGCCCGCAGATCACTTCCACAGCCTCACCTGTCGCTTTGAGACCCTAGAGCTGATGCTCCAGCTCCTCGCCGAACGACAGGCGAATCGCGGGTGTAGTCCACAAACTTACACAATCGCAGACTATGTCGCTGCCCAAGGCCGCAACGCCGGTGACGCCCCCAGCTAGGGCAGAGGCGGTGTAGACTGCGCCGAACATGGCTGCCGCCGCAGATGACATGCCGCTGCTCGAAATGCTGCAGGTCCTCTCTCGAACACCTGTCAGCGAACCGCAGCTGCGCGCGGTCGTGGCGGTCACCTGCGGACGCTGGTGCGCCGGCCGCGGCGAAGATAACGAGGCCCTCCGCCTCCTCGCTCATGCCCTCGATTTGGTGCCGGACCTGCGACCGGCGATGCGACTGCTCTACCGGATCTACCTTCGCCGAGGGGATGTCCGAAGCGCGGTCCGCTACCTCGACCAAGAGATCCGCGCAACCCGTCATCCGCGGGAAGCCGCGGCCCTTTACCGCGAGCGCGGCAAGCTGGTCGAGACCCACTTCAGCGATCGCAACGCCGCACTGCAGTGCTACCAAGCTGCGCTAAGGGCGACGCCGCGCGACCTCGCGGTACTCCGATCCGTCGAGACCATCGCCCTCCACCAGGGTCAGGTCTTGCCCCTGATCACCAACCTCGAGCAACAGCTGGAGGTCCTGCATGACCCGCCAGCCGTCGCCGGTATCCTCCGCGATCTCGCGCTCCTCGAGGCGCGCATCGGAGGCGACCTACCCCTCGCCAGCGACATGCTCGGCACGGCCCTTGACGAGGTCGACGGTCACCTCCTGATCGCCCAGGATTTACACCGCATCGCCGAGCGTGCTGGCGACGTCGAGATGCACCTGCGCGCCCTCGAAGCCGAGGCCGACGCGCTCCCCCAACACCGCAGATCTGGGCCCCTGGCGGGCATCAGCCGCATCCTCGGCGCCCATCGAGATCGCCTCGCGAGCCTCGCGATCCTCGAAAGCGCCGCCCGCTCGCAACCCGAATGTCTGACCCTCTGGCGCCAGCTCGAGGAGCTGAGCATGCGGACCGCGAGCTACGACACCGCGGTCGCGGCCTGCCTCGGGCAACTAAAGTCCCTCGGCGACGGGGATCCTCTGGTCCAGGCGGAGCTCTATTACCGCATCGGCAAGCTGGCGATGCTCCGCCTCGATCGGGTCAACGAAGGACTGGCGGCAATGCGTCGCGCCCTCCGCCTCGACCCGCAGCACATCCCAGCGCTCGAGGACGCCGGCCGTTACCTCATCAGCAACAACTCATGGGCACAGCTCCTAGAGCTGCTCAAGACCCAGGCCGCCAGCGCCGAAACGGCCGGCCTCTGCGCAGGCGAACGCTCGCAATCACTGGTGCGCGCTGGCCAGGTCTTAGAAGAGCACCTCAACGAGTTCGAGGGCGCGCGCCAGATCTACGAGGAGGCGATCGCGATCTGCCCGAGCTTTCGGCCGGCAAGCGACAGACTCGAGCGAGTACTGCACCAGCTCGGCCGCCACGAGGCGCTTCGCGATCACTACCACGCCGAACTCAAGCGCACCCAAGACAAGCCCCGCAAAGTCTTTCTGCTCTCGATCCTCTCGCAGCTCGCCGCCCGTAACTCCGACGCGACGCCGGCGATCAAGTACCTGGTCCTCCTCCTTAAAGAGGTCCCGGAGCACCTGACGTCGATCCAACTGCTCGCCCGATTGCTCGCCCGCACCGGCCGCTCACGCGAACTCCTCCAGGTCACCGAGCAAGAGATCAAGCTGACCGAGAGTACAGGTCGAAAAGCCAAGCTTCTCCACCGGTCCGCCGAACTCGCCCTCGACATCGGCGATCGCGATCGGGCCTACCAGTCCCTTGAGACAGCTCTAGAGGCGATCGACGATCACGAGCCGAGCATCTCCCTCCTCGACCGCATGGTCCGCGAGGACGGCGATGATCTTCGCCTGCTCACGCTCCTCCAGCATCGGCTCAACCACACCGATGACCGCGAGCGGCGGGTTGCGATCCACCTCGAGATCGCTTCGATCCAGGCGAGCCAGCTCGGCGATCACGCGGCCGCGCTCGCCGAGATCGACACCCTTCTCGAGTCCTGGCCTGGGCACCTGCCGGCGCTGCATCGAGGCGAACGCCTCGCAGTGGATCAAGGGCGCCTCAGCCTGCTCTGCCGATTTCTCGAACAGCACGCTGAGGCTGCCTCGAGCTCGCGCACCCAGGCGCTTCTCCTCTATCGCATCGCCCAGATCCGCAGCTGCGAGCTGAACGAACATGCGACCGCGATCAGCGATCTACAGCGAGCGCTCGCCCTCTGGCCTGAACTCGGAGTCGCCCGTTCGCTGCTGCTCGACCTCTGCCAACACACGGACAACTCAGAGCTCCTCCGCGAAGTCGCCCTCGCCGGCCTCGCCTGCGAACGCAGCCCCGCAGAGCGCCGCTCGATCGCTCTCCTACTCGCCGAGTACACCCCCGATCCTGCGCTCGCGATCGTCTACCTCGAAGCCGCATCTGCGGCCGCCCCCGACGACCCTACGCTCCGCCTCCGCCTAGCCCGCGCCGCCCGTGCAGTTGGTCGACATCAGCTCGCCGCCGATGCCTTTAGCGCTGCCGCCTCGGCGATCATGACACCGGCCACCGCAGCCGCGCCGCCTGTGCTCGCGCTGCGCTTCCAAGCCGCGTACGCCCTCGAACAAGCCGGCAAGCGCGAAGCGGCCTCCAACGCATACCGCGAGATCCTGACGCGGGCGAGCGATCCTCTCGCTCGCCGCGGTCGCGAACGCCTCGCCGCCGCCTCCGAGACAACCTGGGAGACCAGCCTCGAGAACCTCAAAGAGGCGGCCGAAGCCTCGAGTACCGCCCTCGAGCGGGCCGCCTTCCTCAGCCACGCAGCCGAGCTCCACCTCCGCCGCGGCGAAGCCGAAGCCGCCCGCGAACTCCTCGACCTCGCGCTCGCTGCCAACCCCGGCTATCTACCAGCCCTCATCCACCTCGCCGAGGCCCATGACACGCTCGGCGACCCGTCCGCAGCGATCACTTCGTTGGAGCGTCTCGCGAGCGCCCTGCACGACGCGGGCCCCCGCGCCGACATCCTCTGCCAGGCCGGGCGCATCGCCCTGACAAAGGCTGCCCCCGACGATCGCGGCCGCCTGGCGTGGCAACTCTTTGGCGAGGCCCTAGAGGCCGCACCGGCGTCCGAACTCGCCTTCCGCGGTCTCTGGCTGACTTACCAACGCCACGGCAGCGACGGCGCACCTGCCCTCGGAGACACCTTCGCAAAACGCCTCGAAGTGCTCTCAAAGGTCGGCCTCGAGAACGCACAACTGCGGGCGCTGGCCCGACTGGCACTAGCGATCGAGGGGCCCAAACGAGCGACCGAGCTCCTCGAAATCGCCACTCAAAGCGCTGGTTTTGACGCGCCCGTCTACGTCGATCTCGCCGAGGGCTACGCCCGCCAAGAGCGCTGGCCCGAAGCCATCGCCCAGCTCGAGACAGCCCTCGATTTAGAGCCCTCCGCCGAGCGCAAAGCGGCGATCCACTTTTTCCTCGCAGAGGCCCAAGAGCGCTCTGGCAGCCGCGACGCGGCGATCCGTAACTACATTGACGCGAGCCGCAGCGGTTTTCACCCGCACCACGCCCTCGAGGCCGCCGACCGCCTGGCCTCCGAGATCGGCAGCACCAGCCAGCGCGTCGAAGTGCTCGGCCTCTTGGTCCTGCGCGGCGACCATGACGAGAAACTCCGAGCCCTCCGCGGCCTCGCCGAGATCCACGCCCGCAAACCCGTCGACATCGAGCGCTCGGTCTACTTCCTCCGCGAGCTGCTCCGCCATGAGCCCACCGACATCGCCGCGATCACCCGCCTCGCCGAGTTGCTCCGTGAGAGCGAGCAGTACGACGCTTCAAACGCGTCCCTGATCACCGGTATCGCCGCCCATCGCCGGGCGATCGCCCAGCGCGGTCTCCGTAACCGCGCTGGTGCCCCTGACCCCTCGGCCGTGCTCGGCCTCCACCGCCTCTTCGACGAAACCGCCGAGCAAAACGGCGTCTACACCTGCGCCAGCATCCTCGAAATCGTCGACCCCAAGCTGATCCCAAATGGGCGCGACGCCGACTCCCTGATGGACGAGCCCTGGCCGCTTCCAGTGCCTCGCGACGATCTTTTCCCAGCGCTCTGCTCCGGCAAAGACGCGACGATCGCCGCGATGATGATGATCCGCGAGGGCATCTCCTACCTCACGCGAATTCCCGGCGCGCCCGAACCCCCGGATTTCCTCAGCACCAAGCGCTCCTTGCCGTCGGTCAGCGGCGTCGCCTCGGTCGCCCACTCGCTCGCACAGGCCCTGGGCATCCCCGAGCCCGACATCTTCCTCAGCCCCGATGACGACCACCGAATCCACGCCTGGGCAAGCGGCACGCCGGCTCTCAGCCTCGACCGCGGGGTTTCCCAGGATCCGAACGGCGCCGAGGCCCGCGACAAGCTCGGGCGCGCCCTACTCCGCCTCTCGCTCGGCGGTGATTACGTCTTTGAGCGCCTGCCGACGCCGCAGCTCCTAGGCCTCCTCTCGGGCCTCAGCGAGAGCGTCGGTATCACCCTCGAGTTCCACCAAGCGATCGACCAAGATATCGCCGACGCGGTGATCGAGATCCTCTCAACTGGCGCCGCGTCGCTCGACTTCGGCGAGCATGCCGAACGCCTGAGTCGCTGCGCCGACACCTTTGATCCAACCCGGCTCCGCGCCGCCTTTGTGATCGCCGAGGACAGGGCTGCGGTCCTCTGCGCCGGCGACCCCCGGATCAGCATCCGTGAGCTCCGCCGCAAGGGCAGCCTGACCTCCGCCCGCGGCCAGGCGCTGCTCTCCTACTTGGTCTCCGATGACCACCTGTCCCTGCGCCGCTCGCTCGGCTACAGCATCGAGGTCGAGCTCGACCTCAGCGACATGGAGGAAATCCCATGAGCGACCGCGTCATCGTCGACGAACTCGACCGCGAGATAGATGTCCACCGGACCCTCGATCCACGACCTCCAAAGGATCCCAACGAAGGTTCTCCTCCGAGCCTCGCCGACCTCAGCGGTGCTGACCTCTGGCCGATCCAACTCGCCGCGCCCCCCCGACTTTTTCACGCGACAGGCACCGCTGAGACCCGCCAGCGCCTCGCCGATTACCTGCACGCCGAGAGCTCCCACCGCAAGGGCCCGCTCGGGGCACTGCTCGCCGGCGAAGCCGGTCGCCGCCTGATCCAGGACCTCGGCCAGCACTTCCAGGGTCAAGCCCTGATCGAAAGCTGCGGCTCCGAGGTACCCAACCGACTCCTGGCCGCCACCCGCGATCCTCTCTTTGATCTCAGCGCCGCTCTCGACGACCTCAGCGGCCAGGCCGAAGATCCGCTGCGTGCTCCGGCCGAACGCGCCGCCGCGTGGATCGAACACGGCCTGCTCTGCGAGGAGCGAGCCGGCGAATCCGAACGCGCACTCGCCAGCTACCGCGCCGCCCTCGGGATCATCGCCAACCACCCAGTCGCACTCAGCTTGGCGACCCAGACCGCAGCGGCCCTCGGACGCGAGCAGATCGCCAGCTCGCTCCTCAAGACCGCAGTCCAGTCGAGCACGGGCCCGATCGCCGCCGCCTACCGCCTCGAAGAGGCGATGAACACCAGCGACCTCGGCGAGCGGCGCACCTTATTAGAGGCCGCGATCGCCGAAGAGCCCACCGACTTAACCGCAATTCGCCGGCTCCTGCCGCTCGTTCGGGCTGACGGAGAGCGCCAACATCTCGCGTCTCTCTACCGCCGCTATGCAAGCACCAGCGACGATCCGATCGCCGCCGGCACAGCTCTGCATCAAGCGCTCACATGCCTGGGCGAGAACCCGCAGGACGCCGACTCCACTCTGCACGCCATCGATCCCTGGCTCGACGCAAACATCGGCGAAATCGCCAGCTTTCCGCTGCTCACAGAACTCGTACGCACGCTTGAGCAGCGTCGCCTCGGCGCTCCCAAGGACTTCGATGACGGCCGCTACATCACGCTCTTAGAGCGCCTAGCTCCCTTCGTCGACGACCTCCAAGAGCGCGCGGTGATCCACGAGCAACTCGCTCGCCTGCGCTTCGCCGCGCTCGCGGGTAAGCGGCCCGATCCGCCCACCGCAGACGACATCCTCGCCGGCAAGCCGCACTTCTCCGAAGAGGTCCAACGCCTCTACGACTCGCTCCTCCACGACCTGCACTTCTGCCTCGATCATCAGCCCGAGCAGCGTTGGACCCGGGACACGCTCGCGCTCCTGCTCCACGATTTACGCGATCTCGAGGCGCTCATCGATCACCTCGAGGGGTGGGCCCACATCCACTCCGCAGGGCCTGGCCGCGCTGCGATTCTCATGCGCTTGGGTCGGGTCCACGAGCACCTCCGCCGCGACCTCGCCAGCGCCGCCGAGACCTACGAACTCGCGGTCGCCGAGGATCCAAAAAACCCCAACTGCCTGCGGGCCCTCGGTCGTGTCTACGAAGAGATGCAACGCTGGCCACAGGCGATCGAAACCCTGCAACGCCAGGCCGATGCCGCCGACGATGACCCCGAGCGCCTGGCCGCGCTGCGACGGCTCGCAACCCTCGCAGAGCACGAACTCGAGGACGTCGATCTCTCCCTCGATACCCTCGAAGAGATCGCTCGCCTCGACCAAGAGGACATTCTCTCGCTCTACCAGCTGGCGGCGCTGTCTCGAGCCAAGGGTCGGCCGCGCCGCCTGCTCGCCGCCCTCGAGCTGCTCGTCGAGCGCCTCGACGATGATGCTGCGACGACCGCGACCCTCTTCGAGATCGGTGAGGCCCAAGAGCACGCGATCCACGACGAGCCGGCGGCCTGTCGCTCCTACGAGCGCGCCTTGGAACACTCCCCCGGCTACACCCCTGCGCTGCGGGCTCTTGGACGGATCTACCGGGCCCACGACGACTACGACGCGCTCCTCGGTCTCCTCGACCCAAAGTACGATCCGATCACCGACCCGGCTGTGCTCGCCCTCAAGGCTGCGCGCGTCTGCCTCGACGAGCTCTCCAATGCCGATCTGGCGATCGAGCACCTCTTCACCTCCTACAAGCTCAACCCCGATCTGGCGCCGACCCGGGTTCTCCTGCTCCAGCTGCTCACGCTCAGCGGCCGAGGCCGCGAAGCCTACGACCTCCTGCGCGCCCAGGATCTGCCCGATAGCCCGCCTCTGCTCGCCGACTACCACGTACGCCTCGGCCTCTTCGCCGAAGAACTCGCCGCCTCCAGCGACGATGAAGAGGAGCGTACAAGGGATCAGGACCGCGCCCTCCAACACTACCGGGCGGCCCTCTCGATCCAACCCGATCACGCGATCGGCATCGAGCGTACGGGCGCACTGCTGGCCCAAAATCACGACGTCAGCAACCTCATCCGCTTCGTCGAGGAGCAACTCCCCCACCTCCAGGGCCTGGCCAAGGCCAGCCTTCAGATCCAGCTCGCGCGTCTCCACCTGACCAGGCCCGAAGGACAGGCGAGTGCCCGCCGCTACTACGAAAATGCGATCGAGTCGGCACCCTCCGATGCGATGATCCGCCGCGAGTTCGAGAACCTCCTGCGGCTGACGGATGACAGCAAAGGCCTGCCGACGATCCGCCTAGCGCTCGCACGGACCAGCGAAGATACCCACTACAAAGCGACGCTGCTTGTCGAATCCGCCGAGGCGCTGCTCGTCTCGGGGGCCGTCGAGGATCGCGAGTTCGCGGCCAACGCGATCCTGGGGGCACTCCGCGAGGATCCAGGCAACCCCTACGCCGTCCGTCAACTCGAGGGCCTGCTCTCCGATCCGAGCTCGCCGGTGGCGATGACCGACGCCGTCGGAGCTCGAGCTGTTCGCGCTCAGTCCGACTCCGAACGGGCTATTTTTTACCTCGAGAGTGCCGAGCTGCTCGAGCGAGCGGGGGCCAGCTCAGAGGCGCAACGGGCCTACCGCGCCGCCCTCCGAGCGATGCCCAGCCTCGCCCCCGCCGAGATGGGCCTCACGCGAATCGCCAGCGGCACAGCCCAGGTCTCCGAGAGCGAACCCAAGACCAAGGCCGTCTCGATTCACACTCTCTTGGCCGACGCTCGCGATGCTGCAGTCCGAGCCGGCACCAGCGGCGACGCCCGCGATGCCGAGGAGGCACTCACCCTCCTGGGTCAGATCCTCGGCCGGGATCCGCACTACCGCGACGCCATCGGCCTGACCCGCGCCCTTGCAGCTCAGCTCCCCGACCCCGCGCCCGCGGTCAACCTCCTGAGCACGGTCTACGGGCGCATCACCGACGCAGCGCTTCGCTACGAACTCGGGGTATTCCTGGGCGAACAATCGACCAGCGATGACAACGCGCTCGCCTACTTCCAGGTCGCAGCCGATGCCCGTCCCGACGGTAAACAGGCGCTCCGCGGCCTCCTCCGCAGACATCAGCGCCTGGGCAACGAAGAGGCCTCCTCCGAGGTCATGGAGCGCCTGCTCGCCCTCTACGATCCCGGCGAACCCTCGGCGATCGACCTCCGCCTGACGCTCGCAAATTATCTGGCTCGCTCGCCGCAGACTCTGACTCGCGCCCTCGATCACGCCCGCATCGTGCTCCGCGCGCGAAGCGACGATCCCCGCGCTCTACTGCTGATGGCAGAACTCCTAGAGCGCTCCAACATGGCCTCAGAGGCAGTCGAGATCCTCGACCGCTTGGTCAGCCGTGAGCGCACCCCCGACAAGCTCCACGACCTGCACACCCGCAGGGCTCGTCTGCTCGCGGATCTTCCGGGCCGCGACGCCGATGCCCTCGAGGCCGCAGAGCGAGCTGCAGAACTCAACCCCGGCCACCGCGCGACGATCCTCCTGCTCATCCGCCTTCTCGAGCGCACTGGCCAGACCGATCGCGTGTCCGCTTTCCTCGGTCCGATTCGCAACGCGATGCTCGCCAACATCGCCCGCGGCCAGATCAACCCCGGCGATCTCAAGCTGCTCGCCGAGGTCGCACAAGGCACTAAACCCGCTCTCACGCGCATGGCCAAGCTACTCGGCTACGCCCTCGAGGTCACGAACAGCATGCCGCCCGAGGGCCACATGCAGGCGGCGACCGCCAAGGGACTCGAGCGGATCCTGGCAACGCCCACGCTGCGCACCGGTGTGCTCTCACCTCTCGAGTCGCCGGATCTCAACGACCTCTTGACCTGCATCGAGACCCCGGTCGAGCGCGCCTACCACGAGTTCAACGGCCTCCGTCCCGAGGACCTGATCCCGATCCCGCCAAACGTCGGTCTCGATAGCCTCGCTCCGGTGATCAACCGCTGGGGCTCGCTGCTCGGCTGCAACCCCTTCCTGCTCAACGCCTGCACCGCCAACAACCTCACGGTGCTCTTTGAGGAGGGCGAGGACTCATCGCTGCGCTTTGGCATCAACCTCTGGCTGCGCGGCGACGAAATCGCCTGGCGCGGCCTCTCGGCGATCGCCTTGGCCCGCAAAGCCCTCGGTGGCGTGATGGTCCGGGCGATCAGCGGCGACGAACTCGACCTCGTGATCGCGGCCTCCTTCGAGACCGCCAAGGTCTTCAACGCGATCACTGCCGATCCCGATTCTCATCGCCTGCGCGAGCTCAGCGTGCTCTTTGCCAAGCTCCTCGGCCGTCGCCAGCGCAAGACCCTGCTCCGGGTCTGCCACAGCCTCGCCAATACCAACTTCGAGCCCCACAGCACCTCCCGCGGCACACTCGCCAGCGATCTGCGCATGGCCGCGGTCATTTCGGGCGACATCAGCGGCTGCCTCAGCGCAGCCTGTCTGCTCGACGGCTTCGCCAACGGTTCCCTAAAGCAGCGGATCTCCTTCAGCCGCAACGCACAGGAGCTGATCGTCTTTCTCCTGAGCGATGTCTTCTTGAGCCTCCGCGAGATCGCAACCGCCTAGCGACGCGCACGTCTTGGCGACCTGACGACGGAACGTGCGGGGCTCGCTGCTCTCGGCCACATAACCGTGGACGCACGATCATGCTGACCCCGCGGCCCGTCGTTGACGGGTCCGCGTGCACCGAGATCGACTAGCCGCGAGCGCGCATCTGCTGCTGCTGCCGCTGGTTTTGGTAGGCCATCGTGCTCGCGATCTGCAGACCGACAATGCGGCCGACCCAGGGCAGCGTCTCGGGCTCATCAGCGTCCCGGAGGGCCTTCGCGAGAGCGATCGCGTGACCGGCGAGTTCGTCCTTGCCCGTCAGCCAAAGCCCGATACCTGAATCTTCAAGCAGGTTCGCGAGCGGACCTGCGAGGGCTTTTCGGACCTGCGGATCGCCGGCGATGCCCTCGATCAGGGCCGCCTGACGCTCGTCCTCTGGGGTCTCTTGGGTGATGTCGGGATGAGCCTCGGTGACCCTCTTGAGGAAGGGCTCGACCTCCATCACTGGCGGCCAAACATTCGCCGCGACCGAACGCAGGACACCGTCGATGACCTCCATCAGCTCGCCTTCGTAGGCCGCAAGTGACTCCCCCATAAACGCCGCGGGGCGCTCGCTCGGCGCATCGCCTAGATGGATAAGCGCCTGGTTGAGCTCTTGGGGCACCTCGACACCGAGGCTGAGGGTCTGCTCGCGAGCCCAACGGACCCGTGCCCTCGCCCACTCTGCGGGTACCGAGCGACCGTCAGCTTGACGCTGCCAGTCGCGGAGCAGACGCGATCGCTGGCCGTCAGTTTGCACGTAGGCTTTGAACGCCACGACCTGATCAAACGCCGTCAGGTTCGCGACAAAGAGATAGCCATTGCTGTCATCACCGGGCTTGGCGATGAAGAGCCGCATCAGGCCCGGCGTCGTGCCGACGTCGGCCATCGCCGCTTCTTCGAGCCCTCCGCGGAGTTCTGCGACCGATCCGGGGGTCCAGGAATTTCCCTTCTCGGGGATCTCGACGCCCTTGGTTTTGAGAACGTGGATCGCCTTACGCACTGCTTTGCGCACCACCTTGTCGCCGTGCTCCGCGAAGCCGACCAGGGTGGAGGCGTCGCGCGAGCGGACGAGGTCTGGGATCTGAGCGAGGACTTCTTGGGCGCTGGCAGCCATGGACGCGCGTTTTACTACAATCTACATTCCGTGGTCGAGTGCGAAGGCTGGCCGCAAATCCGCGCCCGTGCCCCAGCGCGCTCGTTTCCAGCGCCCCTCCTCCGCCATCTGCCACGCGAGCGCCGTGCGAACGATTCTGAGGGAGATCCCGCCCTCGGCCAGGCGATCCGACAGCTCTCCCGGATCGCGCTTTAAATCGTAGAGGCGCTGCGACCCGAGGCCGCGGCCACTGCCCAAGATGAGCTTGATGTCGCCGACGATCGCCGCCCGCGAGCCATCGCCCATGTAGGCCACGATCAACCGGGGAGGCGGCTGCGGATCGTCGAGCACCGAGATCAGGCTCTCGCCCTGCCACTCGACCGGGAAAGGCAGGCCGAGTAGATCGACCAGAGTCGGCGCCAGATCGAGCAGATCGACAGGCGCCGAGACGGTCCCCGGAGCGAGGATCTCTGGCGCTCGGATCACCAAGGGCACCCGCAGGCTCTCCTCGTAGAGACTAAAGCCATGGCCGGCGCCGCCGTGCTCGTAGAATTCCTCGCCGTGCAGACCCACGAGAATGATCATCGACTCACCCAAGCGCCCCTCTTTCTCGAGGGCACTGACGATCTCGGCAAGCGCCTGATCGACGACCTGAAGCTCACCCCGATAGAGGCGGCGAACATAGGCGAGCTGCTTTGCGTTTGGTTCGATCTTGCCGGTGCGCACGCGCCCGAGCCAGAGGTGAGTGAGATGCGGCAGCGGGGCCCCCTCGGGCCGCACAAGATCGCCCTGAAGTTCCTTTGGCGGCTCGTAGGGCGCCTGTGGATCGGCGACGATAGCGTACGCCATACGCGGCCCAGGACGCTCCCCAATGGCCCCTAGAGCCGTCTCTACCACTGAAAGCGCATCGTTTCGCTTGTTCGATCCATGGGTCAGGGCGAGCAACTCATCAAAGCCCTGAGAGAGACCCCGAGCGGCGGAAAAATCCAGATCGGCAGTCGCCCCCAGCGTCGAATAACCGGCACGGTCGAGCACCTCCGGCAGCAATGTTTGGGTGTGCGCGACGTAGGTACCTTTGAGCGTTTTGTGCACCGGTGGGATCACCGATGAAAGCCACGCAGCGTGGCCGGCGATCGCCCAGGGCGCGACCGCGTACGCCCGCTCAAAGACCAAGGACTCGCCGAGCAAGCGCTGGATCGCCGGATACCGCGGCCCCCCCTGCGCCGGCCCAAGCAGATCATCGGGGCGGGCCCCCTCGACTCCGAGGATGTACACATCCCGCAACGCTCGTCGCCGACGATCAACGGGAATCGCCCGCGGACTGATGATCTCGAGGGCATTAAAGGTCGCCTCCGCTTCCTCTCCGCGAGAACGCACGCGGATCTCAACACGTAGCGGCATTCCGCCATAGCCCGAGAGGTCGACCTCGTGCCGGTACCCCGCAACCTTGAGCGGCTCTTGGAGTAGCGACGTCGGCAGGCGACCGCGACGATGATCTTCGTCGGTGCTGGCGACGATCTCGATCGAACCTCGACCCCGAACATCGACCCGAAGCCGCGAGCGGCGGGGCGGTTGCACGTAGTAGACCAAGCCCGCGCGGCTGCGAAGACTCAGCGAAGGCGCGCTGATATCGCTGGTATCGACCCTGTACGAGGGCTCCCCAGAGAGCGGGATACCCGAGATGATCGACTCCCGCGCGCCGATTTCAACGGTTCGAACCGCCGCCGAGACCATCACACCATCGCGATCCGCGAGCCGCCTAAAATGCAGGCGGAGACGGTTGTCGCCGACCTTCGCGACTCTCCGCGGCAGCGAAAACGTGCGCCGTTCCCAACCAGTCCCAAGGGTCAGATTTGCGAGTACCTGTTCCTGCCAGAGAACCGTGACGACCTGATCTGGAGCGAGTGCCTTGAGGGTGATCGCCATCGCCAACGGTGGCGGCGGTCGATCGGGATCGACGGGCTCGGTGCCGTCTCCCTGGGGCTCAGGCTCCTCGAGCAGGATCGACGCGAAGGCACCGTCGATCGGCAAATCGACGCTGCCGCCCTGACCGACCAATACACCCGCGCGGTAGCCATCGACCTCCTCCGCCAGCAACCAAGGCGACGTCGCGGCGAGTTCGAGATACTTGGCCGCTTGCGGCAGACCCAGATCCGCGACAAAGCGCCCCTCTTGGCTTGAGCTCGCGCTCGGGCGCTGAGCGAGTAGATCGAGCCAGACATCCGCCGCCTCGATCCGCGAGATCGGCGCGAGTGGGGCATTCACTCGGGACGGCGCCTCGGGAGCAGCCACGTATTCGACATCTCCAGGCCCCGGATCGGAGCAGGCGCAAGGCGTGCAGAGCATGCCCGCGATCGCGTACCCAGGTAGCCGATGAAACCATCGCATCACGTTTAGAGTTCGCCCAAGCGCAGCGACCTGGCGTTAGCCAGACCTCGCCAGTTCCGTGTGCACTCGGGGATCGATGTCGAAGAGGACCTCGATGAGCGTCTCGGTATCCGCAAGGATCGGCCGCAGCTCGCCCTCGCCCGAACTGAGCGCCGGCAGGTCACTGAGCACCAGCGCCTCGACAGCCCGACGAGCCTCGCTCTCCCCCGCAGCGTCCAGTCCGGTGAGCAGCACCCGCAACGCGTCGACCCGAGCCTCTGCCGGACCACTGACCGCGATCGCCACCGCCAGGCTCCGCCCCTTTTCATCCAAGCGCGAGCGCGAACGGCTCAGACGAAGATCGACCAGGGCAGCCGCCGAGAAGAGCTTTGTCATCGGTGTGAACTCAGCGCCCGCAGGACCCTGCACGACCGCCAACTCTGCCGGAGAGAGCGGGTCGGTACGGCCGAAGGGCAGCTCCCCCCGCAGTGCGGACTCGAGGCGGCGACTCGCGGCTGGATGGGTCTGCGCGAGCTCTGCATCGGGCCAGAGCGCGCGACGGACCAACGCCGCCGCCGTCTCGTCCAACCAGCGCTCCTCGGCAAGCGCTCGGGCAAGGTTTTCGCGGGCCCACCAACGCTCGGCCCGCGCGTAGCGATCGATATAATCGACAACCGCCCGCGCGAGCGCCTCTCCACCGATCTCCGAAGAGCGCGCAGCCCAAGCGTTATTTGCGTCACGCAGCGCCCGAACAACCAAGGCTCGATGGGCCCGATGAGTCCGCGTCGGCTCACTCGTGTGCAAAAGAATCCGACGGAGCGCGACCAGCTCGAGTTCCCGTTCACCGGCGAGCTGACCCATCCAAGCCGCCCGCTCCCAGATCTTCACCGGATCGGGACTCGAGGCTGCAGCCGCATCGTAGAGCGAGCGCGCCTGCTCCTCTTGGCCAGCTGCCAGCGCGATCTCAGCGTGTGTCGCCAGCCCCGTGGCAGCGATCATCTGCGGCGCCTGCGAGAGGCTCTGCATCAGCACACCCGCGCCCACTCGATACCCGCGAGCGACCATCAAGGGCGTCACCAAGCGACCCGCACAGGCGAGACCGATGTCGGCCTCGATCGCCCCCCGGAGCTGCCTCTCAGCGCTGTCTTTTACCGGAGCCCGCGCGCTCTGCAGCCCCTCGGCGACGGCCCCCAAAGCATCCGCCGCCAGCAGCTCTTGGAGCCCAGGACAACCATCGAGAGCACGCTCGTCGACGAATGATCGCCCCATCGCGAGTCGCTGTAGATCTGACCTTTGTGCCAGGACCCATGGATCGCCGAGCACGCGCTCGACGATCGCACTGTCCTCTCTCTCTCCGCAGCCCTCTGGGCAAGCTGCCCTTTCGAGCAGGATCGCCGCTGCCGCTGCACTGGCCACAGAGTCGATGCCGCCAACGCCATCGGCGATCGCCAACGCCTGCCAGGGCTTGCCGCCTGCCAACACCGCGTGGGCCTCGACCTGAGCGAAGGCATCGACCGCCAAAAACCCGCGAGCCTGCGCCTCTGCGAGTGCATAGCGGGTGATCTCGAGGGCCTGATCATCGCGGCCTGCAGCTGCCCGCATATGCGCCAGCACCAACAGTAAACGCCACGACTTGGAACCCACCGGGACCCGACCGGCGGCGTACGAAGGCGGCAAAACCACAGCCTGAGCCGGTGCCAAAGCGCTGCTCGCCGAGGCTCTGCTTCGCACAGCACCCATCTTGGGCGCCACAGTACCCGGGCCCCCCTTTGCGTCGCCCATGCTCGCCGAAGCTTGCGGCGCAGCG
>CAYYUP010000011.1:61832-74172 GCA_964474905.1 uncultured Nannocystis sp. | reverse complement strand
ATGCAGAAGATGCAGAAGATGCAGCACCCCGAAGCCCCGCGACCAAGGTCATCTCAGCCCCCGGCAGATCCCCGATCAACGCCAGTACGCGCCATCCAAGTGCCGCAGAGAGAGGACCGCGCTCGTCCAAGCTGTCCAGGGCAAGGATCACCAGCGCAGCCTCGGAGCCCGGATCATTCTTGGCGACCGGTAGAGTGTAACCAGGACCCATGCGCCCGAGCCGGAGCCGAACATAGGCTCGCTCGGCTCCCCGCGGCGCGGCTAGGGTCGCCTGCGTGAGTTCTTCGATCGATGCCTCGCCGATCCACGCGCGCACCTCATCGTTGGCGATCAGCGCCCCGCCGAGCTCGCCACGGAGCTCCGCGCCGATCAGTTTGACGACATCTTCAGCGCTGACCTGAACCTCCAGTGTGCGCGCTGCAGCTCGAAGTGCACGTGGACCCATTTTACGAGCCTTCGCCAGCGCAATCTCGATTTGCCCCGCTCGCTCAGCCCGGCCAACCACGCAATCACCGGTTTCACAGGTCTTCAGGGTGCGAAGCTGACGCGCTGCACTCTCGGCCTCGGCGCGGATCGTCGTGGCCAGTGCCACGTCCGCAAGGCCTTGAGCGGACGCCGCCGGCTTGGGGCACAGGAGCGCGACTCGGCGAATATCCTGATCTGCCGCCAAGGCCTCACCGCCGGCGAGATAGACGCGGGCTCGCCGACGCAGGAGCGCACAGACATCCTCGCGCCCGCGCAGGATCTCGGAGTCGAGGGTACCGGCCCGACTGTAGTGGGCCACCGCCACCCCGAGAGCGCCGCGTTCAGCCTCGAGATCCGCGAGTGCGACCATCGACGAAACATCACCGCTGGTCCGAAAATCACGCAGCAGCACCGCCCGCGCCTGCTCACCCCGTCCGAGCTCGATGAGAGCCTGGGCATAGGCCCGCGCCGATCTGCCCTGCGGCAACCGCTTGCGATCTGCGACCCTCGAGATGACGGCTTCGTACTCGCCGCGCACGACCATACGCTCGAGAGCACGATGCCCGCAGCCCCCAGCGATCAAGCCCATACTGAGCATGACCAAAGGGACAGATCTCAAAAAAGAGAAGCGCTTCACGGAGCCGTGACTGCGCATCCCAAAATCCCCTCCCGGCCGGCCTCCTCGAGCAGACGATCGAGAAGCCCTCGATCCAGCACACCCAAACTCTCTCGCCCGAACAACGCAGCGCAAAGATGCGGAAGACCCGGCTCAGGATCGCCGAGGGCGATATACGCCTCTGCGAGTCGGATTTTCCCGCTGAGACGCTCGGGATGGGCCTCTACCTCGCCCTCTAGGATCTCAAGACCGGTCTCAGAATCGCCGTGCTCGACCATGCGTGGCGGCGCCATCACGTAGAGCGTTCCGAGCATCCGTGTCGCTGCCCCCTCGCGGAAGTCTGCCTCGATCTCGATCGCCTTACGCGCCCACGTCTCGGCCTCGGCAACCAGACCGCCCGCCTGCAGACCGCGCTTCTCTGCGACCCGGCCAGCGACCGCCGCACGGGCAAAGGCGTAGGCAGCCGTGCCGTCATCGGCAAGGCCCTGGATCTCTGCGAAGGCCTCGTCTCGCAGTGCACGCGAGTCGTCCCCCGCAGCGATCGATGCCTCGAGAGCGTCGTAGATCGCGATCGCCGACTTGGCCTCGGGTGCAACGCTGTCAACCGCTGCACCCGACTCAGGAGGAACTGTCTCAGCTCCGCCAGTCGGCTGAGACTTGCAAGCGGTCAGCGCAAAGAAGGTGCAGAGCGTGAATACAAGAGAGTGCCGGTGACGCACCGGCAAGGAATACCACGGGCCCGGGGCCTTGAAACGTGCGAGGCCCACACCCTGTCACGGGTATGGGCCTCTCTCTACGGGCGGAGCGATGAGCTACTTGTCGTAGGCGCTGATCACAGCCTTATAGTCCTTCGCGGATGCCGCCTTCATCGACTTGATACCGGCTTCTTTACAGGGCACGACACCGTCACCGACGCAGATCTTTGCCAGGCTCGCCTTGAATTTCTTGCGCTCGGACTTGGGAGCGTCGGCAAATGCGACCGCGACCATCGGCGGCAGTTGCTTGCTGCCCCAGACAGCACTGAGGGTCTTTGCATCGTCGAGGCGCTTCATCGCCTCGAGCTGGGCCTCGTCGACAAGCGCGCATTCGGCAGCCCCAGAGGTGACCTTTTTGATCGTCTGCAGCGGGCGACGCGTGACCACAAGTTCGAAGTCCGCGAGCTTGAAGTCGCCACCCGAGACAACTCGATCGACGAAGCGACTGTCCTTGCTGTGGTTGGTCGCGAGGGTCTTGCCCTTGCAACCGGCGAGATCGGAGTGCTTGGCGCTGATGATGTGGTACTGGCGACCGCCTGACTGCGCGACCTCGATCTTGCCGATCACTTCGAGCTTGTGATCCGCCCGGAGGCCCAGGAAGGCAGCCAGCGAGATGAAACCGTAGCTCGGATGCGAGTCGCGCATGTACGCCTCGCCAGAGCTCCGCGAGGTGACGTACTTGCCGGTTGCCGCCCCCCATCCGTTGACCTTCGCGGCCTGGGCGATCAGGCGATCGATATACCCCTGCGCCTGGCTCGCAGTGCCGACGCCGTTTTCCTTGAGCACCAAGACGTTAACCGTCTCCGCGGCCTCTGCAGGCAATGCCCCAGAGAAGACACCTGCGGTGACAGCGAGACCCAATGCGATTCGACGGATGATTGAGAAGTTGGCCACGGTTATCTCCTGGCGACCTTGGACGTCGCACCGACGGAAGTATGCAACGGTCTGAGCAGGCGAAGAATCTTCCGCCGTGCCCGAAATCACGCACCCAAGAATCCGAACGCCAGAGCCCCATATAGTGGCCACGACGGCGTTGAGGGGGCAATTACCCCCTTAGTTCGATTTTATGGATCGGCCTCGACTTGCGGAGATCCGAGCGCCGACGATCAACACAACCACGATCGCGAGTGCCGCCGCCAAAAGCAGAAACCACCCTCGCTCTGAGGGCTCACCGACTCCGTGCGAAACCACCTCGTGCAGGGAGGACGACCAGCTCATTCCACCCTGTCCCTTGAGCCAGGGCACTGCGATCATCGAAGCGACACCGAGCGCCAGGGCGTAGGCACTCGCCAGGATCCACGATCGGTACCGCGGCGCCAAACCGATGCCCGCGACCTCGACCGGTGAGGTCGCCTCGATCACCCTGGCGGTGAAGAACGCATCAGCCTGCCCGCGAAGGCTGTCGTAGAGCTCTAGCTCTTCCTCGACAAAGCGACGCACGACGGCCAACAACGCCGGCTCACGCCGAACGATACGCAGCCACGGATCTCCGAGCCATCCCTCGCCGTTGGGACCGGCGCGCAGCTCAGCCAGTCGCAGCTCCAGCGAATAGAGGTGCTCCTCGAGCGCCTCGACCGTCGGCTTAGCCACGACGGGCCTCTCGCCAACCGTGCATGTGTGTCCGCAACAACCGCTTGGCCCGGTGCAGGTGAGTCTTTACGGTGCCGATCGGCAGCTCTAGGATCTCTGCGATCTCGGGATACGATACGTCCTCGAGGTAGTAGAGCATGATAACCGCACGGTAGCGCTCGGGGAGCTCGCCGATCGCTGTCACCAAATCCCGACGCAGATCAAAGCGCGACTGGCTCATCGCGTTTTCCGGCGCCGGGGTACCGTTTTCAAAGTTCTCGGGCAGGGCCGCGTGCACCTTGGTCCGCGCGCGGTGGTTGAGATAGACGTTGTAGGCGATCCGGTAGAGCCAAGTAGAGAAACGAGCCCGCCCCTCAAACCCAGCCAAACCGCGATAGGCCCGGAGAAAAGCCTCTTGCGCGAGGTCATCGGCGAGCGTGCGATCACTGGCGAGACGGAGCAGCAACCCGCGCACCTTGCCCTGGTGACGACGGAGTAGCTCGGCAAACGCCCGCCCATCGCCGAGATGCCCCGCGCGCTCGACGAGCTGCGAGTCTTCGAGGGCCGTCAGCGGAACCACACTGGCTTTGGCAACGGCATGCTCCGCCCACGGGAGCGCTTGTCGGAGAACTTGCTCGCTCATAGTTGTGGACTTTTCTCGCTCTCACTCTTGCGGGCAGAGAACCGCTGAGAGAGTGCGTAGGAGACGAGGTAGCCGAGGCCGATAAAGCCAGGGATCAGACCGACGGGACCGTGATCACCACCGCCATAGTCGGTAACGAGGAGGCCGATTCCCGCAAAAAGCAGGATGACGCCGCGGCGAAGATCGGCGCGCGCTGCCGAGGGAAAGAGTGAGGCCGGCGGCTCGATGCCTCGCTCGATAAAACGTCGCGCGAGCTCTAGACGGTTGCCCTCGGCCCGCAGCCGCATGCGCACGATCACCACGACGGTCGAGAAGATGAGCCCGAGCGCCAGCAGATCAAAGGCCCACGACCCCCCGCAAGCCTGGCCTCCCCCCGCCGAGCTGCTGAGCCCCGAGAAGTTGGTGACGCAGCTGTTTAGCGTCGAGTGCATCGACGTCACCACGAGATCGTTGATGCCGATCCCCGTCCAGGCATGGGCCTCGGAGGCGCCGCCCAGGCTGACGAAAAGGAGCGCGGCGACGGGGCCAAAATATCGAGCGATACGCGTACAGGACATGACGATGCTCCCCTAAGACCACCACCATGCCGCGATGGTTTCGTGCGCGCAAGGCGCATTATTCGAGGATGAGAGGGCTAACTGCGCGCACGGTGGTCCCGGTAGCGTGTCCAGAGTTCTGCGGCCTGGTAAGGCTGACGCGGCGTGCAGATCTCAATCGGCGCGCCTGCCTCGCAGAGCCAGGTCGCAACGGCCCCGTAAGCCTCGTTGAGCACAGCTTCGGCCTCGCGTCCGTACTGCCTCAGAGCTGCGTCAAAGAGCACGTAGAGCCCTTCCAGGTCGCCATCGAGCCCGTAAAAGACGCCTTGGATCTCGACCTGCTCGGCGAACCAAGCGTCGGTCTTCGGGGGTGGCGCCCCGAGATACGCGCAAGAGAGCACCGCTGCGGCGAATTCCTCCCAGAGCAGCCGACGATCCGAAGCGCGCTCAACCCGGAGCGGGATGAGGCCGTAATCGAAGCCGTGATCATCGGCGAGCCCACCGTG
The DNA here is from genome assembly GCA_964474905.1 of uncultured Nannocystis sp. Lineage (GTDB taxonomy): Bacteria > Myxococcota_A > Polyangia > Nannocystales > Nannocystaceae > JADJRG01. The sequence goes on along the minus strand of CAYYUP010000011.1, from coordinate 69,082 downwards.
CAGAGCGGCATGCGCGAGCTCGTGCAGGAGGTTTGGCAGGCCTTCGACGACCACCTCAAAACCTCCGCCCTCTTCGGCATTTCGGCGACGGATAAAATTGGCATCGCCCGCGCGCACAAGCACCGTCGCACCGCGCCGTGTAAACGCCCGCATACACCACTCGAGCAAGCACGTGTCGGCATGCACAGGCACTTCTCTCAAGGCTCGGGTCGAAGCTCGCGAATCGCCCCTAAAAGCGCAGGTTGATACCGATGCCCGCGCCCCGCGAAAATGTCTGTAGCGATGCGCGGAGTTGTTTTTTTTGTCGCCGGCCGACGACGATCATCGCCGCGCCCCCGACCAACATTGCCCCCCCGGGCAGGCCCATCGCCAGCGCAGCCCGATCGCGAGCGGTCTTCTGACCGCCGTTGCCCGCCACAAGATCCTTTGGTTCGGTAAGCACCATCAGCACGCCACCTACCGCCAACACGCTACCTATGACGGTAAAGACGATTCCAGAGCGCACCCACCCCGCAGCCTGCATCGCCTCTGGGCTGTCGCGGAGCGGATCGTAATCGTCGCTTTCAAAATCGTCGTAGCCGTCCTCCTCGATCTCGAAGTCGAACTCGTCCGCCTCGGCGAAGGTCGATTCCTCCTGCACGCTCGGCTCAGCAGCAGCGACCTCATCAGCTATCGGCGGAGCGACCTTTGGGACCGGAACCGGAACCGGAGTCGGTGCGAGCGCAGACCCGTAACTGCGATTCTCCGAGAAGCCGCCGTCGTCCACCGAAGCGGACGTCTCGCCCTCGCCCAATACGACCGTCACCCCGCGGTACTCACGACCCTGCACACTCTCCACCGGCGCTTGGCTCAGCAGCTGAGCGATGACAAGTGAGACGGGAACAAGCGACACAACAGCGGCACGCTAGCACGGCGTTCCTGGCCGCGGGCGCCTTGTCGTGCCGGTCCCCAGAGGGCAAGCTTACACGGTGCTCGCCCACATCCTCGTGGCCCTGCTCGGAGCTGCCCCCCGAGCTGCCCCTGCGACCTGTGCAAACCTGCCCGCGATCGGGCCCGAGCGAGCGCCGATCCACGTCCAGTGGTTCTTCGATCCGGTGTACGGCAATAATCTCAGCCATTGGTTCGCGATCCGCAGGCTCATCGGGGATCTCGACGGCAAGGTGGCATTCACCCCTGTCGTCGTCGCCGGCGCGACCCGTCGCACCCCCGAGGACACACGCGTCCGTACCTGGTTTGTCGCCGCTGCCTGCCAGGGGCGCTCCGAGTCGGCGCTGAGGCTCATCGCCCGTGAAAGCAGTGCTCGCCTCGCCCGAAAACTCGCCGAAAAAGAGGGACGCCGTGCACTCGCAGCGATCGCCGGGGTCGCGATCTCAACACTCGACGAGCCCGACCTCAGCACCCACATCGAGCGCGGCACCGCAGTCTTTCGGGCCCTCGCAATTAACTCGTCAGCACGTACAGGTCGCCCCCCCGCTTTTGCCGTTCTCGGCGAGGACATCTTCGAAGACGGCTCCCGCCTCGAGGCCGTGCGCCGAGCGATCGAATCCCAACGACGACCTATCACTGTGAGCCGTCGATCCGTCGCCAAAATCGTACGCAAGGGCGTCAGCCAGCCCGTCGCCCGCCCGCCTGCGAGCGCCGGCATGCTGCTCGGCGGCGTCGCCCTGCCCCATCGCCTCGTCATCTTCGCCGAGCAAGAAGATCACCCCGACTTCCTCCGCCTGGGCTCAGCTCTCGAACTGCGCGCCCGTCTGCCTGGATGGGTCGCGATCCAAGTGATCGCCCGCGGGCAAAGTCGCGCTGGGGAGGTTCTCCGCAGCCGTCTCTGCGCCGCCACAGTTCTCGGGCGCGAACTCGACTACCTCCGCCTGCTGGCCCGACTCACAGATTCAAAGGCCGCCAACGCTCTCCGCGAGACCCTCGATGCAAGCCAAAGCGAGTGCACGAGCGCCGAGCAGACTCTCCGCGCACTCAGCGAAGACGCGCAAAGCCTGCCAAGCGGTATTTGGCTCGACGGCGCTGCCATGGGCCAACGCGAACTGGCCAACCTCGAGCATGAGATTTTGCGGATCGAAGCCACCACCGGCCCCCTCGATGCCGTATTCTCGGCAGCAGCGCCACCTGACCCCTAGCGACCACGCAGGACTCTCGCACTCAGGACTCATCGACCGCCATGGAGATCAAGTACTGGGCAGCGACCGACGTCGGGCGTAAGCGGGCACACAACGAGGATAATTTCCTCGTCGACAAGAACCTCAATCTCTTCGTTGTCGCCGATGGCATGGGGGGCCACGCCTCAGGCGAGGTCGCAAGCGCGGTCGCCGTGCAGACCATTCGCGACGTCATTTTCGCCGAGCGTGCGCTCCTCGACGCCTTCGAAGAAGACGACCCCGGCGCTCATATCGAGATCAGCACGGTGCTCGAGTATGCCGTCCATGCCGCCTGCGCTGCGATCTTCCGCAAGGCCCAGCAAGAGCCCGAGAAGCGGGGCATGGGCACCACTGTCGTCAGCCTCATGTTGGTCGGCAATCGCGGCTTCATCGCCTACGTCGGCGACAGCCGGATCTACCTGCTCCGCAACGGCACCGTCTATCCGCTGACCGAAGATCACAGCCTGATGAACGAGCTGATCCGCAGCGGCAAGCTCAACGCCGAAGAGTTCGCAGGTAGCCCCTACGCCAACTTCAAAAACGCGATGACCCGCGCAGTCGGGGTGCACGAGCACGTCGAAGTCGACATCCTCGATTTTGAGGTCCTGCCCGGCGACTCCTTCCTGCTCTGCTCCGACGGCCTCTACGAGTACCTCGAAGGCTCCGACATCGCGGCCAACCTCGCACTCTCCGATATCGAGGACATCCCGGGGCGTTTCATCGACCTCGCCAACTGCCGCGGCGGCAAGGACAACATCACGGCGCTTGTCGTCCAACTCCCGCACCTGCCCGAAACGACAGGTCGCGCTCGTGAGCTCAACTTCACGATCGAAACCCTGCGTCGCCTCCCGCTGACGCGCCAGCTGAGCTACCAGCAGCTCTGCAAGATCATGACAGCCTCGCGCATGCGCCCCTTTGAGCGCCACGAGGTCATCAGCCGCGAAGGCACGCCCGGTGGCGAACTCTCAGTGATCCTCGAGGGCACCATCCGCCTCTCCCGCGAAGGTCGCGAGTACGCAACGATGCACGCCAGCCAACACTTCGGCGAGATGGACCTCGTCGATACCGGCGACCGCACGCTCACCGCGACCGCGCTCTCCGACGGCCGCATGCTGGTGATCGAGCGCCGCGACTTCTACGACATCCTCCATCGCGACACCCACCTCGCGGTCAAGCTGCTCTGGAACCTCAACCAAGAGCTCAGCGCCCGGCTCCTCGAATCCACCGATGGGCTCCTCAAGCTGCGCTCACAGTTAGCTGGCCAGGGGCTCGACGCCAACGACTTCGAAGAGGTCGACGAGGTCGAGCCCGACACCGACGAAACCGCAGAGATCACCCAGGTCAAGAAGCGCGGCTTCACTGAGGTCGAGATCGAGGTCGACCTAGATCCGGTCGATGAGGTTGAGGTCGACGTCGAAGTCGAAGATGTCGACGAGGTCGACGTCGAAGTCGAGGTCGAAGATGTCGAGGAGATCGAGGTTTCCGAGCTGGAGGAGGTCTAGTGGAGCGCGCTTCCGACGACGAACTCGTCCGCGCAGCCTGGGCAGCCCGCAAGGGAGCCCTCGCGACCTACTCCCACTTCGCAGTCGGTGCGGTCCTCGAGGACGCATCAGGCAAACTCTGGAGCGGCGCCAACGTCGAAAACGCCAGCTACAACCTCGGCCTCTGTGCGGAGCGTGTAGCCCTCTATCATGCTCTCACTCACGGTGGACGCGACTTTCGCCGGATCGCCATCGTCGCAGATGCGGCGACCCCCGTTCCGCCCTGCGGTGCTTGCCGACAGGCGCTGCTCGAGTTCGCCACCGAAGCAACGATAACCCTCGAGAACAGCGCCGGTGAACGCCGCCAACACACGGTCCGCGAGCTACTCCCGCGGGCCTTCGATGCCAGCCACCTGCGCGGCTGATCTAGCTCGCCCTACGACGCAGGATCTCCGCCCAAGCGAAGCGCGGTGGCCTGCAACATCGCCAAGATCTCTGTGATCTCGACGACCCTCGCCTCGTCCTTGGCGACAATCGCAGCCGGTGCACGCTCGCGAAACTTCGGATTCTGCAGCTTGCGCTGGAGGCTCGCTCTGTCCTTTTCATGCTTGGCGATCTCCTTGGCGAGACGCGCTCGCTCGGCGGCGATGTCGATCACGCCGGCCAAGGGCAGGACCACCTCAACACCGCGCACAACCTCGGAAATCGACTCGCGCGGCGGCTCTGTACCGGCTGCCAAGGCCTCGATGCTCGAGAGCCGAGCGAGAAAACAGACATGCTCGCGCATCGCCTCGAGCGCTGCCGCCTCGCCTGCATCCGCACGAAAGACGAGCGGCACCCGCTTGCTGAGGGGCAACTTGACCTTCGCTTTGAGCGACCGCGCAGCGGTGACCACGTCGATGACTCGAGCGACCTCGCCGCGAGCAGATACGGCCTCGGAAGAGGAGAGCAGTGCGGCGAAATTTGGAAAAGGCCCGGTCCCGGTAAGCGGCCTCCGACTTTCGCCCTCCCCCTGCCAGCTCGTCACCGCGGGATAGGCCGCGATCATCAGCGAAGCTGGATCACCGGCGCTGCGCGGCAGCTGCTGCCAAAGCTCCTCCGTGATGAAAGGAATAAAGGGATGCAGGATCCGCAGGATCGTATCAAAGGCCGTGACCAGGCTTCCCTGAGTCGCCTGTCGAGTCGCCGGACAGGCGCCCTCACCCAGCCCGATCTTCGCGAGTTCGAGGTACCAGTCGCAGAATTCGCCCCACACAAATTGGTAGATCGTGTGCGCAGCCAGGTCCAGGCGGTACTTTTCGAGATGCTCGGCGACCTCCTGGGCGACCTCGACCGAACGGCCCAGGATCCACAGATCTGGCGACGATAGCCGGGAGAGCGCCGCCTTCGCGACCACATCGGAGTCAAAGGCCTCCCGATCGAAGCCCTCGAGGTTCATCTGGATAAAGCGGGCGGCGTTCCAGAGCTTGTTGCAGAAGTTGCGATAGCCCTCGACCCGCGCTCTCGAGAAGATGATGCCCTGATCCTGACCGACCATCGTCGCCAGGTAAAAGCGAAGGGCATCGGCGCCGTACTTGTCGATGATGACAATCGGATCGACGACGTTGCCCTTCGTCTTCGACATCTTCTGGCCGTCCTCACCCAGCACCATGCTGTGGAGGTAGACCGCCTTAAAGGGCACGACGCCCCCGAAGTGGATCCCGAACATCATCATGCGGGCGACCCAGAAGAAGAGAATGTCCCAACCAGTCTCGAGCAGCGAGGTCGGGTAGAAGCGCTCGAAGTCCGCGCTCTTCTCGGGCCAGCCGAGGGTCGTCAGCGGCCACAGGCCCGACGAGAACCATGTGTCGAGAACGTCTTCGTCCTGAGCGATCTCTGTCGACCCGCAGGCCTTGCAGCTCGAAGGATCCTCGCGACCGACGGTGATGCCCTCGCACTTACGGCAGTGCCACGCAGGGATTCGGTGACCCCACCAGAGCTGACGCGAGATGCACCAGTCGTGGATGTTCTCCATCCAGCGGTAGAAATCTTGGGCTCGGTACTCGGGATAAAAGCGGGTCTCGCCCGCACGCACCGCCTCGATCGCCGCCTTTGCCATGGTGCCGACATTGACGAACCACTGGGTCGAGGGCAGCGGTTCGACGATCACGCCGGTGCGCTGCGAGAAGCCGACGTTCATTTTATGTGGCTCGATCTTGACGAGCGCGCCCGCAGCCTCGAGCGCCGCGACCACGGCTTTGCGGGCCGCAGCCACCGGCAGACCACAGAAGCGCTCAGGTGCCGGCGCCTGGATCGCACCGTCCTTGCCGATCACCGAGATCACCTCGAGGTCGTGACGCTTACCGGTCTCAAAGTCGTTAAAATCGTGGGCAGGTGTGACCTTTACAGCACCTGTACCAAAGGACATGTCCACAAGGATCGAGTCAGCGACAATCGGTATCCGTCGGCCGGTCAATGGCAGAACGACATGCTTGCCGATCAAATCCTGGTAGCGCGGATCATCTGGATGCACGGCGACGCCGCTGTCACCGAGCATTGTCTCGGGACGGGTCGTCGCGACGACCAGCGTGCGCTCGGATCCCTCGACCGGATAGGCGATATGCCAGAGGTGCCCGTCGACCTCGCGATGCTCCACCTCGAGATCGCTGAGCGCCGTTTGCGAACCCGCGTCCCAGTTGATCAGGCGGTAGGCTCGGTAGATGAGCCCCTCGTCGTGGAGCCTGCAAAACGCCTCACGGACCGCCCGCGACGAAACCTCGTCCATCGTAAAGCGTGAGCGTGTCCAGTCGAGCGAAGCACCGAGCGCCTCGTGCTGGCTATCGATGATGCCGCCGTGCTCCCGGGTCCACGACCAGACCTCCTCTAGGAACTTCTCGCGACCGACCTCGACCCGCGAGGTGCCCGCGGCAGCCAGCTTGCGCTCGACCATCACCTGAGTGGCAATGCCGGCGTGATCGGTACCTGGCAGCCAGAGCGCGGCATGTCCGAGCATTCGCTTCCAGCGGACCAAACAATCCTGCACCGTCGTGGTGAGGGCATGCCCCATATGCAAACGCCCTGTGACGTTTGGTGGCGGCAATGCGACGGTGTAGGTGTCACGATGTGGCGCCGACGAGGGCTTGAAGAGCCCGTCCATCTTCCAGCGGCTGTACCACTTCGTCTCGACCGCCTTGGGATCGTACACGGAGCCTAATTTTTCCATAACCATATGAGAGCCGCCCCTTAGTGAGGCGGTTTCCATCCGTAGAGTAACGCGGCCGCAGATGCGACCGCGCTTGAACTGACTAGTTTGCCTGACGCTCGCGAATGATCTGCTCGGCGAGATCTGGGACGACTTCCCAAACGACCTGCTCGATCACTTCGCGGCTGAGCGAGACAAGCGCTGCGGCGGCCTTTGGATCGATGCCTTCGATCGACTTGCCCTCGCTGAGACGCTTGAGGATCCCTGCGGTCGGCGCATGCGCTGGGGCGAAGGGAATCGGCATTACGATCGGGATACCACCGGACGCTGCCGGCTTGCTCGCAGCCGGTCGCGGCGCGACGGGGGAGGCCCGAGGACGCGGCGAAGGCTTGGCGACCGGCCTGGCCGCGGGGCGAGGCGTAGCTGCTGGCCGTGCCG
>CAYYUP010000011.1:0-61732 GCA_964474905.1 uncultured Nannocystis sp. | reverse complement strand
GCTGCGACAGGCTTGGCTGCGACAGGCTTCGCGGGGGCGGGCCTCGGTGTGGTCGAGACCACGGGCTTAACCACGCCGCCAGTTAGGTTCGCGACCTTGGCGATGAGCTCGCTCGTATCAAATGGCTTGGTGATCGCGCCGTCAGCCCCACAGGCTTCGATCGCCGCGTTGTCGATACCGGCTTGGTTCGACACCATGATCACAACAGGCGTCTTCGCGGTCGCCGAGTCCGCCTTGAGTGCACGACAGACGTCGTAGCCCGAGGGCTCTCCGTCGGCCAGCACAGCGTCGACCAGGACGATGTCGGAGCCTTGCTTTTTGGCGCGAGCCACGGCCTCTGAACCCTTGCTCACCGCTACAACCTCACCGTCCTCCGCTTGGAAGGTGATCTTGATGGCGAGTCGCATCGTCTTGCTGTCGTCAATCGCTAGGATTTTGGGCATACACGAGCTCCCTTGGAGTACGAACACGTACCATGACGGCCGTGAGCCGGTCAACGAAAGGGTTGTCCGCGGAGGAGTTAGAGCGTCTCGTCGATGCCCTCGAGGGTGAGATCGTTCTCCGCTACGCAACCGGTAGGCGCGTCCTCGATCTCGGGCACGGCTCGCCCAAGATCGCCCAGTGGACTCGACAGGTCAGCGAATCGCTCACGATAAGCCCGCGCCGCCAATGGCGAACCGACGCCGACGGCTCTCTCCGACTCAACCTGCCCCCAGAGGCTTTTGATGTCGTGCTCTGTCTTCGCACTCTGCCCCACGTCGGCGACGATGCTGAGACGTCGCTCGTCGCCGCTCGCTCGCTCCTTCTCGAGGCCTCTCGAGCGACGGTCCCCGGCGGTCACGTGCTGGTCGAGATCGACAACCCCCGAAGCCTGCGCGGCCTCGCCCTTGGCGTTCGCAATCCGATCACCGTTGTCCGCGGCAACAACGTCATCTTCGACGACGAACAACACAGCCTCACTCGCTACGACACGCTCACGCGGCTCACAGAGCTCACGCCAAAGGATCTCGAGGTCGAGTCCTTCTTTGCAACCCGCGTTCTCGTGCCCTTCGCGACCACTCTGCAGATCCCGCTTCTAGGCCGCCTGCTCGCTCGTGCCGAGTGGTGGGCGCGCAGCCAAACCCTGCTCCGCCACTTCGGTGCACACCTCCTTGTCGCGCTTCGCAAGCTGCCCCCTTCCACATGAGTCGCTCGCCCCAACTCCTGCTCGCAGCCGTCGTACTCGCACCCTGGATGACGATCAGCGCGCGCGACATGCAAAGCTCGCAGCGCCTCGGCCAAACTCGCGAGGCGACCGCAAAGATCGGAGAGATCATCGCGGCCGTCTCGATCTACCAACGCGCCGATGGCCCCCAAGGGCGACGTTGCCCCCACCCGCGAGCGCGACCCTCCGCGAGCGCGGGGCCGACACCTCCGCTCGATGTCATCTGTCACGCCGGGCCCGGAGAGCGCTGCCTACCGACCGCAAACAGAGCGACCCACGGGCCCGGGATCTACCCCGCAGCTCTCTGGTCGGCGACGCCGATGTGGCAAGCGATCGGCTTTCGTATCGCCCACGGCCACGCCTTCCACTATTCGATCGAGACCCGCGATCTCCAGGATGGCTGTGCCGTCACCGTCGAAGCGAGCGCCGACCTGGACGGCGATGGCGAACACTCGATGATCCGCGCCCGGGCAACGCTGCGCCGCAATCGGGCGATGATCGACAGGGTCTGGCAACTCGACTCCGTCCTCGAGTGAGAGATCCCGACGTGCCCACGCTACCCGCGGGCAGGACAGTCGACGCTCAGCCGAAGTCCGTTCATTCGACCGTTCATCTCTGGCGGCTGCGCACGGCGTCGACCATCGGCAAGCCTAGGGCGAGCCCTTGACGACGATCGACTGCTTGTCACTGACCTTGACCTTTTTGGTGGTCGACTTGCCGTTTGACCACTTCCATTTGATCCGGTGAGTTCCCGGCGTGACCTTGACCATGACCGGCGTCGTCTTGCTCTGCTTCTTGCCGTCGACATAAACAGTCGCCGGTGGCAGCCCTGGACCCGTCCCGATCTTGAGCGTCGCAGTCTTGGCCTTTGGCTTTGGCTTTGGCTTGTCTGTCTTTGGCTTGTCCGGCTTGACCTCAGGCTTGGGCTCAGGGGTCTTGGCCTTGGGATCCTTGACCAGGGCCAGCTTGACGGTTTGGCTGGCCTCGCCGGTGAAGTCGATCGGTGCCCGGTCGGTGACATAGCCCTCGGCTTTGGCCTCGATCTCGTAGCTGACCGCGGGCTCGCGGACCAGCTTGTAGCTGTCTCCCGCCTTGCCGATCTTCGTGATCTTATCCCCCTGCACCAGGCTCACCGCAGAGCCCTTAGGCTCGATCTCGAGGGTGAGCGTCACCTGCTTGAGTTCCAAGTGCACCGGCAGCGGAACTGCAGTCCCGGCGGTGACCTCAACATCTTGCTCAAAGGGCAGGTAGTCCTCGCCCTTGCTGACGACGACCTTGTGCTTGCCCGGATCCAAGTTGGCGATCACCCGCGGCGACGAGCCGGGAAACTCCTTATCGTCGACCTTGACCAGAGCATCGCTGGGCTTCACCTCGAGGGTGATCGAACCAGCGGTTGGAGCCGCAGTGACGGCCTCGCCCGCGCTCGCAACCTCGGCGTCCGGGACCTCCGTCTTGTCACTGTCGCTCTGGCAGACCATGACCAAGATGACCAGCAGGAGGATGCCGCTGCCGATACCGGCGATCAGCGGAATCGGCAACTTGCGCGGAGGATGAATGCCATCGAGATCCGACATCGCGGCCGGCTGTGAGCTCCCGATCGGCGATGCTGTCGCGATCGGCTGAGCTGTCGCGACTGGCTGCGCTGTCGCAATCGGTTTTGCGGTCGCGATCGGCTTTGCCGGTGCGATCGGCTGCGCTGTCGCAACTTGCTGGACCTGCGGTCTCGCAAGACCGATCGGCTGTGCTGTCGCAACCGGCCGCACAGCGCCCCCGGCTGCCAGGGACGCGAGATCCTCAGCTCCGGGCAAGCCCTCGTCAAAGAGCTTGGTCTCGAGCTCGTCGTCATCCCAATCGAGATCAGACGAGGCATCTGCACGAGCCCCACCGATCCGCGCCGGCGGTCCAGCGGGCGCCTGTGATCCTGGGATCACAGGTGCAGCGAGGCCCGACTTACCGCCTCGAGCCCCTTGGACCGGCGCAGCCCCAGGCTTCAGAGTCGATGGCCGCGAGCCTGACATCAACATCGTCTTCGAGCGCTTGCGCAGCGCCGCTTGCTGCTCGACGGAGGGCCCAAGCTCGGGCTCATCACGATGCGAGCCGCTCCCAAGACGAATCCCGGGTGCCGGCCGGGAACGCTGAGGCGTTGGTCGAGGCGTCGGACGCGGGGTCGCCGGACGCGGCACAACACGGGGCTTTGGCTGCGGCTTTGGCGGCGGCTTTGGCGGCGGCTTTGCGCCTCCTGGGGGCGGCGGCGGCGGCGGCGGCGGTCCAGCCGCGCTCTTCTCCGCCTCGAGCTCCTTGGCAAAGGTCTTGCGCATCCACGCCGCGAGATCCTTGCGGCTGTAGAACATGCCCGCTGAGAACATGAACGCCTGGAGATCATCGTGGAGCTCCATCGCCGTCTGGTAACGGGTCTCGGGCTCCCCCGAGAGACCTTTTAAAATCACCTTCTCGAGGGCCTCTGGGATCTCAGGATTGCGTGTCCGCGGCGGCTTAATGTCGACAGTGCGCACCATCTCAAGGGTCGCGAAGTCGGTATCGCCCTGGAAGAGCCGGAAGCCCGTCAGCATCTCGTAGAGCACAACACCGAGCGCGAACACATCGCTGCGCCGGTCGAGGGGCATGCCCCGGACCTGCTCTGGGGACATGTAGCCGAACTTGCCCTTGAGAATGCCAGCCTGGGTCCGCGAGACACGACCCGCAGCCTTGGCCACACCGAAGTCGATCAGCTTCACCTCGCCCTCGTAGGAGACGAGGATGTTCGGCGGGCTGACATCACGGTGAATGATGTTCAGGTGGCGGCCGTACTTGTCTTTTTTGTTGTGGGCGTAGTCGAGCCCCTCGCAAATTTTCATGACGATGAAGCAGGCCTGAGCCAGCGGCATCGCCTTCTTTTTTTGTTGGCAGCGGTTGAAGATCGTCCGCGCGTCGCGTCCGGCCACGTACTCCAGGGCGATGTAGAAACTGTCGTCCTGCTGTCCGAGGTTGTAGATCTGGGCGATGTTGCTGTGGTTGAGCTGGCCCGCGATCTTGGCCTCGTCCTTGAACATCGTGATGAACTCTTCGTCCTCCGCGATGTGGGGCAAGATCCGCTTGACGGCGACGATCCGCTCAAAGCCTTCGACGCCGTACTCGATGGCCTTGTAAACCTCGGCCATCCCGCCCACGCTGATCCGAGAAATCAGCTTGTACGGGCCGAATTGAGTCATTTCGTTCAACAGGGACTCCGGCCGGGCACACAGCCAAGGCAAGCGTCGCTAGCCTTGGGCCCGGGCCGCACCATGTGAGCCCGGAACGCCGGAAAAGTCAACGTCCCCGCCAGTCTCGAGCACCGAAGACGAACTCTGCAAAAAGTTGCCGGTGGCCTGCAACGGATCCAGAGCCCGGCCGACCCTGTGGTAGCCTCGTAAAAGGCCGGAGAAGCGATGAACGACCCCATCGGTGACGACCCGAGACACGGCCTCAAAATCAGTGGCCTCGCTCCCAATGCGCGCGCTTTGCCCGTCAATGGCGCGAACGCTTCAGAATCCGCCGAGGCCGCTTCTGCGGTCGACTCGGCCGCCGCAACCGCTGCGGCCGAAATCGGCGATCCGGCGGCGATCGCCGAAGCCCTCGCAGCCGGCGCGATTGACGCAGAATCCGCCCAGACCCAGTTGATCGACGCTGTTGTCGCCGCGCAAATGCCCGCAAATGCCACCGCAGAGGTCACAGCGGCCCTCCGGAGCGAGGTCGAGGCAATGCTCGCCGGCAGTCCACTGCTCGCCACCCTGCTCCGACCGTCCTAAGAGCGTCGGCGCTCCCTGCTTTAGAACCACAGCTCCGGAGATCGCCCGCCTCCTCCCTCCTTTATTTAAGGCGAGAAGCTGGCAGAGCAGCGGCGCCCATTAAGGGGCAAGAAGCTGACGAATCTTCGGCGCGACAAAGATCGCCTCGGTATCAAACGAGCGCAGCGCCTCCGCGAGAACGCGGACCCGATCGATCGGACGCAAACGTTTGTCGACGATCACCCGGTACTCACCGCGCACTCTACAGAGACCACCGCCGCCTTTTGTCGGGCCCGTCATCGGATCGTACGAGACCCGGACACCGAGCGTCTTGGCGACCTCTTCGAGCTCATGGAGCTGCTTTTGGACATCCACCGCAGAGCCACCATGCCGTATGCGCGGCCTCCTGCAAAGGCGTCAGCGCTTCGGATCACCGCGCTGAGCAGCCTTGCGCGGCTGCAAACCCGGGTGCACGCGAGCGAACTCTTCGAGCTTGCCGAGCAGCGCCTCAAACTCCGTCCGCGCCGCCCCCTTGGGGCCAAGCGCTTCGATGCGCGGAGTTTCGACGACCACCGTAACGATCTGATCGCCAGGCCGCCCGCGCTCCTGTGGCACGCCCTTGCCTCGGAGACGAAGACGACCGCCGGTCGCGATGCCCGGTGGGATCTCGACCATCACCTCACCGGAGACCGTCGGCACCGCAACCTTACCGCCGATCACAGCCTCGCTGAGGCTCAGCCAGAGATCGACATGGATGTCGTCCTCCTCGCGACGGAGCCAAGGATCATCGCGCAGGTTGATCGTGACTCGGAGGTTGCCGGGACCTCCGCCAAAATAGCCGGGCTCCCCCTGCTCTCGCACAACTCGCTCAGCACCGGACTCTGTGCCCGGCGGGATGCGAACGCGAAACGCCCGGGGCTCACGACGGGCACCGCGACCGCGGCAGCGCTTGCAAGGATCCTGGTGGATGAGCCCCATGCCGCGACAACGACCGCAGGCTGTCCAGGGCGCGAAGAAACCTTCGCCTTTGATCTCCCCGCGACCGCTGCAAAGCGAGCAGGTTTCGGGACCGCGGCCCCCCTCTTTTTCGCCGCTGCCGCCACAGGTCGAGCACGGACCGAGCGCCTCAAATTGGATCTCTTTTTCGGCGCCTAAGATCGCCTCTGCGAAGTCTACCGTCAGCGTGTAACGGATGTCGCGACCGCGCTTGCGCTGTCTTCGTTGGCGACCGAGTACGTCGCCAAAGACCGCGGAGAGTAGATCCTTCGCGGTCTGCACGTTCATCTCTTGACCGCCCTTAAAGGCCTCGGGGAGATGACGCGTTGTGTCGTAGCGGGCGCGCTTCGCCGGATCACTGAGCACCGAGTAGGCCACGCTGATCCCCCGAAAGCGATCCTCTGCGTCGGGATCGTCGGGGTGACGATCGGGGTGCGTCGCCAGGGCGAGCCGACGGTAGGCCCGCTTGATCTCGTCGGCTGTTGCCTTGGAGCTGATCCCGAGGATCGCGTAGTGGTCCTGCGCCATCGGCTGGAGCTCGCGGCCGCCTCGCTAGGAGGCCGCGCTGTCCTCGCTGGCGACGCCCGTTGAACCGGCACCGGCGATGATCACCCGGGCGGCACGGATCAGCCGCTCGCCCTGCTTGAAGCCCTTTTCGAACTCGCGGATCACCACGCCTGGCGGATGATCTGGGGAGTCGATCTGCTGCAGCGCCTCGTGGATCGACGGGTCGAAGGCAGTCCCGACACTCGGCACCGGCTCGATGCCCTGCTTGCTCAGCGCGGCGAGAAATTCGCTCAGCACCATGTCGATGCCCTTGGCGAGCTGCTCGTGATCGACGGCGAGTTCGAGCGCTCGCTCGAGGTTGTCGACGGTCGGCAAAAACGAACTCAAAAGACCCTGACGGGCACGCAAAACGGCATCGTCGACCTCTCGGCGAACTCGTTTTTTGTAGTTGTCGAGCTCGGCGACCGAGCGCAACCATTTGTCTTTGGTCGCCGCAACCTCCTGCTCGAGCGCCTCGATGCGCTCACTGGGATCGGGCTCAGCACCCTCGTTTGCGGCGTTTTCAAGCTCGTTGTCGATGTCACCTTGGGCTTCTGGCATGGGACTCCTGACGTCGTGACCGCCAACACTGTGCACGCCTGGGCTCAGGCGCAAGTGCGAGAGGCCAACGCTTGCGCGGCGTACTCTACCAGAGGAATCACCGCCTCGTAATCCATACGATCGGGTCCTAAGAGCACGACTGCGCCTGTTTTTTCGTCCCCAGAGTGGTTTGGGAGACGGCACCCGACAAGGCTCATCGAGGGCATGCCCGCGCCCTCGTCGGTGACCAAGAGCGAACCGAGATCGCGACCGAGACGCACCTCTGCGTGCGGGTCATCGCCTCTTCGCTCGGGCAGGAGCTGGCAAAGCACCTCGGCAAGTTGGTGATAATCCTCCAAGAGACCGAGGATGTGAGCCAAGGCATCTACACTTCCAAAGCCGGTGGCTGTCGACTGAGCGAGCAACCGCCGGCCCGCGACCTGTAACCAGAGCGGATCTAGGTTCGCCATGGTGCACAGAAGGAGCCCCAGGCGCAGGCTCTCGCCGAGCCAACGATCGAAGCGCGCCTCTTCATCGGTCACCCGGTGCTCGAGAAAGACGCGTGCCTCGTCGAGGGTCTTGCCGATACAAAGCTCGCGCAGACGCTCTTGGAGACCGCCGATCGCGGCCGCGTCGGCGCTCTCGAGGAGGCGCGAGTCCAGGCGCAAAGGGTGACGGGAGATCGTGCCATCGTCGAGGGTCAGGGTCACCAGAGCGTACGAACCCTGCATCACCAACAGCGTGAGGTGCTGCATCACCGCCCGCCGGGGCTCACCGATAAAGGCGACCGCGACGCAGCCGACGAGTTCGCTGAGCACCCGCGCCGTCGTGCGCATATCGGAGGGGCCGCTGACTCGAGGCGCCAACGAATGGTCGACCACCCTGCGCATGGTCGGAGGCGGCTCCGATGCGAGCGGCAGACCGCGGATATAAAAGCCGAGCCCGCGACTAGTAGGCAGACGACCGGCGGACTGATGGGGCTGGTAGACGTAGCCCAGGAGTTCGAGGGCCACGAGTTCGTTGCGGATCGTCGCCGACGACCAACGCAGGCCGAGCGCTCGACTGACTGAGGAGGAGGCCGCCGGGCGCCCGCTCGCCATGTACTCACGGCAAAGCGCGTGCAGGATCCGCGCCTGTCGCTCGCTTAGCGCCAGATCTTCGCCGCTCTTGGACACACAAGTTTTGTACCCGCGTCGGCAAAAGCACGCCACCTCTGCGAGCCCGTGCGCCCAGACACCGCGCCCTTCGGCCGGTCGCCGCGGGGCTCAGCCGAGGATCGCACTGCCCACCGAGTCGTGCCAGATCCACCGCCCAGAACAGACTCGTAGACCCCTACCACTATCGATCCATTCGACATTCCCCCGCGCCAAAGGCCGCTCGATCCGACGTTCGATCCAGTCCCTGTCGACGCCCGGAAACGCGCACAAAAAGTCTTCCACATCGATCCCGTCGAGCACGCGGAGGCCCACCCAAAGCCCTTCCCGGGCGGCATCTTCAGGATCCAGACGCTCGATCGCAGGGGCTGCGCCTGCGCTCCACAGGTCAATGCCCCGAGCATTGCTCCGCCGCCTCACGCCTCCCTCCTTCGAGAAACTCGCCGAGGCCGCCGAGGGACCGACGCCGACGTACTCCGACCATGTCCAATAGAGCAGGTTATGTCGGGCCTGCTCGCCATCAACAGCGTAGCTCGCAACCTCGTAATGACGCAGGCCCGCGGCGACGAGCGCCCGCTCGCTCAGCTCGAGCATCTCCGCTTGAGCCTCGACATCTGGCAATACCCGCAGGCCTCGACGGACCAGCTTCGGCCAGGGCGTCGCAACTTCGATCGTCAGAGCGTAAACCGATACATGACCGACGCCGGCAGCCACCAGCCGCTCAACATCCGATCGCAGCGAGTCGGCACTCTGGCCCGGCCAGCCGACAATTAAGTCCGCACTGACCCGAAGACCCCGTCGACGCGCCTGGACGATCGCCTCCGTCGCCTCCGTCGGCGAGTGCACACGACCGAGCTGCGTCAGCCCTTCGGTGTCCAAGGTCTGAACGCCGAGCGAGATCCGATCGACCCCCTGCTCCGCAAGCACATCCAAAAGCCCCCCGCTCACGTGTTCAGGGTTGAGTTCAACGGTCGTCTCGTGGCCGCCAGATCCGGGAAACGACCGCCTGATCCAGGCAAAGAGCCGAGCAAGGCCGACCTCGCCGAGCAAACTCGGAGTGCCACCGCCTACATAAACAGTGTCGTATCGCCGACCGCCGATGCCCACGCGTTGACGGAGCTCCGCCTCGAGCCCGTCGAAGTAGCGCTCGACCGCCGGCTCGCGACCGACCTCAAAATCAAAGTCGCAGTAGGGACATGCGCGAGCGCAGAAAGGGACGTGAACGTAGAGCCCACTACGCATCGGCGATCAGCGCAGCGAGCTCGGCACCCGACGGCACCTCGTCGTAGAGCTCGACACCGCCGTCAGCCCGCATGCGCGCCGCGATGCCGCGCCACCACCAGCTCGGCAGCTTCTCGAGATCAACGCCCGCAGCGCGCAGCACCGCAGTCTGACCGTCGGTACTCGCCAGCGAAGCCTCGTCGATCTTTTGCCCCGTGGCCGCACGCTGTTGGCTGAGCCGCCAGGCGGAGCGCAGCGGCGTCGCTTCTTCGACCCACTCCTGAGCGGCGATGAAGGCCCGCTGGGCGATCCCAAGATCGGGGAATTCGTAGATGCTACCGGTGACGACGACCTCATCGCCGAGCAACACCGAGATCCGCGACGCGTACATCGACACCAAGCGATCGTAGACCGCGAGCGACGAACCCACCTTGCCGACCGCGTCGAGCTGGATGAGCGCGACGATCTCCTCGGGGGTCGCATAGGCGAAGGAGAGAAAATGCGACTGCAAGAGCCCGACTCCCGCTCGCACAGTCGCCCGCGCTAGCTCTGAGTCGAGAGCATCCGAGCGCTCGGCACGGAGGCTCAAGAGACGAGCTAGAGACTCCGGCGCAGGTGCGAGCCGCATGACCAGGCGAAAACCTGGCATCGGCTCGTGATCACCGAGCACACGAAAGGCGGAAAACTTATTCCAGGTGGCGTTGGCACGGCCCGCGGCGCTTTGCATCCCGAATCCTCAAATCACTTCATCGTGAACATTGTGTAGGCGATCCAGCCGATGCCACCAAGGCCAACGATCACCAAGATCCAAGTGATGACCGCACCGCTTTTCTTGCGCTGCTCGTTCATCACGCCATGGCCGAAGCCCGTACTAGCCAACGACGGATCAACCGCCGAAAACGAAGATGTGCCGA
Source organism: uncultured Nannocystis sp. (assembly GCA_964474905.1). Taxonomy (GTDB): domain Bacteria; phylum Myxococcota_A; class Polyangia; order Nannocystales; family Nannocystaceae; genus JADJRG01. The sequence continues at coordinate 51,393 of CAYYUP010000011.1, read as the reverse complement.
TCACCGGCCTGGAGCCGCTGAGCCTGCTCTGGGAGCCGCTCACGGGGCGTCGACGACCGCTATCTGCGAGCGCTCGATGGCGACCCGAGGCCCTGCCGCGTCGCCGCCGAGGTGACTCGGACTCGGACTCGGGCTCAGGCTCAGGCTCGGGCTCGGCCACAGGCGTCGGCGGCTCGCGCAGCTTGGCGACGATCGACTCGAGGTTACCGATGGTCATCGAGCGCCGGGCGGCGGGGGTGCTGCGACCCGGATTACTCACGCTGCTCTCCGTCAGCGAGGACACCCAATCGGGAGCCTCATCCTCACTGCTGAGACTGTCGTACTGATCGAAGTCGAGGGCCTCGTCGACGAGGTCGTCGTATTGATCGTCGTAGTTGACCTCGGCCGGTGCGCCCTCGCCGAACATCTCGGACATGTAAGCCGAGACCATGCGCTGGGTGCATCGCAGCCCCGCTTCCTCGGTGAACTTGTCGAGGTCGCGGAACATGTGGTCGCAGTTTTGATAGCGCTCGGCTGCGACAACCTCGAGCGCCTTCATGATGATCGCCTCGAGCACCGGAGGAAAATCCGGGTCGACAAATGTCGGCGGCGGGATGTCCCCTTCGACGATGCGATTGATCACCGCCTGGCCCTTGCCGCGGAAGAGGCGACGGTGCAGGCAGAGTTCGTAGAGCACGACACCGAGGGCGAAGATATCGGCGCGCTGGTCGAGGTTGTGACCGCTTATTTGCTCGGGCGCAGCGTACGAGAGCTTGCCGGCGAACTTGCCCTCGGAGGCCGAAAGCGACGCACGCGTCGCAGCGATCCCGAAGTCGACGATCTTGCAGACGCCGTCGTAGCCGACGTGGATGTTGGTCGGGTTGATGTCGCGGTGAAAGAGCCCGAGCGGCTTCTCCCACTCATCCGTCCGCGTGTGCACGTAGTGCAGACCTTCGAGGGCCTGCATGATGATCCCGAGACCGATCTGCAGCGGCACCCGAAGGCCGCTCTTGACGGCCCGCCGGAGCACAGCGACCAGCTCCTCGCCCTTGAGGAGCTCCATCGCGATGTAATACTCGCCATCCAGAGCGCCGAGATCGTAGGTGTGCACGACGTTGTTATGGGTGAGCGTCGCCGCCACCCTCGCCTCGTCGAGGAACATCTCGACGACCGGCGGACGCACAGCAAACTCTGGCCGCAGCCGCTTGATCACCAGCTCCTTCGCGAAGCCTTCGATCCCTGAGTAGTTGGCCCGATAGATCTCGGCCATTCCACCGGTTGCGATGTGCTCGACGAGCACATATTTGTCGCCGAAAGGCGTGGGCTCAATGTTGCGCAAGGCGGCCCCAGCCTAGCGGATCCCCGATCCTGCGCCAAGCCCTGCCGACGCGCTGGCAAACCCGACCTCGACAGCAGGATCGCGCCGCAGATCGCCCGCTATCCGCGCTCTGGCTTGAGGTCGCGCCGCATCAGGGCTGCAACTGCGTGTTGCACGCTGCGATCCTCGTACAGGATCGCGTGCATCATCGCGGTGATCGGCATCTCGACCCCCTCGCGCGCAGCCAGGCGCTGAGCACTGAGCGTGTTTTTCACGCCCTCGGCGACCATGCCCATCTCTTGCAGGATCTCCGCGAGCTTGCGCCCCTGCCCAAGGGCGAGGCCGACCCGGCGGTTGCGGCTGAGCCCACCTGTGCAGGTGAGCACCAGATCTCCGAGGCCCGCGAGGCCCGCAAGCGTGGCCGGATGCGCGCCGAGAGCGAGGCTGATGCGAGTGATCTCTGCGAGCCCCCGGGTGATGAGTGCGGCCCGTGTGTTTTGCCCGAGGCCGGCGCCATCGCAGACCCCTGCCGCCAGGGCGATCACATTTTTAAAGGCGCCGCCGAGCTCGACCCCGAGAACGTCGTCGCTGACATAGACCCGCAGGCACTCCCCAGAGAGCAGGCATTGGATCGTCTCGGCGACCTCACGGGCAGCGCTGGCGATCACCACCGCGGTGGGCTGTCCTGCCGCAACCTCGGCGGCGAAACTCGGCCCGCCGAGCACCGCGATGCTCCCGTGATGGCTCACTGGCAGCTCGTCCTCCAACACATCGGCCATGGTCTTAAGGCTGTCGACCTCGACTCCCTTGGCGGCGATCAAGTACATCGGTGTGGTCGACTGCCCCATCTCCTCGAGACGCGCCAGCGCAGCGGCAACCCGAACGGCCGCCTCGCGCATGCCATGGCTGGGGATCGCCAGGATCACGAGACCCGCCCCGGTTAAGGCGACCTCGAGGTCATCCGTGACCGTCAGCTGCTCGCCAAACCCCGCATCCGGCAGATAACGGCGGTTTCGACGGTCCGCTCGCATCGCCGCACAATGCTCGGCAGAGCGGGCCCAAAGGCGGGTCTCGAGGCCTTCACGAGCGGCGTGCAGGGCGAGCGCAGTGCCCCAGCTGCCCGCTCCGAGCACCGTCACAACAGAGGATGAGTCGCTCGTAGATGCGGTCATAGGCGCCTTCTTTGTACACCAAGTCCTGAGGCTCGCGATCCGCTCCCGAGCGCGAGCGCGCCGCTGCTATGCTCCGCCCGCCGCGATGAAGATCCCCGAGCTTAGGAGCCCCCTGTCCGGGGCCCTCGTCTTCGCCTGCGCCCTCGCCTGTTCCTGCGGCGACGCCGAGGTCAAGCCCGCGACGACGCCCCCGCCAAAACCAACGCCAGAGTTCACGGGGCCCACCGATCCCCTCACAGAGCACGGGCTTGAGTTCTTCAGGCCCCGCCCTCGCCTGAGCTGGCCGACGCTCATTCCCCACATCACCTCGACCTTCGGCTGGCGCATCAACCCGATCACCGGCGCTGGCACCAAGCTACACCGAGGTCTCGACCTGCGCGGAAAGACAGGTGACCCAGTGCTCTCGATCGGCGACGGCACGGTCCAGTTTGCGGGTCACGATCGTTTCCTCGGGACCTGCGTCATCGTCGATCACGGCGGCGGTTTGACCTCCTGGTACGGCCACATGAGCGACCTCTTGGTCTACGAAGGCATGTCCGTTGAGCGGGGCGCGGCGATCGGTCTCGTCGGTTCGACGGGGCGATCACAGGCGCCCCACCTCCACCTTTCGGTGAAAATCGGCGACACCTCGATAAACCCGCTTATGGTCCTGGGAGCACCCGCCTACGCCTACCCAGCGCTGCTCTCTCCGGTAGTGAAGCCACCCGCCCCTGTAGTCGAACCGCCCGCCACACCAGCAACCACATCTTCCGCCTCTCCAAGCGATGCGCGTCCACCTGCGCCAGGCGACACAAATCCTGCTCCGCCGGATGCCAGGCCCCCCTCTCCAGACGAACGCAAATAGGGCACTCGCCCACTTAACAAAGTGAGAGCTAGCCGCCGTAGCCGCGAAAATACGCACGCGGATCACCGCCGCCAGATCGCCGCCAGGCGAGGCCCATCGATCGAAGGTCGAGCAGATCGACGGTCATCTCACCGCCCCATCGCTGCTCGGTCGCCCGCTCGAGCCAGGGCAAAATCTCGACCGGATAGGCCAAGGGACCGCGGCAGATATGGGCCCCATCGGCGAGTAGGACCACTCTCGCCTCCCAGAGACCGATGCCCGCCTCGATCTCGTAGGCATGCTCGGCGGCGGCGAGATGGGTGACGATCCCCGAGAAGCGACCGCGCAGTGCGAGTGTTCCTCGTGCCCGCCAGACCTCAAAAAGATCGATCACCGAACTCGCCAACGCGTCGACGATCGGCGTCGCGACAACCTCCGGCAGCACGCCCTTCGCAGCCCGCCACGCCCAGGTCTCCCCGGGGCCGCCACCGGGCGCCAGCATCTCGCAGAGCGCCCAATCGACGCGATGCCCCTGGAGCATCGCGTAGGGCTTATCACCAAGACTGAGACCTCCGACGATCCGATCGAGCGCGACCAAGAGCGGCTCGGCACGACGGTGCCCACGAGCTCCGCCAAACACCGCCTCGCCGAGGCTGTCGAGGGCGTCCTCCCAGGTTCCAAGACCGCGACTCATCGCCCTACGAGGTCGCTCGGATCTCGCGGACAAACTCCCGCAGTAGCGAGGCGCCATCGTGGGGCCCGGGCGACGCCTCGGGGTGGTACTGGACGCTGGAGATCGGTCGATCGACAAGGCGAATGCCGGCGACCGTGCGATCGAAGAGGTTCAGATCCGTGAGCTCCGCCCGCTGCCCGAGCGACTCCAAAGCGACCGCAAAGCCGTGGTTTTGCGAAGTGATCAGCACCCGCCCGTCGCGAGCGATCGGATGATTGGCACCGTGATGGCCGAATTTCAGTTTGAAGGTCCGACCGCCGAGGGCCAGCGCCAGCACCTGGTGCCCGAGACAGATCCCAAAAATCGGCAGTGCCGGCGCCAGCTCCAAAAGCCGACGAAGCTCGGCCACCGGTCGCTCTAGAGCCGCCGGATCACCGGGTCCATTGCTCAGCAGTACACCGTCCGGCCGCAGCTCCAGGATCGCCGCCGCACCAGTACCAGCCGGCACCACAGTGACCCGCGCACCCTCGTCACAAAGACGACGGAGGATGTTGTGCTTGACGCCAAAGTCGACGACGACGACGTGCACATCCGCCTCGATGCTCGGCCGTTGCACATCCTGTGGGCAGTAGCTGGTCCGTTGCCAGCTGTAGGGCTCGCGGGCGCAGACCTCAGAGGCCAGATCGCAACCCTCGATCGACGGCGCCGCGCGAGCCAACGCCAGCAGACGATCGACGTCGTCATCCTCGCTCGAGAGCGCCGCCATGATCGATCCGCCCTCACGCAGGCGCCTGGTCAGCGCCCGTGTATCGAACTCTGCGAGTCCCGGGATGCCCCGATCCGAGAGATATTCGGGCAGCGAACGCTCGCCGCGGAAGTTGGCGACAACCGGCGAAAGACCCCGACAAAGCAACCCACCGGCGCCCGTCGAAAAAGACTCTTCGTCGTCATCGTTGACCCCGACATTGCCGATCTCGACGGCCGTCAGGCAGACCAGCTGCCTCCGGTACGAAGGGTCACTCAGGATTTCCTGGTAACCGGTGAGCGCGGTGTTAAAGACGACCTCGCCGACGACGGTCGTCGCCGCACCGAAGCCAAGCCCGCGAAAGACACGACCGTCGGCGAGCACCAGCGCACCGACTCCGTGGTAGCGAGGATCGTCCGCGGCGATCGCCTGGAGGAGAGAGGACCGTCGATCACTCATGGGTGCGCCCTTGGCAAGAGATTCTGGCGGCCGCAGGCGCGGGCGAGCACCGCCATGCGCACAGCGACGCCGAGATGTGCCTGAAGGAGGATCCGCGAGCGCGGGCCGTCTGCAACCTCGGAGGCGATCTCAACGCCGCGGTTCATCGGCCCCGGATGGAGGACGATCGCGCCGGCCTTCGCCAGCCCCAGACGCGGAACGCTGAGCCCCCAACGGGTGTGGTAACTGACATCATCGGGCAGTTCGAGCGCCGCCGGCAGGCGCTCCCGCTGCACCCGCAACATCATGATCACGTCGGCGCCGACCAGAGCCTGGTCGAGGCTTTCGGCGAAGTCGACCGAACTCGGCAGAGCTGCGGGATCGATGAGCCCCGGCGGCCCCGCGGCAACCACCGAAGCGCCGAGCCGCGGCAGCAAACGGAGGTCCGATCCGGCAACTCGGCTGTGCAAGATATCGCCACAAATCGCGATTCGCAGACCCTTCAGCGAATTTTTTCCCTCGGCTGCAGAGCGCCCAAAAACCTCGAGGATCGTCGCCGCGTCGAGCAGCGCCTGGGTCGGATGCTCGCCGATGCCATCCCCCGCGTTGATCACCCGGGCCCGCAACTCGCCCCGCAACCGCCGGGCCCAGCCCTGCCGTCGATCACGGACGACAAACGCATCAAAGCCCATCGCGTCGAGGTTTTGGAGGGCATCGAGCGCGCTCTCCCCCTTGCTCGCCGAGGTCGAGGCACCACCGTCGAAGGCCACAACATCGGCGCCCAAGCGACGAGCCGCGGCCTGAAAGCTCATGCGCGTGCGCGTGCTCGGCTCGGCGAAGGCGGCGACGATCTGCCGACCGCGAAGCACCTCGGGCAGCGAAGGTAGCTCGCGCAGCGCCAACGCATGGCCCAGGATCTCCGCGAGTTCGACGTCCTCGAGATCGCCGATGCCACACAGATCCGCGCCGACGGATCGACCCCCGGAGGAGGGCCCCACAGGTCCGCCCATCTGCTCACGGACTGGGTCAGAAAACACGCTCGCTACCGCCGCTCCCGGCTGACTACTCCGGGGACCCTTCGCCGTCAAGGCGCCGAGCTGCGCCTGCGCTCACGGACGATCGCGGAGCTTGCTACTCTGGCGACCTCCTATGGTCCCGACCGCCGCGATTCTCCTCATCGGCAACGAGCTGCTCTCCGGCAAGATCCGCGATCAGAACGGCCATTTTTTGGCGACCGTGCTCCGACGTCGCGGGATCCGTCTGCTCGAGATGGTCACTGTCGCGGACACTCTGGAGGACATCGGCAACGCCCTCCTGCGCCTGCTCACCCGCACACCGCTGGTCTTCACCTCCGGCGGCGTCGGGCCCACTCACGACGACGTAACCCTGCTAGCGATCGCTCGCGCCACCGGCCGCTCGCTGGTTCGAGATCCCACAATGGAGGCGATTCTCCGGGCCCACTTTGGCGACTCGATAAGCCCCGAAGCTCTGTCGATGGCCGACGTGCCCGAGGGCACGATGCTGCGCGCAAAGCCGGGTTGGCCGGTGCTGCGCCTCGATCTCGAGACTCCCGGCGCAGATCCCGAGGCCAGCCCCCGGGGCATCTGCACTGGCGCGCGGATCTACATCCTGCCGGGCATCCCAGAGCTCTGCCAGGCCAAGATCGAGGCCCTAGAGACGATCCCGGGGGAGCTGCCCGACACTGGCGGCTGGAGCCTCGAGGTACTGCACACAGATCTCGACGAGAGCGACCTCGCTGACCCCCTCAATCGCGTTGTCGCGGACTTTGCCGGGGTCGAGATCGGCTCGTACCCGCGCTGGACGCCGGACACAAGCGGTCACCTCCGATGCATCGTCAGGATCACCTTTGAGGCCAACAGCGAGCAGCGTACGCAGGCTCGCGATGCCCGCAACGCGCTCGCCGCAGCCCTCGGCCCCAAGGCCCTGATCGAGCCCTCGCCGACCTGAGCTGCCGCGGCGCCGCGATGCGTGCTAGCGTCCCCGCTATGTCCAGGGCCCTCTCTCTCTTGATGATCGCGGCGTCACTGACGCTGGCCCCCGCGTGCGTCGATAAGGGCGCCGAGCCCGAGTTCATGAAGCTGCCGCCAGGCTACAACCCGGTCGATTCAGAGCTGACCTTTAACAAGGCCAATACGCTGGCTTTCAACAGCCTGACGCCAAAGCAGCGCGACGCCTTTGTCAGCGAGCTCAAAGCCGCTGAGGGCACCTTTAGTGGGCAGGCGCTGGTGCAGAACGGCAATGGCCTCGCCGAGACCGTCAGCGATTTCGAGTACGGCGACTACGAGGTACACGCGGCGGTCCCCGATCCGGTGCTCTTCGAGATCACCATCGACTACCAGATCTTCACCAGCCGCGAGGTCGGCAAGTCGCTCACGCCTCACGGGCCGATCGAGTTCACCGGCACCCTGGTCGACCTCCGCTACGACTCGAACGCCAAACCGCGAAAATTGGTCCTCCGGGTCAAGGCGGCGACGCTCAAAAACATCACCAAGTAGCCGGTCCGCTCTTTGTTCGAATCCGTCGGTTCGCCCCTGATGTGGGGCCTTTTTCTGGCCGGCATCCTGGTCCTGCTGGCCGTCGATCTCGGGGTCTTCCACCGTGGCGCCCACCGGGTATCGATGCGCGAGGCCGCGATTTGGTCGGTCATCTGGGTTGCGCTCAGCCTCACGTTTAACGGCTACGTCTGGATGACCTACGGCGAAACCGCCGGGCTCCAATTCCTGAGCGCCTACCTGATCGAAAAGGCGCTCAGCGTCGACAACATCTTCGTCTTCATCGTCATCTTTCGCTACATGAGGATCCCGCGAGAGCACCTCCATCGGGTTCTCTTCGCCGGCATTCTCGGCGCACTGATCCTCCGCGGCATCTTCATCATCGCCGGTCTCGCGCTCATCGAGATCTTCTCGTGGACGCTCTACCTCTTTGGCGGTTTTCTCCTCTACACCGGGATCCGGCTGCTCTTTATCGACGATGGCAGCGGCGAAGAGGAGGCCGGCGAGGTCGCCAAGGACAATTGGGTTAAAAAGACCGTCGAAAAGTGGTTTCGCGTCACCCGCGAGTACGAGGGACCGCGCTTCATTGTCCGCCGCCAGGGCAAGCTCTTCATCACCACACTCTTTGTCACTCTGCTGATGATCGAGACCGCCGATGTGGTCTTCGCACTCGACTCGATCCCGGCGATCTTCGGCATCTCCACCGACCCCTTCATCGTCTTTACGAGCAATGTCTGCGCCGTGATGGGCCTGCGGGCGATGTTCTTCTTGCTCGAGAACATCATCGACCGTTTCTACTACCTGAAGTACGGCTTAGGGCTCGTGCTCTCCTTCGTCGGCATCAAGATGCTGCTCGCGGAGGGTTTTGGCAGCTGGCTGCCCGCCTATCACGTGCCCCTTGGCTGGTCACTTGGCGGCGTCGCCCTGCTGCTCATCGGCTCGGTATTCATCAGCCTGCTGCTGCCGCCGCCGCGGAACTAAGCGGACATTTTGGGCCTTGGCCTGGGCCTTGGCCTGGGCCTTGGCGATGACTCGCGGCTCCGCTGAAAACGGAGCTCAACCGGACGGGCGCGCACCGAGATTGAGCCTGAGACCGCCCTCGCCCGGATCGGCTGCGTTGGGATTCACAGGCGCCGGCTTGTCGACAGGCGGTGCGGGCTTCGGCGGATCCACCGGCACAGGCTTTGGCACGCCCTCGCTCCCGTCTTTCTCCCCGTCTTTCTCCCCGTCTTTATCTTCAGCTCGCTCGGCGCTGAGATCGACGAGCCCTTCGGGGACTTCGTTCTCCTCTTGGGATTTCTCGGCGGCGAGCTCTGCCCGCCTCTGCTCGCGAGCGGCCCTTTCCTCCAACAGGAGCAGCTCAAGCCAGCGCTCGTCGCTAAATGAGACCTCCCCCTGCGGGCTCACCCGGTACTCGATCGCCGGCGAAAAAGGGCGCACAAAGGCGTCCGAAACCCGCGGCATACGCAGCCCGCGAAGCACGACGGCGAGGCAATTGGCGACGTCTTGACCGAGTTCGGTGGGCTCTAGGCGATTGACCAGAGTCCGCCCCTCGCGGTCGAGGAGAGAGAGCCCCTGCACGTGGTACTGCCCAGGCCGAGTCCGCCCCTCTAGACAGCCCTTGCCCTTTCTCGCGAGCAGGGCCTGCTGCCGCCGAAGCTCGAGCGCGGCCTCAGGCGCTTGATCCTCGGCCTGAAAGCCCAGGCTTACCCAGTAAATCGCGTCGACCCAATGGGTATTGCCCGAGCGATTCTCTGGCCAGCGCGCATCCCGAAGCGCGTCCATCAGGCAGGCCTCCATCACCTCATCGTCGTCGCCAAAAGCACCCTCTAAGACATCCGTGCGCAACACCTCGCCCTGTGGCGCGATGCGTACGCGGATCTTCACCTGGCCCTCGGGCACGCCGAGCAGAGCCCGCTCGTCGTCGACTTCGCCCCACTTCGCCGTATCGATCGTGCGGTTAATAAAACAGGCGGCGGCCGGCTGACGCAGGTCCTGGGCGAGCTGAACCAGCCGCTGTCTGTCAAAGACACGCTCGGCCCGGGCCCCGGGGATCAAAATAAAACCCTCGGGAGCGCGACGAACCGCCGTCTTCACGAAGCGATTGGTCTGGCCGATGCTGTTTTCGCCCGGGTGGCTCACCCGACTACCAGCGCCCCGACTGGTGCCACAGGCCGACGCGACCAGAGCGAGCGCCCCGAGCATCAGAGCCGCACTACGCGGAGCCCGGCAGTCAACGTGGCGATGAGCGAACACGGGGGATCTGTAGCAGCCCACCCCGCCCGGGGAAAGCCCGCATGCACTGGAGTCGTGCCCTTGTAGACAACTAAATCTCGCTCCTGGGAAAGCAGCCGGGGCTTGACGCCCTCGCGTTCGACTTCGGCGCGCATGTGGAGGATTCGCTCCACACTCAACAACCTCGACCGCGGAGAGATGAACTATGTGCAGTTAAAGAGGAGCGTGCACGGTTACGAGCAGACGCTCAGGACGAGCGACCCGGATCCTCGAGCAGTGTCACTAAATTCAGGGGCTCGATTCGGCTGATTCTCCGCCTCTGGTGGATCACACCGCGAAGCACAATATAGGCATCACCTCTAGCATGTGCCCGCATTGCGATACTGTACTGTGTAGAATCGAGAGTCGCCCGTGCACGGAGTTCTTCGCCGTCTTTTTTGAGCAGCGAAAAAACAACCTCACCGGAGCGACGCCCGTCCGCCCCAACCGCGCCCGCGAGTTCTTCGACGGTGCCGATAAGCTGCTCTTCCCGAGCAACTCCGGTATTGGGGCGGAGGACCCTCGCGACTTGCTCGATCTCTGGCAGGTACTCCGCCTTGATCGACACCCGCGACGGCACCTCCGCGGCCAAGGGCGGCGCCAGCTTGCGATCCGCGGCCCAAGTCGTCATCAGATCGATCCGCCCCTCATTGCGATCGGGTTGCATGCGCAGCAGTGCATCGCAGAGGTTCCAGCTCAACGGCCCGGCATCATCGGCTTCGTAGTCGTCTAGGCGACCCTGCTCGATCCGCGAGACCAGCGTGCCCACAGCCCGCATCAGATGCGTCGTCACCTGACGCGTGAAGGGAGGCACATCGTCATCGACCCCTTCGACCGCGTGCAGGGGGCAGATGATCTTGACGATATAGCTCCCGAACTCGGTCTGGCCGGCACGACAGGCCGAGAGCAACGCATCGGGCTCGCTGCGACTGAGCCTAGGATGAAAACGGACTGGGTTGATGACCGAACAGGCGGCGGCGAGCAGAGCCCGACGGGCGCCCTCACGGAGCGCGACGTCGGCCGCGAGCGAGAGCTGGCCGGTCGCGCACTCGCCGTTGACAACGCGGACTCGCAGCGTATCGGCATCGGGCCATTGCAGATCACTGAGCACCGCTTGCGGCGGCCGGCCTTCGATCTCGACGAGCCGGCGAAGCACATCCTGCATGCCCTCGACAAAGCCGACATCATCGGCATCCATCGGGATCTGCAGTTGACGCAGTGAGTGCTCTGGATGACGAAAGAGCCAGAAGCGCTCGGAAGGTGAGAGCAGCGGCTCCCAGCCCCGCGACTTGGCGTAGAGCTGGACGGCTAAGGGCCGCAACCGAGCCAGCACGGCATGGCGCGGATCAAGCGACATAGCGGAGTTCCTCGCGTCTCGCGACTCGTCGGAAGAGATCGGTGATGCCAGCCGGAGAGAGCGACTGTGAATCCGGCAGATAGACCGTCTGTCCAGAGTCGTTGTCACTCTCCGGCGCGCCTTTCAGGCTCACCCAGTACGCGCCTTGGCGAAGAGCGAGCTGCTCGGGCGAGTGCTCGAGCCAGCGCTCGCGCCCCTCGGGAAGAAAAAGCACCGCGAGGATCCGCGCCGGATACGAAGACCCCGCGCGCAGGCGATCGTAATGCTCACGATCTCTGAGAAAGTAGGAGAGGCGTCCGCCCTTCACCGTCGGCTTTTTCGTAGTCGCCTTAAGCTGGACGTGGATCGAGATATCCGTGAGAGATGCGCCCTCGCCAAAGTCGCGGACCACACTGAGCGTGGCATCGATGCCGAGGTTATCGTGTGATCGCCCCGCGACCTGACAGGCGACCCCCGCACAACTGGCGACAGCGTGGAGGTAGGCGTAGCTCAGCTCCGCTTCGATATCGTTGTTCGTCATCCCCATCAGGCTGCCTGCGCGCTCAGTGTTGAGCCCCAGGCAAGGGGTGTCAAGGCAATAAGCGCGCACATCGCGCGCGCACTTCGATTCCGCTTCCGCCCCCGTATTTTGGCACCGGCCGCCCGTCAAAGCGTCGGCAGTCCTTGCGGGCGACCGCCACAATTCGATACTCCAGCGATCGACCCAAGAGGTGAAAACGTGGCCCACTCCTCCGAGCTTCAAGCGACCCCCCTTCACGACCAACACGTCCACAGCGGCGCCCGGATGGTCGACTTTGGCGGCTGGCACATGCCGGTCCAATACGAGGGCATCCTTGCCGAACACCGCAGCGTCCGCGAGCACGTCGGCATCTTTGATGTCTCCCACATGGGTGAGATCGATTTTGTCGGCACCAACGCACTCGCGGCGATCCAGCGGCTGATCACTAACGACGCCGCTCGCCTAGAAAACGGCCGCGCTCTCTACACCACCATTTGCTACCCCGACGGCGGCATCGTCGATGATTGCATCGTCTACCGCTTCGCCGCGGACCGGCTCCGCATCGTCGTCAACGCCTCCAACATCGCCAAGGATTTCGATCATTTTCGGGCCCACGCGAGCGAGCTCTGCGAGATCATCAACCGCTCCGACGAGACCGCGCTGATCGCTGTGCAGGGTCCCGAGGCGGTCGCGTTAGTAGCTCGCCTGGGCGGCGAGACGCTCGCGGAGGTGCGCCCCTTTGGCTTTGCCCCCGGGCGCCTGGCCGACGTGCCGATCCTCGCGGCCCGCACCGGCTACACCGGCGAGGACGGCTTCGAACTCTTCATCGCCGCCACCGAAGCCCCCACCGTCTGGCGCGCGCTCATCGATGCCGGCGCCGCGCCGATTGGTCTCGGCGCCCGCGACACCCTGCGCCTGGAGGCCCGCCTCTCCCTCTACGGCAACGACATCGACGCAACCACCAGCCCCCTCGAGGCCGGTCTGGGTTGGGTCGTCAAGCTCGCGAAGGTCGAGGCCGGTGTACCCTTCATCGGCGCCGATGCCCTACTCCGACAAAAGGCCGCCGGGCTCACGCGTAAGCTGGTCGGCTTTAAGGTGACCTCGCGCGGCATCATCCGCGCCGGCGCCGAGATCCTCGGTGAGGACGATGTCGTCATCGGCCGTGTCACCAGCGGCGGCGTCGCCCCAACCGTCGGCGGCTCCATCGGTCTCGGCTATGTTCCCAAAGCGCGTGGCAAGATCGGCGCCACCCTGCGGATCCGCCAGCGCAAGCAGGTGCTCACCGCCAAAATCGTCAAGGGGCCCTTCTACCGCCGACCGAGCCCCGCCTCTTGAGCCAACTCCACACACCCAAAACCAGGAACCAGGCGAAAGCACCATGACTGACTCCATCCCCGCGGATCTCCTCTACACCAAGGAGCACGAGTGGATCCGCCGCGACGGCGAGACCCTGATCATCGGCATCACTTCGCACGCCATCGAGCAGCTCGGCGACATCACCATGCTCACCCTGCCCGAGGTCGGTGAGAGCGTCACCGCAGGTGAGCGCGCCGGTGACATCGACTCCGTCAAGGCGGTCTCCGAACTCTTCTCGCCGGTCGACGGCGAGGTCAGCGAGGTCAACGAGGCGCTGCTCGACGCCCCCGAGCAGGTCAACCAAGATCCCTACGGCGAAGGTTGGTTGCTCAAACTCAAGGCCAGCAACGCGTCCCAAATCGACGCCCTGATGAACGCCGAGGCCTATCGCGCGTACGTGGTCAACGCGGACTGAAGTGGTGACCGGTCGTCCGCTGCCGGCCCTCCTGCGAAAGGGCGCCCTCATCGGCGCTCTCGCGGGACTCCACGTGCTCACGGCCGGCAGCGCCCGAGCGAGCCCGCCCGTCGAAGGGCCCCTGCGACCGAGCCCAACACAGACTCAAAGCCAGACTCAGAGCCTGGATGAACGCCCGGGCAGCGGCGCCAAACATCCGAGTTCCAACACGGCCAAAGACACGGTCAAAAACCCGGCCAAAAGCGTCCGCCCGGAGGGTCCAAAATCCCTGCCGCCGCCGCGTCTGGACTTCAGCGGACCGATGCCCGAATCGGCCCGTGGCCGCGATCGCAAGAACCTCGGCCTGCGCCGCCAGCACGACGGTTCCTACCTCTACATCGATCCCTACAAGCGTTTTACAGCCACGTTTAACCGCGACGGCACGGTGTACTTCGCCGATCGATGGCGCCGCCCCGACAGGTCTAATGGCCAACGCGGAGCCTTTGGCGGCCTGCCTCGCGGGCTTTTTGGGCCGATGGGCATGTCGCTCACCGGCCCCGCCGAGTGGGTCATGGCATTGCAGGGCATCGACCGCAACGCCCGGGTCAAGGCCGAACTGCTCGCCCGCACCCGCGAGATCCGTATCGCCCTCGCGATTAGCTACACCCGCGAGTTGCTTGCGCTTCGGCTCGACCAGCTAGGGGGCCAACTAGAGGGCCTCTGGGCCGAGACCTCGCTCAGTCAATCCGAGCGCCGCGCCCTGCTCTTTCAGCGCTGGGACGAATGCGACGAGACCTTTGCCGTCGACTCCGGCGACGTGCCCGAAGAGGCGCTCTCCGAGATCGATCGCGCCCGGATCAAAACCGCCGAACAGGCCCGTCGAACCATCGAACATTTCATCCACACGACGCTGCCCAAGGGCCACGCAAACGCCTACTCCGATGCCGAGCTGCGGGCCCTTAACCGCCGCCGAATGAGCCATCAAACCTTCGCCCCCTACACCCGCCCGAAAAACTAAAAAGGCAGACCGACCATGGACCCGAAGTCAACGCCCGCCCTCGACCCGAGCCTCGCCCGCTACCGCGAGCACTACCCGATCCTCGCCGATACCACCTACATGAATTCAAACAGCATGGGGGCGATGCCGCGGCAGGCAAAGGAGGCGCTGCTCCGCTACACAGAGGATTGGGCCGCCGAGGGCGTCGAGGTTTGGGGCGAGTGGATACGGACCGTCGACGAGGTCAGCGACGCCGCCGCCCAGTTCATCGGTGCACCCGCGGGACAGACGATCCTCAACCAAAACGTCGCCTTTTTTCAGGCCCAAATCGCCTCGTGTTTTGACTTCTCTGGCCACCGCAACAAGGTCGTCATGGAGGCGCTGCAGTTTCCCAACGTGATCTACGTTTGGGAGCGCCACCGCGATCTAGGCGCGCGCCTAGAGCTCGTGCCCTCCGACGACGGCATGACCGTACCAACCGAGCGCATGCTCGAGGCCATCGACGAGCAAACCCTGATCGTGCCGATTTCCCACGGGATCTATGTCTCGGGTGCACTGCAGGACGTCAAGGCGATCTGCGACAGGGCCCACGAAGTCGGCGCCTTGGTCATGGTCGACGCCTACCAGACCGTCGGCGTGGTGCCGATCGACGTCACCGAATGGGGTGCCGACATCGTCGTCGCCGGCAGCCATAAATGGCTCTGTGGGGGCCCTGGCACCGCCTTCATGTGGATGAAGCCCGAACTCCGCGAGCGTCTGAATCCGCGGATCACCGGCTGGCTCGGCCACGCCCGCCCCTTTAGTTTTGAGCCCGCACCGATCGCCTACTCCCCCAACAACTGGCGCTTCATGGGCGGCACCCCGTCGATCCCCGCTTACTACGTCGCCCGCGCGGCCTACAAAAACCTCCTCGAAATCGGCGTGCCGAGGATCCGCGCCCACAACCTGGCGCTCTCGCGGATCATCATCAACCGGGCCCAAGAGGCAGGTCTCACCGTGCACTCGCCCACCGACGACAGCCGCCGATCGGGCTTTGTCGCCATCGACTTCAAGACCTCCGAGGCCGCCTGCACGCAGCTCGTCGCCGAGCGTTACAAGCTCGACTGGCGCCCCAAGTGCGGGCTCCGTCTGGGACCGCATTTCTACACAACCGAGGCCGAAGTCGAGCGCATGATGGCCCGCATCATCGAACTCGCCAAGTCCGGCTGAGGCGCGCCTTTGTCAGTTCTCCGCCCAAACGCCAAACAACGGCCGATATGGGCATATCGCGCCGCGAGCGAGCCCCGGAGGGACCGACCGGCGGCCTCCTGGTAGCATCGCCAACGATGTCTGCGCCCGCAGAGTTGAAGGTCTCGGATGCCCTCGACAAGCTGATCCACCAGTTCGCCGATCCGCTCTCGTTTTACCGAGAGATCATCCAGAACGCGCTCGATGCCGGCTCCGAGGAGATCGAAATTTACCTGACCCATGAGTCAGATAACGACGACAGCGGCGTCACGATCATCCACATCGACGACTGGGGCGGCGGCATGACCCGCGAGATCATCGAGAAGCGGCTGACTCGTCTCTTCTCCTCCTCAAAAGACGGCGACCGCACCAAGATCGGTAAATTTGGCATCGGCTTTGTATCGATTTTCGCGATCGAGCCCGAGCTGGTCTGCGTCGATACATCCCGCGAGGGCGAGCATTGGCGGGTGCTCTTCACCGCCGACCACAAGTTTGAGCTCCGCCGCCTGGAACAACCTGTCGACGGCACCAAGGTGCGGATCTACAAGCGCACCACCCAAAAAGAGCACGAGTCACTGCTGCAACGCTCACGCGCGACGATCCGCTATTGGTGCAAGCACGTGCGCGGCGAAGTCCGCTTCCACGACGAACTACTCACAGAACCCTTTGATCTCGCGGCGCCGCTCAAGATCCGCGAAGAGGACAGTGCCTCGACCTTTGTCGTCGGTCACCCAGAGGATGGCGCCACGTTCTCGGGGCTCTACAACCGCGGCCTCACACTGCTCGAGGACAAGGACAAGGACTACCCTGGGCTCGCGTATAAAATCTCCTCAGACCTGCTCGAGCACACGCTGACCCGCGACAATGTGATCCAAGACGAGGCCTACTTTAAGGTCTATCGACGGCTGCGAGAGCTGGTGCACGGGCCCCTCCTCGAGGCGGTGTTTTCGGCGATCGAAGAGGCACTGAAAAACCCACCGAGCGACGAGCGCCTGCGCTATCTCTACCGGGCTGGCGTCTGGCACAGCAACCGCGGTCCCCTCACCGGCAAGCCTCTCCGCAGGACCGTCGCGTTTACGCCTTCGGGCAAGGAGCTCCCCCTGCGAGCCCTCATGCGGAGCTTTTCCAGCGAACATCGCCCCCTGCTGGCGAGCGGGCGTACGGCCCTCACCGACGCCGTCGAGGCCAGCGACAGGCTGGTGATCCTGGCCCCCCCCGACGCTCCTGTGCATGTCCTTCTGGCCAGCTTCGAGGGTCCACCGGCGATCGCCGTCGGCACCCGCTTCTGCCTCCCCGAGCCAGCCCGCGACGGTCCCGAAGCCGACCACTGGCGACCTCTCGCGGCCGCAGTGCTGCGGCTCCTGAAAGAGCACGGCGCAAAGATCCACAGTGTCGAGCTTGCCCGCTTCTCGGATCCCGAATCGACGATCCACAACTGGGTCGCGATCACTCAGCGCAAGGCCGGCGAGATCGAGGACTTAAGCGAAGCTCGCGCCCTCGGTTCGAGTTTCTTCTCGCGAAGACGCACCCTGGTCTTAAACGCCGCACACCCGACCGTGCAGAGCCTCGTCGCCCTCGCCCAAAGCGAGCCCGAAATGGCCGCCTACCAGCTCTCCAAGCTCTTCTTTCTCGGCGAACGTCTAGACGCAAACCTCGACAGCGAACTCGCAGAGATCGCGTTTAGGCTCCGCGAACGTAGGCTCCCGAGTCGTTGACGTCGGCATAGTGTTCCCTCCAAAACCGCACAGTGGAGCGACTTACGAATACCCTCATGGGCCTTCGTAATAGGAAAGTGTCGATACAACCCACATACAACTCTCAACACGATAGCTTCTCGAGACTGACAAAAACCTCGCCCTGCCCCTCGATTTTGAATGCCCGGCAGGCTGCGCCGCAGAGCTGCACCTCACGCCGTTCTTCGTCGACAAAATACCAACCATCCGCCGCCTCGCACTGCTCTGGATCCAGCTCATGGTTGTAGTTATGCCCTCAGTGCTGCGCTCGTCGTGCTCGAGATCTGGCGCGGCAGAACCTCGCGGAGTTCCCGCATCGTGATGTGCGTGATTTCCCCGGGTACATTTCTAATTCAAAGTTGATGTTTCTTTTCCTGCGGATTTCCCGCATTTCCATGGTTTGAGAACTTGAAAATGGGAGTACGGTCCCGAATAGTCCTGATTTAGGCGATTTTAAAGCATGCGCATAATTGGCCTATCTAAAAACGAAGGGCTCGGTTACAAAAATTCGCATCGGTCCGCAACGACTGGTCCCACCGGCCGATCACCGAAGCAATGCTCGATCTGCAACATTTTTCTCTCCGTTCACTCGACTCCTCAGGCTGTTCTCGCTCCGTGGGCTCGCTCGTCCTAGCAGCGGCGCTAGGTCTTGCTTGCGCTGGCTGTCCCGACGGCAGCGAAGGCTCGGCCAGCGCGACTGCAGGCGACTCCGACTCCGGCCCGATGTCGACGGGCATCACCGCGGGCGGGCCCAACCCGGGCGGTGGCGGTGGCGGGTCCGGTCCCTCCGCCACGGACACGGCGACCGGCACAGACTCCGGTACGAACACCGACACCGACACCGACACCGACACCGACACCGGCGATGATCCACCCCAGTGCGGCGACGGCCAGCTCGATGCAGGCGAGGAATGCGACCAAGGCGAGGCCAACCACGACGAAGCTGCCTGTCTGAGCAATTGCACGCTTGCCGAGTGTGGAGACGGGCACCTTCAGGAGGGCATCGAAGAGTGCGACCAGGGCACAGACAACGCCGATGACGCAGCCTGTACGCTCGCTTGCACAAAGGCCCGCTGCGGCGACAAAAATACCTACAAAGATGTCGAAGAATGCGACTGGGGGGACAATCCCGAGGATGCTCCGATGGTCAACGACGATGACGCCTACGGGGGTTGTACGACGATCTGCGAATGGGGTCCCAGATGTGGTGATAATGAGGTCCAGGGCCCAGAGGAATGTGATGACGGCGAAGAGCCCGATCCCGCGATCTGCTCAAAAGAGTGCACGCTGCTGAAGCGAGTGATCTTCGTCACCAGCGAGCGCTACCTCGGGGATCTCGGAGGGCTCGCGGGCGCCGACGTAAAGTGTCAAACCCTGGCAACAGACGCAGGGCTCTACAAACCGGAAAGCTTCCGCGCCTGGCTGAGCACCGATGCGGCCTCTCCCGCGGGCTGGGATGTCAACCCCCAGATGCGCTACCAACTGCCTAGCGGTATGGTCGTCGCCGATGACTGGGCGGATCTGCTGGATGGGCAGCTCAAGCTTGCGATCAGCCAGAACGAAGAAGGTGTGATGCCCGATGACGGGGTGAGTGCGAGCGTTTGGACCGGAACCCTCGCCGACGGTACTGTGGCCGAAAACACCTGTGCTGACTGGAAGTCGGCCGAGTGGAAACTCGGAGGCAGGATCGGTGCATGGGACTACTTCAATGACAACTGGACTACCCTAGCGGAGCAAAAATGTTCTTCTCTCGCACATCTGTACTGTGTCGCCGTATGGTAACCAACGCCCAAAGCAGAACTCGCCGTCCGCAGGGAGCAAGCCGTCATCACCGAGCAAAGCGCAGCGCGATAGTCGCGGCGCTCCTCGGAGCCGTGTGCCTCGGTTCCTGCACCGAGGAAAACCCCTTCTTGTACACCTGTGGCAACAATATCCTAAATGAGGGCGAGGAATGCGACGAGGGTTCTGCAAACGGAAATGGGTTCTGTACGATCGATTGCAAAAAACTCGGTTGCGGCAACGGAGTGCTCGATGACCCCGAGCAATGCGACTTGGGGGCCAACAACTCCGACCAAGGCGCCTGCACGCTCTTCTGCACACTCGCCTCCTGCGGGGATGGTTTTGTCTACATCGACGAAGAGCAGTGCGACGACGGCCCGGACAACAAGAATACCCCGGACGGTATGGGGGGCTGTTCCTCTAATTGTCTGCTGCTCTCGACTTGTGGCGACGGACAGCTCGATCCTGAGCATGAAGACTGCGACGACGGCAACCTCGACGACGGCGACGAATGCCCCTCGAATTGCCGTTTTCCCTTCTGCGGCGATGGCGTCATCGATCCAGGCGAGACCTGTGACGACGGCAACCCGGATGACAACGACGCTTGCCCCGGAAGCTGCCAGCCCGCGACCTGCGGCGACGGATATGTCTATAATGGTTCAGAGGACTGTGATGACGGCAACCAAGACAACAGCGACGCCTGTCTGACGGCCTGCGTTGCTGCCAAATGCGGTGATGGGGTCCTCCACGAAGGCATCGAAGAATGTGATGATGGCAATGACATCCCGGATGATGGCTGTAACGATCAGTGCATTCGGGATCGACTGGTCTTCCTCACCGAGAAGGCTCTCCCGCCAAAGGGTTTCCTTTCACTCTACGGGGCCGACAACGTCTGCCGCAAGACCGCAATGAGCTATGGCTACGCAAATTTCCAGAATTTCAAAGCGTGGCTCAGCGATGATAAAAAATCGCCTGCCGATCGCTTCTTCCACTCGAGCGGTCGCTACGTCATGGTTACAGGAGAGGTCGTCGCGGAGAACTGGGAAGACCTCACCGACGGCACCCTACAAAATGGCATCAACCGGACCCTAAGCGGCACCCTACTCGACATGTACCCGGTGTGGACAGCGACTCAGCCAAATGGTGAGTCTTGGGGAGATGGCGAGAATTGCGAGAATTGGACCTCAAACGCGGTCGATATCTTCACACGCCAGGGCAGCGCCGGCTTTACTGACACAAAGTGGACCGATGACGAATGGCAGACGATCTGCGGAGCCGGCGGAATGTTCTATTGTTTTGAGCAGGGCTAGCCTCTCTCGAACGCGAATTTCAGAAGCAAGCAACACGATGCCCTTTCACGCACACAGGACCCTCGGGTCGGAACACACGACGACCTTGCTCGCAGTACTATTCGGGGCAGCATGCCTCGGTTCCTGCTCCGAGGGGGCGGCTCGATGACCCCGAACAATGCGGGTCGCCCACGTACGGACGGAGAGCATGTGTGCCCAGCCAGCGGATCCCCGGGCGCTTGACCACTTGCTTGCGCACGTTCGATCACGCCAAGCTCGCCGCGTCCACGATCTCCGATCTCGCCACTTCTTCAGTCGATCCCGCGTGAGGCCCTCGCCTGCATGCACTCGTCGCCGCCGGCCTCCACGAGTCGACACGCTCGCGGCCGGATTTTGTAGACCGTGCAGTGGACCCGGCGACCGAGCCGGCCGCGTAGCGCGAGGCAACGGCCCTCTGGATCGAGGCGGAGGTGAGCGACGCCGACGTCGTCACGGATCACCAGGCGAGCCGTGTCAGGCCCTTGATTATGGTTCTCCCTCTGCTTCTGCCTGAGCCTCTGCTTCTGCTTCTGCTTCTTCTTTCCCTCCCCCGGCCCCTGCTCCATCGCTCCCCCCGGTCCCTCGGCCAAGATCGGTTCGTCATCGCCGATCTCAACCCAATGAAAAAAGCCCTCAGCCGCGTTCGATGGCGGATTGCAGCAGCAGGCCCCGCAGCGGATACATTCAATTTGGGTGATCGCGGCGTTACGGAGGATCCGCCGCTTGGGTGCTGGCGTGGACATCGGTGCGCCCTCGATAACACCCGGACCGCGCTTCGCCAAGCGCCGAGGTGGAGGTCCGGTCCAGTGGCCACCAGGCGTTGAGACCTCACGAAGCTCGAACTATGGAGTTTGGACGCTCTTCTCGGGCGGTGTCTGCCCGAACACGCTGACCTTGCTGTATTTCTGGCATTTTCTCATGCGCGACACCAAGAAGACCACCAGCGCCTCCCATGGGGGGGCCGAAAGGCCCGCTGATTCCGCAGAACTCCGGCACCATGATGAGGCTCGCGTCTACGTGCTCAGAGTCCGTGAAACCCGGCTCCCCGGACTCACAATAATATCCATCTCTCGCTCGCGTTGCTCATCGCCCGGCTCGACCCCGTCATCTTGTGGGCGACATCCCGTGGTGATAGCCTCCCCCGGTTGCGGTGGACGAAGCGCGACCTCGCGGATCGACCGACTTGCGACAGAGGAGTATGAAGCGTGGATGTAACGATCAATGATGCTGTTACTACGTGGTGTGGTAAGCATAATGCTACCAATACCTTGAACAGTAAATGTACAGAGGCACATAACAATGACCTGAGCTGCTGGCGGCAGATCACAACGACGCTCTACGACGTACGCGCGAGCGGCGATTATCGAATCGTCGCGGTTGTAAGCGGCAGTAACTTCGCCGTTAAGGCGATCTACCGCCATCCTACGCGAGGCGGCAAGGAATACGTCGCTGGCGAACGTGTCAAGGCCTACGGGAGCGGATAGCCGATTCGCGGTCGACGAGACCTGCGCAATCTGAGGTTGTGCTCGCGGTGAGCACATCATAAAGGACGTCGAGATCCCCGGCGTCGGCGATCGCCAACACCGTATCGCCGGCGAGTGCTCAGCAATGCTGGGTATTTGCGGGGTGACCTGCCAACGCCCTTACAAAGCCTGCTCGGGCGACTCGATCCGCCGCAGTACCGCGCTGGCGATCAGGGCTCGCCACTGGCCTAAAAGCGCTCGGGCGAAGCTCGCATCGTGTAGCAGTACTCCTGTCTCGATATTAAGAGTCGTGCCTCGGTTGGTAAAATTGGCACTGCCGAGAATGCTGCGCTGGCCGTCGACGATCACCGCCTTTGCGTGCATCGACGCGAAATAGCCGCCCTTTGGGCGCTCGGGATCCGGGTTCCAGGCGGCCGTCCGCGGATCTACATAGAGGGTCGGCTGCGGATCGGCGGCTTGCCAAATATCCTCAAAGAATGTCTGCACATATGATCGAATACGCTCCTCGCGACCGCTCTCTCCCCCGGTTTTGATGTCGAGCACAATGTGATCGACGGAGTCGCTGCGGTGGAGGAGACACCCCCGCCAACACCACCAGACTGCCAAATCGCCTCAGCCATCCGCTCGTCGGCTACTAACTGACGGCTTGGAGGAAGAGCGGCTGGGACGGACGAGGGGGGGCAGCGCGACCGAGTCTAGGACGTGCATCGGCCCCTTTAGGGGTCGACGCGCGATCCGACCTGTCTGAGGAGTGGTGTCCCCCCTCGTTCGGCCTCCGCGACGGCCTCCGCCTCTCCCCCCCCAGCCATCCGCTCGCCGGCTACTAACTAACGGCTTGGAGGAAGAGCGGCTGGGACGGACGAGGGGGGGCAGCGCGACCGAGTCTAGGACGTGCATCGGCCCCTTTAGGGGTCGACGCGCGATCCGACCTGTCTGAGGAGTGGTGTCCCCCCTCGTTCGGCCTCCGCGACGGCCTCCGCCTCTCCCCCCTCAGCCTTCTCGATCAGGACCTCGACCGACCCCCAGGATCATGCCGCAGCCCCGACCCCAAAGACAGCGCGCGCGCTACAATCTCGGGCCTGCAACCCGGCCAACGGCCCGCTCTAGCCATTTGAGCGTCGCTGGCACGATTCCACTATCGACAAGGCCGACCAGAGGCTGGTCAAAGCTCGCCTGCAGACTCGCCTGTTTGTAGAGCAGATGACCCGCGCTTGCGAGTTCGACCAGGCGTGCACGCCCGCACCCCCGCTCATTGACCAATTCGACGATCCGCAGAGCCTCTTCGCGACTGCACACATAGTCGTACTCGGCATGAAAAACCGCGACCTCGGCGTTGAGCCGCGTCCACGCGCCCTCGAGATCCGCACAGTCGAGCTCTCGCGAGTAGGCAAACGAGCGCCCGAAGATCCGCCCCCCCTGGGACAAGAGGGGCAGCACATGCACGAGATCCGGGCGTCGATCAAGCGCCTCGCCGGGCCCCAGCCCCTCGCGCAGCAGCAACTCTTGCAACTCACGCATCGCCGGCAGCTGCTCCAACGAATCACCGCCCAGCGCGAGCTGGCGCCGACGCGACGCACACACACAATCGCTGAATCGATCGGCCGAAGTACCGACCGTACCGACCCCCGCGACCGGCGACTCAGCGGCGAGCAAGGGCGCGATCATTCCCCCCACGCAGTGGCCAAAGAGCGCGATCCGTCGGCTGTCGACGAAATCGGCGGAACGCAGCAGATCGAGCCCTGCCCGGGATCCGGCGAGTTCTGAGCTAAAGCTGGTGTCACGGCAGGGCGGCCCCTCGCTGTCGCCGATACCAAGCTTTTCGACCCTTAAGGTACAAAAACCTGCCCGCGACCAGGCGTCGATCAGCAAGCGCAGCGGCTCCTCGGGATGCAGGGGAAACTCGCAGCTTCGACAGCCAACACCGCGAATCATCATCACCGCGGGATGCGGCCCCGCGGTGTTTGGCCGGGTCAAGAAAACCCGCTGGCGCCGACCCGGCGGACCCACGTGATCGAGGATCAGCGTGCTGCCGTCAAAGCGCTCGGTCGGCCACGCGCGGACAAGCCCCGAGAGCCGCTCACGGCCGTCGCGGCGCACAACCTCGACCTCGATCGCCTGCCCCGAGCTCAAGCGATTCACGAGCCCCTGGCAATGCACTCCACCGAGCACCGCTGCGCCCGCGAGCGCGACGATCCGATCACCGACACGCACTCCGATCGACGCTGCGGTCGACTCGGGATGAACCTCTAAAACCTGAGCACCGGGGCCTTCGTCATCAGCGAGACGAACGCCAAAAAAGACCCGCCTAGGCAGCCCTGGACGTATTTTTACATCACTCAATGCACGGACCTCTCGCAGGACGTAGGGTCGCCACAGGGCTCGCGAAGATCAAGTCGACTCCCCATCGTCCGGCCCCGTAGGATATCGAGAAAAGCATCATGTATGGTACCCGCCATGCGCCTCCGCGATGTCCGTCGACGCCTGCCCGTGCTCACCGAAGCCCTGCCAAAGGACAAAACCCGAGTCCTGCCGACGATCGACCAGGGCGAGGTACCGACGCCTCGGCACGCCGTTTGGGAATTCACACTCGCTTGCGATCAACGCTGCCTGTGTTGCGGTCCCCGTGCTGGCATCGCCCGGCCCGACGAGCTGAATACTGAGGAGTGCCTGCGCTTGGTCGATGAGCTCGCCGATCTCGGAGTCGGCGAGATCACGTTGATCGGTGGCGAGGCCTATCTGCGCCCCGACTTTATTCTGATCATCCGCGCGATCCGAGAGCGCGGCATGACCTCGACGCTGACCACCGGCGGCTACGGCATGACGCAGGAGCGCGCCGAGGCGATGGTCGAGGCCGGTGTGCAGAGCGTCTCGGTCTCGATCGATGGTCTGGAGGCCCATCACGATCGCCTGCGAGCCAGGCCGGGCAGCTGGCGGCGCGCCTTTGGGGCGATGCGACTGCTGCGGGCGGCGGGATCTAAAATCTCGGCCAATACGCAGATCAACAGGCTCACCGTCGACGACCTCCCGGGGCTCCTGGAGCTACTGGCGAAGGAGGGCATTCACGCCTGGCAGATCCAGGTAACCGTCGCCCACGGCGGCGCCGCCGATCACCACGAACTGCTGCTCCAGCCGTACATGTACCTCGATCTTTTTGACATGCTGGAGGGCCTCGTCGATCGCTGCCGAGCCCTCGGCATCACCCCGACTCCGGCCAACAGCCTCGGCTACTTCGGCCCCTACGCCCACAAGCTGCGCCGGCAACAGAGCCGCCAGAGCCACTACCTCGGATGCCAAGCGGGCATCGCAGGGATCGCGATCGAGAGCGACGGCAGCATCAAAAATTGCCCGAGCCTGGGGGGCCGCAACAACATCGGCGGCTCATGGCGAGAGCACGGACTGCGGGCGATCTGGGAGCGCGCCCCAGAGCTCAGTTACATGCGAAGGCGCACCGATCGAGAGCTGTGGGGGTACTGCCGCGAATGCTACTACGCGAGCCTCTGCAAGGGCGGCTGTACCTCCGTCAGCGAGCCTCTGCTCGGCCGCCCCGGCAACAATCCGATGTGCCATCACCGGGCGATCGAGATCGATCGCATGGATCTGCGCGAGCGCATCGAGTGGGTGCAATCCTCGACCGGCGAGCCCTTTGACAATGGTCTCTTTCGGGTGATCCGCGAGCACAAAGATCCCGCCCTTCGAGCCCTGCACGGACCCGTGCAGATCGACGAACCGAGGACCGCCCGCGCCGACGACCCCTTTGGCGGCGGCCGGCCGGTCAAGCTCGATCACAGCCCCCGCACAGAGCGCTAACTCGGATTCTCAGGCCCAGAGCGCTTCGGGCATCGGTGCTCCGGGCTGGCCGTAGTCACCGACGGCGAAGGTAGAGGCCTGATCGAAGTAGGACCACTGGAGGCGGCTGCGCCCCGGCTCGTACCCCGGCCTCGCGTAGGATCTGCGGACTCCACGAAAAGGCGACGGAGCACAGCCACAACAACAGACGAGTACGATCGAGATGCTGCAAGCGTGCAATGGGGCCCGTGTCCTCGATGCTGCCCCGGCTCGCAGGCCGTAGAATAAAAATATTCACACTCCATCTCCAACCGCGTCTCGCCATTGTGAAACAGCAAGAGGAACTCACGGGTCGAAAACGCTCTTTCGTTTATGGTTCATTCATCGCGACTCTCGTCAGCACCGGACTCAACTTCGCCTGCTTCACAGGCCAAGGCCTGGTAGGCCAACCCTGTGAGCGCGACGACGACTGCAACCCACAGGTCAACACCGTCGACGAATTGCTCCGCTGTGAGCAAAACATCTGCGGATACTCTCCGAAGTGCGGAGACGGCATTATCGACCCCGATAGCGAGATATGCGATAACGGTGACAACAACGTGGCCCGCGCCTATGGCGAAGGGTCCGGCGAGTGCTCCGCGACCCAATGTCGCCTCCTCCCCTACTGCGGCGACGCTGCCACTGACAGTCCGTGGGAGAGCTGTGATGACGGCAACAACAATGACAACGATGCCTGCCCGGCCACCTGCCAAAAGGCGATTTGCGGCGACGGCTTCGTCGGTCCCGGCGAAGCCTGCGACCCTCTCGGTGACGCCAATTGCAATGACGATTGCGCCCGCCCAAACTGTGGCGATGGCGTGGTCCAAGGGGGCGAAGAGTGCGACGACGGCAACATCTTCAGCACCGATCAATGTACGCATCTCTGCAAAATCGCAATATGCGGCGATGGATTTATCCAGGAAGGCGCCGAAGACTGCGATGATGGCAACAACCTCAACGACGATATTTGTGTCGGAGACTGCACGAATTTCGAGTGTGGCGACGGCTTCGTGGGCCCCGGAGAGGCCTGTGATGACGGTGATATAGATGAGATCAGCTGCACGAACAGTTGTGCACTCCCGAGTTGCGGGGACGCGACCCTCCAGGAGGGCGAGCAGTGCGACGATGGAAACGATGATGACACGGACAAGTGCATCTCGACCTGTCTCAACGCGACATGTGGTGACAGTTTTGTCGGCCCCGGCGAGCAATGTGATGATGCCAACCAAGTCGACAGCGACGCGTGCATCGCCTGCAAGGACGCGACCTGTGGCGATGGGGTCGTCTACGTCGGAGTGGAGATGTGCGACGACGGCAACCTCATCAATACCGATGCTTGCGTTGGCGAGTGCGCGCTAGCCACCTGCGGTGACTGGCTCACTCAGGTCGGCGTGGAGCAGTGCGATGATGGCAACCAAGTCAACGGCGACGGTTGCTCGTCGACCTGCGAACACGAGGAATGTGGCAACGGGATCAAGCAAGAAGGAGAAGCCTGCGACGATGGTAACGTCGAGGACGGCGACGGCTGCTCGGCGGTCTGCGCTTTTGAGACCTGCGGTGATGGGATCAAGCAAGGTGATGAGGACTGCGATGATAAAAATGACATCAATACCGACGCCTGTGTCGGCTGTATCAATGCGACCTGCCACGATGGTGTGACCTGGAACGGTCACGAAGAGTGCGACGATGGCGACTTCGACGATGATGACAGCTGTGTCGACGACTGCAAGGTCGCGAGCTGCGGCGACGGTCACGTATGGGTGGGCGCCGAAGAATGTGACGACGGCGATGGCAACGCCAATACCGAGGCATGCAAAGTCGATTGCACCCACAATATCTGCGGCGACGGATTCCAGGGTCCGGGCGAGGAGTGCGATGACGGTAACGATGTCGACGCCGATCCTTGCAAGAACGACTGCACTGAAAATTTCTGTGGCGACGGGATCGTCGATTCGACGACGGAGGGCTGCGACGACGGCAACTTTGACGACGACGACGGTTGTAGCAACGATTGCTGGCTGGGGCCGACCGCACTCAGCTCCACGAGTGGCGGAAGCCACGTCTGCGCGATTCGCCAGGGCAAGGCTCGCTGCTGGGGTTACAACTCCCGGGGGCAACTCTGGCAGGGCTCAGGCGCCAGTTTGGGGGACGAGACAAACGAGCTCCCCGACCTCATCCCCGACGTGCCCGCGGGTGGAACCGTTGTCCAGATCGTCGGCGGCTGGAATCATACCTGTGCCCTCCTAGACACTGGCAATGTCAGATGCTGGGGAGCAAATGACAGGGGCCAGCTAGGCTTCGGAGAAGCGGGCCCCAACAACTACGGTGATAACCCGGGCGAGGAGCCTCCCCTGGCCAAGATCGGTGGCACCGTGGCAGCCATCAGTGCCGGCGGTTCGCACACCTGCGCGCTGCTGACTACGGGTGCCGTCCGCTGTTGGGGCTCAAACTCTTACGGAGCGCTGGGTCAGCCAGGAACGGTCTCAGGAAAGACACCAGAGGCCATGGGCGATATCGATATCGGGCCGGGGGCAGACGTGATCCAGGTGGCGGCCGGAGGCAGGCACACCTGTGTCGTTCTCGCAGACGGCGCGGTCCGTTGCTGGGGCAGGAACGCCTCGGGACAGCTCGGCCTCAGTCACACAATGTCGATAGGCGATAATGAGACCCCTGGGACCCCGCCACCGGTGAACGTCGGCGGTGAGGTCGCGGAGGTCGCCCTCGGCTTCCTACATACGTGCGCACGGCTCGTTAGCGGCTCGGTCCGGTGCTGGGGGAATAACTTCAGTGCACAGCTCGGGGTCCCCGGCGGGGATGTCGGCGACAACGAACACCCCGCGAGCGTAGGAGATGCCAACATGGTCCTTCCCGGCGAAAAGACCATGAGGATCTTTGCTGGACGTCATCGAACCTGCGCTCTCCTCACCAGCGGAGATCTCCGCTGCTGGGGCAGAGCATTGGAGGGCGGAAACGGCTATGGAAGCACCAAGAGCTACGGAAAAGGTGCGCCCCCAGGATTCATCAACGTCGACAATAATGACCTTACAATCCGTGACGTCACACTGGGCGGTGATTATACATGCGCCCTTCTCTCAGGCGGTCACCTCCGCTGTTGGGGGCTCAACTCGAAGGGCTCTCTCGGCATCAATTCCACCCTTACGATCGGCGACGAACCGGGGGAGATGCCGCCCATGGATTCGCTCATCTATCCCAACCCCTGAAGGACCTATCTCATGCCCCAAAATCTACCCATAAGTCACGCTCGATGGCTCGTCGTGGCGGTAGCCGCGAGTATCACATGCTTCACCGGCGATCCCCTCGTCGATCAACCGTGTCGGACCAATTCCGACTGCAACCCGATCGTCGATGCGGTCGGCCAGCCGCTCCTCTGCGAGCATGGAATCTGTGGCTACACCCCCAGGTGTGGCGATGGTCTCGTCGATACTGAGAGCGAGGAGTGCGACGATGGCACCGCCAATGTCGATGATGATCACGGCAGCGGGCCTCTCCAGTGTTCAGCGATCAGCTGCCTCTATCTTCCATACTGCGGCGATGGCGTGCTCCAGGCGCCGCGCGAGGCCTGCGACGATGGCAATGACGTCGACAAGGATTCCTGTCCGGGCACCTGCCAGCCGGCGACTTGCGGCGACGGCTTTGTCGGCCCTGGCGAGGCCTGCGACCCCAAACTCGACGAGGCCTGCACGCCCGAGTGTAAGCTACCAACCTGCGGTGACGGCCTCGTGGAAGCAACCGAGGAATGCGATGATGGTAACAACGACGACAGCGACTATTGCCTAAACACCTGTCTCATCGCAACCTGCGGTGACGGAATTGTCGGCCCTGGTGAAGAGTGCGATGATGCCAACGACGAGAATCAGGACACCTGCGTCGCCACATGCACACACCAGAAGTGCGGCGACGGTTTTGTCGGCCCCGGCGAGGCCTGCGATGACGGCAACAAGGACAACAGCGACGGTTGCACAGCGAAGTGCGCGGGACCCGACTGTGGTGACGGTACCGTCCAGGCCGAGGAGTCGTGCGATGACGGTAATGATGATGACGGCGACGAGTGCCTTTCCACATGTCTCCAGGCGGTGTGCGGCGACGGCAAAGTGCACCTCGGCATCGAAGAATGCGACGATGGCAACACGAGCGATGCGGATGATTGCCTAAACACCTGCATCGCCGCCAGCTGCGGCGACGGCTTCGTGGGCCCCGACGAGGAGTGCGACGACGCCAACAAGGACTCTCTCGATGGCTGTATCTCCTGTACTCTGGCCATCTGTGGTGATGGCTATGTGAACAATGGAGTCGAGGACTGTGACGACGGCAACAACACGGACGACGACGGCTGCTCGAGTCTGTGCAAGCACGAAAAATGCGGCGATGGAGTGCAAAAAAACGACGAACAATGCGACGACGGAAATAACACCAACGGCGACGGTTGCAGTGACACGTGCTTGTTGGAACACTGTGGCGACGGTATCATTCAGGCGCCGGAGGCCTGCGACGACGCCAACGACATCAACACCGATGCCTGTGTTCAGTGCCAGGACGCGACCTGCAATGATGGTGTGACCTGGGAGGGCCATGAGGCCTGCGACGACGGAAACGCACTCAACACAGATGCATGCATCAACTGTGTCGTCGCCACCTGCGGCGACGGTGCAGTTTGGTTGGACCACGAGGAGTGTGACGATGGCAACCAATCGAACTCCGACGACTGCCTGAACACCTGCACGGCGGCGTACTGCGGCGATGGATTTGTCGGTCCTGGGGAGGCCTGTGACGATGGTAACTTCGACGACCTCGATCCCTGTAAGAACGATTGCACTGAGAACATCTGCGGCGATGGGCTCGTCGACGTAGTCCAGGAGGGCTGTGACGACGGCAACCTCGACAACGACGACGGCTGTAGCAATGACTGTCAGATGAGAGCAGTGGCCCTCGGCTGTGGCGGCGGATCCTCTCAGCACGTCTGCGCGATCCGCAAGGGCACGGTCCGCTGCTGGGGCCATAACTTCTCGGGACAGCTCGGGATTGGTTCGCAGGCCCCCCTCGGCGATCAGCCGGGGGAGCTCCCCGACGCCGCCATCGACGTCCCCGTGAACGATCCAGGCACCAAGGTCGTGAAGGTCGACACCGGATGGAACCACACATGTGTAATCCTGGAATTTGACGACCCGAACACAGACAACGCCGTCCGCTGCTGGGGCGCGGGCATTGGCGACGAGCCGGGGGAGCTGCCGACACCGCTCATCCCGATCGACGCGATCGACATCGCCGTCGGGGCTCGCTTCGCCTGCGCCCTCCTCGACGGAGGCGGCGTCCGCTGCTGGGGCAGTCCGGGGACAGCGCTAGGGCAGCCAGGTGTGGGTGGCAAGACACCCGACAATATGGACGACATCGATCTCGGCCCGGGCGCCAAGGCAGTGCAGGTCACTGCGTCCTACCAGCACGCCTGCGCCCTCCTTGAAGGGGGCGACGTCCGGTGTTGGGGGTGGAATGCATATGGAAGCCTCGGTCTCAAGAAAAGCTATAACCAGCTCAAGGAACTCGGAAAGAATGAGGCGCCATCTAGCATGCCGGCGATAGACCTCGGCATGCCCGCAATTCAGATTTCTGCTGGGGGCTGGCAGACCTGCGCGGTGGTTCAGGGCGGCAGCATTCGTTGTTGGGGGGCGGGAGAATACGGAGTTCTCGGGTATGGCAACGCCCAAAACATCGGCGACAACGAGCACCCCGCCCAGGCCGGGGACGTGAAGATGCTCGCCCCTGGGGACAAGGCCACCAAGGTCGTCGTGGGTGCCGAGCACACCTGTGCCCTCCTCGAGGACGGGGGCGTTCGCTGCTGGGGTCGCGGCGGCTTCCTAGGCTATGACAACAAGCTCAACTACGGCATCATCGACAGCCAGCCGCCGAAGGTAAATCTCGGCGGTCCGGTCATCGACATCGTCGCTGGCGGCCCAAGGCCAAACTTCGACGGCTCCTCGACCTGCGCCCTCCTCCACAACGGGCGAATACGCTGCTGGGGGCTAAATCTCTATGGGCAGCTAGGTGTCGGCCACACCCAGACAATCGGCGACGAGCCGGGCGAGATGCCGCCGGACTTCACAACGATCTACGCAAACCCATGAAATCAGAGCTCGGCTCTGCGACGGGCCCCGCTCCCCGAACAACGCATTCGGCTGCTCGCAGAGTCGTTGGAGGGGCACAGAGCGCTAACTCGGATTCTCAGGCCCAGAGCGCCTCGGGCATCGGTGCTCCGTAGGGGAGGACATTCTGGCACTCGCCATCGACACAGCTGATAAAATCCGCGCAGGCGTTGCCACACTCGCCACAGTGCTTCGAGTCGCTGTTGGTATTGACACAGATCCCTCCGCACAACTCCTCGCCCGGGCCCATGCACTCACCGTCCGTGTCCGTACCGGAACCGCTTGTGCTGCCTGTGCTTGTGCTGCCTGTGCTTGCGCTGCCTGTGCTTGTGCTGCCTGTACTTGTGCTGCCTGTGCTCGTGCTCGTGCTCGTGCTCGTACTTCCGCTGCTTGTTCCGCTCGTGCTGCTCGTGCTCGTTCCGCTCGACTCGGTCCCGGTCCCAGTCCCGGTCGATGTGGTCGCCGTGGTCGCTGTGGTCGCCGTGGTCCCCTTGGTCGATGTGGTCATAGCCACGCTCGTGCTGGACATCGAGCCCGAGCCGGTGCCCGTATCATCGCTGGTGCAGGCGAAGAGCGTCAGTCCAGCCAGGGCCGAGATCAACACCGGAGCGACAAAGGGCACCAGGCGCAGCGGCGTCGCACAAAAGGGACAGCTCCGCTCACTCTCCCAGACATGACGAGAACACTCAGGACAGCGTTGCATGCAGCGACGGTAGCACAATCGTGCAGCTACATGCTCAGAGCGGCGAGCCGACCATCCATTGCAGCTCGCCCTGCGAACCGCGGCTCGGCTCGGGATCCGGCTCTAAGGTATCGATCCGCGAGAGTTCACCGTCACCGCTTAGGACGTAGAGATTGCGCGGCGAGGTCGTCGGCTGAAGAGCTTCGTTGAGCGCCGTATCGGCACGGCTGTAGAGCAACAGCGAACCGCCATCGTCGATCGCGACTGTCCACATCGGCACGCCGTCGTAGCGCTCGAGACCGGCGACCGAAACCCGCATCACCGAGCCCAAAGGCTGTCCCTCCGACTCGCCAACGCCCCCATTCTCGAGCAGATCCTCGGTGACGTAATCGAGGCACGACCAGGCAGCCCACCTGCCGGAGGGGGAGATCACAGGCTCTTGCATGAAGCTGCAAAACGTCTGCACGATATTGATGATCTCGACCTCGGTCTCGGAGATCCGCATCATCGGTCCGCCGGTCGAGATCATGATCACCGCACGGCCCTCGCGATCGAGGCGCCAGGTCCAGCGAGTTCCACCAAAGAGCGGCAGAGCGACCTCTTCGCCGGTGGTCCAATCCACTCGCACCACCTCATCGTCGCGGAGCACGACGTAATGACGCGGCGAGATCGCAGCGACCACCTGGCCCGGTCCAGAGTAGGCGCAGATCGTCGCGGCCGGCACAAGCTCCCCCTCTTCGTTTTCGACGGGCAGCCACGACCACCGCTGAACCCGGCAGGGCTCATCGACATCGCCGACGATCGAGATCGACTCGCCATCGGGATCGACGAGACCCGAGCAGCGCAGGGGATCGAGGCAACCCTGCGGGCGCCCACCGACGACATCCGCGAGCAGCTGGCCGCGACCTAGCTCGACCACCGGCGCATCTGCATCAGCGCTGTCGGCGTAGCGAAACGCACGGAGCTCGCCGCCGGCAGCCGGCACCAAGCCAAACTCCCCATCCCGCAAAGCGCCCGTAAAAATCACCGGCGCATCGGCAGCGCTCGCTGTCGCGAAGTTCCACTGACAATCGGCCGGACCGCCGAGCGCGGTCGTCCAGGGCACAAAAGCCCGCTCGTCCCCCGCAGCCTGCGACTCCACGACGCCGGCCCCGAGAGCGAGCACCGCCAGCTCATCGGCGCAGGGATCGACCCACATCAGCGCGTCACCGCGGGCGCTAAAAACCGGCGAAGGCGCGCGCAAACCGCTCGGCAAGTCGATCGGCAGGGCCCGGCGCCCGGTAAAATCTAGATAGGCGATCCGAAGCGAATCCTGGGTCGCCTGGAGCGACTTTGGATCGGCGGCCATCACCAGCGCACCGAGGCCCCGAGGCGCGAGATCGAGGACCAGCAATTCTCCACCGGGATCCTGATCGTCCGAGCTCGGTGACAGCTTCGCGGTCTCGATCTCTCCGCGAGTGTAGATATGGATCGTGCGCGCACCCCCCACGTGCACCCGGTCGAGCCAGACCGCCCGCGCATCGACGACCGGCGTATCGCAGGCCAATACGCCGAGCACAGCCGCAAGGCCGGCGATCCCCAGCGGCTCTCGCCGCGACTTACCCCAACACATCGTCGGCAACGATAGCAGGCGGATGATCCTCACGGCCACGCGGTGTATCCGCACCCCCTCAGCATGCCCTTGCACGGCCCGCCCCCTTGCGGCAGGCTGCGCGCCATGGCCGGCGACGACAACCAGCAATTCGACAGCGAAGACCAAGACGAGCTGATGCTCGGTGACGAAGGCGAAGAGGAGGCCCCCGCGACCGAAGTGGAGATCCAGGAGGCCGCCAAGTTGATCGACTTTGTCGTGCTGCCGATCGCCTGCATCAACGAGGGCAAGGGAGCGCCGCTGGCGATGGGCATCCAGCGTTGGATCGCCCAGGATCTCGCCCAGCACGAGGCCAAGGCGGCGGCGCCGGTCTTCACCGCGCTGCACGAGCAAGACGGCCGCAAGGTGCCGGCGCTGATGGTCTTCCGCGAGCCCTGGACCGACGAGCGCGCGATCGAAGGCATCGGCCGCTTCCCCAACGCCTCCAAGGGCTTGCTCGTCGACATGAAAGTTGAGGACGAGCAACTCTCCTGGGAGGCGCGCTTCATCGAGGTCGACCAAGAGGCCAAGACGCTCACCGAGCGCAAGCGCTGGAGCTTCTCTGGCCCGCCCCCCGAGATGGCTGAGGCCCTGCACACCCTGCTCGTGGGTGTCGCCTCCGAACTCGGCGTTGAGGTCGAGTACGAAGACTGGCAAAAGGCCTTCGGCACCGGCAACGTGCAGGCGCTGGTCTCCTTCCTCGTCGGCCTGGGCAACCTCAGTGCGCTCCAGGGCCGCTGCGTGCCCACCACCTCGCAGCAGCTGCTCGCGCCGCTGATCGATGCGGTCAACCGCGCACCCGAGATGGACGTGACGATGTCGGCCCTGCACGCGATGGTCGACATTCTCGTCCAAGCTCAACCCGACCAGGGCGCCATCCCTCTCTCGGTGCAGGCGCTCAACGTCGCCGCCCAGCGCCGCGAAAAAGACCAGGGCGCCTGGCATCACCTGGCGATCGTGCTGCGCCGCGTCGGTGATACCGGCGGCGCGATCTCTGCGTTCCAGCAGGCGATCAATCTGGGCCCGCAAAACGCTGCTGTCGCCGCCGGAATGGTCGATACGCTGCGCTCCGCCGGCGACTCCGACAACGCTTTTAAGGTCGCCAAGTTCTGCGTCGAAAACGGCAACGAGGGCCCCGCGGTCTTCGCTCTGATCGCCTCGCTGATGATCGAGAACGACCAGTTCGACGAGGCCGAGCCCTTCCTCCGCCGGGCGATCGACGAGGGCAAAGTGCCGAGCGCCTACGGTGACCTCGCCAATGTTCTCTGGGATCGCGACGGCGACGACGAGGAGACCGGCGAGAACCAAACCGAAGCGCTGCAGCTGCTCGGTCAGGCGATCGAACTCCCCCATCTGCACAAGTCCTCGCTCGACATGCTGCTCGACCTGCACGAGGAGGAGAAAGTCGAAGACGCGACCAAGCTCCTGCTCAAGGCCGCCGATGTGCACTCCGAGAACGCCAGCGTACTCCGCTATGTCGCCTCGATGTACCTCGAGGGCGACAACCCCGAGGCCGCCCGGCCCTACCTCGATCGCATCCTCACTCTCGGCGGCCGCGGTCTCGACGACGATGCCTTCGCCCGCCGCTCGCTGCTCGCCCTCGACGTCGACGACTTCGAGGACAAATACGACGCGGCGATCGACAAGGTGCGCACCGACGACCCCGCGGCCCAGCGCGAAGCGGCGCTCTTTCTGCGCGAGGTCATCGCCAAAGAGCCCCGCTACTGGCAGCCACACCTGATGCTCGCACTCGCTGTGCGCGGCACCGAGGGCGACGGGGCCGCGCTCGCGCACCTGATGGACGCCGTCCGCCTGCGCCCCAACGACCTCGAGATCCGCTCGCTGCTGGCGGCGATCCTGCGCAAGCAAGGGCGCCCGCGCGAGGCCGTCGAGCACCTGCGTGTTGTCGTCGCCCTCAACCCTCGCGAGATCGATCCGGTGATCACGCTGGCCTCGTGCATGCGCGACGCCAACATGTTCGAAGAGGCCCGCCAAGTCTGCGAGGCAGCCCTCAAGATGATCCCCGATCACCCGGAGTTCACAAAGATCCTCGCCGGTCTGCCGGCACCCAAGCAGCAGCACTGATCACGCCCCGCGGTGGTGCACGATGACGATCCCGACCCTCAAATCGCCGCCTCCCGAGGCGGCGATCCTGCACGATGAGCCCCTGGTATTCACACTCGACGGGGTCATCGACGCCGAGAGCTGCCAGCACCTGATCGACCTCGCCGAGCCCAAACGCCAGCGCGCCGAGGTCAGCGGGACCGAGAGCGGACATCACAGTAAGGGCCGCACCAACGACGTCGTCTGGGTCTCGCACGACACCACAGCGACGACTCTAGAGCTCGCCAAGCGCCTCTCCGACCTCGTCGGCCTGCCGCTTGTGCACTCCGAGTCGTTCCAGGTGATCGCCTACGAATCGAGCCAAGAGTACCGGGCGCACTTCGACGCCTACGACCTCCGCACCGCCCGCGGCCAACGATGCTGCGCCCGCGGTGGCCAGCGCGTGGTCACTCTCTTGGGCTATCTCTCCGACGTCGAAGCTGGCGGATCGACCAGCTTCCCCAGACTCGACCTGCGCGTGCAAGCCAAGCGCGGACGAGTGCTCGTCTTCCACAACTGCTACGCCGACACCGATACCCGCCACCCCCACAGCCTGCACGCAGGCGACCCGGTCGAGCGCGGCACCAAATGGGCGTTTAACCTCTGGTTTCACGTCCGCCCCTGTCGCTGACCGGGCGGCCCCCCCCTGCGCGCTCTTGCTCAGCACGTCCAGTCCAGGCCCAAGCTTACCTTTCGTCGCGCAAGCGGCCCCAGACCGACCGCGCTGATTGACGCCGAACGCTGTCCTCGGCACCCTAGCTCCCGAGGAGAGCAAAGCGATGGCATACGACCTGATCATCAAGGGTGGCACGATCGTCGACGGCAGCGGCCACAAACCCTATCGAGGCGACGTCGCGATCGTCGACGGAAGGATCGCCGCCGTGGGCGACGTGCAGGGCTCCGCCAAGCGAACCATCGACGCCGAAGGAGCGCTGGTCAGCCCCGGCTTTGTCGACATTCACACTCACTACGACGGCCAGGTCACCTGGGATCCAGACCTCATGCCCTCGTCGATGCACGGGGTCACGACCGCTGTCATGGGCAGCTGCGGCGTCGGCTTTGCGCCGGCCCGAGCCAAGGATCGCATGACGCTGATCGAGCTCATGGAGGGCGTCGAAGACATCCCCGGGGCCGCGCTCGCCGAGGGCATCAAGTGGGGCTGGGAATCCTTCGAGCAGTACATGGATTCGATCGACTCCTTCCCGCACGCGATCGACTTCGCCGTACAGATGCCGCACGACGCCCTCCGCGTCTACGTGATGGGAGAGCGAGCACTCGCCCACGAAGAGTCGACCGACGACGACATCGCGGCGATGCGAGCCGAAACGCGTCGGGCCTTAGAGGCAGGTGCGGTCGGATTTTCGACCGGACGCACCGACAATCACCGGGCCAAGAGCGGCGCCGCGACACCGGCAAGCGAGGCGACGATCCGCGAACTCGAGGGCATCGCCCGCGCCTTCCACGGTCTGGATCACGGAGTTCTCCAGGCCGTGAGTGACTTCGACATGCCGATCTCCGCCGATCGATTTGACCCGGAGTTCGACGCGATCGAGGCGATGGTCGCCGCTGGTGACGGGCACCGAGCCTCGATCTCGCTCCTCCAACGCGACGCCGATCCCGAGCAGTGGCGACGCATCCTCACCCGGGTCGAGGCCGCCAAGGCCAAGGGCCTGGATATCCGGGTCCAGGTCGCCGCCCGCGGGATCGGCATCATGCTCGGCCTAGAGGCGACCTTCCACCCCTTCATCGGCTTCCCCAGCTACAAAAAGATCGCCCACCTGCCGCTCGCCGAGCGTGTCCGGACGATGCGCGACCCCGAGTTTCGTCGGACAATCCTGCAAGAGAAATCCGAAAAGCTCGCGGGCGACGGCTCCTCGATCCCGCCACTCGCCGATCGCCTGCTTTCGCAGCTCGACCGGATCTCGATGCGCCTCTTTCGCCTCGGCGAGAACCCGAATTACGAGCCCGCCCCCGAGGAGTCGCTCTTCGTCGAAGCCCAGCGCCGCGGCATCAAACCCATCGAGGCGATGTACGACGGCATGCTCGAGGACGAGGGCAAGCAGCTCCTCTACTTCCCGATCTTCAACTACGGATCGATGAACCTGGATACCGTCGAGACCATGCTCTCGCACCCCCAAGCCCTGCCTGGGCTCTCCGACGGCGGTGCCCATGTCGGCACTGTCTGCGACGCGTCCTTCCCGACCTACATGCTTCTGCACTGGGCCCGTGACCGCAAAAAGGGCCACATTCCGGTGGAGCGGGTGGTCCAAATGATGACCCGCGACACCGCCCGTTACATCGGCTTCGCTGATCGCGGCGAG
The DNA here is from genome assembly GCA_964474905.1 of uncultured Nannocystis sp. Taxonomy (GTDB): domain Bacteria; phylum Myxococcota_A; class Polyangia; order Nannocystales; family Nannocystaceae; genus JADJRG01. The sequence goes on along the minus strand of CAYYUP010000011.1, from coordinate 12,588 downwards.
CTGGTCGTCGGTAAGCGAGCGGACATCAACGTCTTTGATCTGGACAAGCTGCGGCTCTATCGCCCGCGCCTCGTGCACGATCTACCGGCGGGCGGCCAACGCCTGCTGCAGGACGTTGACGGCTATCGAGCCACGCTCGTGCACGGCCAGGTGATCGCCGAACACGGCGAGCTCACGGGGATCCGCTCGGGTCGCCTCGCCCGCCTGGGCAAGGCCAAAAGCGCCCCTCGTTAGCCCGCTAACCCGCCAAACCCGTCGCTGCACATGCCGGCGACGGTCTTTATTGTGCAAAGGCCAGATAGCCCCCATAGCCGATCACAACAACGATCACGCCCACCGGCACAGGCCCGTACATCACACCGACCCACCGGCTGTAGCTCCACTCCCACTTCGTCTCGTTCTCAGTGTCCGACATGCTCTGATGGTACGCGACGGGACTCGCCCTAAAACCACGGAATACATGGTTTTAGGCCGGCCCAGGGGCCCGGCATCGACAATGCGAGACCGTCAGCGCGCTTCGATCGGCGCGATTCGATCGGCGCCCACCCAGGGCCGCAAGACCTCGGGCACCAACACCGAGCCATCCGCCTGCTGGTAATTTTCGAGAATCGCGACCAACGCCCGCGCGGTCGCGATCGCCGTGCCATTTAGCATATGCACATACTTTGGCTTGGCCTTGCCCTTGCCCTCGCTGGCTGGGCGATAGCGGATCTTCAAGCGACGCGCCTGGTAGTCGCGGCAATCGCTGGTACTCGTGACTTCGCCGTAATCGCCGCGCCCCGGCATCCAGGCCTCGATATCGAACTTGCGATAGGCGGGACCGCCGAGGTCATTGCTGGCGATATCAAGGACCTTGTAGGGGATCTTGAGCGCCTGAAAGATGCTCTCTTCGATCGCCAGCATGCGCCGGTGCATCGCTCCGCTCTCCTGGTCATCCGCAGCCGTAAACGCGAAGAGTTCGACCTTGGTAAACTGGTGCACGCGGTAGAGACCGCGGGATTCCTGCCCGGCCGAGCCCGCCTCGGTGCGAAAGCAATGCGAGAGGCCGGCGACCAGCAACGGCAGACGCTCGATGTCGAGGATCGTGTCGGCGAACATGCCCCCAAGGGTGATTTCGGCGGTGCCGACCAAGCAGAGATCGGAGTCGGCGACCGAGTAGACCTGGGTCGATTCGCCGCGCGGGTTAAAGCCGAGCCCCTGGAGGATCTCGACGCGCGCCAGATCCGGGGTCGTGTGCAGGATAAAGCCGTGATGCCGGGCGGTCGCCAACGCGAAGTGCTGGAGCGCGAGATCCAGGAGCACCGCGTCGTTCTTGAGGTAGTAAAATTTTTGCCCGGCGACCTTGGCCCCGCTCGCAAAATCGACGAGATCGAGGGACTCGGCGATCGTCAGGTGATCTCGCGGCGGCCCGTTAAAACCCTCCGCTGCAAAGTCGCGGGGTTCGCCCCAACGGCTGAGTTCGCGGTGATCATCGATGCCGCGCGGGACCGCGTCGTGAGTGATGTTGGGGACACGAGCCCAGGCCTCGTCGCGGGCAACAAGCGCCGCCCCAGCCGACTCCGAGAGCTCCTGCTCGCGCTCGCGCAGGCGCCGACCGGCCTCGATCAGCGGCCCCCGAGCGGCGCCCTGCTCCGCCTTGGGCAACTTGCCCACCTTTTTCATCGCCGAGCTGGTCTCGTTTTGTTGGCGACGGACCTCCTCCTGCTCGCGCAGGAGCCCTAGAAAGGTCTGATCGAGCGCGGCCAAGCGCTCGATCGTTGACAGCGCCCAGCCCTCGACCTCAAAGGAGAGATCGTCAAAGATCCAGACCTTGCGGTCCTCGAGGTTCGCGGCGAGATCCGCCGGACGCTCACGCAGAAGCTTGATGTCGAGCATGGCGGCGCGGATGATAGCAAGGACTGTCGACGGCGGGCACACACGCATCGACCTCATCGGTCTTCTTACGGGCTTGACCCGCTCGGCAGAGTCGTTCATCCTCGCGCCCCAGCTCCGAGCCGGGCCAAGTCAACAACACTGAGAAGCAGCTATGGGATACGACGACAACCGCCGCACACCGAAGATGAACCGCCGCCGCCGCCAGATTAAGCACAAGCTCCGCCTCAAGCGGCAAGCAGCCGAGGCCCACGCAACGCGTCAGGGCGCCAAGGGCAAGGCCAAGAGCAGCAAGTAGCTCGGCCAAAAGCCCTGCACCTCGCACCGACAATCCGCCGAGGGAGCGCATCGACGCTCCTTTTGGTGGGATTTCTGCGTCTTCTGTCCGGTGTTTTTACGGTCAGCCCCGACCTGCAAGAAGCCCCGGCGATCGGTAAAGTCGTTCCGGTGTTCCGGGCGGCGAACGATCGTCTGCACCCCCGCCCGTGAGGGCCTAGCCTGCGTAGTACCAGGCCGAACACGAGGAGCCATCTGCGGCCCTCAATTTTATTTTGTTGCGTCTGTAAGAGTCGACGCCGTGTTGGGAATACCAAGTAAAGGACCTGGCTCGGTCCTTTGTCGCAGGACCGACATCAAGGTCCCCTACCAACACCAAGCACTCGAAAGACGCACGTACTATGTCGAATAAAATCACACGATTGATCTCCGCCCTGGTCTTCGCGATGGGCCTCACCGCCTGCGACTCAGAGGAGACCCCACTGGAGCTCTACGACGTTCAGCTCCAGCAGACAGACGAGGGAATCAGCATCATCGATGCGGATGGTGAGGAGATGCTTGTCGATGCAGACGATCTTGATCTTGATGTTGATGTTGATGTTGATGCGTCATTCTCTGGGCCGATGAACCTGTCGTCAGGCGCCGACGCGGATCCAGAGACACTACTCTCCCTCTGCTGCTCGATGTGTGTTTGCACGCCCGGAGGAACAGTCTGCTACGGATGCCATGTCTGTGGCGGCAGCCAGCAAAAATAACCGACTCGGCGAGTCGGAGAACAAGCAAACACAGAGCCCGCCGTCACAGTGGACGGCGGGCTCTCGTGAGTTCGAGTCGAGTCGCGGCTAGCGGACAAAGAGGTTCAGAGCGTAGCCGGTATTGTAATCCTGGCCGTTGTTGCCGAAGTCATCCTTGCCAAAGGAGTCGCTAAAGCTGGCGCTGTTGGCTTCGGTGACGCCGATTCCATGGTCTGCACGGTTGCAGTTGTTACCGCCACCGCCGATCATCATGACCGAGCCGTCGCCCTGACTCCAGTCGGCCCAAAACGAGATCGAGTTAGCAGCCCCGATCTGGCCAGTGCACTGGGCCTCTGCGAAGCCCATCGTCCCATTCCAATTGTTGCCGAGTGTGCCAGCGCAGGTGCCTTTGACGTTGTCGGTCCCCCAGACCACGTCGTTTTGGAAGTCACCGTAACCGGTGATGTGCTCGCGGAACGTCTTGTCGCCCAGGCAGGTCATGTTGGTCATCAGCAGGTGGGCGTCATCGGCGTTGTCGCTCCGCGAGATCTTGAGTTCGTCGCCCTTGACCTGGTGAAACGCGGGTGCGTAGGCATCGGCGTTCTCGCTGCGACTGGTCGGCATGCCGACCGGATCGGTCTGCACGTACCACCAAGCGCCCGAGGACTGCATCCAATTCTTGGTGTCGGTATTGGCAAAGCGCGCCACCAGAGTCCAGCCGCCCTCGTCGGTTGTCATGTCGCAGTACGCGTCGAAGGTACCATTGCCGACGTCTAAGGGGTAGACGCCGTCGGCAGCAGTATCATCAGCGGCCTTGATCTGCTTGCAACTGATCGGCAACTGGCAGGAGTTAAGGCAGCCGTCGAGGTTGTCTTTATTGCCGTCATCGCAGGCCTCGATGCCCTCCTGCACAAAGCCATCGCCACAGCTCGCGGCGACGCAGGTCGGCAAACACTCGTCGGTATCGATATCATTGGCGTCATCGCACTCCTCGATACCCTCCTGGACAATGCCGTCGCCACAACTCGCGAGGAGACATGAATTGAGGCACTCGTCGGTCTCGACATCATTCTCATCATCGCACTCCTCGATGCCCTCTTGCACAAATCCGTCACCGCAGCTGGGAAGGAGGCAGGTCGACAGGCATTCGTCGGTGTCGATGTCATTGGCATCATCGCACTCCTCGCCGACCTGGATGATCCCGTCGCCGCATCCGGGAAGGGCGCAAGAATTTGTACATTCGTCGTCGTCGACATCATTGGCATCATCACAGGCCTCGACGCCCTCTTGCACGAGTCCATCGCCGCAGCTCGCAGCGACGCAACTCGTGAGGCAGGCGTCCGTATCGTCGGCATTGGCGTCGTCGCACTCCTCCATACCAGCTTGCACGTTGCCGTCGCCACAGCTCGCATTGAGACAGCTAGAGGGGCAGGCGTCCGTATCGTCGGCATTCCCGTCGTCGCACTCCTCGCCCTCCTGCATGATTCCATCGCCACAGCTCGCGAGCACACAGGCATTCGTACACGTGTCGGCATCGTCGGCGTTGCCATCATCACAGGCTTCGACGCCCTCCTGCACGTAGCCATCACCGCAGGACGCGGCAACGCAGGTGGCGAGACAGGCATCGGTATCGTCGGCGTTGCCATCATCACACACCTCGCCAGGGTCGACAGTGCCGTCACCGCACTCAGCTTGGGTGCCGGTGGTCTCGGGCATCGTCGTTGTCCCGTTGGTCGTGCTGCCGTTGGTCGTGCTGCCGTCGGTCGTGCCCATTGTTCCAGAATCGGTGTCGGTTTCGGTCCCAACTGCGGTGTCATCGCCACTGCAAACTGTCAGGCCTACACAAAGAAGTGATATTGTCGCACCATAGAAAATATTGAATCGCATCATCGCTCGCCCTCTCAACACAGGTCCACGCCGAGGAATGAAGGAAGCTCCAACCCCATCGCGAAGATTTTCAGTATTGACGGGGAGCTGCGAAAAGTCACGGAGAACCGACGGAGAGCTGTTCCTGCGCCTATTTAACGGATTTGTCGGCGCTCAAACGCCGTCGCCGCGCTCCGGCTCGCGGGACGGGGTCACTTTCATCAAGACCGTAATGTGGGCACAATTGTGCGGATGTAGGGCTGGGTGGCGGAGGTACACCTTGCTCCCCCGAGTCTGCCTGCGCGATACTGCTCCAGCAAGAGCGCGAACATAACAAATATATGCACATTTTACGCCCGGTCGACCGCTACGAAAACCAGCGATCGAAATGACCATAAGTTCAACCGCGGACAAAAATCGCCGTAGGCGCGTCACCAGCATCGGCCAAGCAACATCACGCACCGGTCGGCTCCACTCGAGAACGCCGGACCGAAAGCCCGCGCCGGCGAAGAAGAGACGCTCCGCGTAGCGGGCGACCGCAGGACGGCTCCCCCAAAGCCGCGGCCCAAGACAGATCCAGCGGAGGCTAAAGAACCCAACGCCCCACTCGAGATCCGCGAGGCTAAAATCATCGCCGCAAAACCACCCGCCATCGGCGAAGGGGCCGTCGGCCAGCTGACCTGCGAGTGCTGTGCATGCGGACAGCGAACATCGGTGGGCGGGCGAAGGATCTCTCCGTCGATATCCGCGTAGAGGGATTAATCCTCCACTCCGCCGACTGCAAGCTCGGCTTGGGCAAGATCGCTGCAAACGCGTCGCCCCGCTGCGCTTCGTCACTGAGGACGCCACTCGCAGATCGATCGCCACGCCCCGCGGCCAATGGTAGGTATGGTCGACCATGTCCGCCCGCACACGCCTCCTCCTGGTCTTCGGAGGTCGCTCCTCCGAGCATGAAATCTCCCTGCGATCGGCGCAGAGCGTCCGCGCGGCCCTCGACCGCGACCGCTTCGCGCCGATCCTCCTCGGAATCCGTCGCGATGGCACATGGTGCACGGGTTTGGCAGAGGCGACGCTCGCCGACGTGATCGCCAACGGCGAAATCGTGCACGACCTGCGGAGCTTGGGCGCCGACTTGGTGCTGCCCGTACTGCACGGACCCTACGGCGAAGACGGCACCTTCCAGGGCCTGCTCGAGGTGCTCGGCATGCCCTACGTCGGCTCGGGCGTGCTGGCATCGGCGCTCTGCATGGACAAGGCGGTGCTCAAGCGCTTCCTCTGCGCCCAAGAGCCGACGATCCCGGTGGTGCCCTGGATCGAGGTTTTTGGCCCCGAACTCGCTGAGCCTCTAAAAGCACGGGCAATAGCCAAGGCCGTTCGCACCCGGCTCGGCTTCCCCTGCTTCGTCAAGCCGGCCAATCAGGGCTCTTCGATCGGCATCACCCGGGTCGCGAGTGCGGACGAGCTGCTGCCGGCGCTCAAACTGGCTGCCCGTTACGATCCAAAAATCATCGTCGAAAAGGGCCTCGACTGCCGGGAGATCGAACTCGCGGTGTACGGCGATGGCGGGGCGGCAACGATCGTCTCCGAACCCGGCGAAATCCGAGTGCCAACGGGTACCTGGTACGACTACGAGACAAAATACCTCAGCAACTCGGCAACGCTACAGATCCCCGCAGAGCTGCCCGCGACATTGCGCGATCGCCTGCGTGATCTGTCTCTTCGGGCATTTCGTGCAGCGGGCTGCAAGGGCCTGGCGAGGATCGACATCTTCGTCGACAAATACACGGGCAAGCCCTACCTCAACGAGATCAACACGATGCCCGGCTTCACCAGCATCTCGATGTATCCCAAGCTGATCGAGCACGTAGGTGTGCCCTACCGCGAACTCATCACCGGCCTCTGCGACCTCGGCCTCGCCGCCCATCAAAACCGGCAAGACCTTCGCGTCCAGCGCTAGGGAGTTAACCTCCGAGCGCAATGATCTCTTGCTTTAGCTCTGGATCGATCCCAGCACCGAAGTCCGCAGCCGTCGGCTTGACCTCGATATCGAGAGGAATACCCACACCGTGCAACGTCGTGCCGTCGGGGTTCAAGAGCTGCATGCCGGTAAAGAGCATCGTAAATCCGCCGGGAAGCTTCACCTGCGTGATGCTTCCATTTGTGCCCGCACTCTGCTGACCAAGGACGGTCACATTGTCGTCGCCGTAGAGAAACTGCGAGAAGGACCACATTCCGGGTAATCTAACCTGGGATCCGCAGGACCGCCTCCAAGCCCCTAACGGACCCCTAACGGACCAGGAAAACTTGCTTTTCCCAGCCAAACGCGACACCGCCACCTGATTCGACATCGAGTTCGACCTTGTAGGGGAGCAAATCTCCAGGAGCGAGCCCGCCCAGGTCATCGTCGATCGCGGCTGTCTGACCATCGACCACCGACTCCGCCGCGGAGTGGTTCCATCTATAGTATGCCGATTGACTATTCGGCTGTGGCCAGCCAACAGAGAAGCCACACTCGCCATTGTCCTTGGGCGTGAGAAGCACCCAATTATCGGCCACACCGAGGATGTAAACTTCATGGCCATTCACGCCGCCATCGTCCCATCCGCCATTATCGTCGTCAGAGATGACCGCGACCATCCGAGTTGAAGCGTGCATCTCAGTGATCAGCCCACGAATCAGATCCAACTGAGCCGGCGAATATACCACCATCGACTCTGGATTTTTGTACTCGAGGTCCTCTTTATTAAAAGAGAATTTTCCCGGACTGTAGTCGGCATCGACGTCCGCCTCGACGATCCAGTCGAAGTGTTTCGCGGAGTCATCAGCACACTTATGCCACGGATTTGTCTCCTTATTCTCCGCGACAATGAGGTTCTGGCTGTGGTTGAGCGAGAGCCGAATCCAGCCACCACCATCGGTTGTCATGTCGCATGACAGGTCGAAGGGCTCTTCGCCACCCTCCCCGTCGGGATCCACCGTGTACTCGCCGTCTGGCGCGTCGGGATCTTGCTCGAGAACATCAACACAACTTACTGGGTACCTGCACTTAGTGTCCGAGCAACCGCTGGTCAGACAATCCTCGTCCGAGTGGCAGCTATCGCCAGGATCACAACCGGGACAGCTCCCCCCACAGTCGATCCCCGACTCGTCACCGCTGATAATCCCATCGTCACAGGCAGGGGGAGCGCAGAGAATCGTGCAATCATCCTCATCCGACGAATTGCCGTCGTCGCACAACTCATCAGCCTCGACAACTCCATTGCCACAAACAGGATCCTGACCCGCAGTATCGCTCTCGCTCCCTCCTCCCATATCGAGGCCACCTACGCCGCTCTCGCTCTCGCTCTCGCCACCTACGCTACTGCCTCCTGTCGACACCGAGCCACCGCCGGAATCGGTCGCGGTCTCGCTAACGCCACCTGAGGTCGCTCCTCCGCTGCTGCCCCCATCGCTGTCGGACTCCGTCGAGGGTTGCCCCGGCCCCGTTTCTGTGCCCGTTCCGCTCTCACTGCTACCGCCATTACATGCCCACACGATGAGACCAAACGCAGCCGCAACCAATGAACTCCCTCGTTTTCGGCTCATTACCCCAATACCTCCAGTGCGCTGACTGTACTTCGGGCTCCATTGATCCGGCAAGAGAGAGAGCAGGGAGGCGCTGTCGGGGTATACGCACGGTCGTCGTTCTTTCCGCGAGAATTCGAGGGCAGCGCCGTTGCTCGCAACCTCGCTCATATCTATTCGAGGCGGGAGCTCAGTTTTTGTCGCATGGTGCTCGTGAGAAATTCGGTCGATCGCGGCAAACAGAAGCCGAGCGGAACAACGCACGGGAAATTAGAGCGCGCTTAAGAAGTTTCAACTGGAAATTCCGGCGAGAGACGGACTCGCTGCGGCCCAGGAGGTGGAGGGAGGGCGCGAGTGCCGCGCGATGGCTCGCTCACGGAGTTCTCGTTCGTGAAGCGTCCAGCGCGGCCTCGTTGTGGGCTCACACCGGTTCGGCGCGCTCTCGAAACGCTGCCACAAAGCCGAGCGCGACGCCTCGACGCACTTACCCGGACAACCCAAACTGTCCATGAGGACAGGCACGCGGCCGCGCGCGGCCGCCGTGCAGGAGCTCCGCGAGAGCGCCGGAATCCGTGACGACCTCGAGGATCTTCATCCGCCCACCGCACTTGGAGCAGCTGGTCACGTCGACGGCGAAGACCCGGGCCAGCAGATTCGCCCAACCGATGCGGCGCGGACTTATGGTCACTTCGCGGAGTTCATCGGGAAGAGCTGGGACGAGCCGGCGAGAGCTGCATCGACGCAGGCGGCAGTGGCAAAGACGGGATGATGCGAGCGCGGAGGCAATGACGACTCGCGGCCGTAGTAACGGGTCATGTGGAAGCGAGGCGCGACGCCCTGCGAGCGCTCATCGACTCGCTCTGATCAGCTCCGTCGCGCTGCCCGTCAGCCGCGGATCGGATCGGAGATGTGTGCGCGCTCCGTGCACTTGATCTCGGCACAGAGTGCGTTGGCGCAGTACGTCGAGCCTGCTCGCAAGTGAGCGGTCGGCAGCTTCGTTCGTGGCGCAGGGAAGTAGTCATAGCCTTTACCGGGGCGGGTCGATTGCTTTTGGACCACACCTTTGTTTGACAAGAGCAAGCCGCGGTACTCAATCTCAGGGACCTGCGTGGGGCGCTGGTGGAGCAGGGTGACGTTGATGATGTACTCCGCGACGAGCATTCCCCCGTGGATCTGCTGACCTGCGCGTCCTGTGTTGCCTGATTTCAATTCGCAGAGCAGGACGACGAGCTGAGAGCCGGACTTTCGCGGGCAAAAGAGGATGTAATCGCAGAGCTTTGTGATCTTGGGGGTCCCGGACTTGAAGAACGGGAAGAGCGCTTGATTCGGGGAGGCCGGTCCGAAGCGTGTCGCTGCATACGCCGGAAGCGTCGGCCTGACGATTAAGCCTTTGCCGAGCCCTGTGATGCAGGTTCGCCCCGAGCTGCTCTGACAATCGTCTTCGACCAGCCTGCTGCCGTCACAGATCTGCTCGGTCGCGAGTACCTGGCGGAGCTGCTGAATGAGGGTCGTAGGGCTCATTCGTCTTCGAGGAAGAGGCGCGAGTAGATCCTCTGGGCGTCTTGGTTGAGGCTGTGGATCTCTTGGTCGATAGTCTCGACCTCGAAGCCGGTGTCGCTGACCTCGAGTTCCTTGCACTGGCCGTCGCGGCCGAAGAGGTAGACACCGAGCTGCTCCGGGCGAAGGGTCATTTCAGGGTCGATGCTCATCGTCGCGGCGAGTTCGCGGGCCGCGTCACTATCTTGCGAGAGCATGATCAGGTTGTTCAGCTCACGGATCAGGTAGTCGCTGTGGGTGCTGATGATCAGCCTGATCCCGCGTCGCACGAGCTTGGCCAGGACCCTGGCGACCTTGCGCTGGTTGTCAGGGTGGAGGTTGAGCTCAGGCTCATCGATGATCAGGCGGTGGTTCTCGCGGGCCTGATAGCGGAGATAGAAGACGAGGCTCGCGAGGGATTTGACGACAGAGGCGGTCTGCTGGATTCGGAGCTTGGTGTCGGGGGACGCTTCGGGGTGGAACTCGAGAACATCATCGTCACCGACGCTAATTGCGCCACCGAGAACGCTCGCCTCCAGCTCGTCGGCAAGGTCGCTAAAGTTGGATTCTCTGCGCGAGAGGGCATCCAGTTGCGTGGCTACATAGAGGGCGTCACGGATGGCTCTGGGGTATAGATCGACTCGGCGTCTCACCGCACTGATCATGCTCTCACCATCGCCGCCCTCGGCGAGGAATCGGAGTTCGTCAGCCCATTGGGTTCGTTTTCCCGCAAGTTCCTTGGAGAAGGTGTTGATCGCCAATCGCTCGACCGGAAAGACAACTGTGGCAGACCATGACGAACGGCGCTCGCGGATCACATTTGAGGCTATCAGAGCCAGCCAGCGCCGGACCATATCTCGATCCTCCAGGGCGCCCGTCGATTCTGAGGCTGCTTCGTCTCTCTCGACACCACCGATCTTCAAGGAAGAAGGGCTCGTGACGGTCAGGTAGAGGAGACGGCCGGGACCGAGGTAACCGCGGGCCCGTCTCCTGAGCCCGCTGGCGGATGGTCTTTTTCCTGGGCGCAGCGAGATTTTTGTCTCTGCGAAGCGCCCTCTCGGCGCCCCAAATTCGTCGTCCAGCGCTCCCGCACACCCGTCGGCCAGACTGCGGAGGCATGCATCGCTCTCGAGCAAGTGAGCGAAGCTGTGTTGCTCGTTCGGGCGCTCGAGGATCGCGTCCACAAGGGGCTGAACTCCATCCAGCGGCTCGCGGAACTCGAATTTCTCAAGTGCGTACACAGCCCACGCTAGGTAGGTCTTCCCGGTGTTGTTTGGACCAGTCAGGACGATCAGATCCTTCGCGAGATCGACCTCCGCTTCGCGGATAGGCCCGAGATTCTCGACACGGAAGAACATGCGTCAGCGAGTACGCCTGAGACCCTGTGGCTTAGTCAAGAAAAGTGCGTGTGAATTCGTCGGTTGAGGTCGTCGTTCGAGTTCAGGCCCCGGCTCGTGTCATGATCGCCGGCGATGAGCATTGCTCCGCGAGATCGCACCTGTCCTGCGCTCAAGATCTGCGGGGTCACCGGGTGGAGGACGTCGACGCTTGCGCGGCTCTCGATGTCGCTGCAGGCTCGGTCACGGAATTCTCGTCCGTAAATGGCGCTGTGCTACAAAACCCGCTGGAGGTGCGATGTTCACCAAGCCAAGGTTTGACTTCGGGCGCGCGGTTCTTTGGACGAGCGAGGTGATCCCCATCGCCGGGCTCTGGTCAGGGGTCTTGGTGTTTGCAAGGATCCAGTTCGACCTCGAGTGGCTTCAGATGCCCGCGCTGCCCGTCGGTATCCTCGGCACGGCCACATCGTTCTATCTCGGCTTCAAGGGCAGTGCTGCGTACGACCGATTGTGGGAGGCCCGCAAGGTGTGGGGAGGCATCGTCAATACCAGCCGGACCTGGGGAATGTTCACGCTGACCTTCGTCACCGATCGCCACGTAAAAGGCGAAACATCCGCCTCCGTCGAGGAGATTCGTCGCGAGCTCGTGTACCGCCACGTGGCCTGGCTCGCCGCTCTGCGAACGCAACTCCGCCGCCCAAAGCCATGGGAACACCGCGAGCGTTGGAACGACAAAGCTCGAGGGAGCTACCACACCCTCGACCAATCCGATGAGCGCCTCGCCGCGCGAATGGAGGGCTTCATTTCCCCCACCGAAATCGGCGCGGTGATGGCCCAGAAAAACCGTGCCGCACAGCTCATTCGCCGCCAAGGAGAGCGACTGACCGAGCTGCTCGATGAAGGCCGCATCGAGGACTTCAGGCACATGGAGCTGGCTCGGCTCCTCGAAGAATTTTATACGCTGCAGGGGAAGTGTGAACGCATCAAGAACTTCCCACTCCCCCGTCAGTACGCCTCTGCAAACCACTACTTCATCCAGATCTTCATCGCCATGCTTCCCTTCGCACTGATCGGGGCCTTCAGTGCACAAAACCTACCCAATACGTACCTTTGGGCCGTCGTGCCGACCACAATCGTCCTCGCCTGGGTGTTCTGGATCTGGGATCGGGTCTTGGAGTACACCGAGAATCCGTTCGAGGGACTGGTCAACGACGTCCCCATAGACGCCATGTCTCGCACCATCGAGATCGATCTCCGCGAGATGCTCGGCGAGACGGAACTCCCCCCGTCCACGCAGGCGGTGGACCACATCCTCCTCTAACCGTGCTCTGCAAGAGTGCGCCGATCCGCAGAAACGCGGGGCAGCGCCGGATCGTGCTTTTCCACCCGCGGGTCCTGAACCA
>CAYYUP010000010.1:113980-121777 GCA_964474905.1 uncultured Nannocystis sp. | reverse complement strand
GCGAAGGCATTCTTGGTGAGGTGTCTGAGATGGACGCCAATTCCAAGGCGATCCGCCGTGGCGTGCTCCTGCGTGCCGCGTTGTGCAAGAGCAGCGATGGGCAGTGGTGTATCGGCACGCCTGCTCTTCCGCCTACGCCGGACTCGATGCCCAAGGCCGCGTAGCCTGGGGCCCAGGCCGTCATGCCCTACCGCACGAAGATCGTTATTGCGGAGGCGATCCGGCGCGGAGCTTCGGTAAAAAAGAAAGGCCCTCACGCGAAACTCGTGCTCGCGGGTCAGGAGCGTCCGTTCACGTACTCGCATTCGGCTCGGCAGCTAAATGACATCTACGTGAAAGCGCTCTGCAAGTGGGCGAACTGGGATCACGAAGGTTTTGTTCGTTCGATCACCGGATCGAAAAAAAAGAACCGCTCTTGATGGCTTGAGCGAGTGCGCAGGCTCGAGTTTCTGGCGGATTGGGCTCGGAGCCAAAAAAAAACAAGAACGAAAAAAAAGAAAAAGAAAAAAGGCCGACGCTCCCGAAGGAGGTCGGCCTTTTGCTTGTCTTGGGTTTTGGGTCCTGTCGGAGACTCAGCTCTCGACGAAGGCCTTGAGGCGTTTTGAGCGGCTTGGATGACGGAGCTTGCGCAGCGCCTTGGCCTCGATTTGACGGATGCGCTCGCGGGTCACGGAGAAGTCTTGACCAACCTCTTCGAGGGTGTGGTCGGAGTTTTCGCCGATGCCGAAGCGCATGCGCAGGACCTTCTCTTCGCGGGGTGTCAGCGTGGCCAGCACGCGACGTGTTTGGTCGGAGAGGTTCATGTTGATCACCGCCTCGGTTGGCGAGATCGTATTTTTGTCCTCGATGAAGTCGCCCAGGTGGGAGTCTTCTTCTTCGCCGATCGGTGTCTCGAGTGAGATCGGCTCTTTGGCGATCTTTAGGACCTTGCGGACCTTGTCGAGGGGCAGCTCCATCTTCTCGGCGATCTCCTCGGGCGTCGGCTCGCGGCCGAGCTCTTGGACGAGTGAGCGGCTGGTCCGAATCAGCTTGTTGATCGTCTCGATCATGTGCACCGGGATTCGGATGGTGCGTGCTTGGTCGGCGATCGCTCGGGTGATCGCCTGTCGGATCCACCAGGTCGCGTAGGTCGAGAACTTGTAGCCGCGCTTGTACTCGAACTTGTCGACGGCCTTCATCAGGCCGATGTTGCCCTCTTGGATCAGATCCAAGAATTGGAGGCCGCGGTTGGTGTACTTCTTGGCGATCGAGACCACCAAGCGGAGGTTGGCTTCGACCAGCTCGGCCTTGGCGCGCTCGGCCTGGCGGCGGGCGACCATCAGGAGGTCGTGGATCTCGCGGAGCTCAGAGGCCCGCATGTTGGTCTCTTGCTCGACCTGGCGGATGCGCTTGGTCGCGAGCTTCATCCGGGCTTCGATCTCGTGGAGTTCGGAGGGATGGAGCCCGAGGCGGCGGCAGAGCTTGAACTCCTGCTCTTCGGAGAGGCGGACCTCTTTGAAGAGTGTCTTGAGTTCTTTGAGATCCATGCCGGCCCGACGCTCGCATTGGATCAGATCGCGTTCGGCCCGGGTGACCCGCTCGACCAGGTCGGTGAGGTCGCCGACGATGCCGTCGATCGGCCGGCGATTGAGACGGATGGCGCCGATCGAGTCGGCCATCGCCTTGCGATGATCATCGACCGACTTGACGACCGTTGTCCGGCTCTCGTCGTCCATCTCGCGCTCGGTGATCAGCTGTGCGCGCAGCCGATCGATATCTTTTTGGTGGCGACGGAGCTTCTCGACCTGCTTCGAGAGGTTCTCGAGGGACTGCTCTTGGTTGAGCGGTCGGTCGGCGCTGTTGGGCTGGTTGTCCGAGGGGTTGGCGACGACGATGACGTCCTTGACCCGGAGCTGGCTGCGCTTGATCCGCTCGTACATGTCGACGATGTAGGGCACCGCGACCGGTGACGAGAGGGCGATGTCGAGAACCTTGAGTTCGCCCTGCTCGATGCGCTTGGCGATCTCGACCTCTCCCTCGCGGGTGAGCAGCGACACCGAACCCATCTTGCGCAGGTACATGCGCACCGGATCGTTGGTCCGGGTGCTGTCGTCATCAGCATCCTTGCCCTTGGGTTTACGGGCGGCCTTCTTGCGCTTCGCCTTTCGGGCCTCTTCGCGGCTGAGAACCTGGACCCCCTCTGACGAGAGCATCTTCTCCCACTCCTTGAGGTCCTTGGGGTCGACGAGATCCGGCGGTAGGAGCTCGTGGAGCTCGTCGTAGGTGACGTGCCCCTTTTTCTTGCCGTAAGCGATCAGCTGTAATCTCAGCTTTTCGACGTCAACAGTGCGGGCTTGCATCCTGGAGCTCATGTCCTCTCGCCTTATTCAAAAAATCAGGCCGTTCACCCGGAGGTGTTCGGATGGTTTGGGGGGTTTAGATCGGAAACCTCGAGTTGGCGACGGAGCGCGATGCGCTCCTGCGCAAGAGCGCGCAGGCGATCGAGGTCACCCTGTGCGCGGGCCTCGCTCATCGCCCTGTCGTTCTCGAGTTTTGCGGCTTTTAGGCGCTCGCGACGGGAGGCCGCGAGCAGTTCGTGAAGGACGGCTTCAACGTCGAGATCTGTGTCGCGGTAGATGCCGGCGAAGGTGCGGTCGTGGAGCTGGCGGTGCTCGCGGGCGTCGACGAGTTCGAGGAGTTCGCCTTCGCCGGGGCTCTCGCCACGGATGGCGGCTTCGATCACGGCCAACCCGATCACCTGCAGGCGTTCGTCGCAGAGAGCCTCTAGGGCGCCCGACTCTTTGGCGACCGGTGCGAGGCTCGGGTTGTCGACGAGCAGCATCAGCAACTCGGACTGGCCGCGTGGCAGCGGAGCGATGGGGGCGGCGTTCTGCATCGGCGAGGGGGGGACGGGAGAGCGGCGCGGGCGGCCTCGATCTCCGTGGACCGCCGAGGATATGCGTCCTCCAGGGATTTTCAGCAACTTCGAAGCGAGGTCGGTGTAGAGATCGCGGGCAGCCTCACGGCGGACCTTCCGCAGAAGCGGAACTAGGGCGTCGAGGGCACGGATCTGCAGCTCGGGCGATTCGGCGGCGCCTTTCTCGACCATCCAGAGCATCAGCCACTCTAGGGCCGAGGGGGGGCGGTCAAAGAGGCCGGCCAGGCGCTCGCTGTCGACCGTATCGGGGTCATCGCCATCGCTGAGCACGACGATGCGGGCGTCCATATCGGCGTCGAGGACCAGCGGGATCGCCTCCCGAGCGGCCTTTCGGCCCGCGCGATCGCCGTCAAAGCAGAGAAGCACGGTGTCTGTAAATCGGCCCAGGATCTTGAGCTGGGGGGCGGTAAGCGCGGTACCCAAGGGCGCGACGGTCTCGGTGTAGCCCTTTTGATGCATGCTGAGGACGTCGACATTGCCCTCGACTAAAATCGCGCGCCCTCGTTGCCGAATCGACGAACTGGCGGCGTGCAGACCGAAGAGGGTCTTGCTCTTTGAGTAGAGCACAGACTCTGGGGAGTTGATGTATTTCGGCGCTTCGCGGTCGCGCTCGTCATTCTCGCTGTGCACCGGGAGGATGCGGCCAGAGAAGCCGATCACGGAGCCGCCTGGCTGAATGATGGGGAAGACCAGGCGACCGCGAAAGCGATCAAAATAGGAGCCGGTGCGCTCTGAGCGGCCGACCAGGCCGAGCTGCTCGGCGACCGAGAGGTCGAGGCCGCGCTCGGAGAGGCGGCGGGCGATGAAGTCCCAACCCCCCTCGCCGGGTGTCGGTCCGTAGCCCAGGCGAAAGGTCTCGGCGATCGACCCGTCGAGCAGACGCTGGTGCTGGTAGGCCCGGCCAGCCTCGCCCTCAGGGCTGCGCAGCAGGGTCTCGCGGAAGATTTCGGCGGCCGCGTTGACGATCGCGTAGGCGTCGTCGCGCGCGGCCTGACGCTCTGCTGTGTGTCCGCCCCCGGGTGCGTTGGGGAGCGAGACGCCGAAGAGTTCGGCGAGTTTTTGACAGGTCTCGACAAAACCCTTGCCCTCGATATCCCTCACAAAGGCGATACCGTCGCCGTGGACCCCACAGCCGAAGCACTTGAAGCTCTTGCGCTCAGGGTTGACGTAGAAGCTCGGCGTTTTTTCTTCGTGAAAGGGGCAACAAGCTTTGTAATTCTTGCCCGATCGGCGCAGGCCCACGTAGCGAGAGACGAGATCGACGATGTCGATCCGCTCTTTGATCTCTAGCAACTTATCGTCCGGTATTGCAGCCATGGGCCAATAGAGGCGACCACTGGCGGCAACGTGCCGCGAGCGGAGCAAGATACGGCAATCGTAGGTCTTTGGGCGCCATGCTCTGTGTAAGGATCCCCACGAGTTTTGTTTTTGCGGCCTTACCAGGTGGGTCACTTGCAAGTCGGGTGCCGAGAGAACCGCGGATTGTGGACGCTTCAAAAAGGCCGAAAACTTGCTGAGAGATCACTCTACGTGCATCGGATAGAGACATGCTCCCGGCAGATCGTCCAGCTTCGTCCTCGGCGCCCCGCGCAATCGCGGGAGATCCCCTGCTCGCTCCGGGCGACTCGGGAGGTGACTTGGCGATAGACACCGATCGTCGTCGAAGCGGCCTCCGGCGGCGGGCGAGCGATCGCATCTTCGACCGCGCAAGTTCTTCGTATCCGCAGACCGAAGCGCTCTCGCAGGTCCACAACCTCGAAAACCTGCTCCTCTTCATCGACGACGATCTGCGGGAGACCGCCCTCGGGCTTCGCCATATCGAGGACTACCTGATCCAGACCGTCGGTTTGCTCGAGCGTGAGCGCCTGACCCGTGCTGAGGTGCATGCGCTGGCCGCCGACGATCGTGTTCTGGAGCACGTCGACACCATGGTCGAGACCCTCGAGAGCCTCCGCCGTCGCCTCGCCCGTCTGGCCTCCTCGCTGCGCTAGACGAGCGTTCTTTTTATTAGATCGCCTCCTGGTCGCTCGCGTGGCTTGGTGGGGCATAGTGGCGACCGTGTCGCAACATTCTGAGCCAGAGCCCGCACCGGCTCCCGTGTCAGACGCTGTCCGCGCGCGCGCCCGCCAGGCGGTGCTCTACGCCTGTCTGGTGTACGTCGGGTTTGGGGTGATGGGGCTGATCCCCGGGCTCGCCGGTCTCCGCGGTCTCGCCCTTGTCGCGGCCTTTTATTTTTTGCCGGCATGGCTGCTGCGCGAGTCTCCGGAGCTCCAGGAGCGCTACGGGATCGGTCCAGAGGGTCCGATCCCGCGTTGGAGCTGGCACGGGGCCAAGATCGCCGCGCTCGCGGTGTTGATTATCTTTCCGCTCTTTGTGGTCGGCTTTTTGTGGTTTTACTCGGAGGTCTGCGGCGGCGACTTCTCGTGGGTCTCGCTGCTCGACTGGGTCGAGGCTCAGACGCCCTTTCGCGGCTCGCTCGACACCCTGCTCAACCGACTCTGTCGCCATCACGACGGCGGATTTTGGCCCGAAGCGCTGCGTTTGCCCGCGCGCTGGACCGCCTACGCCGGCTTTGGTTTTTTGTACGAGCTCGCTGTCGGTCTGTTCGCGGTGGCGCTCGCCGAAGAGGTCTTCCATCGCGGCTACTTAATGGGCGTTCTCGACGAGCGTTGGCCGCCCCGCCGACGCTATTTTGGGGTCAAGCTCGGCTGGGGTGCGCTGCTTTCGAGCCTGCTCTTTGCTCTGGGCCATCTGGTGAGCATGGCCCAAATCGGTCGCTTGGCGACGTTCTTCCCGGGGCTCATCTTCGCCTGGCTCTGTCGGCGTAGCGGCTCTCTGTGGGCGCCTGCGCTCTTTCACACGGCCTCCAATCTGTTGATGGACCTGCTGCTCGCCAGTACATTCCCCTCATGAGCGACGGCTCGGCCGTGGCCGCATTTTTTGATGTCGACCGAACCCTGCTCGCGGTTAATTCAGGCGAGCTCTGGGTCCGGCACATGTGGCGGACGGGCAAGCTGCCGCTTGTCGAGGCGATGCGCTCGCTCAAGTGGATCGTCCAGTACCGGCTCGGATTCCTCGACTTCGAAGCTGTGGTGGCGCGGGCTGCTCGCGGCTACACGGGTCGTGAATTCGCGGAGGTCGCGGCCGAGGTCGAGGCCTGGTTTGACGCGGAGATCGCCGACACGCTGCGGCAGGTCGGTCGCGCACGGATCGAGGCGCATCGCCAGCAGGGTCATCGTGTCGCGCTCTTGACCACGGGCACACGCTTTGTCGCCGACCCGGTCGCTCGCCTTCTCGCGATCGATCCGGCGGATGTGCTCTGCACCGAACTCGAGGTCAAAGGGGGGCGACTAAGCGGACGTCATCTCGCGCCGGCCTGCGGCGGTGCGGGCAAGGTGATCCGAGCCCTGCGCTACGCCGAGGAATACCAGCTCGATCTCGAGCGCTCATTCTTTTACACAGATAGCTACTCGGATCTGCCGATGTTGCATCGCGTCGGCCACCCCCGAGTCATCAACCCTGACAGGCGCCTCATGCGCCACGCGCGAAAGTGTTCGTGGGAGATCAAACAATGGTGAAGCCATTCCGAGATGGGAAGCGAGAGGCGCAGAGGAGCTGCGACCCAGCGGAGCTCAGCGGAGCTCAGGAGATCATCGACCGCGTGCTCGCCGAGGATCTCGCGAGCGGCGATGTGACCACTCGGGTCGCGGTACCGGCGGGCGTGATGGCGAGGGCGCGGCTGGTTACCAAGTCGCCGTTGGTGATCGCTGGTCTCGAGATCGCGGTCGCTGTTTTTTTAACGGTCGACGCGTCGATCGGTGTCGAGCTGGTGGTGGCTGACGGTGAACGCATCCCCGAAGGGGTGATCGTCGCTCGGGTCTGGGGCTCCGCTCGCTCGCTGCTCGCGGCGGAGCGCACGGCTCTCAACCTGCTCCAGCGCATGTCCGGGGTTGCGACCCTGACCCGCAGTTACGTCGATGCGGTCGGAGGTCGCTGCCGGATCACCGATACACGCAAAACGATGCCCGGGCTGCGAGTGCTCGACCGTTACGCGGTGCGTTGCGGCGGCGGCCACAATCACCGCAACGATCTCGGTGCCGGCGTGCTGATCAAGGAGAATCACATCCGAGCCGCGGGCGGGATTCGGGCGGCGATCGAAGCCGCCAGGCGCGATGCTCCCCACACTCTGCGCATCGAGTGTGAGGTTCGCGATCTAGACGAACTTCGCCAGGCACTCGCCGCCGGTGTCGACATTGTGATGCTCGACAACATGGACGATTCCCAGGTCGCGGAGGCGGTCGCGATCACGGAGGGTCGGGCGCTTGTCGAGGTCAGCGGCGGCATCTCCTGCGATCGGGTCGGCGCCCTTTCGGCGCTCGGCATCGATTTAATAAGCGTCGGCAAGCTGACTCACTCGGCGCCCGCGGCTGATCTGTCGCTGCTCTTCGAGCCGCCCGGCGGTTGGCACTGATGATCGGGACGGGCTTCGGTGCATGATCCCTTGGGCCTTCGCGCGGCGCTGACAACCGAGGTGCTCGGCCAGGTCCGCGAGCACTACGAGACGATCGACTCGACCAACGATCGGGCGCTCGCCTGGGCGCAGGAGGGGGCTCCACACGGGGCGCTCGTCAGCGCCGATCGCCAGCTCGCCGGTCGTGGTCGTCGCGGGCGCAGCTGGTGCTCACCGGCTGCCGGCGACCTTTATTTCAGCGTCGTGATCCGGCCCGGAGTTTATTTGGATTCGAGTTCGAGTTCGAGTTCGAGTTCGAGTTCGAGTTCGAGTTCGAGTTCGAGTTCGAATGCGGTGTTCTCCTGGGGAGCCTATGGTCTTGCGGTGGGTGTTGCCCTGCGCGAGGGGCTCGTTCGTTGGCTGGGCGAGC
>CAYYUP010000010.1:111071-113880 GCA_964474905.1 uncultured Nannocystis sp. | reverse complement strand
GGTCTTGCGGTGGGTGTTGCCCTGCGCGAGGGGCTCGTTCGTTGGCTGGGCGAGCTGGAGAGCGGCGGCGGCATCGAACTCAAGTGGCCCAATGATCTGCTTTGGCGCGGGCGCAAGCTCGGCGGCATTCTCTGCGAGGGGCGCTGGCAGAGCGGTGCTCTGCAGGTGATCGTCGTCGGCGTCGGTATCAACGTCGCGCGTCGCCGTTTCGCCTCGCCCGAACTCGCGGAGCGGGCGACCAGTGTCGCTCTGGCGCTCGAGGCCTGCGGTGGTGCCACGAGTCCGGCCGCGCTCGCCCGCGGTCCGCTCCTGGCGGCCTTGCTCGGGGCATTGGAGGTTGTTACGGCCGACTTTGCCGCTGGCGGTTTTGCGGCGATCCGTGGGCGCTACGAACCCCATTGTCGGCTCTTGGGTCGCGAGGTTGTTACGGAGGCGAGTGTGCGCGGGCCGGGACTCCGCGGTATTGCAGTTGGTTTGGACGACGACGGCGCGCTCCTGATCGCGCCGGCGCAGGGCGGGCATCGGCTTCGGGTCGAGGCCGCCGATGTCTGGTTGGCGAGCGAGCGCTAGCCCTGCACACGGGTGGATGTTAGTTGTGGCGAGCATGCTGATCCGCGAGCGCCTCCTCCATAAGCGGCCGATTTTTAGCTTTGAGCTCTTCCCGCCCAAGACGCGCAAGGGCGAGGCGACCCTCTGGCGGAGTCTCGAGAGCCTCGCGAACTTAGAGCCGGATTTTGTCTCCGTCACCTACGGGGCCGGTGGCAGCACCCGTGCGCGGACCCTCGAAATCGTCACCCGTATCAAGCGCGAGCTGGGTATCGAAGCCGTCGCTCATCTCACCTGCGTGGGCTCGACGCGCGATGAGCTGCGGCGCACGGTGGTCGAACTTGGAGAGCGCGGGATACGTAACATTCTGGCACTCCGCGGGGATCCGCCGAAGGGCGAGACCTCCTTTGTGCCGATCGACGGGGGCCTCCGTTACGCGAGCGAGCTGGTCGCGCTGATCCGTGACGAGGGGGATTTTTGCGTCGGTGCGGCCTGCTATCCCGAGGTGCACCCAGAGGCTGAGAACGCCGCAGCGGATCTCCGTCATCTGAGGGCCAAGGTCGACGCTGGTGCCGACTATTTGATCACCCAGCTCTTCTTTGACAACGCCCTCTATCACCGCTTTGTCGCTGACGCGGCGGCTGCAGGTATCGACGTGCCGATCCTCGCCGGCATTATGCCCGTGACCAACTATCGGCAGATCGAACGCTTCTCAAAGATGTGCGGAGCGAGCCTGCCGAGGTCGCTTCGCGAGCGCCTTCATCGGGTCGAGGATGACCCCCAGGAGGTCTTTTGGACCGGGGTGATGTACGCGGCCCACCAGTGTCGGGCGTTGCTCGAGCCGGGGCAACCCGAGGCGTTTGTAAAGCGGCCCAAGGGTGTGCCCGGTGTGCATTTTTATACGCTGAACCGCTCGCCAGCGACGCGAGCGATCTTTGAGATCCTACGTCTCGCTCGCAGCGCGGTTTTTTAGCGAGCACGGGTGGGCTCGCCTTAGAAGATCCCCCTGAGCCCGCGAAAGTGCGAGCTTTTGCGGGGCAGCGTTGCTTAGCGAGATCAGAGGCTGAGGCAGTTGTCGGGCGTGCAGGTAGAGCTGCAGTCCCCGCTGGTGGAGCAGAGTTGATTGCAGTCCCCACCCTCGCAGCTCATCGTGCACACGGCCTCGTCGTTGCACTGCTGTTGGCAGTCTCCGCCTTCGCAGGTAAATGTGCACTCGGAATCGCCCTCACATTGTTGCTCGCAGCCCCCCTGGGGGCAGTCAAACTCGCAGATGCCCTTGTCGCATTGGCAGGAGTCCTCGGCACAGAGACCGTTGCCGCAGTTGAGAAGGCCAAAGCCGAGGGAGAGAGCGAAGGCGAGGGAGGCGAAGCGAGGGCTGAACGTCATGGTGTGGTTCTCGTCGGTGTGGAGGCTCCGAGGATCATCGTCTGCGGCGACTGCGTCAAGCACCAGATGCCGCCTATAACCGCTCAAAAGGCATCCAGTGGCCCATTTGCGAACAGATTGCGTGCTCTGAAACACAGGTCTCTGAGGACAGTTGCCAGAGATGTACGGGGCGCGATCATGGCGTTTGGAGCATTGACATCGTTGGCGCGCATGTGGTCCGATCGCCTCTGTTATGGCTCCACCCTTACTTCCGCTTACTCGCTTAATCGCCTGCCCTTCGTGCCAGGAGCACGTCAAGTCAAACGAAGGTGTGTGCCCGCACTGTGACGCGACGCTCGGGACGACTGGAGGGGCTGTCGGACGAGCGGCAGCGGCGGTGTTGATGGGGCTCGCGCTCGCCTCCTGCGTCGGCAAGGATGATCCCGAGCCCGAGTACGGCGTGCCGGCGACGGAGTCTTCGGCCTCCGAGAGCAGCTCCAGCTCCGGGGATAGCAGCACCAGCGGGACCGAGGGATCGACCGGTTCGGGGAGCGCGACCGGTACCAGCGGATCGACGGGTTCAACCAGCATCGAACCTGACTACGGGGTGCCGACGACGACCGCAGAGCCCGAGTACGGGGTGCCGACGACGACATCCACCGGCACCGGCACAACCGGAACGACAGACCCGACCTCGACGAGCGGGGAGCCCGAGTACGGGGTGCCATCGACCGGCCCCGAGCCCGACTACGGGGTTCCTGACACCAACTGAGGTTGATCTCGGGCCTGCCCGATCAGCCAGGCCGGGCCCGCTACGGGGGGCTCGCCAGTCACGATTGGTGTTGCGCTCGCGGCGTGCTTGCTCGGTATGTCGGCATGCGGTGAGCCGATTTAGCCG
>CAYYUP010000010.1:94464-110971 GCA_964474905.1 uncultured Nannocystis sp. | reverse complement strand
AGCCGATTTAGCCGGTTGAGCTTGTGGGGCCGGGCTTTGTCATTGACGGCGCAAAGGCCGACGACCGGGTTTTCGCAGTCGCCTGCGGTGATGTATCGACACTCTCTATGTCATCTTCGGCGATTCAGCTCCGCTCTCTCCAACGCGTGAAGCACTCGATGTAGGGGACGGTGGCTTCGTGATCGGCGGAACCTATGGCTCGCTCACCCTCGGCCAGGGCGATGTCAAACATGCTCTTTGGCAAGGATGACGGTGCGCCGCAAGAACACGCGATCGACGGCATTCTTCTGGGTGATCTGCCCTTTGGCCAGTATCTCGGTGAGGTTTCGGGATGGACAAAGATTTGCGGCCAAACGCCTGATGACCTCGTGATTACAGACCGTGATGCAGATCCGGTCGAACGCGAGAACGCCGGTCGAATCTTCGTGCTATTCAGTGTCCTCGATCTCGAATGAGCGATCGATGTTTTTGGATCTCTAGGTACTGCGAAAAGGACGAGCGATGTTGTTGCCGCGTCGCCACGTCGCTGCGGGCGGCAGACTCGTATCTCTAGATCGTCCGAGCGAGCGCTCCTTCTTCGGAGGCCTTTGAGATTCGGCCGGCGATGTAGTCGAGACGTTGGCGGTAGCGCTCCATGCTGCGCTCGTGGAGGCGACGGGCGCTGCGAATACCGGCGCGACCAAAGAAGCCGAAGAGGAGGATGAAGAGGATAAAAGCAATCGGTTCGGCCGCGTAGCGGAGCCACTCGATCATCTCGAGGAAGGTGAGGAAAAGCAAAAATCCGCAGAGGCCACCGACTGCGAGGCCGAGCAGCATCTGTCGCTTGGCGAGAAACGAGACGTTGCGCTCGAGCAGGAGTTCTGCACCCGTTCGTGTGGGGCTGAGTCTCGCGGAGTAGCGGCGAGTGCTCCACGAGAGCCCGCGTCCCACGCGTGTGACGTTGCCCTTGCCGAGGAGATGGCGCAGCTCGACCTCCACAAGATCGAGACTCGACTCGGCGAGCGGGCTTGTGTGGTGAATCGTCGAGATCAGGCTGGCGGTAAAACCTGCAAACGTGTCTTCCCCTGCGCGGCGGGTGGGGACCTCTGGGTCTCCGGCAGAGGTCGCGACCAGGCTGGAGGTGAGCTGCGCCGCCTCGAGAGGCATTGGCGCCTGTGCTTCGTGGGCCAAGGTCGGTGGGGCTGCGCTGTCGAGGTATGTCCGGGCTCGCAGGGTCGCGAGCAGTTCGCGCATCGATGAAAATCGGCGCTCGGGCGAGACGTGCAGCCCCCGCTGGAGGACTCGATTGAGCCAGTCGGGGACTTTGTTGGTGCCGAGTCCGCAGCTCATCTCGCCGCGGACGATCGACAGGGAGAGGGTTCGCAGGTCATCGCCGGCAAAGGGGCGGGTGCCGTGGAGTGCTTCGTAGAGGGCGACACAAAAGGAAAATTGATCCGTACGCGCATCTGTGGCTTCGCCCAGATGCTGCTCAGGGGCCATGTAGGCTGGAGTACCGATCAGCGTGCCCTCGGCAGAGAGGACCGTTGCGGTCGCCGCAGAGCCCTCGGGGATCATCGCTGGGCCGGTGTGATCATCGCTGAGCGCCGCGACCCTCGCGAGGCCAAAGTCGAGGACCCGTGGGCGACCATCTTCGCCGACCAGCACGTTTTCGGGTTTAAAATCGCGATGGATAAGGCCGCGAGCGTGGGCCGCTTCGAGACCTGACCCTGCGGCCATATAGACATTTAAAATATCGTCGAGTGTTCGCTCTTGCCGCTCCTGCCACTGCCGCAGGGTTCCACCGGTGACCAGTTCCATGGCGATGAAGCGCTGGCTGTTCCACTCGCCGACATCGTAGACCGCGACGACATTTGGATGGTTGAGTTTCGCGAGGGCGCGGGCCTCGGCTGCGAGCTGTCCCTGACCGTCGAGACGGCCGATTTCTGGTCGCAGGAGCTTGATCGCGACGGCCCGGCCCAGTTCGCGATCGAGGGCGCGGTAGACCAATCCCATCGCCCCACCACCGATGCGATCGGTGAGTTCGTAGCGGCCGATGACCAGCGGATCAAGCGGGGTCCCGAAGAGCGAGTGGCCGAGTTTGCGACGCATGCGCTCGACCTCGAGGCACGGCGGAGGAGGGGGCCCAGGGAGGGGGGGAGTCGGTGGAGTGTCCTCGGGGTCAGGGGAGATCGATAGGGGCACGTGGGGGTAGTACCGGTGCACCCAAAAAGGATTGCGACAGACTCGATTTTATCGTTGGTCGGGTGTTGTCACCTCTCTAGTGCCGATGCGTCGTCTGCGCGTAGACGTTGGGTCCAGTTGTCAAGTTCGCCGTGGCGCGCTGGCGAGACCGCGAGTTTGAGGGTTCGTAGGTGTGCTGCGAGCTGGAGCCGAGCGGTTCGCAGCCGAGTCTTTGCGGTTCCCAGCGGGACCTCGAGTACCTGAGCAATTTCGATGCTCCGCATGTTCTCCCAGTAGAAAAGCTCGAGGACTGTTTGGCTGTCGACGGGCAGCGAGCGCAGTGCGTCGAGGAGGAGTTCCGCGGCTTGGGCAACGGCGAGCGCGGTCGATGGGGAGGGCCCGAGATCGGCGACCGAGTGGAGGCTCGGGTCAAAGCGCCGAGCGTCGCGGCTCTTGGTTCGCAGGTACTTGCCGAGCACATTGCGGGCGACGGCGAAGAGGAATGTGCGAAAGCTGGCCTCGCCGCGAAATCGAGAACGTGCTTCGAGCACCCCGAGAAACGTCTGCTGGACCAGGTCGTCAGCGGGATCCTCACCGACGAGTTTGTGTCGGAAGAAGCGCTCGATCGCCGTGAAATGACGCTCGAAGAGTGTCGCGCCGGCCCTTGCATCGCCGTTGGCCCACTCGCGGAAGAGCTCGGCGTCGGTCACCGGCGGAGCCGTTCTCAAGCCGACTCGGTGGAAGATGGAGATGAGGTGATCATGCGATCACTGGCAAGCGCTTGGTTGGCGAAGGTGCATCGTCGGACCATGATTCGACCTCGATCTCAAAGCGGCCAAAGTCGTAGGGCTCGCCCGGCGCTGCGACCCGCTTGATCAGGCGTTCGCGCAGCCCCTGCTTCTTGAGCTTGTTCGCTCGGTAGTAGCAGAAGGGGTTGTTGCCGCGCCGTCCGAGGGCACTATGAGCGGTGAAGGAGCAGCCTGCGCGACAGACCTCGGCGTAGTAACAGGATTTGCAAAAGCCCCAGAGTTCGCTGATACCGCGGGTCCGAGCAAAGGTGATTTCGTCGGCATTCGCCCAGACCTGGGTGATGTCTGCGTCGCGCACATTGCCACCGGCGTAGGGCCCGGTTGGCAGCGACGGACAGCCCTTGATCGTGCCGTCGGACTCGAGGCCCATGACAAATTTTCCCGCCGAGCAGCCCTGCCAATGGGCCTCGGCCTCACCGGGATGCGAGCGCAAGAGGAGTTCGTGGGGCCCGAAATAACCGACGTTGTTGCCAAGGCGCACATGAAAGGCGCGGCTTATCGGCAGCTCTTCGCGTGCTGCCTGGGCCAGCGCCCAGTGCTGGATCTCAGCGAGTGTGTCCATCACCTCGAGGATCATGTAGGGCTCTAGCAGCCACTCCGGGCGATCGGCGGCCCGTCCCATCGGCGCCGTCAGCTGGGCCCGCCAGACCGCGATTCCGGCCTCGCGCAGCGCAGCGGCGGTGCCCGGCAGCTCGTCCTTATTGACGCGATTGATCTGCGAGTTGGAGGTGACCGTGAGGCCAACCGCGCGGGCGTTGGCGATCGCATCCATCGCCGCACGCCAGCTGCCTGGGCTCGCGCGCAGCAGATCGTGGCTGGTCTCCAGGCCGTCGATCGAGACCCCAACCGCGGCCAGTCCCGCATCGCGGAGTCGACGGATGCGGGTTGGCGTCAGGCCGCGGCCGCCGGTCTGCATGGTCACGCGCACACCACCGGCGCTGAGGTGCTCGATCAGCTGGCAACAGTCGCCGCGCAGGTAGGCCTCGCCGCCGATCAACGTGACCTCGCGACAGCCGAGACGGATGAGCGAGTCGGCGACCTCCAAGAGTTCCTCGGTGCGCAGCTCATCAGGGCGCGCTGCTGGTCCGGCCCGTGAACCGCAGTGTGCACAGGCGTGGTCGCAGCGCAGAGTCGTCTCCCAGACCACGTAGATCGGGCGCGGTGTCGCAAGGTCGTCGGGGCCCAGGGTTCGGGAACTCATCGGGCTCAGGATAGCGCCCCTGGAGGCCCACACAGGGCTCAGATCAGGGAGATATCGAGCATTTTTGGGTGACCGGAGGTGATGGGTCCTCCCGCAGCGCTACGGCTCAACGTAGATGTACCCCTGCCTCTGGAGATCTACGATCGCACTCGTGCTCGACGTCACGAATTTTACACCGGGTACGAGATGCCCGAATTTTACTCCCTTCGCGCGCGCAGTGCCCATGCAGTAGTAGACGGTTACGCCGGCCGCGAGCACGTCCTCTAAATCCTTTTGGAAGCGGTTGTGGAAGGGTGCTTTGGCTGTCGAATCGTTGTTCATCATCAAGGGCGTCGCGGCACCAAAGACGACGGCCACGATTTCATAGTCTTCGCGAGAGAGTCCGTTGGTGACCTCGTAGTCCTCGATGAGTTTTTTGATCTTGCGGAGGGCGTAGGGCTTTGTGCAGGCCGCATCGCGGCACTCGCGATTCACCTGCACGAGGACCTTTACGGTTTTGCGGTTCTCGATACATCGTGTGGCCGCCCCTGCTCCGGGGCCAAACTCTTCGTCGATCGTCAGGCCTGAGACGGTGTTCACCGGGCATTTTTGGGTTGCGGTTGCGGTTGCGGGGGCGTTGTCCTGATTGGAGCCATCGTTTGCGGTCTGCGATGAGCATCCGGCGGCAAAGACGACGAGGAAGAGGGCTGTCGCGAGTTTGTTTCGAAGGAGTCTCATGCTTTACGCTCGGTGCTTAGTTGTGACCTAAGGTGCAGCCGTAGAGGGATCGTAGAGGGTCGCAATGTACGAACACACGGCATTGATCTCATCATCATTTTGCAAGCTGAGGGCGATGGCACGCATCTGTGTTCCGTAGAAGTCGTCGGGGTGATTCCCGCGAAATCCCCGCCTGAAGTTGTCGATCTGCTGCCGCAGGTACTCAGGCTCTTGGATCGAGAGAGAGGGCGCCTTGAGGTCTGGATTGCCCTGTCCCTGCGCTCCATGGCAGCTCGCACACCGGCTGAGGAACAACGACTTCCCCTGTGCTGTCACCTCGTACTCGTGCGGGGTTTTCTCGGGGGCCGGGAGGCTTTTGATGTAAAGGAGGGTGTCCTCTAGGTCCTGTTCGCTGCGCAAGACCATGGTCATCGCCCTCATCTGTTGACCGCTTTGATCGCTTTCATCTAAGCCACGGACACCCGAGACGAACTTGTCGAGCTGGTCAGCGACGTACCAGCTCGCCTGTCCTGCTAGGGCGGGAGCGCCGAGGGCCCGTTGCCCCTCTCCGTGCTCGCCGTGACAGGATGCGCATTGTCGGTAGATATTTCGACCGTTGCGGGCCGGCGATATCGGCTCGATTGTCGACTCTTCGGACTTGACCCCACCGGTTATGAGCAAGACGATACATGTGACCGCGACTGCCGTACCAACGATCAGCACGGGAGCATTTTTCAGGAGAGTGCTCCGGAGTGTCCTCTTTCGGACCTCGTTGACCGGGGCACGACCCTCGCTTGGTGTGGCCGTGGCCTCCCGCGAGTTTACCTCGCAACCGGGAGAGAGAACGCCGCGGGCTTGCATGTCCTTGACCTGCTGAACCTGGTCGGGACGGCAGACGATCTGCACCCTTGTCTGCGTCTGAATGATCGAGTCGATCCAGTTGATCTCGAGGTGTTCCTCGTCTGAGACAAGCACTGCGGCCCGGAGGTCGAGCTCGACATCGGAGATTTGTTCGACGTCGAGTTGATCGAAGGCCCGACCCAATTTACTGGTCGAGATGAAGAAAACGACCCCAGAGAAGATCACCGAGACCTTCGAGCCGTTGTTGATCACGCGGAACGTCGAGTTGGAGATGCTGGTAAAGGTGAGGAGCAGCGAGAGGATTGCCCCGAGGATGACAGCGGACTGAATGCTCAGGACCACAACCGCGAGGGCCGAGGTAACAAATACGAGGAGTCGGACCCGCCCGGAGGTAAGGTGCCCCATATGACGTAGGGGGTTCATCATCCCCAGGCCGACCAGGATCAATCCGCCAGCGAGGGCCGGCATGGGCACCGCAGCGACGATCCAGTCAAAGCCGGTCACAAGCACGTAGGTGAAGACGCCAGAGAGCAGAATGGCCAGCTTGCCCCCGTGGAGTTCGCGTTCCAACGCACTCTTATTGAAAGAGTTTGATCCCGGCGCTCCGCCAAAGAATCCGGAGAAGATATTTTGGAGTGACTGAGAGAGCATCTCGCGCACCGGGTTGTAGGATTCCCCGGGCTCTCGCATGGCCTTGGCGATCGAGAGGGTCTGGATCATGCCGATGAACGCGATCGCGAGGGCCATCGGGACCACGCGAAAGAGTATGGGCCAGGACACCTGACGAAAATCAGGCATTGTCGGCGAGAAGAGCCGGACGTCGAGCCAGCCGATCATCTCTAGGCGGGTGTGGTACATGGTGTCGAGGGCATTACCCAGGAAAAACCCGACGGAGACTGCGATCAAAATCGCGAAGCGGCGCCATCGAGTTTGTCTGAGTATTAGCCCGACCACGACCACGGTGATCGACGTCATCAAGGCGTAGTGGTTGCTAAGACCTTCGACGACGATCGCGATCGAAGTGATCGCGTTAAAGATGATCCACTGCGCAGGAGAATCTGGGGCTAGCCCTGATGCCATATTGATCGAGCGCAGGACAAAGACGGTGCCGATGCCCATCGTCAGCCCATCAATAACGGTGATGCTAATATAATCGAGGATGTCGACTTTGCGCAGGACAACTGTAATGGCCAGTTGAAAGAGCCCGGCCATCACCGACAGGGCGAAGACATAGCCCATATACAGGCTTGACTCCTGCGGAGCGAAGGGGAGAATGGCCGCGCCGATGAGTATTGAGACTGCGGTATTCGGGCCGCCCACGCCGTAGCGCGAGCTTGCGAAGGCGGCGTTGAAGAGTGCCGAGTAGATGCTGGAGAGCACCATGACCTCGGGCGGTACGCCGGCTGCAAGGGCAAAGCCGATGCTCAGCGGGAATGCGACCAATGACGAAATGACGCCCGGGACCGCCGCCTTGCGGAGATTTGTGAGTATCTGAGCGAGGCTCATTGGTCATCCTCCTCGGTGGAGATGCCGTCTTCGGCGGCGGCGTGGCTCTTGTTGCGAAAGACCTTATCGATAGTCTTGAGCCAGAGATAGTTCATGAAGGTTGCGACTTGATTTGTCTTGGTGAAGTCGCTGGGGCGTCCCAGGGCTGCCAGGTAGACCGACACATCAAGCGCTTGTTGAACGGTCAGTACCGGCGCCTCGGCGGACGATCCTGGGGGCATATTGTAATACACAAAGCCGGCTAGGCGTTCGCGTCGAGAGGTGGTGGCGGTGCCGTTGAAGGCGTTGGGCCCTGTGATCGGCGGGGGCTGTCTGCCGAGAAACACGTTGCCCTGGCCGCCCCAGCCATTTTTACCGTGGCAGCCGACGCAATAATTTTGGTAGACCCGTTCGCCGGCCAAAATGCTCGATCCGCGAGCCTGAGTATCGAACATCATTTGGATGCCGCGGCCCTTGTAGAGCTTGCCGATGCGAAAATCCTGCTTCTGAGCTAACCAGTTTGCGTAGATGCGAATGTAGGTGATCTCAGGCGCATCTCGACCCAAGTCAAACCAGTTGAGCGAGCGCGCGTAGCACATCAGGATTCTTCGGTTGAAGCGAATCGGCCGATTCAGAGGCGTCATCATGATGGGTAGTAGGACCGCGCCATGGGCAATGCTGCTCGCGTAGGGCTGGTTGCCTGCGTTGCGGTGGCAAGACTCACAATTGACGTCGGTTCGCCAGAAACGAAGCATGGGGTTCGTATTGGCATGGGTGTCGACGATCAGGTTGCACCCTCGCATCACCGCCTCGGCATTCGGGCCGCGTGGACGACCGTATTTTGCGAATATATCGCGGCACCGTTTTGGGGGGGTGAAGGACTCGAACTCCTCGTCGCTAAGCGCTGGATCCCCGACCGATTCCACATCGAATGTCAATCCGGCTTGCTTTGCTTTTGTATAGGCGTAGATGTAGAAGAGCGTGATGCGAGTATCTGATCGAACGGGCAGTGTCCCGTTGTACCGAAGCTTTAACTCATCCTGAATCGCCCGTGCAAAATCCTCGTAACGCTCCTTCTCTGGGTTGTAACGGGGAAACTTGGTCCACATGGTCGCGAACGTATCTGCGGTCTGTCCGTCGTGGCAGGCGAGACAGGGTCGCGTCTCTTCGAGATCATCGTCCAGGTTGAACAGACGATTTGGCCTGAGGTAGCGTCGAAGTGGTTCGACGTCGCGGACAGCCAGAGCGCCGCGCCACAACATGTCTTCGACGTGGCCTGCGCGAGGCATGTCGTCACCAATATCGGCTGCGCAGTCCTCGCATTCGATCGTTCGGCCGGGCTCGTAGTCCCAACCAACGACTTGAATGAAGATGAGCGACAATGCGGCAATTAGAAATGCGGCAGGCAGATCCCACTTGGCTAACATGATTGACTTCCTGTACCTTTTCCAGGTTTCACGGACCGTATGCGTTAGTCGCGTTTGGCCGTGGATTGTTGTTCGTCGTCAACGCCCGAGTACTCGACCCAAGCTCTTGCTTGGGGAGCATGGCTCATCGTCCAGGTCCATGGTTTCACTGTAGGAGCACTGCGACGTAGATGCATTTGCCGTCGTGTGGGTTTAGCGACCCTTTGCGGCGGCTATAATGAGTCATTCTCGATGATGAGTGTTCTGCACAATATCATGGGAAGGTCGAATTTGTAGCGGAGGGCCGTGTGCAAGGGCTCACTCTCTAGACAGCGATGGCGTTGCGGAGCCGGCGGATGCGGGGGTCGGTGTGAAGGTGCGGTCGACGGTCTGCATAATGAGGTGCTCGATGAGCTGGCGGCAAGCAGTCGCCGCGCAGGTAGGTCTGGTCGCCAGCCTGATTCGGCGACAGCTCAAGCGGATGAGGAAGTCGGCGGCCTCCGGCAGACTCCGGCAGACTCTCCTGTGCGCAGCTCGCCTGATCGCATCGCCGGCTTGGCTCGCGATCAACGAAGGGGTCGCAGTGTAGGGGTCTCCAAGACCAGGTCGATCCTGTGCGGTGCCGTCTGGTCGTTGGGCCCAGGGCTCGGGGGACTCTTCGTGCTTCTGGATAACGCCCGGGAGGCGATCTTGGGGACCTGGTTCAGCTCAGGGCGAGAACGACAGAAGTTGACAACTTAGTTGGCATGTTCGTTGGCACTTCAACTGGGGTTGGCAGGCCTCAGATGCAAGATGCTTCGATAAGTAGTTGTAATAATACACTAGTGAAGTTTGAACCAGCGCTTGCAATATGTCCAGGTGAGCCACTCAAGGCTTCCAGGAACCCGCCATGCTCCACTCTAAGATGACCACTCTGTTGACTTCCAGCCTGCTCACCTTCGCCGCTGCAGGCCTCACTGGCTGCCTCGAGCATCCGTTGAAGGAGGTTGAGTATGAGGGCGTTATCGAGCGTCCTGGGCCGGTCACGATCGAGGGAAATCGCGAGGTCGACGTGCTCTTCGTGATCGACAACTCGGGTTCGATGGCCGAGGAGCAGGCGTTGCTCGCTGCGAACTTCGAGGCATTCATCGACGAGCTCGACGCTGTCGACGCGAACTACCGGATCGGGATCATCACTACAGATAACGGCAACCCGCGCTACCCAAAAGCTGTCTTCGAGGGCGGAGAACTCCGGCTCAGCTCGTGCCTCGATCGGCTCAGCCCCGATGGGGTCAGCGGCGGCGATTTTATCTTCGGTGACTTCAACGCCGAGTTTGCCTGCAGCGATCATTGCACCCTGACCAACGAAGAGATCGCCCTGCGGCCATCAGCGGGCAAGCTCGAGAGTGAGGAACTCCTGCCCCGAAGATGGTTGGAGAATATCGACGGCGGCACCAATCTCAGTGCTGACGTGAGCCTCGCCCAGGCCTTCCAGTGCTTCGGTCCCCAGGGCATCAACGGCAGCGGCTTTGAGGCGCCTCTCGAGTCGATGTACAGGGCACTGCTGGGGGCTGATGACTCAGAATCCGCGAATTTCGGCTTTCTTCGGGAGAATGCTCATCTGGCGGTCATCTTTATTACCGACGAGGTCGATTGCTCGTTCAATCCCGATTTCACCGAAATCTTTCAGGACAATACGACCTTCTGGAGCGACCCCGAAGGGCAGATCCCGACGAGCGCGGTCTGCTGGAACGCAGGCACGAAATGCCAGGGGCCGGGGCCGGTGTACGAGGGCTGTGAACCCGCCGATTACGGGATCGACGGCGGCGCTGCGGCGACCGAGAACGACGCCGTCATGCTGCCGCTGGCCCGCTATGTCGATCTGCTTACAGAGATCCAGGAGCTCAACGAAGGACGGAAGGTGATGGTCGCGGCGATCGCTGGGGTACCCGTGGGCTACGGCGAGGGAGCGCCCATTCCTTACGCGCAGAGTTCAGATCCTGCAGAACAAAACGAGTTTGGCATCGGTGCTGGTTGCTCGTTCAACCTCGATGATGGGGACCCGAGCAATGACAGTGTGGCGCGGCCGCCTGTGCGTCTGCGTGAACTCGCGAGCGCCTTCCCGATCGATGCCGAAGGTGGCGCTGGTCTTTACTCGATCTGTCAGGACGACTACTCGGGGCCGCTGGCGGATATCGGCGCCCAGATCAAGGCGCAGCTGCGGCCCGCCTGTTTCAGCGGATGCCTTCTCGATACCGATCCGCAGACCGATCTGTTGGAGCCTCGCTGCACGTTCACGCAGACGACCGCCGACGGCGAGAAGACAAACCTTCAGCCCTGTCGCGCCGAGGCGGGGGAGTGGGTTGTGCCCGCAGGAGAGAACGTTTGTTACGCCTTTCTTGTCGATCAAGGGGGGCAGAGCGCCGAGTCCCTCGATGACATGAGCATCGATGAGGAGACCGGGAAGACCTATTGCGCCGACCAGGGCAACGCCGAGCTCAAGATCGTTCGCAGCGCACCGCCGCCCTCGGGCGCCAAGATCGATGCGGTCTGCAGTGTCGAGCCCCACGCGGAGGATGCCTGTCCAAACATCGTAGGCTGAGCTGGCGGCGCTCAGGTGTCCTCGAGATCTACGAGAGGTCGCTTCGCGCTGGCGGGGCGACCTCACCGTTTTCGGGCGGGCCTGCGATGCCCGATCGCCCCAAGCGGCACGATGTCAGTCGTTGAGGGCGCCGCCGCAGACCCAGGCGGTGACGAGGGCGATGTCTTGGTCTGCGAGGGGGGGCGCCTCCTTGGGCATTGTTGTGCCGGCGCAGGTGTCGACGCCGCGCAGCTTGTTGATGAGGTGGCTCTTGTCGACATCAAAGGGCACGATCAGATCGCGGCCAACGCAGTCGACGGAGCCGACGTTCACCGTTTCGGCCCAGGAGTTGATGGGGGAGAGGTCGAGCTGCGATTCGATCTTGGGCGCGCCGTGGCATTCGCTCGAGGCACAGTGATCAGCGAGCAGCGGCGCGATGTCGGCGGCGAACGAGACAACATCGCCGTCGCACTCGCAGGCGCCTGTTGTGCAGGTCGTGCCCGGGGCGCAGCTGTTTTCGCAGCTGCCGCAATGCAGCGGGTCGTTGTCGAGATCGACGCAGAGGTCGTCGCAGGCCGCGAGGTCGCCGCAAGAGATCGAACACTCGCCCGCTGCGCAAACATGGTCTTTGAGGCATGTATTCCCGCAGCTCCCGCAATTGTTTTTGTCGGTATCTGTATCGATGCAGGCGCCGTCGCAGGCGATCTGTTCGCTGGGGCAGGTGCACTTATTAAAGTTGCAGGTCGCGCCCAGGGGGCAGCTCGTCTCACAGTCGCCGCAGTGCTCGGGATCGTATTTTAGGTCGACGCATGCAACCCCACCGCAGGTCTCGCAGGAGGGCATGGCGCCCTCGATCCAACTGGCGATGCAGGCGAGATCTTCGGAACTCAGAGCTTGGTCACGGATCGGCATCAGCGCGCCGCAGGGCACGGGCCCGGCGACTTTGGTGTAGAGGAGCGACTCTTTGGGGGAGCCCGGAGAGACCAGCAGCCAGTCGGCGCAGCCCTGCGCCGCGACGCCGACCAGGCGATCTTCGACGCCCGGAGAGACCAGGTTGAGGCCGGCCGCAGGATCGACCGCGTCGTGACAATCGCTGACGGTGCAGCCGTCGCGAAAGATCGATACCCAGATCGAGTCGATGTCAGCGCTGCAGGCATCGTTTTCGCCGGATGAAGACTCGCCACTGCCCTGTGATGTGTTTGTCGATGTGTTTGTCGATGTGTTTGTCGATGTGTTTGTCGATGTGTTTGTCGATGTTGATGAGCCGGTCTCTGTCGCAGTGCCAGACGTCGATGTCGTTGTGTTCGCACCTGTGTCTTGCGCGGTGTCAGTCGTCGCGGTCGGTTGCGTACAGGAGAGTGTGCAGATGCCTGCGATCGCCCAGAGCAGAGGGACGCAGGATCGGCGGAGATGATCGCGATGTAGCACCGGTCGCGAGTGTAGCAGGAAGGTCGATAGACCCATCTATCTACGAATAGAGGCGCAACCAGGTCTCGAGCACGATCAGCGCCCAGAGCACCGGTCCGTGATCACGGGAACCGTGTTGGTGCTCGTGCCAGAGGCGCTCGACCGCCGGCGGATTGAGGATGCCGCGAGCTGCGATCGATTGCGGGTTTAGCCAGGTCTGTCGGATTCGCTCGGCGTTCGCGGGGCGTTTCATCCAGGCGCCGAAGGGGGCGTTAAAGCCGAGCTTGCGCCGCCTGGTGACCTCGCGCGGCAGACGTTTGCCGACGATGGTTTTGAGCAGCCGCTTGCTCGCCAGCGCCCCCACTTTATGCCGCGATGGCACCCGCGCCATTACCTCGACCAAGCGGTGATCGCAGAGCGGAACCCGGACCTCGAGACCGTGGGCCATGCTCATGCGATCGGAGCTGCGGAGCACGTTCTCGGGGAGGAAACCGTGGAGATCGGCGTAGGTCGATCGGGCGACCAGGTCACCCCTCAGCGGTCGCTCAAAGGCATTTTCGATCGGGGAGACGCGGCCTTCCGCGCGCACCCGGGCGCGAAAATTTGATGTCAAGAGTTGGTCGCGCAGGGCGGCCGTGAAGTAGCCGACCCAGCCTGCGTAGCGCTCTGCGGCCGGCGAGCGGCAGCCGTCGATGAAGCTCCGCGCCCAGCGTCGATAGGAGCGGGCGACAGTCGCTTCGCCGCTGGCCGCGAGTGCTCGGCCGGCGAGCGCGAGGCCCCAGTCGGGCGAGTGGCTGGCGATGCCCGAGAGCAGCATGCCGCGGTAGCGCGGGTAGCCACCGAACACCTCGTCGCCGCCGTCGCCGGCGACCGCGACCTTGACGTGCCCGCGGGTGAAGCGACAGAGGTGCCAGCTGAGGAGCGCAGCCCAGGAGCCGAAGGGCTCGTCAAAGCCGCGGACCAGTGCCTCTAGATCGTCGAGGATGCTGACGTCGAGCACCAGCTCGTGGTGATCGGTGGCGAATACCTCGGCGATGCGTCGGGCGAAGGCTCGCTCGTCGTAGCTCGCACCGTCGACGTCGTAGCCGACGCAAACGGTGGTCAGCGGTCGGCTCTGCTGGGCGGCCATCAAGGCGACGATCGTCGACGAGTCGACGCCTCCAGAGAGAAATGCGCCGACTGGCACATCCGCGACTAATCGGTCGCGGATCGATCGCTCGAGGATCGGCGCGACGATCTCGGCCCATTCGTGGTGCGAGCGGCCCGGCTCAGGTGCTGGCTCGGCGTCCCAAGTGCGCTCGACAGATACCTGTCCCTTATGCCATGTCAGACTGTGGCCGGGTGGTAGCTGGGCGATGCCGCGGAAGATCGACAGCGGCGGCGGCACGTAAAAGAGCCCGAGGTAGGCGTCGAGGGCCGTTGCCGAGAGTTCGCGATCGACGGCTGGCAGCGTCAGCAGGGACTTTGGCTCGGAGGCGAAGGCCAGGCTCGGGGGGCCATCTCCGCGGGGGCCGCGGGGCAAGATCGCGTAGTAGAGCGGCTTGATACCGACGCGATCGCGGAGCAGCGTGAGCCGTTGTTGCTGACGATCCCAGAGGCCCAGGGCGTACATGCCGACGAATCGCTCGGCGGCGGCGATGCCCCAACGCTCGAACGCGGCGAGCATGACCGCGGTGTCGGAGGTATCGGAGGTATCGCCGATGCGCACGCCGAGGGCCTGTAGCTCGGCCCGGATCTCGCGGTAGTTGTAGAGTTCGCCGTTGTAGGTGATGACAAATCGACCGCTTTGGGAGCACATCGGTTGGGCGCCGCCGTCGAGGCCGATGATCGCTAGCCGTCGGTGGCCGAGCGCCGCAAAGCCGCGTTCGCTCGCGAGGTTTGGCCGCGTGGGATTGCCTTCGGTTTGGCCGCCGTCGTCGACGAAGATGCCCTCGCTATCCGGGCCGCGGTGGGCGAGGGCTCGGGTCATCGCCAGGCAGAGTTCGCGATTCCCATCGCCGACGATCCCGGCAATTCCGCACATCGCGGGCAGTCTATCAGGGGTAGCGAGGGCCGGGCGTGCTCCGCTCCTCGTCAAGATCTGTCCAATGCCCCGGCGCCCGAGCTAGGATGCCGCGCAGTGGCCAAACCCGACGACCTTGCGGAATTGGCGGGATCTGAAGACCCCGAGGAGCTCAAGCGCCGCGTGCGAGCGCATTGGGATCGCGAGCCCTGTGGCACCCGTGGGCTCCGTGGCGATGATCTCCGCGAGGCCTTTCGTCAGCAGGAGCGCGAGCGCTACCGGGTGGACGTGCATATCCCGGGCTTCGCGGATTTTGCCTCGGCCGAGGGTCTTAAGGTGCTCGAGATCGGCGTTGGAGCGGGTACAGATTTTATCCAGTGGTTGCGGCAGGGCGCCGAGGCTTGGGGCATCGACCTCAGCGCGGAGAGCCTGGCGTTGACCCGCGAGCGCCTCGCTGCCGAGGCGGCCGGCGAGGACACGAGCGCGGGGCCTGTCGCTGCGTTTCTTGCCGCGGCTTTGCCCGGTGACGAGGCCAGTGCAGAGCATCGCCGATTGCAGGTTGCGGATGCCGAGCATCTGCCCTTTGCGGACGCGACCTTCGACCTCGTTTATTCCTACGGGGTGATCCATCACTCGCCGAATACCGCGGCCGCGATCGCGGAGATCCTCCGAGTACTGCGTCCGGGCGGCGAGGCTCGAGTGATGATCTATCACGTGCCCTCATGGACAGGTTTTCTCCTCTGGGGTGTGCACTCGCTCGGTCGGCTTCGTCCATGGGTGGGACCGCGGCGGGCGATCTTCCGGCACCTCGAAAGTCCCGGGACCAAGGCCTATACGCTCGCAGAGGCTCGAGGTCTTTTTGCAGCCTTTGCCGAGGTCGAGATCGACACTGCCCTGCTCGCCGGCGATTTGCTGGCGATGCGTCCCTCAAAGCGCTATCAAGGGCCGCTCTATCGGCTGCTCTGGGGGCTCTATCCCAGGGCGCTGATCCGCCGCTTTGGTCGTCGCTTAGGCCTAGGCCTTTTGATCCGGGCGACCAAGGGCGCCGCCGGGGGCTGAGCTGTGGCGGGGGTTCGGAGCAACCGCGCGACCCTCCGTGACATGGGGGCGCTCTCCCTGGTCACGCTTTTGCTCGGAGCTGGCCGCGAGCTGTTGATCGCTCGCGATCTGCAGGCCAGCGGCGATGCGGACATTTTTTTTCGAGGTCTCGTCGCGGTCGCGACGGTGCGGGCCTGTTCGCTGGCGGTCTACCGCGCTCGTTGGATCCCGGCCGACGCTCGTGTGCCCACGGCCGTACTTTTGCGGCAGGGGGCCCGCTCTGCGTCGCTCGTTGGCCTCGTCGGAGTCGTGGCTCTACTGCCGCTGATCGGACCCCGCGATTTGCTCGCTGCCGCTGCCGAACCGGCGCAGGCATTGGCCCTCGCGGCGCTCGCTGTGGCCGCCTTCCTCGCAGCTTGGGCGGGGCACCTGCGGGCATTGGCGGAGCGTCGCGGTCGTGATCTGCGCGGCTTTGGGGTCGACTGGGGGCTGGCGCTCGGAACCATTGCTGGCACCCTCGCGCTCAGCGATCGCGGCGCTCTTGGGCCCAGCCTCGGGTTGCTGTGTGGGCTCGGGATCGGCGTGTTCATGCTCTGGCCGCGTCAAACCGGTCGACCTGCAGCGGTGGCCGGACCCGCTCGAGACAAGAGTACCGAAGAGGCGGGCTGTCTCGAAGAGCAGGCGGGACGGCGGCCGCTGTGGTTGCTCCTCGACGCGTTGCTCTACGGCAACCTCGGGGTGGTGGACTCGCTTTTCTCGCACCTACTCGTCGCCGGCTCTCTCGCAGTGCTCTCGTACGCTGGGCTCTTTGTGAACTCGGCACTGATGCTGCTCACAGGGGCGGTCACCGTGGTCGCGCTGCGCATTGCGGCGACGCCGAAG
>CAYYUP010000010.1:85073-94364 GCA_964474905.1 uncultured Nannocystis sp. | reverse complement strand
GCTGCTCACAGGGGCGGTCACCGTGGTCGCGCTGCGCATTGCGGCGACGCCGAAGAAGCAGGCAACAGGAGAGACGGAAAAGCTCGAAACCCTCGAAAAGCCGGAAAGCACAGAACAAGAAAAAAAATTGAGGTTGTCGATGCGTCGCTGGGCGCTGTTGGGGGGGCTTGCTGTTTGCTTTGGTTTGGCGACGATCGGCCTCCTGCTCGGCTGGTCGCCGGTGGCCTCGGGCATCCAGGGTCTGCTGGGCTGGGATCTCGCGGCGAGTATTCGGCCGGTCGTGCTTTGGAGCCTGCCCTACGCCTTCTTGCGGCTCGCGAATACAATCGGTCGTCAGGAGCGATTGGTCCGCGGTGAGCTCCGAGCGGTGATCGTTTGGGATCTCGCGGGCCTCGTCGCGCGTTTGCTGCTGCTGGCGCTGGCCATCGGTCCCCTCGGGCTTGTCGCCTTTCCGCTTGCGGCTGCGCTCGCCGAGGCCCTCCAGCTGATGGTCTGGTGGCGAGCACCGGAGAGCGCTCGCGTATAGTCGTGTCGATGCAGAACTTGGTCGCACTCCAGCGCTGTCCGCTTTGTGCACGCGATGCGGCGCGAGCTTCGGTGCTCTATGCCGTGGGTCCTGTCGGTGTCGGCATCGTCCGCTGTGATCGCTGTAATCTGGTCTTTGCGACAGCCGGTGCGAGCGCTGAGGAACTCGGTGCCGATTACAACGCACGGGCGGCCCGTGATCGGGCGGCGGGGCTCGAAGCGATGGGTGACGTGCGCCCTGGATGTGCTCGCAAGCGTGTCCGTCTTGCGCTCTACGACCGGCTCAGTCGGCATCGGATCGGCCGACCACGGGAGGGGGCCCGGGCGCTCGACATCGGCTGCAATACCGGGCTTTTGCTAGATGTGCTCCGTGAACTCGGGTACCAGACGGAGGGCATCGAGCGCTCGCCCGCAGCTGCTGATGCCGTCGCGGCCGGTCATCGAATCCACCGGGTCGACATCGAGGGAGCCGATGACCTCGACGGACGTTTTGATCTGATCACGCTCACCCATGTGCTCGAGCACCTCCGGCGTCCGGTCGATGCTCTCAGATGGATCGGCCGCCATCTAACCCCGGAGGGCATCGCCGTCATCGAGGTCCCCAATTTTGATGATCGCGCTCGTCCGCTTTGGGGGCTTTCGTACCGAGCTTTGGAGCTCGGTGATCACCTCTCGTTTTTTGATCGCCAGACTCTGCGCAGTGCCATTGATCGTGCCGAGCTGACCTCGTTCGATCTCTGGAGTGCTCCGCAGGCGGGCTCGGTCGTCATGCCCTCGCTGTTGAGCGGCATCGACTGTGGGCTGGGTGTGCTTCGCAGGGCAGGGGGGCGAGCACCGGTGGCAGCGGCGGGTTCGGGTCGCTTGCGCGGTGGTGGTCGCCTGGGTCGCTTGACCGAGCAGGTGCTCGCAGTGCTCGACCGTGTGGATCCTGCGCTTGAAGGGATCTTTGGTGGCGAGTGTGCATGGGGCGCGAACCTGATCGCGCTCGTCGGTCCTGGTTTGCCTGCGTAAGTTCAGGAACTTGGGAACCTGGAAACTAAAAGACCAAGAAACCAAGAAAAAAGCCCCGAGGTGTGACCTCAGGGCTCCTTCGTTCTGGCTTCTTTAGTTCGGGGCGGACGGGACTCGAACCCGCGACCTCCGGCGTGACAGGCCGGCGTTATAACCAACTTAACTACCACCCCTTGCCCAGTGACAAGCACCAGGGAGCGGGAGAATGTTCTAATCG
The DNA here is from genome assembly GCA_964474905.1 of uncultured Nannocystis sp. Lineage (GTDB taxonomy): Bacteria > Myxococcota_A > Polyangia > Nannocystales > Nannocystaceae > JADJRG01. The sequence continues at coordinate 92,611 of CAYYUP010000010.1, read as the reverse complement.
GCGTTCGCTGTCAAGAGCCTTTTTAGGGGCATGGCAGTGCCCATGCACGGGTTTTGCGTCTTTTGCGCGCTCATGGACCCAGCCTGTGGGTGGTCCGTGCAAGTCGACGAGCGGCATTCGCGCCGGCCTCGCTTGCGGGCCGGCGAGCGAGTGAGGCGCTGCTCTTCTCAGCCGGCCGCGTTGACTTTTGAGCCGGCGGTTTAGGTGCCGAGGGCGAGGCCGATCGCCACCAGTGCGAGCGACCAGACCAAGAGCAGCGCATGGCCGGCGCCGCCCAGGAGCATCACGAAGCGCTCGCACTCGTCGGGATTTTGTGCGTCGGCCGATCCGAGCAGGCGGGCGCCGAGTATCGCCAGAGCGATCGCCGGTGCGGCGAAGAGCAGGTCGAGGGCCCGTGAAAAGTCGGGGATCACGAGGTGTCCGAGCACAGCGGCGAAGAGCGTGAGCTCGATCGCGTGGCGACGGGCCTGCCAGGGTCCAAAGCGAACGCTGTAGCTCATTTTGCCGGCGGCTTGATCGGCAGGGTGATCGGGCAGCGAGGTCAGGATGTTGCCGGCGACGCCGAGCAGTAGCGCGGGCGCGAGCGGTGGAAGTGCGGTGATGCTGAAGTCGCCAGTTTGGGCGTAGAAGGCGGTGAGCGGCAGGACGATGCCGACGCCGAGCCCCTGCACGATCTCGCCGTAGCCGCGGTAGGCGAGGCGCAGCGGTCGAAACGAGTAGGCGCCGACGAGCGCGAAGGCGGCGAGCGGCCACAGGACCATGTAGGGGCGCTCGCAGTGCACGGTGAGGAAAAGCGAGGCGGAGATGGCCGACGCGGCCATGACAAAGGCGCCTTGCAGCAGATCCCGTCGCCGCAGCTTGCCCTCTGGCAGTACCCGTGAGCCCCCAGAGAAGCGGCTTTGGGTGGGATTTTTACGGTCGGCCTCTTCGTCGGCGACGTCGTTGGCAAAGACGATGAAGAGATGCAGGACAACGCCGTAGGCCGCCAGCACCATGAAGATCAGCGGGTCAAATACGCCGTAGCGGGCGAACGCGATCGCCTGTCCGAAGAGCAAGGGGATCGCGATGTTGACCTGAGCGAGGGGCCGGGCGGCCTGTATCCACGGGGCGACGAGCGACATGATTCGAGCACACGATAGGCGATCGCCTGCGCTGCCGCTAGGACCGACGCTTGTGTGCTCGGGCTCCGAGTCGGGTGTTGTTTGTCGGGATCTTCGCAGTCAGGCCGAGGACGCGGGCGTCGGTGCAGTCTCGCCTGAGCGTCGAGGCGAAATCCTGCGAGCGTCGCCGAAGTGTGCGTCGAAGCGAGCGGAGAAAGCGGGTGTTGCAGCGCCACCGGCAATTGCTGCGATGACGGCAGGAGCACAGCCTTCGCCCCGTAACGTGCGCGTGCGAGCGCGACTTGGCGGGCTGCGAAGCCGTCGTCTGAGCGGTTACGATGCCGGCCGCGCCTGCCCCCGTCGGTTCGTGCGAAGACCGATGTTCGTCGCTCCACTCTTTGCAGTCCTGGCAACTCTGCCTTTCGCCCGTGTCGACAGCTCCAAGATTACACTCGGACAACGCTTCGCCTCAGCTCTTGCTCTTTACGGGCAAGGGGGGCGTGGGCAAGTCGACTCTGGTCGCGGCTCTGGGGGTCGCGGCGGCCTGTCGAGGTGAGCGACCGTTGATCGTCGAACTCGGGCATCGAGCGTCGATGGCCTCGATTTTTCCGGGGGCGACCATCGAACACCGACCGCGGCCGATCGCCTGCGAAGGGCGCCTTGCGGCGATGAACATCGAGCAGGACGAGGCGCTCTTTGACTTCATCGCCGGTCAGGTCAAGGTCCGTCCGTTGGCACGAGCGATCGCCGGTAACGCCAGCCTCCGCGGCCTCTTTAGGGCGGCACCAGCGGTTCGCGAAGTCATCACCTTGGCCAAGATCGAGGCGTTAGCCCGGGCCCGCGATGACCAGGGGCATCGTCGTTGGCAGCCGATCCTCGTCGATCTTGATGCGACAGGCCACGCATTGATGCTGCTCGAACTGCCTCAGCTATTGCGTGCGCTTGTCGGCAGCGGCCCGCTTCGTCGGCTGACGGAGTCGCTGAGCGCTCTGATCACGGATCGCCAGCGGACTGTGCTCAGCCTCGTGACCCTCGCGCGCGAGGTGCCGGTTCAAGAGACGATCGAGCTCGCTGCAGAGATCGAGGGTCGGCACGGGATCGCGGTCGCGGCACTGCTGATAAACCAAGTACCGCACGCCTCGCTGCCGCCTTCGCTGTGGCCCTGGCTCGAGGTCGCAGGGGCTAGGGCGCAGAAAGGCAGTGCCTTGGCGGCGGAGCTAGACCTGGCTGCACGGGTCTACAACGAGCGGCAGGTGGCGCTCTCCCAGATCGCTCGCCTGCGGGCGGAGCTGCCCACGCTCGCGCAGATCGAGCTGCCGGCGATCGAAGGCGGACCACGGGGACTCGAGGATCTGCGCCGTCTTGGGGAGATCGCGATGCGGGGCCTTGGCCGAGCGCAGCCCGGCGATTGTGCGGAAGAGGGCTGCGATGAGTGAGCTCGACCAGCTTTTGCTCAGCCGTCGACTTGTCGTTTGTGTCGGTCCGGGAGGTGTCGGTAAGACGACGATCGCCGCTGCGCTCGGAGTTCGTGCGGCCGAACTCGGTCGCCGCACCCTGGTACTCACCATCGATCCTGCCCGTCGGTTGATCACGACGCTGGGCCTCGAAAACCTCGGCGACGCTTGCCGCGAGGTCGCACTTGATGAGCATGTCGGGCATGTCGGGCATGGCGAGCGCTCGCAGCTCTTCGCGGCGATGCTCGACTCCGGCGATTCTTTTGATGCCTTGGTCGCCCGTGTCGCCGAGGATCCCGAGCATTGCCAGCGAATTCTCGATAACCGGGTCTATCGGCTGATGTCGCGGGCCTTTGGCAACGCCCACGCCTATGTTGCGATGGAGCGCCTCTACGATGCGACTGCGGGCGGCGACTTTGAGCTGGTGATCCTCGATACGCCGCCGACTCGCAACGCTCTCGACATCATCGATGCGCCGGGTCGGCTGCTCGCGTTTCTCGACGAAAAGGTCATCGGATGGCTCTTGAGACAGCCATCGGAGGGGTTGCGGGCCCGGCTCCTAGCCCGTGGTGGTGCGGCCGCGCGGGGCCTGCTCTCCTTGCTCGCAGGCGAGGCTCTCGTCGACGACCTTGCCGGATTTCTTGAACTCTTTGTCAGCCTGCGTCCTGGCTTTCAGGCACGGGCAGCCGCTGTTCAGGAGCAGCTGCGCTCGCCGGATTCCGCCTTTTTCTTGATCACCTCGCCTTTGGCCGACAACCTCGCCGATGCGGCGTACCTCCGCGATGGCCTTGCGGGGCGCGGGGTTGCGTTGCAGGCGTTGATCGTCAACCGTGCATTTGTACCGCTCGGTGATAGCCCCTGGTCGTCCACGCCAGAGCCCCGCGAGAGGCAGCTAGATCTCGACGAGCTAGCCCCGCGGTACGAGCAGGAGGCCACTTGTTTCTCGGCTCTCCTCGATCATGTGCACGCCGTGGGAAAACGTCTAGCGAAGGGCAATCAACGCTCCCAAGAGGCAATCGCGATCTTTGCAGGGGCGGCGCCACGGAGCTGTCTTAAAGTTCAGGTTCCACAGCTCGATCACGAGCCGCAGGATTGTCAGGCGCTCACCGGGCTCGCAGCTTTGCTCGCAGATCCCCGCGCACGCCTCCGCGAGTAGACAAAGGCGCTCGCGGCTACTCGCCGTAGGGGACCCAGATGTTTTTGATGTGGGTCGACTGCCGGAGAAACTCTTCGCCGCGGCCTTGGGCGGAGGCGTACCAGTCGCGGACGAGGCCGTTGCTGACCCAGGTGCGCTTCATGTTGCCGATCGAGAGTCGTTCGACCGTTGCCGAGCCCTCGGCGGAGCCGAAATACCAGAGGCCGTCGACGTCATCGTGGGCCGCGAGTACTTGCGCGAGAGGATCGCGCTTGCCGGTGACGATGTTGATGGCGCCGCCGGGCAGGTCGGAGGTATCAAAGACTTGATAGAGATCGGTGGCGAGCAGTGGCCAGCGCTCTGAGGGCACGGCGATGACGTGGTTACCCATCGCCAGTGCCGGTGCGATCACTGCGACAAAGGAGAGCAGCGGCGGGCCTTCGGGGCAGACGATGCCCATGACGCCAAGGGGCTCTGGCATCGCCAGGGTGACGTTGCGCAGCGGGGTGTGGTGCACGCGGCCATCCCACTTGTCGGCGAAAGCCGCGTAGTAAAAGAGCAGCTCCAGCGTCGCCTCGACCTCGCGCTCGGCCTCGCCTTGGCTCACCCCGGTCAGGGTCTGGATCCGCGAGGCGAACTCAGCTGCCCGAGGAGACAGGTTTTCGGCGATGTAGTAGAGCACCTGGGCCCGGTTATGGGCGGTTTTCTTGGCCCAGGATGCGGCGTGCGCCGCCTCGACCGCGTTGCGGATATCTTTGCGATTGCCGAGGCCGACCTCGCCGACAAGATCGCCCTCGGGCGAGCGGATCGCTAGGGCGTAGGTCGCGTCGGGGCGGGCCTGTTTGCCGCCGATGTACATCTTGGGCGTGCGATCGATCGGCGGCGCGCCGACTGCAGAGGGACGCTTGTCCTCTTTCTTTGCCGCGGCGACAGTTGACCTGTCTTTTTGGCCAGAAGTTGTAGTGGCCTCGGCGACCCAGGCGGGTTTGCAGTACTCCCAGAGCCCCTCGAGACCGCCTTCGCGGCCGTAGCCGCTCTCGCGGTAGCCGCCAAAGCCGGAGGAGGCGTCGAACATGTTGGTGCAGTTGACCCAAACGGTGCCGGCCTTGATCTTTGGGGCGACGTCGAGCGCGAGGTTGAGGTTCTCGGTCCAGACGCTGGCGGCGAGGCCGTAGCGGGTGTTGTTGGCGAGTGCCACCGCCTCTTTGGGTGTGCGAAAGGTGTCAAAGGTGACCACTGGGCCAAAGATCTCGACCTGGCAGACCGTCGACGCCGGGGTCACGTTGGTGAGCAGCGTCGGCGGGTAGAAGAAACCTTCGGTGGGGCAGGCCCAGGAGGGCTGCCAGACGGTTGCGCCTTCCTCTGCACCGCGGTCGACAAGGGCGCGGATGGTCTCTAATTGCTTGCCGTCGATGATCGCGCCGACGTCGATCGCCTTGTCCATTGGATCGCCCTGGCGCAGGGTCTCCATGCGGGCTTTTAGTTTGGTCTCGAGGCGGGCGGCGATGCCTTCGTGCACCAAAATCCGCGAGCCGGCGCAGCAGACCTGGCCCTGATTAAACCAGATCGCGTCGACGACCCCCTCGACCACCGAGTCGAGATCGGCGTCGTCAAAGACGATGAAGGGGGACTTTCCGCCGAGTTCGAGGGAGAGCTTTTTGCCGGAGCCTGCGGTTGCCTCGCGGATGATTCGACCGACCTGGGTCGAGCCGGTGAAGGCGACCTTGTCGACGTCTTGATGGGTGGTCAGGGCGGCGCCGGTGCGGCCGTCACCGGTGATGATGTTGACGACCCCAGGTGGCAGGCCGATCTCGTCACAGAGTTCGGCGAAAGCGAGGGCCGTCAGCGAGGTCAGCTCGGCGGGCTTGAGCACCACCGTGTTGCCCATCGCCAGCGCCGGCGCGATCTTCCAGGAGAGCATCAGCAGCGGGAAGTTCCAGGGGATCACCTGACCGACGACGCCGACCGGCACCATGCCCGGCAGCTGCTCCTTCATGAGCTGCGCCCAGCCGGCGTGGTGATAAAAATGGCGGGCGACCAGGGGGATGTCGATGTCCCGGGACTCGCGGATCGGCTTGCCGTTGTCGAGGGTCTCGAGCACCGAAAAAAAGCGGGCGTGCTTCTGGATCTGGCGGGCGATCGCGTAGAGGTAGCGGGCGCGGCTGTGGCCCGGTAGCTCGCGCCATGCGGGCAAGGCTCGGCGGGCCGCCGCGACTGCAGCGTCGACGTCAGCGTTGTCGGCCTGGGCGATCTGAGCGATCTCCTGGGCGTTTGCGGGGTTCACCGAGGGGAAGCGTTCGCCGCCGCTCGGCTCTCGCCAGGTGCCGTCGATGTAGTGGCCAAAGGAGCGCCCGTGGGCGTCGAGCCAGGTGGTCACCGGGGCTGCGCTCTCGGGGGCGGGGCCGTACTCCATGGTCTCAAAAATCTCGCGAATCCGGGTCATCGTGGGTTTTCCAGGTTTCCGGGTTTCCGGGTTATCCAGGGTTCCGGGCCTAGGCCATCGGGTGGCGGAAGGCCGCCGAGTAGCGGCCGGTGATGTGATGCTCGAGCTGGCGTTCGATGTCGCCGAGCAGCGACGAAGCGCCGAAGCGGAAGAGGTCGCCGTGGGTCCAGGGCACGCCGAGTTCGTCTTTCATCAGCGCCAACCAGGCGAGGGTTTGCTTGGCCGCGCGGATGCCCCCAGCCGGTTTGTAGCCGATGATCGCTCCGGTGCGCTCGCGGTAGTCGCGGATCGCTCGGACCATGACGAGGCTCACCGGTAGCGTCGCGTTGACCGACTCCTTGCCGGTGGAGGTTTTGATGAAGTCGGCGCCCGCCATCATGCAGACGAGGCTGGCGCGGCCGACGTTGCGCAGCGTCGCCAGCTCGCCGGTGGCCAGGATCGTCTTTAGATGGGCCTTGCCGCAGGCTTGACGGTAGGCACAGACCTCGTCGTAGAGCGCCTGCCAGTTGCCGAGCAGCGCGTGGGCGCGGGTGATGACGATGTCGATCTCGTGGGCACCGGCGGCGACCGAAGCTTTAATTTCGTCGAGCTTTTGCGGAAAGGGATTGAGCCCCGCCGGGAAGCCGGTCGACACCGCACAAACCTTGACGCCCGAGCCCTCGAGGCTGCGGCGAGCGGTGTCGATGTAGCGGTGATAGACACAGGCAGCCGCGGTTGTGATGCCGAGATCGGTGACCCCGAGCGCTTCGAGCAAATCGCGGCGGACCGGGTTTTTTGCCTTGGCGCAGAGCCGCTGCACACGACCGGGCGTGTCGTCGCCGGCGAGCGTTGTCAGGTCCATGCAGGTGATCGCTCGGAGGAGCCAGGCGGCTTGCCAGTCCTTCTTGATCGAGCGGCGGGTGGGAATCGTTGCGGCTCGCCGTTCGATCGCGCTGAGGTTGGCCTGGACGGCCCGGACCCACGCGAGATCGAGGGGCATCCCGGGATTGCGCTCCGCGGGCGAGTCGCTGGTGCTGGCATCGACCATCATCGCTACTCCTAGCGCCCCTTATCGCAGAGATGCGCGTTCTTGCCTAGATTGACGGCGGCTGCGGCCATTGATAGGTTGGCCGGGGTGCGCGTTCTCGCGCGACCAGGCCGTAAAGACCTCTATGACAGACCGTAGCCGCCGACTTGGACTTGCTCTCGCTCTTTGCCTGGGGGCGCAGGGTTTCGCCTGCGGCGACGACTCGATCGGTACCGGCAGCAGAGGCGCGAGCGCGAGCGGTACGACGAATTCGCCAACGGATGCGACGACGACGACGACGACGACGACGGGAAGCTCGGGTTCCGAGACGAGCGGCAGCGCGACCGCAACCGGGACGACGACGATGGCGACGTCTACCTCGACCTCCGGCGAGACGAGC